>CADBDT010000010.1 GCA_902793465.1 uncultured Coriobacteriaceae bacterium | reverse complement strand
CGCTTTGGTCTGCCACCTCGGTTATGGTGAAGGAGAACTGCTCGGCCTCGAGGCTCTTTCCCTCCAAGGTCTTGACGCCGTCTATGGTCACGTCTCCCTCGGCGGAATAGGTGTTTGCGAACACGTTTTCGGAGTTGGGCCTATTTACGTTTGCGACAAGACTGCCTGAGCCGTTGTCAGTTACGTCTACGGTCACAATGTATTGTCTGTTGTCGTACGTGGTGCCATTCTTCTTCTGGCCGCCATCCTTCTCTACGATCTTGTAGTAATGGACTCCAGCTTTGTCGTATTCGATGGTTGCGAACGTAAAGTTTCCGTTGGCGGCATTCTTTACCGTCTGGGTATATGCGTTGCCCTCAAGCGGCGTGCCGTTTGCGTCGGCAACCTCGGTAAGAGTGAACTCGAAGTCGTTGCCCTGCAGGGTCTTGTTCCAGTGCTTTACGCCGCCAAGAGTGGCGGTTCCCTTTTGCGTGTCGTAGCTATTTGTAAACACGATGTTGTTGGGCTGCTTGTCTGCAGTTGCAACAAGCTGGCCGCCTGCATCCACAACTGTTACGGTTACAACATACGGATCCCTGTTGTCGTAAGTTACGCCATCCTTTGTCTCTCCGGCGTATTGCTCGGCAATCTGATAGTAATGGGTACCCGGCTCAGTGTAATCGATGCTGGCAAACGAGAACACGCCGCCTTCGCCGTTGGTAACGGTTTCGGTGTATGCATTGCCCTGCAGAGGGGTGCCCTGTGCGTCTGCCACCTCGGTGAGCGTGAACGAGAACTTACCGGCCTCAAGGGTCTTGTTCTGCAACTCCTTGGTACCGCCGAGCGTTACGGAGCCATTGCTGCGCGAATACGTGTTCTTAAACGAGAGGCTAAATTCAGGTCCTACAACCGTATTGGTTTCGTGTCCCTCAATGTTCTTGACGCGCTTGCGAACAACCGACTTCTCCAGCTCGTTGTACTGGTTGCGCTCAACGGTAACCGTTACCTCGTACTCGGTCTTGTCGTATGCGTATCCGGGGAGCGCGCCAGTCGTCTCTGCAACCTTGTATACGTACGAACCCTCACTCTTATACGTAATCTTTTCGAATGCTGCGGTCCCCGCACCAACAACCGTAACGGTCTGTGCGGTGTTCTTGTCTACCTTTGCGGAGTTCTTTGCATCGTCGCTCGTGGGCGTAAGCGTAAAGGTGAACTCAGCGTCTGCTGCTGGAGCAACTCCCTCAACATACTTCTCGACCTCAACGGTATGGTCTACCGTATTGGGCGCGTTGTTTATGAACTCAGCTACGGGACTCGCATCGCCCGTCTTGCCGTTTTCTACCGTAACGGTAATGTTGCCCTGCTCGTTGCCGGTAATGAGCTTTGTTCCGTTTTGGGGATCTTCCTCATGGATTGTGTACTGCCCAGGCTTGAGATCGCCTACGACCACGGAGCTGCTCTGTCCGTTAACGATCTTGATGCTCTGTGCGCTAACATCGTTTCCGTTTATGTCGCGTGCGGGGTTGCCCTGAGCATCCTTGATGGTAAACACGTAGGTGCCGTCGTACTGACCGTTCGTGATGTCCTTGCGACCAACCTGAACCTTCTTGGTGATCTTTAGGCCACCGCTTTGAACATCCTCGTTATACGTGTTAACGAACTCAGCAACAGGACCAGCGTTCTGATCGTTAATTTGGCCTTCGGTATTGCTCTGGGATACCTTCTTCCAGTTTTGCCCGGTTGCGGGATCCGCCTCTGTAACCGAGTACGTAGCGCCATCGGGTATCTTGGAGATAACAATCTCTTCGCCGGCTTTTAGAGTAACGGTAGCCACTCCAAAACCGCTGTTGTCATCTACAAACTTTACGAGTCTGGTAGTCGTTGCGCCAATTGTGGCGGGCAGATTACCCACAACGGCATTTCCATCGTTGTCCTGAAGCTTGATGGTAAATGCGTACTCATCATTTTTGTTGTTTTCAGGCTGTGCAGTTGCCTGTTTCTTTATGCGAAGCGTCTTTGTCTGCGTGCGGTTTATGAAAACGGGTCTGGCTGCGCGGTTTGCCTCGCTAAAGCCCTTGAGCATAACGGAATTCGGATCAAACTGACCAGAACTAAATGCGGTGTAATACACAGGTAGGGTCGCAACGCTAAAAGTATCACCATTGCCTGCGTTTATTTGGTAATAACGAACCGCCGCAAAGAACTCTGCGCTGTTGTTTTCCTCCTTGATGCGATATACGTTCCAACCGTCCTTAAGGTGTTCGCCGTATTCGATTGTCTTGGAAATCGAAGCATTGCGATTTTGGACAGTATCGACTCGTTTCCACTGCCCATCTTGGTAGCGGTCGATTGTGAACCTATACGCCTGATCGTCGCTCGGGATTGCGCCGTCAACCGATTTCTCGAGGTTTAGCGTAATCTTGCTCACGTCAGGAAGCTTGTTGTATGTGCTATGGAACTCTGCAGTGTTTTCTACGTAACCACTGCTAACAATCCAGCCTGCCGGCGGCGATTTAATATACGTCTTTGAGTCTTTGTTTGGCATAAGGAACACGCCCGCGGGGACGTTGAGCTCTATCTCTTTTGGTGCAATAAAGTTGAAGACCATGTGCTCGGAAAGGTCGCTTATCCAATCGTTCTTGGCATCCTCTCGCCCCACCATTGCATTTGTCTCGGTGTCCTGATAGCTGGAATCCCTTGAATACCTTACCGCGAACTTATGAATGTTCACAGACTGCGCTTCGTCAAAGTTAAGCACGTACGTCTGTCCTGGCCGCTTTGTGATCTTGAGTCCTTTACCACCAGCCGGCTGGCTCAACGCATCCAGGAGCGCATCTCCATCGAGGTAAATAGTCGCATTCTCGGGATAGTCATATGTATCAATCTCACATGCCGCGTCACCGAACTTTATCCATTCGCTTGGAATAAAGGTTGGCTCTTGAGCCGCCAAGTATGCAGAAGACGTTTCTGCATGTCGGAGCATCGGATTAACAATGGTGTTAGAAATAGACTCGCCCGGCTGTCTAATAATCTCGATAAACGGCTCTTGGACGTCCACTATCTTCTGCGGAGCATCCTCGTTAACATAAATAGTAACGAGGCGATTCGTTAGATTGCCCAGCTCTGCCTTTATCTTCATTGGGTTGTTGGACTCGTAATTTGCAATAACTATGTTTCCGCTGGCGCTCGCAAGGTCGTTTCCTATTGGGCTACCAGAGGTCTTAAAATGGTTTGCGGCAAAGTTGGACTCTAGGTCGTCCTTTTGATAATAATCCTCGGCGGTAATGCCATAGAGCACCGCATCCCCGAGAATGGAGAGGTAGTTGTAGTCTGCCGTGGCTGTGGGCTTCTGCAAATTGAGAATATCAGTGTAGACGGCTGTCTTGTTTTCATCGTTCTTTTTTGTATTACGCGTTACGTACGCTAGGAAGTATTGCTGGCCGTCAACGAGCTTCTTCTGCTCGTACACGGTACAGCCACGCTTGTTGACCGCATCCTGCACAGAGAGCGAACCGTTGGTCGAAACAACAATGTGGAAGCTCACATCTTCGCTTGAACTAAAGCGCTCGCCATCGCGCGACGTTCCATCCGCATTCTTCCAAGCAATATCGAACGTCTGCGATTCCTTGCTAGGATCAATCTTATTGAGCGCGTATGCAGTGCCAGTGGTCTCGTGAGGAACTTCCAGGAGCAGGTAGTACTGCTTGTTTCCAGCAAGCCCAAGTGGTGTTATGTTGAGCTGTACCTTATAGGTATTTTCATACGACTTGTACTGCACCAAGTCTGATTGTGTTTTGGCGCTGTTTTGCGTATTGCTCTTAAATTGATATCCATACACCCACGACACTGCGTCATTCACTGCCTGGTTATACGAACTGCCAGCAAAGCTTGCGCTATCATCCTCGCGATGATAATAGCGCACGGCAACGTCAAAGTCTTCAGGATTGTATGCAATAGTCTGACCATTAACAACGTTTCCGTTTGCATCGCATACGTTGAACGTGTCGAAGCTCTTTTCCCAATATGCATCATTATTAAGATCGGATGCATCTATCTCTTGCAACGCCCATGCAACGGTTTGCCTTTCGCTACCACTTTGCTTCGAAATGAGCTGTACCAGTACTGCAGACTTGCCGGTTATGGGATCGTCGTTAAGGTTGTTGAGCTTCTCGGCAGAATCTTTGCCCTTGTCAAACGACATCGTTACCTTGTAAGGCGTGTTCTTGTTCGTATTTAGACGCTTGAACGAAACTGTAGCCACACCGTCAGCAACGGAAAGGCCCACAAGGTTGCTGTCGTAGACAGAGCCGTTTTTGAGCTCAGTACCGGTTCCATTAATCAAATCGGCGAGGCTCAAATCGCCGTCTGCCTTTACAACCTTTATGTTTACATCCTGTTTGCCGCTATACAGCACAGCATCGCTGCCATCCGCGTTTGTAAATGAGCCAACCTTTACGCCCTCGGCTGTTCCAGCATTGAGCTCGACCATAGCATAGCGCTTGTTCCATGCGTCTTTGTCTATGCTCAAAAGCGCATAGTATTTGCCGTTGAGTGCATTTGCGTTTGCCGCATCGGTTTTGACCTCAAACTTAGGCGCTTCCTTAAATGAAACATTTGCTCCAAGCGTTACATCTTCTATTGACACTTGCGCCGCACCGATTAGGTCGCCATCAGCATACGTTTGGCCAAGGTTCCACATATTAGGCTGCGCATCATTGGAGATAACAAGCGAAAGGTCTACATCCGCATCCACGGAATAGTTGGTTGCCCCACCGTTGCTGTATACGCCCCACTGTGCAAAGAACTTCTGTATGGTGAGGCTGGTAACTTCGTCACCCGCCAATGGCTCTGACATCCAGTACTGACCATTTTGTTGGGCCATTACAAAGAGCTTCTTGCCGCCGAGCTGCGACTTGACGTCTTGGCTACCGGTGAAGCTAATCGTAAACTTGCTTTCGGGCTGCGCCACCGTTTTGGCCTTTGCAGGTATAGTTGTTACCGCAGTAAGGCTGAGACTTTGGAGCGCAAAACTTGCCTTTTCGTCCTGCGCATCTACCGCTGGCGAGATTACGTTTTCTACAACAACGTCGTTTGCGTTGATGTTTGTTGCTGCTGCCGTAGAATCGGCACCATCCAAGGCTTTGTTTACCAAGGGAAGGTGCTTGATTTCCACCGTATCCTCGCTCTTGGTAGCTAGTTGATTGGTAAGCTGATCACTCTTGAACTCGAACTCCAGCTTTACCAAGCCATCAGCAAGCTGTACCTCTTTGCCGTTGCTAAAGAACGCCACGTCGTACAGGAGCGTGTTGTTCTCGTCGTAGGTAAAGTCTTCGGGAGCCTGCGCATCGTTGTTAAGCGCCTGCATGTAGGCGTCGTAGTTGTAGAGCTGGTTGCCCTGGGCGTCCTTGGTGTTCTTGGTTACGGGGGTGACCTTGAACTCTACACCTGCCGGCAATGCAGCAGGATCGGTAAGGGTGGCCTTTACCTTAATGGTGGCGTCCTCGTACTCAAACTCGCTCTTCTTGTTGCGGTTGTTCTCTATGGACTCGGTTCCCCTGGTGCTTTTGATCGACTCGCCAGTGGCTTTTACCACAAGCTTGTTTCCGGCTGCAACAAGATCGCCCGCCACTGCATACATACCGTCGGTGCCAGCCTCCAGCTGCACATCGACGCCGTTGGCGACCACCTTTACCTCGGAAATCTGATAGCCTTCGTCCGCCGCCGCTGCAAACTCGAAGCCCTTGCCTGCTGGCAGGTTAATGCTTGCCGTTGGCGGGGCAATGGCCTGATTCTTGTAGTGAATGTACGCATGATCCAACGAAAGCTCCATACTTATATCGTCGGATGCATCCTCCGTCTGCTGCACGACCTCAACTTCGGGCTCGGCCGCCTTCGGCTCTTGCTGTTTTACGGGCTCCGCTTCCGTCTGGGCAGGTACGTTGGCCGCATCGCTCGTGCTGCTCGCGTTTGCCTGTTCGCTCGCCGAGCTGCTGCCTTCCGCGGCAACAGAGCCGCTGTTCGAGGCAGCAAGGTCCTCTGCAGCATATGCCAGCGGCGAGTTCATGGAGACCATGGAGATGGTTAGGAGCACTACTAGCGCCCTGCGGGCCAGCTCCCGTAGGCTAAGGGACTTGTTCATGTTGTTCCTTTGTGTCTTCATCTTTTCTCACCCTACCAACTATGCCGTGAGGTCTTCGTCGGTTGCATCTTCTGCGTTCTTCTTGCGACGCTTGAATACGAAGAACAGAACGAGCGCAGCAGCGACTGCGGCCGCGGCTATGCCACCACCGATTGCAACGATCTTGGGGTCAATCTTTCCAGCGGCGTTTTGGCTGGCCGACTGCGCCAAAGGCGTCTCCTCGTCTTCGATGCGCGTGGTAGCGGTATCCGTGCCGTCCGCGCCAACTATCTGCTGTCCGTCCTGACCGTCAATTGAGCGAAGGTCGGCACCTGTCTGAAGCCCGGTGTCCACCGCTCCGCCAGTCGCCGTTGCGGCCTCACCGCCTCCGGCGGTTCCCTCGGCAGTTCCTTCCGTGGTTCCCCCGTCGGTTTGCGTCGTGCCTTCGTCCGTAGTGGTCGTACCGTTGTTAACTATGGTAGTAGGACGCGTCACCGTCTCGCCCTGTTCGTTTACGTATACCACGCGCGTATTCCTAATAATGGTGGTGGCGTGCAGGTCGTCGTTGATGTCGCGGTAATATATAGTGTACGTGCGATTGGGCGAATAGAACCCATGGCGCAGCGCCGCCTCTTGACCCGTAAGCCTTACCCACTCCACACCGTTTTTGGAGAAGGATTCAGGGCTGGTAATCTCTAGGTCGCCACGCATGGATGGCGATGCGGTATAGGACTGGGCATCTATGACTTCGCCAGTTGCAATGTTTACGTAGTTGACCGTTAGCTGATACGCCTCGGGCGCCACATAGCCATCGGGCACGTAGTAGATGGTCTGCTCGACATCCATTGTTGCCGCGCTAAAGGTGTGCTCGTAGGAATCCAGCGTGGATGCTGCGGGGACGTAATCCACGCCGTCCTTGGCTATCTTTGCCTCGGTAGTATGCTTTGCGGTCTTGCCGGGCTCGCCCGTATAGTCCTTGCGCTCCAAAACACGCCTGGGGTCTTTGGGGTCCACCGAACCGTTCTCGACAACCACGGTCCAGGTTCGAGGGGCATTGTCGGCAATGGGAACATATACGATCTCGTACTCCTTGCTTCCCTCGGCGTCGCCAGGGTTGAGCTTGAGCACGGCGTCTGCCTTGCTCTGAATCTCGTACTGCCTAACCGTTCCATTGTCGTCTACGTACAGACGATCCGGCGCCGTGTAGGTATACGACTTGTTTACGATTACGTTGTCCACGACTCCCAGGCTCTTGCCGTCGGTGCCGACGTACTTGATGCTTGCCTTATAGAATGAGCCGACCTTACCCCACTCGGAGCTGAGCTTCTTGCAGAGGATGGAGTACTCGGTGGTTCCCGGATAAGACACGGTAAGCTTGTCTGCAAGGGTGAGTGCACGATACATGGTACCGTCGTTTGCCGAGACGATGCTTTGCACGTCGACGCTCTGGGTACTGTTCTTTGCAAGCGTTACGGCATCCACCTTTATTGGTGTGCCAGTGGGGTTGTCTTGATCGAGGTAGGTTATGTGCGCGTCCACGGACTCCTTAAGCTCGTCCTGTGCAAGCTCGTACTTGTAGATCTGCTTTCCGTTCTCGTTCACGGGAGTGTTGCTGGCGAGCTTGTATGCAACGCCATCGGAGTCCTGCATGGTCTGTGGAGCCTCAAACGGACGATCCTTGTCCTTGGATCCGATGGTGCGCACTGCGAGGGCTTCCGGTTCGCGGTCTCCACATTTGGCAAACACCGTGCTTACGGTTCCCTCGTATTTGCTTGAGGTCTGATTGCGGTCCGCAAACACCTCGATGGTGTAGGTATCGTTATACGAGAATGCCTCAGTGTTGAACTCTACGCTCACGGCACCAACCATATCGTTGTTCTCGTCTGCCTGAGCGGTCGTCTCGTCCAAGGTAAAGGCGAGGTGATCGGCAATTATCTGATCGCCCTTCTTCATACGTATATATATGGTATCGCCCTTATTTCCCGTTACGGTAAGGATATCCACGGAACTCTTCTGGTCCTGTGTGGTGCACATGCTATCTATGCCAGAGACGTCGAGCGTCTCTGCGAGGGCAGGCGCAACGCGGAGCATCACACCCATAAGGATAAAGATGGCAAAACATGCCATTCTAGCTGCCATTCTTCTTCGATTCTTCCCCATGTGCCTCACGTCCCCCCATTGGAGAAATACCCTTGCCAAACCGCATCCATTGCTTGTATGCAATGTTTACTAGCATTTTTGATAGAATCCACGCAATTATTACTTAGTATACACAAACGAGGGCGGCGCATCAACGTTTCTGAAAAAGATTTTTATACTTCCCGGGTTGTTTGCCAACATAAAACAACGCGCCCATTGGGAATACTCCCAACGGGCACATCTACACGTACGTCTTGATTCTAAGGCTGTGACTTGGCTGCCTGTTCGTCTTCCATTCGGTTGGCCAACATGCACAGCATAAGGCCGCATCCGGCAGTTAGCAGCAGGTACACCTTGCCTATTACGCTGGAATACAGCGCCATTGCCATACCAAACACTGGCAGGTGCATTTCCACTCGACCAACAACGGCGTCGTAGGAAATGGGATCGCGATCCTCCACGTTGTTTGCATCGCCTTTGGTCACAAACTCGCCTATTCCGGTGCGGTTGGTTACAACGCGATGCGCCACTACGTCGTCGACTTCCCTAAAGGCAATAATATCGTTCTCTTTTACCGTCTTGGGCTCAACGGGCTTAACATACAGAACGCTGCCTACGGGTATCTCGGGCTCCATGCTCCCGCTCACCACCTCATAAATCTCGAAACCTGCGATTCGAGGTAAGGTGATGGGCGCACAGAGCCCGATTACTATTACAAGGAGCGCAATCCCCAAAACACGCAATACCGCAGGGAGGTGCTTAGGCAGTCTCTTCTTCCTCGTCATTCTTTTTGCCCTTCTTAAGTTTGATTATGAAGAAGATAAGCCCAGCTGCGGCAGCCGCTATTACTACTCCGCCTGCGACTATTGCAGGAGTGGTGAGCATTAGTGCCTCGCCGTTAATTATGATACCCGCACCTTTTTGGTTTTGGGAATCCGGCCCTGCCAAAGGCGTGTCGAGGTCAAGGATTTCCTGCGTCTGAGGTGCCGCTCCCTCACCGGGGTTCTGAGCAGCGCCTCCCGCGGCAGCTTGGCCCTCGGTCGTTCCAGCCGCAGCACCTCCCGCTGTGCCTTCCGTTGCCCCTTCAGTCGTTCCCGCAGTCTGACCGGCAGTCGTTGTGCCGGTATCGGCGCCAGTATCTATAACAGTGGTCGTGGCCGCTGGGGTTTCTACATATGTAGTGGTGGTGTTCGTTGTAGTGGTAACAATGGTTTCGCCCTCAGCAAGTGGAATGTACTCAAATGTCCAAACATTCTCCTCGCCTTCACGGAGGGTTCCTGTTATAGCCAGGTAGCGCGGGCGATACCCCTCTATGTATTCATAGGCCGCAACGGGCTTTTCGCCAATCCTGCCGTAGTAGGTACGCGAGGCCGCAAGCTCTTTGCCGGTTTGG
Source organism: uncultured Coriobacteriaceae bacterium (assembly GCA_902793465.1). Taxonomy (GTDB): domain Bacteria; phylum Actinomycetota; class Coriobacteriia; order Coriobacteriales; family Atopobiaceae; genus RUG440. The sequence continues at coordinate 128,287 of CADBDT010000010.1, read as the reverse complement.
TACTCTACGAACCTTACGGTGTACTGCACCGTTTCGGCTTCAACGCCGTAGGCAACCACATAGTCCATATCTTCGGAAATACCGTTAACAACACCGTTGCCCAAGAGCTCGTCGTCACCGCTCTTGCGGAATCCTATTTGCATATATTTTGGGTCGGTAACCTTTGCCGTGGCAATGTCGTACAGGTTTACACTGCCACCCTTGTCTACCTTTACCGTAACAGGGACGGACGATAGCGTGCCGCGGTTTCCGGGGAATACGCGTACGGTGTACTGGTAGTTATCCGCCAGCGCGGGCGTGGCCACCAAGAGGGCAGTAAATGCTACTGCAAGCAGTGTGCCAAGTGCCGCCGCTATGGAAAGATGTCTTTTCATCGCGCGCCTCCCTCTTCGTTGTTGTCCTCGTTCTTGTTGTTACGCATGCGGCGGATGGCAATTGCCAGGCAAATGATGCCTACAGCCGCAATGAGCAGGTACAGAGGGAACATGGACGTACGGTCACCCGTCTTTGCGAGGTTTTGCCTGTTGGCAGACACCGTGCGATTAACAACGCTCTGCTGCTCGCCCTGCTTTACTTCCTGCTTTTCTTCCGTCTTGTTTACGTAGTTGTTCTCGGGGTTAACGTTGGGTTCGACGGCAAACTTGAGGCTCAGCCGCGCGAGCGTGTCGAAGTAGGCATTGCCTTCGGTCTCGCCATCCAGCGACACGTTGAGTATAACCTTTGCAGTCTGGCCCTTGGAGAGCGTGCCCAGATAGAAGTAATCGTCCATTGCGTTGGTTGCCTCGGCCAGGCCATCTGCGGATCCCTTTCCGCCAACGCTCTGACTCTCGTACAGGGTACGGGAGTTGCTGGGACCTTCGTAGGACAGCTTGTAGCCATAGGCACTGCCACTTGCGTCGCCGTCCTCAAGGGACTTAAGGACTGCGTTGCTAAGGTACCAGTCGGCCGGAGTGTCGTTGGACTGACGAATCTCCACCGAAAGGGTTATGTCGTCGCCAGGCTGCAGCTTGCTTATGTTGTCTGCCCACGAACGCTGCGTGTAGTTGTCTTCCAGACTGCCGGCACTGTTGTATTCCACAAACCAGCCAGTGCTACCCTCAATATGATCTGCAAATGCCACGGTGGGCAAGGCGAGCATCAATACGAGGCCAACGATTGCGCTAATTACTCGTTTCATCGCCTAATCCCCCCTACCTGTTCGTACGGCCCCAGGCACTGGTCATGGCCTCGTCACCGTTATGGGTCTGTACGGCGTCTGCTGTAACCTTTACGTGGAACTGAACGTTGTTGTAGTCGTAGTTACCGTTGCTTACTGCCGTGGCAACTGCGCTGTCGATGGTAACCGAATCGGCAAAGGGCTTTGTGTCGCCACCCACTGGCACAACGTCCTTGTAGTACAGAACGGTGCGCTCGGGCGTGGAAGCGGCTTCGTCGATGGTCCAGCCGTTGTCCGTAAGGAAGTTGAGCTTAATGTAGTCGGGCTTGAGGTTTACGGCCTTGCCATTGCCGTCCGTCCAGTAGCGATACACGCTCACGCGAACGTACTCATCGATGCCCTCACCATCGTTGGTGCTGCTGGGGTGCTTGGTGTTGCGTACGGCAAGTTCGTCCTTGAACGTTTGGCCGATCTTAAACTCGCCGCTCTTTGCAAGATTGGTTAGAAGGGCTCCGTCACCCTCTACCACGTTTCCGTTTTCCGTAACGGCAACGTTGATGTTCGTGAGCTGTACCTGCGCACGATAGTCAGCGGACTCAATGCGGGGCGCAGCCTGGATGGCGTTTATTCCGCCAAAGACCAAAAGGACTGCCGCAAGTGCAAAGAGTACTATGGTTGCCTTGGGGGAACGCATAAAGTTTTTCATGGTGTCCCTCCGTTCTAGTTCCAGTTGGCGGGCAGCGGGTTGCCGCTCGCATCGTAGCTAACAGGTACGCACTCGTATATGACCACGATGTTCTGCTCGTCGCCATCGTGTGCGCCATTTTGGTTTTCAACCTCGTCGTAACCACGCTTGAGCGTGAACGACACGTTTAGCGGCTCGGTCTGCGCGCCGGGATCAACTGGTGCTCCATACTGGTACCAATCCTCGATCTGGCCTGCCCAGTTGGTGCCCTGCGCATTTGCCCCCAGCTCCTTTGCGGCATACACGCGGGCACGTACCCACACAGGTGCCACCTGGCTGGTATTCTGAATGCGAATGGTCTTAGTACCAGGACCGTTTTCCTCGGTAATGGTCGTGGTTGGCTCTACGCTCAAGGTCACAGAGCCTTCTGCATAGGTGGTGTCCGTGAAGTACGACCATGCGGTGCCAACGCTCATACCAAGCACGAGCACCACGGCAATTACTGCGAGGACGATATTTCTACGCTTCATGCTGCATCACCCTCCCTAGCTGTTATTCACGACTTCGGATGCGTCTATTGCGCGAACATCCAGTTGCCAGTCGCCATTGTTGTAGTCATCTTTAAACACAAAGTGGTTCTCGATGCCATGGCCGACCTTGCCGGATCCATTTGGCGCGTTTTCGAAGTTGACTGCAACCGTCTCTGTGGCCGAGATGGTAGCCGACTGTTCTGCGCTGCCTACAGCCTGGTAACGCGCACCAGAGTCGACCTCGGTAATGGTGAGCTTCATGCCAGCGGGAATGCCGCCCACCGTTGTGCTCTGGATGCCGTTAGCAGTGTATTGAACAGCCGCATAGTTTTCGTACTTCGTGCCACCGGTCTCGGTATCCACGATGTGGTACGTAAACGTTGCCGCCTTGCCATCGAAGTTGCTAACGGTCTTGTTGATCTGCAGCGAACCGAGACGTTGCTTGCTGGACCACTTAGCCTCAAGAACTACTGGTACCGTGGGATCTGTATTCGTCCAACGACCTGCAGCGGTGTTATACACAGGCTTGCCATCGGCATCCACCTTACCTGGCAGAGAAATAAGAGCGGGCGTAAAGGAGTACGAGTTTGTATCGCTCTGGGCATCGGGAATGAGCACCAGGTAAATGCCATCGTTTAAGCCAGTTATCGACTCGCCGACCGACGCCGTGGCATCGGGGTTAATGTTGTTCTTCTCCACAATCCCCTTTGCGGTCTCGGCCATTCTAATCCAAGAGTCGCTCGTCATCGTGGCTCGGTCGAAGCCGTTCCCCAGCTCGCTGAACGCAGCTACGTCAAATGTGTAGTTATACGTGTCGTACGTTGCATCCTTGGATGCCGAAGCCACGCGATACACATTAGCCTTCGCTCCTGCATTCTGAACGTCAGACTCGGGTTTGATCACGTTCACCTGCAGTTCGTTGGTGCCACCCATGCCGGAATCGATGCTCGCCTGAGCAAGCGTGGCTCCAAACGCGAGCACGCACACCGCACACATGGCCAACGCCAGAGCAATGCGTTTACTAATCTTGTGCTTCATGGGCTCTCCTTTCCGTTCCATAGCTTCCTATTCTTCCTCGTCTTTAGACTCATCGTTCGTGCTAGTAATTTCACCATCCTGCGAGGTTTCCTCTTCCTCGCCCATTACGTCCTTGCGCACTACCTCGAGCGCCTTCTGCTCGTCCAACTGTGGATGACGCCGTTTGCGCACTATGAGCGTAACGAGCAGGTACACAAAGAGCAGCGGAATTGCCACTGCAGGAATGGCGATGTAGGACGGAATCTGCACTGCGCCGGCCGCGATTGCCGCCGTGTCGGAAACGTTGTCCACACGATGGCCCCGCACCAAAATGCGGTGCGTGTTTATGCCATACGGAGTGCAGGTAATAAGAGTTGCATAGTCCGCGTCCTGTTGTATGGCCAAGTCGCTCAGGTCGCTGGGTTCCACAATGCGAATCTGGTCCACCTGATACGTTATGGTCTGGTTTAGGATCGTAAAGGTAAACAGATCCCCTTCGCGAACCTTGTCCAGGTCCGTAAAGAGCTTGGCGGACGGCAGACCGCGGTGTGCGCTTACTGCCGCATGCGTGTTTTTCCCTCCAACGGGAAGACTCGTACCCTCCAAGTGACCAACAGCCACCTGCAAGTGAGTTTCGTCCACACCGTGGTATATGGGAAGGTACACACCGATTGAGGGTATGTTTATGTAGCCCATCATGCCGTTGCCCGTAAGGTTGAGCAACGAGTTGTACTCCTGGCGCTCGGCGTCCGTCATGGTAAACCGACCGGAGTTCTGCGCCAGGCGCGCATTGTACTCGCGTGCCGCCTGAAGCATATCCGCCATCTTCTTTGGATCGGTTTGATCTACTGCCTCTGAATAAGCAGCAATGGCACGTGACTGGTGAAAACTGTTCCACCAGTCGCTGAAAGTGGGGTACGCCATAACCCCCAGACCAACCACGAGGATGATGGTCATAACAACAGTCGAAATCGACACCCTGCGCTTGCCTGTAGGCTTGCGCCCACCCGTGCTCGACGAATCGTCGTGCATGGTGGCGTCGCCCTCCGGCGCGGATGCCTCCTTCGGCTTGCGTATGCGATCCAATAAACCCATCGTTCCTCATGTTCGTATCTTTCTTTTGAATACGAGCGTTTGTTAGGTATACGTCTTTTGCCATATGCCCATCAGACGACCGTATCCGTCTGGTGCCACCCCTGGAGGGGGACGATTCTTCGTCCCCCTCCCCGAGGCAATTACGTAGTGGAATTGGTAACTACTTACTTAATCCCCCACGCGCAAAGCTTGTTGCTACTCAGCAGCTGCACGACGCTTGGTGAGCAGGAACACTACTGCGCCAGCGACCATTACGCCACCAACGATGTAGAAGATGGTGGTGCCGATGCCACCGGTGGAGGGCATCTCGGTACCAGTCTTATTAACTACGACCACAGACGCAGCAGAGAGGCTGGGTATATCCACGAGCACATCGAAACCATTCTCTACATGCTGGCCAACCTTGTTTCCTTCCTTATCGAAATAGGTTGTGGTGCTGGTGGTTGTCTGTCCCGTCTTAGTTGCGGTCACTTCAACAGGAGCGGTAAGCTTGTTGTATCCCTTGGGCGCATCGGTCTCGGTCAGTATATACTTTCCTGCCTTTACACCCTTAATGATAATGAGTCCGGACTCAGGGGATACTACCTCGGTACCAGTGCCGCCGACGGTGTAAACACCATTGCCGTCATCTGTAACCTTAACTGGTGTGCCCGCCTCAGTGGCAATGGTGAATTTGGCGCCTTTCAGGGCCTGGCCAGACTGGTCAACCTTCTTGATTGCGAGGGCGTAGGTATAGAACGTCTTGTCAACCGTCTGCTCGTGAGGCGTTCCGTTAGGCTCATCAACATAGCCAATTGTAGCCGTGTTCTTATTGCCCCGCCCGTCAATGGCCGCTGCGCTAGCAACCTTAGCGGTGTACGTAATGGTTACTACAGCGTTGTTGGGATACAGGGACTTTCCATTAGCATCGACCCAAGGAATGCTGATCTTGCCGTTGTCGTCAAACTGCTTGGTTACGTTGGCATCTCCAACCGTAATGGATTTAACATTAACGTCCGACAATACACCATCGGCAACAAAGTTGTCCGAAATAATGTACTCAAGGATCTGATTGGTTCCGTTGTAGCTTGCAGTACCAAAGGAAACCGTATATGTAAGCGTATCTCCAATATTGGCATCTACAACTGCATTACCATCCTCGTCGGTAACGGTCGTATTCTCTACCTTGGTAATGCGCTTTTTGGGGTTGTTAATGGGAGTAGTGGTGTTCTTGTCGATGATATTCGCATTAGGCTTGGTCGAATCAACTGATACCAACTGATCGCCTTGGGTGGTGGTAACTACATAGTAGCCATAATCCAGGCCAGTGAATTCCAGTGCCCCGCCATTGCCTGGCTTAGAGTCTATTTTCTTGCCCTGGCCATCAGTGGTTGCAGTCCAAGCCTTAATGGCCGCGGCTGCAGTGTCGTTGAGTTTTGTCGAATCAACATTGCCATTTTCTTCATACATCGCATCCTCGTTTGGCACAATGTTGCCTTGCTGATTCTTGGTGAAGTAAGCACTAAGGTCGTTAGGTACATCTCCCGTATAGGCGATAGACTTACCATCGTCGCTTACCTTTGCATCAAACAGCTTGTAAATCGTGTAGGTCTCTCCTTTAGCAGAGTTGTCTACTGTAATCTTGCCGTTGTCAGCCGCAAGTGCGGGAGTGACAACCGCAAATGCCATGACAAGTGCCACGACAAACGCTAGTGCCTTTCTTACGTGTTTCATTTCGTTCCTTTCTCTAAACGAACACTTACTAACTACTTACTTATATCTAACACGGAGTGCCGTGCGAGGGCGGGAGCCGTTAGGCTCCGTGCCTCGCAAAGCGCTTCCGAGAGAACCAATAGATAAGTCCTGCACCAACAAGGGAGCCGCCAGCAGCATAGAATACCGTGGTACCCGTGCCACCGGTTTGCGGCATCGCAGCGCCTGGGGTGTTCTTTACAACGATCTTGTTTGCGTCCTGAAGGGTCACTATATCCGAATTGCCAGTTGGAGTACCATTCGCATCGGTAAGACGAACCTTCATCTGTCCGTTATCGCTATACACCTCGAAGTACACGAACTTGTTGTTGAGGATGGTATATCCCTCGGGTGCGACCTTCTCTTCCAGCTTGTAGAAGCCACGCCTTAGCCCATCCATGGTTACGGTCGCATTTTGACCATCGGGCTTTACATCGCTCTTGTACTTTACCCATGCGTCACCATTCTTACGCGTAAGCTCAAACGTAGCACCCGCGAGCGGAGCATTCTTATCATTGACCTTCTTTAGGTCAACGTTTGCCGCTGAGAGCTTGTTGGTAAATACGACCTGGGCATCCTTGTTCCACTCAATCTTGCCAAGAGACGATCCCGTACCATTCTGTCCGGTAACGTAGTTGTAAATTGTTGCGTTGCTGATTTCCGATGGGGAGATTGCAGTGCCGTCCGTATTCTTGACTTCCGTGTTCACCAACTGCCAATCGCTGTTTCCAATGAGCAGGTCCTGAGTTTCGCCCTCGCGCCTCGTGCGAATTTCGTCCACGTAGAAATCGGTTCCAGCAACAAGGTCTTTGATTACGACCGTGTAGTTTGCAGGCACAGACGCAATCGTTCCATAGTTACCGGCAGTGCACGGATACGGCGTTTGTCCATTGGACACAAGGCTTCCGTTTTCGTAACGATAGTATTTACCGCTGTCGTCCCGGATGTAATACGTTCCCTGATAGTAGTTCGCGAGTTCACCCGAGGCGTTCTCGAGCATGACGCGGAACTCAAAGGTGTCGTTTACGCTCGGCGTTCCATCCTCCAAGCGCTTGGTAATAAGAAGCTCATTGGAGTTCCTGTTGTCGCAGTGGTTCACAAAGTCCACGCGCGCACGGTTAAGCGGGGTTGCATCCGTAGAGCGATACACGCCTTCGCCATTAGCCTGAACGTCCTTACCGTCGATTTTTACGCCATTGATGTAAATCTCGTCGTAGTACTGGCTCTTTACACCGATCTCTTGGACGTAGTATTCCTGGTCCTCAACTATGTCGGAGAACACGGCCGTCTCTCCTGGCTTGAGGTAGAATACTTTGTCATATACTTTACTGTTATCACTGAATTTAACGCCGTCAGTAAACTCTACGGGCAGAGGTTTTCCGTCTTCCCCAGTCTTGTCCTTGTATACTGCACTGGTAACCGGCTCATAATGAGTGTCCACCTTCTTGAACATCTGATAGGCGAAGCTTACGTTTGCGTACTGAGTTTGCGACGTGTTGTCGAGTGCTTTGCTTACCTCAACCTTGCCTTTCTCGATAACGGGAAGGTTGAAGCGCGTCTCGAGGTTAGAGGCTCCCGCACCGTGCTCCATATAGAACATATTGAACTTGTGACTTCCGTACTCAACAAACGTGTCGCCCTTAAAGTACTGATCGACCTTGCTGTCGTCCCATGTCGTGCCGTCAGGGAAGATATTTGCGTTCTTGAAGCACTGCTTGATGGTGGTCGCCTTGCCTGCGCCGCCGTTCCCACCTGTAATCTGACCCGTGGCAAAGTCCACTTTGCCAGACCACGCATCGTGCACACCGCCGATGTCTAGCACCAGGACGCCGTCAACATAAATCCATAGATCGTCGTCACCGTTGAACTCGTATATAAGCGGGTTGCCATCGATCTTTCCTTCCTTGGGCATAAGGAAGTTGAAGTCCATGGTCATGCCAAAGTAGAAATCGGTGTTCCCCTTCAGTCCATACAGCGTTCCATCGTCGGCAGAAACCGCGTAATCGTTGGCAGGATCCGCGTAATCCAACAGTTTTCCATCACCGTTGTAGAGGTTCTGTGCGCGTTTGGCATTCGCGCTTGTATTGAGCTCGTTGTAGGGGAAGAAATTTCCGCGCTTGAAGTAGAAGTTGCTGCTCGTAGGCGAGGGTGTTCCCTGTTCGGAATACACAGTAAAGGTGCCATTATTTGCATTGTAGTGAGCGAAGTTATTAAAGGAGCTGTACTCGTAGTATCCCGTGGATTTATAGATGCTCTCCAAGAACAGGTTGTTGCCGGTGCCCTTATGGTAGGCCCCGTTTGGATCGAACAGGGTCTTACCAGTGTTGTTGTTAGTGAATTCGGGATAACCGTCTTTAAGCTTCGCCTTCACGTGCTGTCCTGGCAACACTCCAACGCCGTAGCCATCCGATCCAGTAACATTGGCAATCGTGCTCCTGTCGTTATAGTTAAACATGTGAATGGTAATACCTTGTGCGGCGCTATCTACCGTCTTCACGGTATGCAGTTCGTCTGTAGAGTTGGTTACACGACGCGCGAACGAGAAGTCCATGGAATTGGCGCCCGTGCCCGACTGAAGGCTTATTCCATTACTGCCGCCTGCGATCTGATAGCCATAATATGCCTTGGCCGAATCGTCCCAGTACTCTATGGTCGAGGTGTACTCGTTGTTTTCGCGACCCTTGAGCGCAACGCCATCCACTTTCTCTGAAGTACTTTGATCATAATCCTTTATGAGCGTTCCATCTGCGAGCGGATGCAGGATCTTGCCCGTCTGCTCGTTTTTGAATATATAGTAGCCGTTGGGGGTTCCATCGTCGTTTTTGCACACCTTGAGCATCCATACAGGGGCAGTCTCGCTATAAAGAGTCAGCGTATCGCCCTTGTCGTATGCCCTTACCGGATTACCATTGCCATCAATAATATAGTCCTCGTACGAACCGGTATTCGGATTGTATATGTTCTTGTATATAAGATAACTTTCTCCGTCTACCAGTTCCGTGGCACTGACCTTGGTGCCTGTGTACGCGTCTCCCTTTGTGGGATCGATTTTCTCGATCTCGCAGAGGGTAAGCCATATTTTGTCGGCGTCGTTGTTGCCAATCTCGAAACGAGGGGCGTTCCCATTATGCTGGTCGCTTTTGACGACGGAAGAGCGCAGGTAATGATCGTTGTCGGCTTTTATAGACACCATGCCTGCATTATTGTTCTTGCCTTCAGTTACGGTAAACGCCGTACCGTTTTGATCAGTAAGTTCCAGATTGTAGTTGCCTTCCCTATCCTTCTTCACCTTAAGATACCTTGATCCCACCTTGATGTAGTACTTGTTTGTCTGCCCCTCCACGGCCTCAAACGTCCAAACGGCAACTTGGTCAGGACTTGCAAGATTGTTTGCGCCGTCTTTGTTGCTTGTAACAATGTTTAGACCGCTCTCGTGCTGCTCCACAACAACGTTGGCAGCAACAAGCTTCTTTTCCTTTACATCCGCCTGCATGGCACGACCGATATAACGTGTATTGTTCTCGACGCTATTTCCTGCCAATGCGGTAGTGCTCACGTGCACGATGGCAAGTTGCTTGCCGTTCAAATCGCCAGTTACCTTATACGAGACAACGGAGTAGATGGAGAACGAGTCCGCCTTAAAGGTAAGGGTGTCGGTTTCGTTGCCCTTGCCTTCGGTCGCGGGGTCTATAACCTGTGTGCCAGAGTCGGCAAGGTGCACGACCTTAAGCTCCTCGTCGTTGGCAATTCCCTCACCCACGTACTGAATCTTAACGTCCACCGTCGCCTTGGGCTCAAGCTCTTTGCCCGTTGCATCCTGGATGGTTATGTCGAACATGCGCAGGTGCGCAAGATCGTCAACGCTCGTCTGAACGGCCTGAGCCGTTTCGTTTGCATAGGCGTCGTAGTCCTTGGCGCCCTTTTGCACCTCGGTTGCCACGAGCTTGGCGCCCTCAGGGATACCCGCGTCCAAACCGTAGGAAACCGTAATGGCATAGGTCTCGCCGTTTGCCGTTATTACATTGGCGGCAATGGTCTCGGTCTCCACGATAACGTAGGGACTGAACTCGTTGGTATTGAACTTAAGGGTGTCCTTGGCCTCCGCTGCACCATTGGTCTCTGTAGCCTGCTCTCCCTCGTTCTGGTTGACCACGTTGACCTGCTTTACGACCTGTGCATCCTTTGCCTCGTCCCTATCCACGTGCACAAGTACGGGGTCTTTAATTTCGCTAACGGTATTGGAGGTAATCTTTACCTCTACCTGAGCTGCAGGCTCAATCTCGTTGCCCTCAGGATCGAAGAAGGCGATGTCTACGGCCTTCATCTGCTTGGCAACAGTTGAAGAATCCGGACCCTTCTGCTTGTTAATGGCGTCTTCGACCTTGCTGCGAACACTCTCTGCATCGAGCGGGTTAATGCGCATGGTGGTGCCTTCGGGGAATGCTCCCTCGGGCGCGCTAACAGTAACGTGGACCCATTCGTTGCCCTTGTCATCCATTATTTTGTCTTCGAACTTCTGGGCAGGCATCGAAGCCGTAACAACGACCTGTGGCTTAGTTCCCTCGCTCTGCGTTTCCGCTTCTCCCACGGTAACGGTAGTAAAGCATCCGGGGCCGTGAACATGCTCCTCGGTTACCTCTTCCTTGCCGCAGGTGAGCTTGCGCGTAACGGTGTAGCACGCGTCGGTGTGTTTGTGCTCATCCGACTCCTCCAATCCGCAGGTGAGCTCCTTCACCTCCGTGTAGCAATCATCGCCGTGCGTGTGTAGCTCGATTTCGGGCAGGGCACATACCAGATTGCCGTCCGCATCGTAGCAGCTCTCGTTATGCGTATGAGCCACCACGCCCGAAACCGGACACGTGAGTATCTGCTCTTCGTGCGTCATGGCAATGCCGCTTTGGTGGAGCGCAACAGCCACTGCAATAGCAACACATGCAGCCAAGACCACGAAGGTCCTAATGTAACGCGCCCGACGGCTCTTGGACAGCAGCATCCCGGTAAGACGGTTTTTGGTGTTTTCTGCCATCGTGCTGCCTCCTCTCCTTAGTCGACCCAGCATTCTGCTTCTACTTAACACAATTGTCTGACCCTAAATTACAACGCCCTAATAGGGGTGTTCAATAGGTTCTTCCCGAAGCGAACTAGTTTTACCCGAACGGGAAAACAATTAACTGAAAGTGGGTTGATTGGGGGCAAATCACATAATTGGGGCGGGAAGGTTGGTAGCGGGTGCACGTGTATGCACGGTGGCATAGCCATTGATATGTATTGCTCTTGTCCGTACAATCTATGCAAAATGTAATAGAAAATGCGAGGTGCACCATGGCACAAAAAACGGCAACGCTTTACGCAAGGATCGAGCCTGATGTGAAGGAGCAGGCAGAGGCCATACTCTCCGAGCTCGGAGTTCCCGCATCAAACGCAATCAACATGTTCTACAAGCAGATAATAATGCACAGGGGATTGCCCTTTGAGGTAAGGCTTCCCAAAAAGCGCCCACTCGAGCTTGCGGGCATGAGCCAAGAGGAGCTAGGCGCCTCTTTTGAGGAGGGGTACCAGGACGTACTCGCTAGCCACACGCGCCCAACAGCCGACGTGTTTAGCGACATGGCAATTTGATGCTTCTAATTTATAGGGCCTAAAGCGGTAAAGGGCCAAACGCGGAACAGAATGCGGCCTAGGAACATCTCTTTGCTGATGCAGCCCAACGTTGTGCTTCGGCTGTCCACGCTCGTCTTGCGGTGGTCGCCCATAACGAACACCTTGCCCTCGGGGACCTGGTACGGCAGCTGAATGTTGCACTCGCCTTTTGCCTTTTCGTCAATATAGGGCTCGTCGAGGGCAACGTTGTCTACGTAAACCGTGCCGTCATCGGAAATGTTTACCCATTGACCTTCGTTGGCTATGACGCGCTTTACCAGAATGCTGTTGTTGTAATAAAACGCCACCACATCGCCCGTCTTGAAGTCGGAGCCACGCAAGGCCACCACAATGTCGCGGTCCTGCAGGGTGTTTGTCATCGATGCGCCCGTAATCTGAAGAATGGGCAGCACGAGCATAGCCACCAGCACGGCCGCTGCCGCAACGATAATAAGGCTGAACAAGGTATTTCGTAATGCCCGGAGGTAGTTGTGCTTGTGGCGCTCGCGCCCAAGCTCGGCCTCGAGCACCTCCAAACTCGGAGTGCTCTGGCTTTCTTCGCCGTTCGACACGTTCTCACTCATCTAGCAGCTCCTCGTCCTTGGCCTCCGTCTCCGCCTCGGCCTTTGCGATTCTCGCTTCCTCATTTTCCAGCGCACGTTCCCGCGCCTCAATGATCTCCAGCTCCTCTTTGCTCATGTTCTGAGATTCGCTCAAACGAGCAATGATGGAGTCTTTAAAGTCAAGACGACCCTTAAGCACCTCGAGTCTGGCGTCTTTTTCGTCGAGCCTGCGCTTAAGGTGGTCTATTTGCGCGTCTTTGATGTCGAGCTTGTCTTTGAGGTTTTCCATCTGCTCGTCCTTAAGGTCTAGTTTTCCCTTAAGGCGATCCGCAAGATCGTTGAGGTTCTGTATCTCGCGCTCGTTTCGCTCGATGGCAGCGCGCAAGTCATCGCCTTCGCGCATTTGGCCTACCAGCAGCTCGAGGAGGTCTTGCCTGTTAAGCCGCTGCAGGTCTTTGCTCTGGCTCTTATCTTTGGTTCCGCCCAGATGGAGGTCATGAAAGCCTAGCACGGTACCTTATCCCTTCTATGTAGTTGTACGGATTCTACCACTCTGTCTGAATTGCAAACTGAAAATGGGGAACAACGCATAAGATGCATTATTTGAGGGAGTGGGTGTGGGTGCGCCCTTAATCGTGATACATGATGGCCCCCGCAAAGAACTCGCCGTCCTGCGTCTGGACATCCAGCCCGCCGTTATAGCGCTGTACCGTGGCAACCACCGACGGGAGGCCTACGCCATGACTTCGTTTATGCGCCTTGGGCAGGCCGTCACGGTCAAACTCTACCTCGCCTGCAAAGGTGTTTCGTACGTTAATGCCCAGAGCATGGTCTGTTACCTCTTGCGAAACGACCTCCACCCAGCGCTTGGACTCCTCCAGCTCGGCCGTGGCAAGAATGGCGTTTTCCACCAAGTTGCCCAAAACCGAGCAGTAATCCACCTCGGCAACGGGGAGCTGCTCGGGCAGGTCTAGCAGCCAGCCAATAACCACACGCTTTTCGCGAGCAATCGCGTCGTAATACGCGGCCAACGAGTCCACGGCCATGTTTTTGCAGAGTCGCGGCCTCTGACTCTCGGCCTCCCTGCTCGTAAGCTGCTCGATATATTCCGAAAGGTCGTCTATCTTATTTGACTCAAGCATGCCGCGCATGGCCAACAGGTGATGGCGAAAGTCGTGTCGGAGAGCCCTGCCTTCGTCCATATACGTCCTAAGCTCGGCGAGACGCTTCTCTTCTGCCCGCAGGATCGCGACCTCCTGCCTAAGCTTGGCCTCTTCCCACACGCGCGACATTACGTTCCACGCAATGTGGTAGAGCACCCACGCCGCAATAGGAATGAGCGCAGTAACAACCAACATAATGCCCCCTGTGCGTCCCAGCAAAACGAGCGCGGGGTCGCGAGGTATCATCCACCACATTAGTGCTGCAAGGGCCACGGGAATGAGCACAAGCCAACGCCATAGGTCGTCTAGTTCGTCGTGATAGAGGAGCGCGGGAAGTTTTTCTACCAAGGTTTTGTAGAACAGAAGGCACAAAACCGCAGCTATAACAAGTGCCAAGAACCCCGTTTGTGGCAGATGCACCTTAGCTGGATTGTGTGCCTCCCACGCCGCCATTATTACGGTGGCATACATGTTCGAAAAAGAGCACAGCATCATGGCGTTGGCAAAGCAGAATACCTTTTTTGGCAGGCTTAGATCGACGGCCTGCGCGTATGGAAGAAAGAGCAGAAACGATCCAGGCACCAAGAACACGACGGTGGGCAAATACAGGCGCCTACATACGATTGCGCCTGCACCGATGAGTAGCGCCAGGTATGCTGCTGCCAAGCCGTACGCCTCTTTTTTACCTATGGAAAGGGACCTGTTTACGGGTGCCAGCGCCATCATAAAGGCAGGAATGGCCATGCAGAGCTCGAGCGCATAGGATATGTTGAGGGTGGCGCTATCCACGATACCTCCTGCCTGCGCGCGAGATCATATGCTGGGTAATGGCCCTGGCAAGGCCGCCGCGGTCGCGCTTGCGCAGAGGCAGCCGCAACCCACCCTCCATTACGACGGTCGCGCCCTCTACGCTCACTACGCGGTCCATGTTTATGGCGACGCCGCGGTTGATTACCAAGAACTGCGGCTCGTCTGCAACAAGACCGCTAATTTCGGCAAAGCTCAAGGTAGAGCGCGTTTCCTGCCCGCCTTCGAGCGTAAGCACCGAACTGTGGCTTCGCGCCTCTATAACCACAATACGGTCCAAAAGAACTTCCACGCTTCCGTAGGGCACATCCACTTTAACGACCTTGCGCTCGTCTCGCATGTTAAGCGCCGCAAGAACATCGTCAAGCACCTTAGACAAGCGCTCCTTTGTGTAGGGCTTTACCAAGTAGTCGAAGGGGTGGACAGGAAAGGCGTCGAGCGCATACTCGCGCGAGCTCGTTACAAACACGATAATAAGCGACTTGTTGACGTTGCGCAGGCGAGTGGCTAACTCGATACCGTTCATGCTGCCCATACGAACGTCCAAAAAAGCCATGTCCACCGATGTATGCTCGGAGGCCGACAAGAACTCCTCCGCGCTCGTAAACGTACTAATGTGACACGTGCACTTCTTTTGCGCGAGCAAAGTACGGATGTCTCTCGACAGACGGGCCCGGTCGTCGTCCATGTCGTCTACAACTGCAACTTTCAGGTCCATCCCATATACCCCATTTGCGCTATACCACCATATCGATTATGGCACGCCATGCCGCACGCATGTGTGTACGATTCGCCTCATTCCGTAACTGTTCAGTTTACTTAACATAACAGAAACATAATTGAGTGCGTGGTGCCGGGCTTTTAGGGGATGCGCCCACCGGGGATTCTCCCTTGACGAGCCTCGTTTATTGCATCATTATAAGTTGATATGATGCATTTAATTGCTAATGATGCAGAAAGGAGATCATGCGTACATTCGACTACACAGAGTTACCCAAGGAGCTCTATACCACATCCATAATGAATATGGTATCGAATATTCACGAGCACAAAGGACGCCAAGACCTCTACATTAACCAGAAGCCAAATGAGCTTTCGATTCTGTGCGACGTAGCCAAGATCCAAAGCACAGACGCATCGAATCGTATCGAGGGAATCGTTACAAGCAACAAGAGACTCTCCGAGATAATGCAGGAAAAGGTCGCGCCGCGTAATAGAGCAGAGGAGGAGCTTGCTGGATATCGCGACGTTCTTTCGTTAATCCACGAGAGCTACGATGCAATTCCCGTAACACCGAACTACATACTCCAGCTGCATAAAATCCTGTATGCGCAGGGAAAGATGTCCTTTGGCGGCAAATGGAAAGACTCCGACAACGCCATAATCGAAATTGACGCCGACGGCAATAAGCGGGAACGCTTTAGACCGTTGCCTGCCATTGTGACTCCGGATGCCATGGAACAACTATGCAGTGCATATAAACAGGCGCTTTCCGCAGGCGACATAGACCCGCTGCTGCTTATCGCAATGTTCGTGTTCGACTTTGTTTGCATTCATCCATTTAACGACGGCAACGGGCGCATGAGCAGGCTTCTTACCCTGCTGCTGCTGTACCAGAACGGTTACCTTGTGGGCAAGTACGTGTCTATCGAGCACGAAATCGAGAAGTCTAAGGACACGTACTATGAGGCGCTGCAGGCAAGCTCTTCGGGTTGGTCCGAGGGCGTAAACGACTACCTTCCTTTTGTAAGCTACTTTCTTTGGGTAGTTGCTCATACATGCGATGTCTTCGAAGAGCGCGTAAGCGGCCTGATTACCAACAAGGTACCCAAGCCCAAACGTGTGGAGGCTGCTCTTGAGCGCTCGATTAGAGACCTGAGCAAAAGAGACATTCTTACCCAGTGCCCCGACATCTCGGAGATTACCGTAGAGCGTACTCTTGCCAGCCTGCTGCGCGCCGGGAAGATACAGAAGATCGGCGGTGGACGCGGGACAAAGTATAGGTGGATACGGGGGTAGGGGTAGGCTTTAGCAATGCTTTGCTCCAAAGTGATGCCACCGCCATTTAGTTAAGCCGCGGGCTTCGCACGGCGCGGCGGCGTGTACAGTTCTGGGACGGATGGGTCACTACCGTGTACAGTCTCCGACGGAGTTGCTGCCGCCGTGTACAGTTCTGGGACGGATGGCTCCCCACCGTGCGCAGTTATCGGTCGGAACCGTACACGATAGGGAGGGTTTGGTCCCGGAAGTGCGCACGGTGCCACCGTGTACAGTTCTGGGACGGATGGGTCCCTACTGTGCGCAGTCGCCGACGCCGTGTACAGTTGCGGGACGGAAGGGTCCCTACCGTGCGCACTTATCGGCCGGAACCGTACACGGTAGGGAGGGTTTGGTGCCGGAATCGTGCACGGTGCCACCGTGTACAGTTTTGGGACGGAAGGGTCCCTACCGTGCGCGATTATCGGCCGGAACCGTACACGGTGGGGAGGGTTTGGTGCCGGAAGTGCGCACGGTGCCGGGTTCGTGCCCGCAGCTTAACTGAACGGCGCTGGTCTGCCCTCCTCGGTGCCAAAGTGCCGCCAACAAGAAAGGGACAGCCCCGCTTGCGAGACTGTCCCTTTGTCTTACGTGCTTGTTTTAGCAGCTTAGAACTTGTGGCCACACTTCTTGCAAACGCGGACCTTCTTGCCCTCGTCGTCGGTGCCATGACCAACGCGGGTGGCCTTGCCACACTCGGGGCAGATGAGCATTACGTTGGAGACGTCGATCTTAGCCTCCTGCTCCTTAAAGCCGCCGTTCTGGTTCTCTTGCGTAGGACGCTGGGCCTTCTTTACGATGGCAACGCCCTCTACGATTACCTTGCCCTCGCGGGGGAAGGCACGCAGGACCTCGCCCTGGGCACCCCTATCCTTACCACTGAGGACTTGGACCTTGTCGCCCTTTTTGACGTTCATCTTAGGCATGTGTCGGTCGCCTCCTTACAGCGTCTCGGGTGCGAGCGAGACGATCTTCATGTACTTGCGGTCGCGCAGCTCGCGTGCCACGGGCCCGAAGATACGGGTGCCACGGGGCTCGCCCTCTTTGTCGACCACAACGCAGGCGTTCTGGTCGAAGCGGATGTAGCTGCCGTCCTTGCGGCGGGTCTCCTTCTTGGTGCGCACAATAACGCAGCGCACGATGTCGCCCTTCTTTACGGCACTGTTGGGCGTGGCCTCCTGCACGGCGCAGATTACCACGTCGCCAATGCCGGCATAGCGACGCTTGGAGCCACCGATGACCTTGATGCACTTCACACGCCGCGCGCCGCTGTTGTCAGCAACGTTGAGCATGGTCTCCATCTGTATCATTCGCCATACCTCCTATCGCTACTTGGCGCGCTCTACGATCTCCACCAAGCGCCAGCGCTTGGTCTTGGAGAGGGGTCGGGTCTCCATTACACGCACGGTGTCGCCAAGGCCACACTCGTTGTTCTCGTCGTGTACGTGGAGCTTCTTGGATATGGTCATCATCTTGCCGTACTTGGGATGATGCTTGCGGTAGTTGATCTTTACGGTAACCGTCTTGTTGCCCGAAAGCGACACCACGACGCCCGTGCGAACTTTACGCGCATTCCTTGTTGCGGTTTCTGCCATTTGCTATCTCTCCTGCCGTCTAGTTCTTGGCGTTGGCCGCGATCTCGCGGGCGCGAATCTCGGTCTGGACACGGGCGATGTCGCGCTTGACGGTCTTTACGCGTGCCGTGTTGTCGAGCTGGCTTGTGGCCATCTGGAAGCGGAGGTTAAAGAGCTCTGCACGCCCCTCCTCCAGCTTGGCAGCAAGGTCAGCATCGCTAAGCGCCTGAATATCCTTGTACTTCATGCTTGCCTACTCCTCCCCGGCCTGGTCGGCGCGAGTTACGATCTTGGTCTTGATCGGCAACTTGTGCTGCGCCAGTCGCAGGGCCTCCTTGGCGACGTCCTCGGGAACGCCGTCAATCTCGAACATGATGCGGCCGGGCTTGACTACGGCTACCCACTCTTCGGGGTTGCCCTTGCCCGAGCCCATGCGGGTCTCGGCCGGCTTCTTGGTAATGGGCTTGTCGGGGAAGATGGTAATCCAGACCTTGCCGCCACGCCTCATACGACGGGTAATGGCAACACGGGCGGCCTCAATCTGGCGGTTGGTAATCCAGTGAGCCTCCTGGGCCTGAATGCCATACGTGCCAAAGTGCAGCGTGGTGTTGCCCTTGGCCTTGCCCTTCATGGAACCGCGCTGTACCTTACGGTGAAGAACGCGCTTAGGTGCGAGCATTAGCGTCCCCTCCTATCGTTGCGACGGCGAGGTCCGCGATTGCTGGTGCCCTCGAGCGCCGGGTTGGGCGCAGGCTGGCCCTTCATCTTCTCGCCGAGGTAGATCCAAACCTTAACGCCACAGGCGCCCATGGTGGTGTGAGCGGTGGCCTCGCCGTAGCCAATAACGGCACGCAGCGTGTGCAGGGGCACGCGACCCTCGCGGTACCACTCGCGGCGTCCCATTTCGGCGCCGTTAAGACGACCAGAGCACTGAATACGGATGCCCTTGGCGCCGGACTTGCGTGCGGTCTGAACAGCCTTGCGCATGGCGCGACGGAAGGCAACGCGGCCCTCGAGCTGCTCTGCGATGGACTGTGCCACCAGGTTTGCGTCGAGCTCGGGACGCTTTACCTCTACGACGTCCACCTTAACCATACCGGTGGCAACGCCAGCGACCTTCTCGAGCTCCTTGCGCAGCGAGTCGATCTCGGAACCCTTCTTGCCAATTACGATGCCAGGACGACCACTAAAGATGGTTACCTGTACCTTGTCGCCGGCACGCTCGATGTCCACCCTGGAGAGGGCAGCACGCGCGAGACGCTTCTTAAGGTACTTGCGAATGGCAAGGTCGTTGCCGAGGGTCTCGGCGTAGTTCTTATCGGCGTACCAACGGGAACGCCACTGCTCGGTTGTACCCAGACGGAAGCCAGTGGGATGTACCTTTTGTCCCATTCTTCTACGCCTCCTTCCTGGGTGCTACGACAACGGTGATGTGGCTCGTGCGCTTGTTGATGCGCGAAGCGGAGCCCTTTGCACGGGGGCGGAAACGCTTGAGCGTGGGACCCTCGTCCACATACGCGGCGGCGATTACCAGGTTGCTGCCACGCATGCCATGGTTGTTTTCTGCGTTCGCGACGGCCGAGTTAACCACCTTGGCCACGGGCACTGCCGCAGCGCGGTTGTTGAACTGCAGGAGCTCGAGCGCCTGCTCGACCGACTTGTTGCGAATCTGGTCCACCACGAGGCGGGCCTTGCGAGGAGCAACGCGCACGTACTTGGCGGTTGCACGAACCTCGTTCTCTTTAATCCTCTGTGCCATTTAGTTTCTACCCCCTACTACTTGGCCTTGTGTCCACGGAACGTACGCGTGGGGGCGAACTCGCCCAGCTTGTGGTCGACCATAGACTCCGTGATGTACACGGGAACGTGCTTGCGACCATCGTGGACGGCAATCGTGTGGCCAACCATCTCGGGGAAGATGGTGGAGGAACGCGACCACGTCTTGATTACATCCTTGGTACCCGCCTCGTTCTGCGCAAGAACACGCTGGAGGAGGCGAGTCTCCACATACGGGCCCTTTTTGAGACTTCTGCTCATACTTGCTAACTCCTACTACTCGTGTTCCGACTACTTGGTCTTGCGACGACGGATGATAAGGCGGTTGCTGCCCTTCTTGGGGTTACGCGTCTTGTAACCCTTCGTGGGCTTGCCCCACGGCGTGACCGACGGACGGCCCGACGTGTGGTTCTTGCCCTCGCCGCCGCCGTGCGGGTGGTCGACCGGGTTCATTACCGTACCGCGAACGGTGGGACGGACGCCCAGCCAACGCTGACGACCGGCCTTGCCGATTACGATGTTGGAGTGATCGGCGTTGCCCACGACGCCAATGGTGGCGCGGCAGGTAAGAAGCACGCGGCGAAGCTCGGAGGAAGGCATGCGGAGCACGGCGTAGCCGTTGTCCTTGCCCATGAGCTGCACGGAGGTGCCAGCGGAACGTGCCATAGCGGCGCCCTTGCCCGGCTGGAACTCCACGGCGTGCACCAAGGTGCCCACGGGAATCTCGGAGAGGGGCATGGCGTTGCCCGGCTTAATGTCTACGTCCTTGCTGCCCGACACCACGGTGTCGCCTACGTTGAGGCCCTGGGGAGCAAGAATGTATGCCTTGGAACCGTCCAGATAGTGGAGCAGCGCAATGCGAGCGGAGCGGTTGGGGTCGTACTCAATGGATGCGACCTTGGCCGGTACGTCGTCGTGCACACGCTTAAAGTCGATGCGACGATACTTGCGCTTGTGTCCACCGCCCTGGTGACGGGTGGTAATGCGGCCGTTGTTGTTGCGGCCTGCCTTCTTTGGCAGGGGCTCGAGAAGCGACTTCTCGGGCTTGTCCGTCGTAATCTCGGCAAAGTCCGAGATCGTTTGGAAACGACGCCCTGCGCTCGTAGGCTTGAGGTGCTTGACTGCCATTACTAATTCCCTTTCTTCTTCCGTTGGCCGCCCTGCTCAGGGATTGAGGCTATTGCCTCGGCAGGACGACACCGGATGTACCACGGTACCGCGCGTATCCATGTGCGCGGCAGACGCCCGCCCTTGTGGCGTGCGTCTTTTACCCTTACTCGACGATGTTTACCTCGTTGTTGGCAAAGACCTCGATAGTCTCGCCGGGAGCGAGGGTAACGATGGCCTTCTTCCAGGCGCGGGTCTTGCCGGTAACGTAGCGCACACGACGGTTCTTGGGCTTTACGTTAACGGTGTTGACCTTAACAACGTGCACATTGAAGATCTTCTGGACTGCGTCGCGAATCTCTTCTTTGGGAGCGGTGCGGGCAACCTCGAAGGTGTACTTGCCCTGCTCCATGAGGTCGAAGGAGCGCTCGGTAACAACCGGGCGAATAATAACTTCGTACGGAGAGTTCATTATGCAAGCGCCTCCTCGAGCGTCTTTGCCACGTCGACCGTCATAACCAGTGCGGCGTTGTCGATGAGGCAACGGGTGTGGGCCTCGGACACGCCGTAGACCTCCACCTGGGGGATGTTGCGGAACGAGAGGTACTCAACAACGGCCTCGTCGTCGACCACGAGGGTCACGCGCTTGCCGGTGAGGTCGAGTGCCTTAAGGATGGCGGCTGCCTTTTTGGTGGAAGGCTCCTCGATCTTGAGCTCGTCCAAAAGCACGAGCTCGGAGTCGGCAACCTTGCCAGAGAGCGCGGAGCGCATGGCAAGCTTGGCCATCTTGTTGTTTACCTTCTTTGCGTAGCTGCGCGGAACAGGTCCGAACACTACGCCGCCGCCGGTCCACTGGGCTGCACGGATGGAGCCCTGACGAGCACGGCCGGTGCCCTTCTGGCGATACGGCTTGCGGCCGCCGCCGGACACGTTGTGGCGGTTCTTTACGGAATGGGTACCCTGACGCAGGCTTGCCTCGTAGGCAACAACAGCCTGGTGCATAACGGGGACGTTTGGCTCGATGCCAAACACGTCGGAGGAAAGCTCGGCCTCGCTTACGGCCGCACCCTCAACGTTCTTTACTTCGATCTTGGACATTGTTTCCTCCCTTAGGCCATACGGACCTGGACGAGGGCGTTGCTGCCACCAGGCACCGCGCCCTTAACGAGCAGGAGGTTCTGGTCGGTGTCTACGCGCACGAGCTTGAGGTTCTTTACCGTAACGCGCTCGTCGCCCATGTGACCGGCCATGTGAAGGCCCTTGCGGACGCGTGCGGGATAAGCGCACTGACCGATGGAGCCCGGCTTACGCTGGTTACGGGAGCCGTGGGTCATGGGACCGCGGCTAAAGTTCCAGCGCTTGATGGTTCCCTGGAAGCCCTTGCCCTTGGAGGTGCCGGTAACGTCTACCGCCTTGACCTCCGCGAAGTCGGCAACCGTAACCTGGTCGCCAGGCTTGTACTCGGAACCGTCCTCCACGCGAACCTCGCGCAGATAACGCATGGGCTCAACGCCCGCCTTTGCAAAGTGGCCTGCCATGGGCTTGTTGACCTTCTTTGCCTTGATGTCGCCAAAGCCGATCTGAACGGCATCGTAGCCGTCGGTCTCTTTGGTCTTTACCTGCGACACCGTGCAGGGGCCTGCCTGAATGACGGTTACGGGCACGACGTTGTCGTCTTCGTCCCATACCTGCGTCATCCCGATCTTGCGGCCAAGAATCGTGCTGACCATACCTAATCCTTACACTCGGTGGTCATGGGACGGCAACTCTAGGAGCACCCTGCTCCTCTCCCCAGCGGACCACATCCGTCAGTCGCTGCTGCATATAGAGACAGCACTCCCCAAATACAGCAACTTTGCTAGTGTACACCCTCCCGGGCGTCTCCACAATATGACCACCTGGAACGTGCCCATTGGGGATACTCCCCTGTCTGGTGCGTCGCGGATGGTCCCCCTCATAATGAGAAGGGTTTCCCGCGATGTGCCCGATGGGGAGTATCCCCAATGGGCGCGCCTTACTACGACTGGCTTTTTACGCCCGAAGCGATGCCCGCCAGTCCGTAAGCGGAAAGCGGAAGCAACAGCACCGTAAACGGCAGCAAGTACACGCCCTTGGCCTCCCAAAGCAGATAGCAGTAGAATCCCGCGCAAAAGCACAGGCAGAGCACCATGCACACGTCGCGAGCATCTAACGCATTGTTGCGCAGCCGCTTGAGCATAAACAAGACACCAACGGCACCGAGCGCATATACAACGGTCTGGTATCCGTCATAGACGCAAATAAAAGCTTTGCGTGGTGTTTCGTACAAAAACATGCCGTCTTCCGAGTACCCAAAATACGTGTGGTTTGCGTCACTATTTAATACCGAATAATATATTGACATGTACGTGGGTTCCGCCCACTCAAATGCAAGTTTTATTGCAAAGAACCTGACAGTGTATACCGGATTTGCAGCAAAGTTCGCAGCAGCGTTTGCAAGGCGCTGCGAAACTATCTGCTTCTGCTTGTCCATGTCTCCTTCTGCCATATTGTATATTTCATACGCCTCCAAATCCCAGAGCCCGGGTTGCCCCGAGTCTTGCCTTTCGGTTAGTCCAAGAAGAATCCAAGACGTTTTGGGCATGCCTTCTCCAACGGAAGTGCCAAGCATGCGCTCGAGCACGCGAACCTCAGCGCCGGTAATTCCGTTTACCGCAACAAATATGGCCAAGGAGACCGCCAGCCCAGCAGTGCCTTTACCACGCAAAGCCCTTATGATCCACGCTACGATTACCGCCAACTCGAGCAAAACGAACGTGGACTTAACCGACATCCCAATTGCCAACGGCACAAGCGATCCCACGGCCCAAAGAATCGTATTGCGTGGCGTTTTGGATACGAGCGCTTCGATTTGGCACACTACATACGTTGCCGCAAACGCAAAGCCAATGCAGTTTCCGTAGGGAAACGCACTCGACAACCAAAAGGGAATAAACAGTACAGCCAGCACCATAAGGGCGTTACGTGCTCGCGAGGTCGTAAACAAGCGCCTTCCAATGGCGTAAAGACATACGAGCACGATTTCGTTGGCAACAACGTTTGCATATCGCAAGGCCATAATGTTGCCGGCGCCAAAAAGCTTAAACATGCCCATGTAGTAAAAGAACATGCCAGCCTGGTACGGATAGTGCCTAAAGTACGATAATAAATCCTCCATTGGAAGGTCGTTCCTTGCGCCGACCGCAAAGTATTCGGTATTGCCGGTCACAAAACCCGTTGCATACGCAGCGAGGTTCCTCGCATCGGCAAAGAGCGTAACCGTGGTCGTTTGGGCGCTTACCCATGCAATGCCAATGATGCTTGTGAGCACAACAGATACCGCAAGAAGGACCCTAGGATTTACTCGATCGAGCACTTTCCAAAGAACAAAGAGTAGCCCGGCAAATGCCAGGGCTGCCACAATCCCCAAAACCCATCTTGGCCAGAGTTCGGGATTGACGGGATACGCGTAGTCCAATGTCTCGGAATCGGGGTACATCGATATGCCCGTGTACCAAAGCGCGACGAGCAAAACGATTGACAGCGAAAGCAGCGTAGCAATTCCAACTGCATGCTCAATAATCGTGCTCGCACGTCTCCTAAATGCATCCCACACAAATAGCTCCTGTTCGGTCTGGTCTCGGCGTTGCCAGTGACGCTCATACCATTTTAAGGGTCGGAGGGGAATCTAGCCAGCGAGGACGGCGCCTCCGGGCGAGGCGTGCCTCTTGGGGATACTCCCCAAGAGGCACGCCAGCAGGCACGACCCACCTAGACTTACTCCCCTACCGTGCGCGGGGTAAGGGGCTTGCGCAGGTAGCAGAGTTTGTCAGTGCAGTTCTCGCATTGCAGCGAGGCGTTGGTGCGCTGGTCAAAGCGTTCGGGATGACGCACAAAGGCCAGCTCCCAGCGCACAAGCACCACCAGCGCGCCCAGAACGAGCAGCCCGCTAAACCAGCACCACACCACAAGGAGCGGCGTTGCCGCCATTATTCCGTCCCAGTTAAAGATCTGGCAGGTGGTGCAGCAGCGGTTACGCATGAGCACCAGCTGCAGCGGGCACCACAGCACCACGCTTATCATGTCGAACACAAAGTAGAAGAGCGTCCACACCATTACTGCCTGCGGTCCTAGCAGGCCAAAGCGATCCAGCAGAAGCCCTACGGCAAGGTTGAACACAACCCAAAAAATGGCGACCGGCACCACCTCACGCGCGCGACGGCGACGAATGGCGTTGCGCATGCGCTCGCTGGCGGCAAGGTTGTCGGGCCAGGGAAGCATGCGCAGCACGTCTACGGAATACGCCAGCTGACGTCCCGCCTCGTACACGCCTTGCGCTGTTTCCTGCGCGGCGTCACGCGTGTTCGCAACCTTTTGCTCCAGGTACTCGGGCATCTGCTTGCGCAGGTCGCGCACGCGGCTACGCAGCTCTTTTGCGCCGCCCGCAAACATGCGCGGCGTGGGAGCGTGATACTGTGCGTACTGCTTGCGGCTACCCATGGCTATTTTTGCGTGCGGGCGCAGCTTGGACACAAGGTCGAGCGCCATAAACACAAACACGAGGTTAACGAAGGACGGACCCGCCTGGATGCCAAAGTTGCGCGTCATATCCAGCTGGGCCGGATCCACCACAAGCAGCACTATGCCTGTGGCAAACAGGATGGTTCGCACCACGAGGTGGACTACGTAGTGCCAGAAGAGCGGCGTTGGCTTGGTTTGCTGTTGAGGTTTCATGCGGTTATGTTATCACTAACTGCGCTGGCACTCGTAGCAGCGTGCCGTTTGGGGATACTCCCCCTGCGGTACATCGCGAGCGATGTACCGCAGGGGGAGTATCCCCAAACGGCACGGCATGCCACATCAATAAGAGTTACGCGTCGATTCCAAGTTGGAAGGCGCGCAGGTTGGGCTCCAGCAGGTGCTGGCGCTTGGGCGGCACGCACTTGGAAATAGCAGCGTCCACCACCTCGCGCTCGCAGAAGTTGTCGAGCGACCAGAGCTTGCCCAGGCAGATGATGTTGGCCAGGCCTTTGAGTCCCTCGGCCTCTGCGATCTCGGTTGCCTTAAAGGCCGCCACGGTTACGTCGTCTGCCAGCTGAACGCCCTCGGCGCCGTTCATGGCCAGCGTAGTATCGATTACGATGGCGCCACCAGGCTGCACCGACGCCGCGAACTTCTCTACACTCGGCTGGTTCATGGCAATAAGCGCCGTGGGCTTGGTTATAAACGGTGTGCCAATGGCGTCGTCGGAAAGAGAGACGCTGCAGTTGGCGGTGCCGCCGCGCATCTCGGGACCATAGCTGGGCATCCAGGAAACCTGACGACCGTCAATAAGGCCGCAGTTGGCCATAATCTTGCCCGCAAACAGGAGGCCTTGTCCGCCGAAGCCCGAAAGCACGCAGAGCATCTCGTGATTGAAGTCGGCCATGGCTTAGGCCTCCTTTCCCTGTTGGGCTATGGGGCAGTCCTTGGCGCGCTCGAGTGCGGCCTCGGCCGCGTTGGCAAAGCCGTCGGCCACGACGTCCTTGTATACGCCCAGCGGATAGTACGGAAGCATGTTGTCGCGTAGCCACTGAAAGGCGTCGAGCGGCGTCATTCCCCAGTTGGTCGGGCAGGTGGATACGACCTCTACCAGCGAGTAGCCCACACCGTCAATCTGGTTTTGGAAGGCCTTCTTTATGGCCTTCTTGGCATCCATAATATGCTTGCGCGAGTCGCAGGTTACGCGCTCCACGTATGCCACGCCATCCAGGGTGGAAACCATCTCGGCAATGCGCACGGGATATCCTACCTTGGAAACGTCGCGGCCGTAGGGGCTCGTTTGCGTTACCTGGTTGGGCAGCGACGTGGGCGCCATTTGGCCGCCGGTCATGCCATAGATTGCGTTGTTGATGAAGATGACCGTAATGTGCTCGCCACGCGTGGCAGCGTGAACGGTCTCGGCCGTGCCGATGGAGGCCAGGTCGCCGTCGCCCTGGTACGCAAACACCACGTTGTTGGGGTGCACGCGCTTTACGCCGGTGGCAACCGCGGGCGCGCGTCCGTGCGCGGCCTCTATCATGTCGCAGTTCATAAAGTCGTACATCATTACGGAGCAGCCCACGGGAGCGATGCCCACGGTCTTGCCCTCAATGCCCAGCTCGTCAATGCACTCGGCCACCAGGCGGTTTACGATGCCGTGCGTGCAGCCAGGACAGTAATTGAAGATGGCGTCGGTAAGCGCGTGCGGGCGGGCAGACTTTATGGTCTCGCCCTCGGCGATCTGCGAACCAATGCGCTCCTGCTGGTAATCGGGGAGCGTGACGGGTCCGAGGTTGGGCTTTGCCATGCTACTCACCCCTTTCGTAGGTGCTCTTGCGGTGCTGGGGATGCGGAAGCAGAGAGCCCACGGCTCCGGGAGCGGCAGACTGCGCCACGCTCTCGCCCGCGGCGAGCGTCTCGATGGCGGCCAGCACCTCCTCGGGCGTAGGCAGCACGCCGCCCGTGCGACCAAAGAAGTCCACGCTGGCGCGGCCGTTTACGGCCAGACGCACGTCCTCCACCATCTGGCCCATATTGAGCTCGACGGACAGGAACTTGGTGGCGCCGCCGTCAACCACCTGATCGATAGCCTTGGTGGGGAACGGCCACAACGTTATGGGACGAAGCAGGCCGGCCTTTATGCCCTTTGCGCGGGCATCGCGCACTGCGGTGCGGGCCACACGGGAGGCGGCGCCAAAGGCCACTACCACTATGTCTGCGTCGTCGCACATCATGAGCTCCTGGCGCTGATGCTTCTCTTGTATCTCTGCGTAGCGCTCGAAGCGCTCGAAGTTGGTTTCCTCGAGCTTGTCGGGCGAAAGGTACAGCGAGTTGACCACGTTGTGCTCGCGCTCGTTGGCATGGCCGGAGGTCGCCCACGGCTTTGCGGGCAGCGTGGAAAGATCACGTTCGGGCGGAAGCAGCACGGGCTCCATCATTTGGCCAATCATGCCGTCGGCAAGAATCATGGCAGGCGTGCGGTACTCGTCCGCAAGATCGAAGGCCAGGTAAATGAGGTCGGCCATCTCCTGAACCGTAGAGGGCGCCAGCACCGGCATGTAAAAGTCGCCGTGACCGAGCGCGCGCGTGGCCTGGAAGTAGTCGGACTGCGACGGCTGGATGCCGCCAAGGCCTGGACCTCCGCGCTCCACGTTTACTATAACGCCGGGGCAGTCGGCGCCGGCCATGTAGGATACGCCCTCGCCCTTAAGCGAGACGCCAGGCGAGCTCGAGCTGGTCATAACGCGAGCTCCGGCGGCCGCGGCACCATACACCATGTTGATGGCCGCAATCTCGGACTCGGCCTGCAGGAAGGTTCCGCCAATGAGCGGAAGCTTTTTTGCCATGTAGGCAGCAAGCTCGGTCTGGGGCGTAATGGGGTAGCCAAAGAAGAAGCGGCAGCCGGCGCGCATGGCCGCTTCGGCCAGCACCTCGTTGCCCTTCATGAGGACGCGCTCTTGCGCATTCGTGTTGTCTGCCATTTACTTCACCACCGTAATTGCAACATCGGGACAAGTGAAGTAGCACGAGGAGCATCCAATGCACCCGTCCTTCACCTGCTTAGCGGGATGATAGCCCTTGGGCGTAATGCGCTCCTGATCGAGCGCCAGCACTCCCTTGGGGCAGGCGGCGACGCACAGGCCGCAACCCTTGCAGTGGACGTCGTCGACAATAATACGTGCCATACTCCCTCCCTCTCTCCTCTAGGTTTTTGGCAAACAGCAATTATACGGCTTGCGTGTGTAGACGTTGGATTCTGTAACATAAAATCAAGGGAAACAGACAATGCCCTAAACAACCTGCGGCGGACGGAAGCAGGCACGACGCCGGATTCGCTAAAGTGCCACTTGCAAAGGGGGCTTTTCGCAACCTTCCAAGAGCCGCAGCACAGCCTACCCCAAAACAATAGTCGAAACCTTTCGGCACCATGGGCAAGCGCCGTGCGCAGTTATGCAGCCACGAGGGGCAACCAAGATGGTTAGGACGCTAAACTCGCGCGAGAAGAAAGGTTACCGCGTGCGCCTTCTACGCAAGGACTGTTTGAGCGCGGCGCTTGCCCATGGCGCTTCGCGGTTTTGACCATTGTTTTGGGGCAGGCGGCACAACCGGGCGTCTCATTTTTGTTGCCAAATACGATTGACAGACGTGCGGCACCAGTTTTTTGTGCTCAGGCGTCTAGCAAGCGAGCGATTCGTAGGCCTCTTTGGAATACGTGAACGGCAAAATGCAAAATTGCAATTCACGTATTACAGTTTTTTGCCCTAAGAACGGAATTTTGCAGGCATTTTGTGATTCTTAGAGAGCAAATTTGTAACACGTGAACTTTTTACATGCGCTCAGAGTTCACGTATTACAAATATTACTTATATACATTATCGTTAACTGGGCTTTTTCCAATTTGGGGCTAAAAAGCGATAAATTGTGAGCTGGCGGAGCACCTTGCGACGCTCAACCGTACCGCAAGCACGCTCGCACAGCCACCCGCCGCTTGCGTAGCTCCTCGTAGGGAACTGGTTTTGGGTGCGTGGCGCCCGAGAGTATGTCTAACAGCTCCCGCAGCTCGCTATGGGTTGGCCATAGCTCCTCATTGACCTCAAAGCCTATGCGTTTTGCCACTTCACGCGCAATAAAGTCCATTTGAGTAGCGCTGGCCAGCTGCTCTTTGGCCACATACCACAGCTCGTATTGCTCTTCGCGCAATGCAAACCAACGCGCATAGTCCTCCCCCAGCTGGTTGCCATGGCCTTCGCCTTGGTATTCGAGCCCAAATCGCTTGTTGCGCCAACATAAATCTATACGCGCTGTTTCGTGAGGATGCATTAACTGAGCCCTAGACGAAAGGTCCACCTCAAAATTCATAGTCGGTTGTGGGAGGTTGAATCCATGAAGCTCCGGGGGCAGGCACAGCGCCAACTGAAGTGACGTTTCGGGGGCGGATGCAGCGCCATCGCAGGTATAAGCCATTGCGAGTCCAAGGTTGCTCTTCCCACGCGAGCGTTTAAGTCCCGTGTAAAAGGACGTAAGCGAGTCGAAGGTAACGAGGGGCGCCCGCTCGTCCTGACCTTGTGCCGCGTCTTTTGCTGGCGTCCATGTACCCAAGTAACGACCAAGCATCTGACAGAGGCTTACCTGATGCAGCTGATTTGCCTGCATGAGCAACGTAAGTTCCGGCGAGGTAACGTACAGTTCCTCATCAATCCTAAGAAAGCTGTTGCGAGGCAAGCTCCCTCGCCATACATGATAAGCCGCCTCGGTGGAAGCGCGCCGATTCTTTGCACTTCCCAGCATAAGTTCGACGGGATTAGGCAACACGTCCTCAAGGCCGGGCAGCTTACTTGAACCAAGCACAGGACCGGCCGAAAAAGACATCGGATTAGGAGACGCCGGCTCGAGCTCAACTCCCTTTTGGGCCGCAAGCTCAAGAGCTGCGTCGGCACTTAGATTGCAAAGGCATACGCTCATACAAACCCACCTCCACGGGTGGCGACGATTATAGCTTGCAACGACAGCAGGGCAAGCATATGGCCTCGAGCTTGCGAACAATTAAGGGGCCACGTAGGATACTGTGGAGATTGGGAACTACGGGCGGCCGATAAACCCCCATCAGGCTGTCCAAAAACGCCGTGTCGCCAGGGAAGTATGCCCGAGCGGCGCAGCTCGTCGCCACGAGTTTTCGGACGGCCAACCCAGGTCGCACGTTGGAAAGGCAACAAGATGTACGCCATCGCTTTCTTGCTCATATTTGCGGCGCTTCTTGTGGCGTATGGGTTCGCGATATACAAGACCGGCAACGTTGACCTGATTCCGTATCGCGCGACGCACAGCATTCGCGACAAACAGGACGTACGACGTGTGGGGCTACTTACCACCCGTGTGGGGCTGGTGCTTGGGGCGCTGCTGCTCGTCGCACTGGCAGTCGTGCTGCTAACGGGATCGCGCTAGTACATACTACCGAGGCGAAGGTGGGGTGCCGTGAGGGGATGCTCCCCTACGGGTACATCGCGGATAGGCCGATCCGCAGAGGAACCCCTGCTCGCGATGTACCCGATGGGGAGTATCCCCTCACGGCACCCTGTTTTTGATATACCACTAATCCCACGGCAAGCGAACGTGGCGCGGCATTACGACGATGGGCTCCTCGTTTGGACTTGCCGCCAGCGTAAGACCGCCCTCCGCAGGCGCAGCACAGGCGGGAACAATGGTGGCCGCCAGCGGGAGGTCGCACAAACGCGCCACCTCGCACGCAAAGGCACGGCCACGCTCCACATGCTCCATGGTGGTTTGGTCGCCCAGGTTCGAAGTGTTAAGAACGGCGGTAGCACGCAGGTGCGCATGGTCCTCGATTTCGGGCAGCATGGCAGCCGCCTCCTCGGGCTTTGTCGTAAGCGCGCGAAACGCCGACACCACGTAGTACACGGCTGCGTTTGCGTCGCGCAGTGCAGACGACCAGCGGCCGATGGTAGTTGCACCGTCGTCGTCTCCGCCCACGTCTATTATGAGCCGCCGGTTGGCAGGGTCTGCTGCCACCTGCCCTATTGCTGCATCTAGCTCGCCCGTAAGGCTGGGCGTGTCCAGCGTAGTACGTGCGAGTACGGGCGCAATGAGGCGGATGCCGGACTCTGTCAGCAGCTCGGGATAGTCGCTGGAGCGAAAGTAGGGATTAACGACGTCGAGGTCGGCCAACGTTACCTCGCGCCCCGCCTTGGCCTCTGCCAGCGCAAAGCCCAACGCCGTGTTCGTCTTGCCCGTGCCGGCATGGCCTACCAGCACCGTTATTGACGTAAGCTCAAACGTGCTCATTGCTTCCCCCTCGCAGCCGCTTTCCAGCCAACAGTATACCCAAGCGAGGAACGCGACGGGACCTATCAAGAGGGGTACTCCCTTTTGGTTGGTTCCTACCCGTTGGCCTCTCGCTGGGCGTCGAGGCGCGAATTGCGCACGTAAATGAGGATGTTGGCAACAAGCATGGCCAGGTTTATTACGTACACCACCAGCACCCAGGTAATGTTGTTGCCCACAAACTTGGCTGCGATGCCCGCCACGTACCCAAAGGTAATAAGCACGAGAAAGGCGAGGGACGTTCCCTTTGCCGTACGCGCCTTCCAGGCGTTAAGGGCGTTTACCGGCCACGAGAGTCCAAACGATACGAGCATGAGCGCTTCGAGTATATGTGCCATAAGGTCATCCGTTCTGTTAGGCGTGGCGCAGGGCCACGACTCCGTTACTGAGGGGATACTCCCTCCAGTCTCACTGGGGCGTACCCTCTGGCTGCACCACGGGCGTGGGTTCCACTACGGGTGCGGGCGCGGGCGCGGGTGCGGGCGCGGGGTCCGTTGCCGCAGGCACCGCCACCACGGGCTCCTTCGCCGCGGGCACCGTCGCCGCAGGCGTGGCCTCGGCCGCAGGCGTGGCCTCGGCCGCAGGCGCGTCTGGGTTGGACTTGCCCGCGCTCTTAAGCGCCTCCTCGTCGGGAACGGTGGAGGGAACCTCCTGGTTAGACTCAATAATTTTTAGATAGTCGGAGGACACTTGCTTGGTGTTGTCGAGCGGACTCGTCTGGGTCGTGTCCGACGGCAGCAATATTGACCCGTTTGCCTTGCTGGTACGACCGGGCAAGCCACTTACGTACGAAAGGTGGTTAAGGTAGTCCCTCACAAAGTAGCTCGAGTGGAAGTCGCCCTCCGCTTCCCACTCATAGTAGCCGCCAGCCATTGCCTTGGGCGTGCCCTTTATAAACTTGTCTTGGAAGTCCTGTGTGTTCTTGTAGACCTTTTGGCCTGACGCATCGGTGGGAGATATGTCTGCGATCACCTGATCGAAGGTCTCGCCGTTGTGCATGCGCTCAAGAATGCTGTTAAGACCCAGACGGAGCCGCTCGGTCGAAACATCGTCTATTACGTTGCCCTTTACGATGATGGCCGAAGCCCCCGTGTTCTTTATGGACGCCAAATTTGCCAGATACAGCGATGCCAAGTACCCGCTTATATAGGCAGAAGCGAGGTTGCCCACCCCGTTGTCCTTCTCGGTGGTATCGCAGTTGCCAAGATCGTAGTACGCGAGCTTGCCATCCACCTTGCCGTTAAGATAGGCCTCCACAAGCGTCTCGGCGCTAAATTGCTGCTGCAGCGTGCCATCCGCAGCCGTACGCAGCCCGTCAAACATGTACGTGCGAAACGTGTAGGTGTTCTCTACTGCCGAGGCCGTTCCCTCTACAAACCACGTGGGCAGATGGAGCTTGTTGTAACGTTCTGCGCTGGTAACAAGGCCGCCCTTGCCATCGGACGCATAGTCGCTAATCTTTGTGACGCCCAGCATGCCAGTGCGGTTGTAGTCGTCCATCAACGCGTGAAACAACTCGTGGACCAGCGTGTTTTCCAAGGTGACAATGTTGTCGCCAGTGCGCAGCAGCCTAAACTTGCCCGTGGTCTCGTCCCGCACGGGTTTGTTGTTGTCATCCTTTTGCAGGAGGTCAGCTACGCTTACGCCAATCATGTAGGAAAACTTGTGGCCATCGTCGTACTTAACCGCCGAACCCGATATAAACGCAAGCGAGCTCACGGGAAGATCTTTGTGCTCGTTAAGACCGTCGTCGTCGCCCTTTAGGTAATAGATGTACAGCCCAATTTCCTTGCCAATGCCGCCGTTTTTGGCCGCGGTGCGAAACGCTGGAAAACTGTTGAGCAGGAGCTCGACGGCCTGGGGCTCAAGCCTATTTATTATGAGGTCTATGAGCCATGCAAGGTCGTCGTCGGTAAGTGCGTCCCGCGCCGTCTGCGCGCAGTAGATGTCCACAAGGCTTCTTTCGGCGTATCCGCCCGCTTCTTCAATAACGGGCAAGCCCTCGTTCCCCGAACTGGCTGCCTGCTGCTCCGACGCCCCGCCCTCCGGGATGGCATCCTCGCGCTGGTCTGCGTTGCTCCGGTTGGCTGCAAAGAGGTCCCGCAGCGAGGCAGGCAAAATGTAGTTAATGCCCGTTGCCGCGTTGTACACCGAAACAATCTCGTTGCCACCAAAGAGCGCCGTAAGCGACTCGGAAAGCTCCACCGTGGTGGCATCGCCCGCGAGCGCGTACTCCTGTGGGACGTAGAACGCGAGCACGGGAAGGTAGGTCTTGCCCTCCTCCGCCTCGGTGACAAGCTCGAGCTCGTTGGACACCCAGAGCACCGGGATGTCCCAAACGGCGTTCGGATCTGCCACGACCTGCGCCGTGTTGTCCAGAGGCGTGCCGGCCTTGGGCGCGTCCACCCCGTCGACGCGCACGTTGCCTACGGTCGTGCGGCCATCTGCCTGCGTATAGTTCTGAATTCGTATGCCATACGATTCCGCCAGCGCAACAGTGGCGGGCATGCATGTGGAAAGAGCCAAAGACACGGACAATAGAATGGTTAGGACGCGTTTGACAACCGAATATCCCATAGAGCTACTCCCGTACTCGCAAGATACTGCACGAAACCACTATATATCAACGGTTGCGCTGGTAGACCTCTCAAGGGGGAGTACCCCTCTTGAGAGGCACCAATCAGGAGGGAGTGCCCCCCTCAGACCGTCCGAAAACTCGTGCTGGAGTGGGGTGCCGTAAGGGGATACTCCCCATCGGGTACATCGCGAGCAGGGCTTTCGTTGGAGTCCGGCCCATCCGCGATGTACCCGTAGGGGAGTATCCCCTTACGGCACCCCCTTTCGGGCAGCCCCCTTGAGAGGTCTTAGGCCGTCTTTACCGAGGCGGCATCCTGCAGTCCAAGCAGCTCCACGGCCTCCTCGCGCATCTTGAACTTCTGGATCTTGCCCGCCTCGTTCATGGGGTAGCCGTCCACGAACACCACGTACTGAGGGATCTTCTCCTTAGCAACGCGGGCGCGACAGAACTCCTTTACCTCTTCCTCGGTGGCCGTCTCGCCCTCCTGCAGAATTATTTCTGCACATACGGCCTCGCCGTAGACCTTGTCGGGAACGCCAATTACCTGCACGTCCTTGGTCTTGGGGAAGGTGTAGAGGAAGTCCTCGATCTCCTTGGGATACACGTTTTCGCCGCCGCGGATAATCATGTCCTTTAGGCGGCCCGTAACGCGAAAGTAGCCATCCGGCTGGCGCAGCAGAATGTCGCCGGAGTGGAGCCAACCGTCCTCGTCGATGGCGGCCGCCGTGGCCTCGGGCATTTTGTAGTAGCCCTTCATGGTGTTGTATCCGCGGCTGCAGAACTCGCCCGGCTCGTTGTCGCCCAGCTCCTCGCCCGTCTCGGGATCGATTATCTTTGTTTCCACGCCGTAGATGGGAAGGCCCACGGTGGTAACGCGCTGCTCCACCGTGTCGGTGGTCTTGCTCATGGTGGTTGCTGGCGACGCCTCGGTCTGACCGTAGGTAATGCAGATCTCCTTCATGTTCATACGGTCTATTACCTCGCGCATCTTCTCTATGGGACACGGACTTCCCGCCATAATTCCCGTGCGCATGTGGCTGAAGTCGGTCTCCTCAAAGTTGGGATGCGTGTTCATCATGGCAATAAACATGGTGGGCACGCCGTGGAAGCAGGTTATCTTTTCTTTGTTTATGCAGGCCAGGCCCTTGCGCGGCGAGAAGGCCGATATGGGGCTCATGGTTACGCCGTGCGTCATGGACGCCGTCATTGCAAGCACCATGCCAAAGCAGTGGAACATGGGAACCTGGATCATCATGCGGTCCGCCGTGGAAAGATCCATGCAGTCGCCAATGGCCTTGCCGTTGTTTACCACGTTGTAGTGCGTGAGCATAACGCCCTTGGGGAAGCCCGTGGTGCCGCTGGTGTACTGCATGTTGCACACGTCGTCCTTGCGAATAAGGGCGCAGCGCGCATCCACCTCCACCTGCTTTACGCGCGGCGCCAGCTCCAGTGCCTCGTCCCACGAGTAGCAGCCTGGGTGCGGACCGTCTATGGTAACCACGTTGCGCAAGCAGGGCAGCTTGGAGCTATGCCACATGCCAGGACGTCCCGTCTCGGCCAGCTCGGGCACCAGCTCGTCCACAATATCCAGGTAGCTTGTGCCCTTGTACTCGTCGATCATTACCAGCGTGTGCGTGTCGGACTGACGCAGCAGGTACTCGAGCTCGTGAATCTTGTATCCCGTGTTAACCGTAACCAGCACGGCGCCGATCTTTACGCTCGCCCAGAACGTGAGGTACCACGCCGGCACGTTTGTGGCCCAAATGGCCACTTTGTCGCCCGGCCGCACGCCCATGGCAATAAGGGCGCGCGCAAACTCGTTTACGTCCTCGCGAAACTCCACGTAGGTGCGTGAGTAGTCGACCTCCGTAAAGCGGAAG
Organism: uncultured Coriobacteriaceae bacterium; assembly: GCA_902793465.1. GTDB lineage: Bacteria > Actinomycetota > Coriobacteriia > Coriobacteriales > Atopobiaceae > RUG440. The sequence continues at coordinate 92,070 of CADBDT010000010.1, read as the reverse complement.
GCGTACTGCTGGGGATACACCTCGCAAATGTGGTCCAGCACCTGCGGGAACGTAAGGTCTATAAGGTGTTCTTTGGGCCAGGGATACGTGCCGTCGCCCTTTATGGCATGCTGCAGTTCGCCGGTAATCGGACCCGATGGTTCGGGCACCACAAAGCTGCCGCGATCGGGCTCTTGGGTCTCTCCCCCGGCCACGGCACCCAGCAGATAGTCGCGCATGTAGTTTATGAACTGCGGAAACACGATGCCCGGCTCGCCCTTGGCAACGTTGCGCGCCCAGCGGCGGGGCCACTCAAACGAAACGTAGCCCTCGTAGCCGGCGGCCTGCAGTGCGTCAAGCATCTGGTGCAGGGGCATGTCGCCCTCGCCCATCATGCGATACTGCAGGCGGTCGCCAATCATAACGGAGTCTTTTATCTGACAATACCGCAGGTGGTGACCGAGGTTCTTTATGGTCGTCTGGGGAGACTCGTCAAAGATGCGGTACGGATGGTGCATGTCCCACAGCGCGCCCACGTAGTCGGAGCCCACCTCGTCCAGCACGCGCGCAAGCCGCGCCGTGTCGGCATAGTCGGACTCGGTTTCTATGAGCACGGTTACGTCGTAGATGGAGGCTATGTCGCCAAGCTCGCGCAGCGTCTCCACCACGGCCGCGTCGTCCACCTTGCCGGTGGGAAGCAGTTCGCGCGAAAGAAGCACGCGCACAAAGGCGGACCCCATGTCGCTGGCAAGTTCGATGTACTGCACCACGTCGTTCATTGCCGCCTCGCGACCCGCCTCGTTGGTGAGCTCGGTGTTTGCCGAGAAGCACGAGATCTCCAGCCCCAAGCGCTCGAGCTGGGCACGCGTACGGTCGCGCATACGCGGCAGGAAGGGCTGGGCGTTGGGCGCAAACTCGTTGCCGGCCACGCCGCGAATCTCAATGCCGTCGAACCCAAGGTCCTTGGCCATAGGATAGATGTCGGTCCATGCGTATGCAGGGCAACCAATGGTGGAAAACGAGAGTTTCATAGGGCTTATCTCCACTTCCGGAACGAAAGATGTACCAAATGCGCTGTAAAGGGTTATGGGCGCAACCGCTCGCGTGCGGAAGCGCCTAAGGAAGCAGCAGTCCCAGTGAAGTGTTTCTAATATCCATGGGCTGTTTTATACCATCGAATTGCAGCCTCGCACCCCTGTTGCACACGCTCGACACACGCGTGTAACATCGAGGATGGCGGCAGACCTATCAAGGGGGAGTACCCCTCTTGATAGGCGCCAATCAAGAGGGGTACTCCCCCTTGATAGGTTATGTGCGTATCCTACAATGGAATAAGGACGCCATTAAGGAGGTCGCGCATGCAGGTAGAAACAAGACCGTACATATCGTGGGAACTGGCCAACAGCTTTTTGACGGATGCGTTTGTGGGATATGGCGTTCCGCGGGATGACGCCGCCATATGCGCAGACGTCCTGCTGGAGAGCGATCGGCGCGGAATAGAGAGCCACGGGTGCAATCGCTTTAAGCCCATCTACATAGACCGCATTAAAAACGGTACCCTCCTCCCCACCACCGACCTGGAAATCGTTCGTGAGACGCCAACCACACTGGTGGCCGACGCGCACGACGGCATGGGCATGGTGGCATCGCATCGGGTAATGGAGCGGCTCTTGGAAAAGGCGCGCACATACGGCATGGCCGGCGGCGCAGTTAGAAACTCCACGCACTTTGGCATTGCGGGTTACTGGGCAACCATGGCAAGCAACGAGGGCATGATTGGCCTGGTAGGGACCAACGCACGTCCCTCCATCGCACCGACGTTTGGCGTAGAAAACATGATGGGCACAAACCCCCTTACCTTTGCCCTGCCCACCGACGAGGACTTTCCATTTTGCATAGACTGCGCAACATCCATAGTTCAGCGCGGAAAGATTGAGTACTACGCGCGCGAGGGTAAGCCCACGCCAGCGGGAATGGTGGTGGCAGAGGACGGCAGCGAGCTAACCGACTCCGAGGCAATTTTGGACATGCTCGTAGACGGCACCGCCGCGCTTGCCCCGCTCGGCGGAGGTCCTGGAGACGAGATGTGCGGATACAAGGGCTATGGCTATGCCGCCGTGGTCGAAATCCTAAGCGCGGCGCTTGCGGGCGGAAAGTTTATGAAGTCGCTTACGGGCTTGCGTGCAGACGGGTCTCGCAAGATGTTTGGGCTAGGACACTTCTTCTTTGTGGTGGACCCGGAGGCCTTTGTTGGCCGCGACGAGTTTTGCAAGATAGCGGGCGACATATGCCGCGAGCTTCGCGCGTCCAAGCGCGCTCCCGGCTACGACCGCATCTACACCGCGGGCGAAAAGGAATGGCTCGTTTGGCAGGAGCGCAAAAACAAGGGCGTGCCCATTGGCGTGGCCGTCCAGCGCGAGTTTTGCGAGATTCGCGACGAGCTGGGCCTGCCGTATCGCTTCCCGTTTGAGGCCTAACCAACCGAAGGGGGTACTCCCCTTCGGTTGGCACCAATCAAAGGGGGTACTCCCCTTCGGTTGGCTTGCCCTTTGGGATACAATACAGAGCTAGCCACAACAAAAAGGAGTTCGCAATGGAGATAACGACCACCACCGACGGCACCACCACAACGCTTGCACTCGAGGGCTGGCTGGACACAACCACCGCACCGCAGTTTGGCGACGCGCTTAACCAGATTGACTCCAGCTGCACCGACCTCGTTCTGGACTTCTCCAACTTGGAGTACATTTCCTCCGCAGGCCTGCGCCAGGTTGTTTCCGCGCACAAAAAGATGCGCGGCGCACTGACCATTACCAACGTGTCTGCCGAGGTTATGCAGGTGTTCAAGATGGCGGGATTCGACAAGCGCCTAAACATCTCCTAGCATGAAACCGCAAAAAAAGAGGCGTTCCATCCTTACGCGTTTTACCATCATTACGGTAATCGCGTTGACGCTCGCCTTCGTCATATCGTACGTATTGCTGCACTACTACAACATTTGGAGCATGCGCGAAGACGGCAGCAGGTGCGCAGACTATGCAAAGGGAGCGCTCCAAACCATTCTCAACGACGATTCCTACGACACGTACTTCTTGTCCGACGACAGCTCGGCCTATCAAGAGCTGCGTCTTGCGATGCGCGACATATGCGACCAATGCAGCGCGGACAATCTATATCTATACACCGTTAACAAGGACCGCACGCAACGCACGTTTTTGTTTACCGTCACCACGAATTTGGAGAACGAAGAACTAGTTTCCGAAGAGCGCGGACTTGGAGCCATCTCCACAGAGCCATTGTCGCAAACCGAGCAACGAACACTCGACGGCCACGAGTCAGAGCAGCCCGAAGCCGTAAAGAACCAGTTTGGCAATGACCTGTGCTTCTATCGGCGCATAGAGCTACCCAACAGCAAAGGCTATGCAATTCTTGGCCTCGACTACGACTACGATTTTGCAGACACGCTCGCAAACGAAGACACACTTGCGTTTGTGGGACCCATGGTGCTGGCCGTGTTCGGCATTGCGTCAATGGAACTCATGCTGCTCAAGTACTATATCGTAAAGCCCATTCGCGGCGTGTCGGCCAGCATGCGCTCGTTTGCCCAAGACGGAAAAGCGCCCGAAAAGCCGCTCGAGGCTTCGCATAACGACGAGGTGGGCGAAATAATAACCTCGTTTAACCAAATGACCACAGACATCGAGCATTACGTCGCCCACATTGAGGAAATGACCGAGGAGCGCGTGGCTGCAACCACCGAGTTGCAGGTTGCCCAGCGCATCCAACAGAGCCTCGTTCCGTCGGTAAGCCACGAGGAGGGCTTTGGCTACGAGGCCTACGCGTTTGCTCGCACCGCCAAAGCAGTGGGAGGCGACTTTTACGACCTGAGCGTACTCGACGACGGAAGACTCCTTATTGTTATTGCCGATGTAAGCGGCAAGGGCATAAGCGCCGCGCTGTACATGTCCATGTGCCTTACGCTCCTACACAGCAAGCTACTGGAGCGCAAGGATCCAGCAGTCGCCCTTAACGAGGCCAACGACATGATTGAGTCCAACAACACCGAGAACATGTTTGTAACGGTGCTTGCGGGCATATTTGACCCCATCACAAACACCCTGACCTATGCGAATGCCGGCCATTTGCCGCCACTGCACTCCAACGGCAGCTATCTTACGCCCGACCCCGGCATTGCCATTGGCCTCTTTGAAGACGCCGACATTGTTAACGAAACGGTGTCGCTCGAGCCTGGCGAGGGCGTCCTGCTTTATACCGACGGCGCAGTTGAGGCCAATAACGACGCCAAGCAGTTCTTTGGAGAAGAGCGATTGGCCACTGCGGTGGCTGGCAGCAAGACCGCCGAGGAGATGGTACGGGCTGCCGTCGACGCGGTGGACGGCTTTGTTGCGGGCAAGGAGCAGTTTGACGACCTCACGCTCTTGGCGCTTATTGCCAAGGAGCACGACGTGCAGCACTGGGGCAGCGAATTGGAGCCTGAGCTCTCGTCGTTTGAAATCATTAGTTCGCACCTGCGGCAGCTTCGCGTAAGCAAGCCCTTGTTGTCGCGCATTACGCTTGCCTGCGACGAGGCCTTTGCCAACATAGTGAGCTACTCCAGGGCATCGAGCGTAACCATAGAGGTTACCCGCGCAGACGACCTGCTCATTATATGCTTGCGCGACAACGGCACGCCCTTTGACCCGCTGAGCAAAGAACCCGTAGAGCGCGACTTTGAGGACTTCGAGTTTGGTGGCATGGGCATTGGCTTTATAAAGGAGTCGTGCGACGACGTTACGTACGAGTACGTGGATGGTTGCAACGTACTAACCATGTACTTTGACCTGTAGGGGCAGGCGCCAGACCAACCAAAGGGGGTACTCCCCCTTGGTTGAGGGGGGTACTCCCCCTTGGTTGGTACGAATACGCCTCCCGCGGTGTGCCTAGAGGGGATACTCCCCTACGGGTACATCGCGGAAAACCCGTCTCATTATGTGGAGACTATCCGCGATGTACCCGATGGGGAGTATCCCCTCTAGGCACACCACCTGCAATGCACCCGATGCCAGGCCCCTACTCCATGTCGAAGAATCCAAGCAGTTGCATCATGTCGATGGCCTGACGCAGGTAGCCAAGCTCCGTAATGGACCACTGGAAGCCAAGGCGGTACAGGGCCTTAACCGTAAAGCGGTTGTCGGCTTCCAGCTCTATGCGCATCTCGTCGTCATCCAGGTTGTAGTTAACGAGCGGCGACACGTAGCCGTTTATAACATCGTCTGCCAGCGCGGCGCGCAACCGGCGCACGAACTCGTCTGGCTCCACCACCTCGATGTTTATGCCACACTGCTGCATGGCCAGAATAATGTTGCCCATCTCCACCGTATGCGAGTTGTACGCATGGAACACGGTAAACTTGCTGTCTGTTCCCGACAGAAGCACTATGGCACGCGCAACCTCGTCAATGGGCGAGAACTCGTCTCCCTCGTCCATCTCGTCTACCGGGAAGCTGCTTAGCGCAACATAGGACCTCAGCGTGCTCATAAAGTTGTTGGTTGCAAAGTTTACCTGGAACTCACCGTCTTGCTGGCGGCTCATAAGGTTACCCACGCGCATGATCTTGGCGTCGAGCCCCTCGTTTTCCACCATCTCCAGAATAATGCGCTCGGCGAGGTACTTGGAGTACACGTAGCCGTTCGATTCGGTGTCCTGCCCCAGCTCCAGCTTGTTTTCGGTGAGCGTTGGCGGATATTGCACGCTGCCTAGCACGTCGCCCGCAACCGATACCGTGGAAACGTGGATAAGACGCGCTCCCTTTTGCACGCACATACGCGCAAGCTTGCGTACGCCGTCGGTGTTTACGCTCTTGAGGAACTCCAAGCTGGCAAAGTGTTTTACGCTTGCCGCGCAGTTTATGACCGTTTGGAAGTCGGCATGTGACGCCTGCTTTAGGCTTTCCTCGTCCGTAATGTCTCCGCGAAGCACAACGACGCGCTTTCCCAACTGCGGCTTGAGGTCCTGCTCAAAGTAGTAGAACATGTTTGTGGTAACGCGCTCTTCGGCCGTTACGTCGGCATCGCGTACCAGGCAATACACGACGGCATCCGTGGAGTCCAAGAGCTCCCTGAGCATATGGGCGCCCAAGAATCCCGTGGCACCGGTTAGAAGCACGTTGCCCAGCGACCCCGGCTTAACCTCGTTTACATAGTCGATGGTGTTGTACTTGAGCGCCGCAGGCTGGGCAGGAATACCCAACTCCGTCTGGGCAGACTCCGCCTCCTCCGCAGGCGCGGCCTCCGACTTAGACTCCTCTTCCTGCTTGGCAAGAACCAGGCGCTCCAGCCCCTCGATGGTGGGAGCGTCAAAGATGTCCTGATACACGATGGGGATATTTGCCACCATGGCCGCCATCATAACCTTGGCTGCTGTAAGAGAGGTGCCGCCGATCTCGAAGAAGCTGTCGTCCACGCTAATCTCGTCGAAGCCAAGGGCCTTTTGGTACATACCCAAGAGCTGCTTTTGCAGTTCGGTGGCAGGCGGCTTGATCTCCCTGTCCACACGGGTCTCGCTAATTTGGGGCAGCGCCTTCTTGTCCACCTTGCCGTTGGCCGTAAGCGGAAGCTCGTCGAGCTGCATGTAGGCCTGCGGCACCATGTACGCCGTTAGATAGGAGCCCAGATGCGCCTTAAACGCGTCGAGGTCCACCTGCTCGTCGGCCGTAAAGTACGCGGCCAGGTAGTCCGTCTGTCCGTGGGCGACCACGCACACGCTGGTGCGGACGCCGGGATAGGAGTTCATAACGCTCTCGATCTCGCCCAGCTCCACGCGCAGACCGCGCAGCTTTACCTGGTCGTCCATGCGGCCGCGGTACTCTATCTGGCCGTCGGTACGCAGGCGTGCGAGGTCGCCGGAGCGGTACGCCGGCATGCCCAGCAGGCGGATGAAGCTGCGTGTCGTAAGGTCGTCGCGACCCACGTAGCCGCGGCCCACGCCGTCGCCCAAAATGGTGAGCTCGCCCATGGCGCCCAGCGGTTGCAGCCTGCCGGCGCGGTCCACGGTAGCCACGTGCACGTTTGCGTTGGGGATGCCAATGGTAATGTCGCCCGAGCCGTCCACCACCTGCATGGTGCAGCTAATGGTGGCCTCGGTGGGACCGTAGCCGTTCATGACGTAGAGGTCCGGGTTAACCTCGCGCAGCTTGGAGAAGAGCGCCGGCGGGAACGCCTCGGCGCCAAAGTCCACGGATGCGAGACCGGCCACGGCCTTGGCAAAGTCGGGAGAGTCCAGCATGTTGGACATGTAGCTGGGCGTGCAGCTCATCACGTCCACGTTGTTGCTCGTCATAAGATGCGCGATGGTCGCGGGGTCGAGGATCTGCTCGCCCGTGGCCAGCACCACCGTAAGGCCGTTGGCCAGGGGCACGAACTCCTCCATGATGGCGAAGTCGAAGGTGAGCGCCGCGATGGCCAGGCTCGCGTGGCCACGCCGCGTGTAGCCCAGGATCTCGTGGTTCTTGTCGTTGTCGTCCACGAAGTTAACCAGGTTCTTGTTGGTGAGCATCACGCCCTTGGGGCGTCCGGTGGAGCCGGAGGTGTAGATGGTGTAAGCAAGGTTGGCGGGCGCGACGTCCACGTTCAGATTGTCCCTGCTTCCTTGCGCCACGGCCTGCTTGGCCTCCACGACAACGAGTCCCAGGTCGGCCAGCTGCTCGAACAGCTCTGCGCGCTGCTCGAGCACTTCGACGGTGGTGAGCACAAGCCTGCAGCCCGAGTCCTCCAGGATGTAGCGCACGCGCTCCTCGGGATACTCCGGGTCGATGGGCAAGAACGCGCCGCCGGCCTTGAGTGCGGCCTGGCGCATGACGTAGGCCCAGGAGTTGCGCTCGGCAAGCACGGCCACCATGGACTCGGGACCAACGCCGCCGTCCGCGAGCACATGCGCGATCGCGTTGGCCTCCGCGTTCAGCTCGCCGTAGGTAAGCGTGCGGTCGCAGGCCACCAGCGCCACGCCGTCGGGGTTGGCCTCGGCCTGGTCCTGCACCAGGCGGTAGGCGGGACGCTCGGCTACGGGCCAGTCCGTGTCGTGCAGCGAGCGGATGCGCTCCTCGTCCTGCTTGGTAACAAGCTGCACCTGCCCCAACGTAGCGCGCACCGTAAGCTCGTGGCATATGACGAGCGCCATGCCCAGCAGGCCCTCTACCGTATGCGCGCTGTATTGCGCGGGGTCGTACGAGCAGTCGACGGCAACCTTGTTGCCCACCATAAACATGTCGATGTCCATGCCTGCCTTGGCCTGGGAGAGCTCAAGGTCAATCTCGGTGGCGTTGTGGCCTCCAATTAGCATGCTGCTGTCGGCGGAATCGCCCTGGTACGCAAAGAGAATGTCGCCCTTGATGCCATACGCGTTGCTGATCTCTGCAAAGCTGTAGATGTCGTTTGCCATGGCGCTAAGCAAGTACTGCTGGCACGCGCCAATGGCCTCGGCAACCGGCTGGGTCGGATCGTCCACAAACAGCATGGGCAACGTCTTAACCAACATGGTTACGCTGTTCTCCAGCCTGGAGTCGTTGCGGCCGTTGTAGATGGTGGCAAACACCGCACCGTCCTCGGCGGACGTGTAGGACTGCAGGGCAAGGCCAAACGCCGTTGTGAAGAAGGCGTTGGCCGAAAGACCGTTCGCGTCGCAGAAGGCACGCACCTCGTTTGCCACCTGCTCGGCCTCAAAATGCGCAAGCGCAATGTGCTCGTTGCCCTTGTTGCCATCCTTGGTGGGTAGCGTGTCGCCGCCGCAGCCACGGAAGACACTGTCGTAGAACGATTTGGCAGCGTCCAAGCGCTCCGAGGCACGAGCGGCCTCCTCGTCGAGGGCGTACTCGAAGCCGGTATATGCCTCGGCCGCCACATCGCCGCCGGCGTAGGCGCTCTCCACGTCGTTAAATAGGATGTCCAGCGACTCGCCGTCGCTTACGATGTGGTGCGTGTCCACAAACAGGTACTTGCCGTCCGCCGTGTCAAAAAGCTCTACGCGGAAGAGCTGCTCGCCACCAGTAAGGTCAAATGGGCGCACGAGGTCCTGGACCGCCGGCAGCTCCGAGCGCACGGGCAACTCGGGTGTTTGCGGCTCGTTGCGAACGGCAAGAATCTCGCCATCGTTACTGCGTCGCACGGTCATGAACAAGTACGGATGCGCCACCAGCGTCTTTTGCAACGCCTCGCGCAGCCGCTCGACGTCCACGGCGTCGTCCAGCTTGTACAGGTAGGGGATGTTGTACGCCGTGGTGTCGGGGAAGCGCAGGCACTCCACAAAGATGCCGGCCTGCGTTTGCGAAAGCGGATAGGCCTCACGCAACTCGTAGGTCGCCTCGTCTGCGGCGTCGCTTATAAGCTGCTCGAGCTCGCGCACCGTCCCATGGTCGAATACGTCGGCAACCTTAACGGACTTGCCAAACTCGTCGCCAAGGAGGGCGCACAGGCGGATGCAGCCGATGGAAGAGAGGCCCACGCCAAAGAGGTCGGTGGTAATGCCAATCTCGTCGATGCCAATGACCTGGGCGGCAATGGCAAGGATGCGCTCCTGCGTCTCGTTTTCGGGGGGCACGACCTCTTCCGCCGCAACCTGCACCTCGGGCAATGCCTTTTTGTCCACCTTGCCGTTAGCCGTAAGCGGCAGCTCGTCCAGTTGCAGGTAGGCCTGGGGCACCATGTAGGAGGTAAGGTACTTTGCCAGGTGCGCGCGGAAGTCGGCGAGGTCGACCTCTTGCTCAGCCGTAAAGTATGCGGCCAGGTAGTCCGTCTCGCCGTGGGCAACCACGCACACGCTGGTGCGCACGCCGGGGTAGGAGTTCATAACGCTCTCGATCTCGCCCAGCTCCACGCGCAGGCCGCGCAGCTTAACCTGGTCGTCCATGCGGCCGCGGTACTCTATCTGCCCGTCGGCGCGCAGGCGTGCGAGGTCGCCGGAGCGGTAGGCCGGCATGCCTAGCAGGCGGACGAAGCTGCGAGCGTTAAGGTCTTCTCGGCCCACGTAGCCGCGACCCACACCATCGCCCAGAATGGCCAGCTCGCCAGTGGCGCCCAGCGGCTGCAGCCTGCCGGCGCGGTCCACCGTGGCCACGTGCACGTTTACGTTGGGAATGCCAATGGTAACGTTGGTGGCGTCGGTAACCACCTGCACGGTGCAGCTGATGGTCGCCTCCGTCGGGCCGTAGCCGTTCATGATGTAGATGTTTGGATTCACGGCGGTCAAGCGGGCATACAGGTCGGGCGGGAAGGCCTCGGCGCCCATGTCCACCGACTTAAGATTGGCAACGGCCGCCGCAAAGTCGGGCACGGCCAGCATGTTGGACAGGTAGCTTGGCGTGCAGCTCATTACGTCCACGTTGTTGTTGCGCATAAGCGTGCTCATGGCAACGGGATCCATAATCTGCTCGCCCGTGGCCAGCACCACCGTAAGGCCGTTTGCCAGGGGCACGAACTCCTCCATAATGGCAAAGTCAAAGGTGAGCGCAGCGATGGCCAGGCTCACGTGGGCGCGACGCGTGTATCCCAGTATCTCGTGGTTCTTGTCGTCGTCGTCCACGAAGTTAACCAGGTTGTGGTTCTCGATCATCACGCCCTTGGGACGCCCGGTGGAGCCAGAGGTGTAAATGACGTAGGCCAAGTCGTGGGGGTCTACCTCCACGTTGAGGTTCGACTGGCTTTGGTACTCGGCTGCCCGCGAGGCCTCCACGACCGCAACCTGCAAATCGGCAATGTTTGCAAAGAGGTCCGCACGGCGCTCGAGAATCTCACGCGTCGTGAGCACCAGCTTGCAGCCCGAGTCCTCCAGGATGTAGCGCACGCGCTCCTCCGGGTACTCCGGGTCGATGGGCAAGAACGCGGCGCCAGCCTTGAGCGCAGCCTGGCGCATGACGTAGGCCCAGCTGTCTCGCTCGGCCATTACGGCCACCATCGAGTTGGGTGCGGCGCCGGCATTTACGAGCGCACGACCCACCGCGTTGGCCAGCCCGTTTAGCTCACCATACGTGAGCGTACGGTCGCAGGCCACCAGCGCCACGGCATCGGGGTTGGCCTCGGCCTGGTCCTGCAGCAGACGATAGGCGGGACGCTCGGCCACCGGCCAGTCCGTGTCGTGCAGCGAGCGGATGCGATCCTCGTCCTCCGCAGAAACCAGCGTAACGTCGCGCAGGCGATCCTTTGCAACAAACTCGTCCACCACGTGGTCCATAAGGTCAACCATGCCGTGCACGGTGTAGGGCGAGAACACCGTGGGGTCGTACTCGGGCTCGAACACCAGCTCGTCGCCATCGAGCGAGAGGTCCAGGGCAAAGGCCGCACGCGCGCGGGAGAGACCCAGCTGCTTAACGGGGGCGTTCTTGCCGCCTAGGGGGAACCCATGCTCGAACTCGCCTTGGTACACGAACATCATGTTGCCGTCGACGCCGTACGCCTGGTGAATCTCGGCAAAGCTGTACAGGTCGTTTGCCATGGCAGCGGTGAGGTACGACTTGCAGGTTTCCACGAGCGACATCACGTAGTCGTCGTCCTTGCAATCGAGCAGCACGGGGAGCGTCTTTACCAACATGGACACGCTGTTTGCGAGGCGCGGGTCGTTGCGCCCGTTGTAGATGGTGGTGAACACCGGCACCTCGGCGTCGGCGTACTCCTTCAGCGCAAAGGCAAAGGCGGCCGTAAAGAAGGCGTTGAGCGGAAGGCCGTGCTCGTCGCAGAAGGAACGAACCGCCGCGCCGTCCGCCTTGCCGCGGAGCCGCTCCATCGCCACGTGTCCCGCAGCCTCGTTTCCATCCTTTACGGGCAAGGTCTCGCCGCCGCAGCCACGGAAGTAGCCGTCGTAGAATGCCTTGGCCGCATCCAGGCGGTCGGTTGCGCGCGCCTCTTCCTCGTCCAGCGCAAACTCAAAGCCCGTGTACTCTTCGGCCTGCAGTGTCTCGCCCTGGAAGGCACGCTCCACGTCCTCCATAAGGATGTCGATGGAGCCGCCGTCACTCACGATGTGATGCGTGTCGAACAGCAGGTATTTGCCGTCGTCCGTTACGTAGATCTCTGCGCGGAACAACAGCTCGCCGCTCATGAGGTCAAACGGGCGCACCAGCTCGTCCTCCGTGGGCAGGCTCTCGCACCGAATGACCTCCACCTCGAAGGGGTGGTCGTCGCGCCGTACGGCATGCAGCTTGCCCTCCGCGTCCCTGCTCACCGTCATAAACAGGTACGGGTGCACGGATATGGCCGCGCGCACGGTATCGGCGAGCTTCTGCTCGTCCACCGACGCGTCGAGCGTGTAAAGCTCGGGCAGGTTGTACATAGTGGTGCCCGGATGCCGCAGCACCTCCACGAGGATTCCCGTCTGCGTTTGCGAAAGCGGATACTCGTCGCGCAGCTCGTAGGTACGCGTCGGGCCCGCTGCGCCAATAAGGCGCTCGAGGTCCTCCACCGTGGAGTTGTCCGTAAGCTCCGACGTCTTAATGGCAACGTTAAACTGCGCACGAATCTCGCTGCACAGGCGAATGGCGCCCAGCGACGAGAGGCCCGCCTCAAGAAGGTCGGTCGTAATGCCCACGCGGTCGGTCTTGAGGATGCCAAACACGATGTCCAGCAGCTGTTTTTGCGTGTCGGTTTGCGCGGGAACGATGTCGCTGTAGTCCAGCTCGGCCTCGGGCAGGGCGCGCTTGTCCACCTTGCCGTTGGGCGTAAGGGGGAACTCCTCCATCTGCATGAAGCTCTGGGGCACCATGTAGGAGGTTAGGTACTGCTTGGCATGGCGCTTGAGCTCGGCGATGTCGATGGGCTTGTCGGCAAGGAAATGGGCGGCAAGGTACTCCTGCGCGCCCTTTACCACCGTAACCACAGCCTGCTTTACGCCAGGGAAGCTGCCGATTACCTTCTCGACCTCGCCCAGCTCCACGCGCAGGCCACGCAGCTTTACCTGGTCGTCCACGCGACCGTGGAACTCGATGTTGCCATCTGGGCGCACCACGGCCAGATCGCCCGCGCGGTAGGCGGGAATGCCAAAGTACGAAATAAAGTTGCGCTCGTTTAGGTCGTCGCGGCCAATGTAGCCACGACCCACGCCATCGCCCAAAATAACGAGCTCGCCCTGGGTCCCCAGCGGCAAGGGCTCGCCCTCCTCGTTTACCGTAATGCAGTGGTAGTTGGCAAACGGAATGCCAATGGTGATGTCGTCGGGGCTTTCCAGAATCGTGGCGGTGCTGCCAATGGTGCACTCGGTGGGACCATAGCTGTTCATGATGCCCATGTTGGGGTTGATGGCCTTAAGGCGCGTGTACAGGTCGCCCGGAAACGCCTCGGCGCCCACGTCCACGGCTCGAATTCGCTCCATGGCCTTGGCGAACACCGGCACCTCTATGAGGTTGGAGAGGTAGCTGGGCGTGCAGGTAAACGAATCCACCTGGTGCTCCTCAATAAGACGAGCCATGGCATCTGGATCCATAATTTGGTCCATCGTCGCCAGCACAATGGTCTGGCCGTTTGCGAGCGGCAGGAACTGCTCCATTACCGAGACGTCAAACGTGAAGGCGGCCAACGCAATGGTCACGCTGCAGTCCTGTACGTTAAAGACGACCTCGATGTTCTTTGGGTTATTGTGGCAAAAATTGTTGAGGCTGTGGTTCTCCAGCATCACGCCCTTGGGCTTGCCCGTGGAGCCGGAAGTATAGATAACGTACGCGAGGTCGTGGGGCGCCACGTCCAGGTTGAGGTCGGAGGTGTCGTACGAGGACGCCGCCTCCTCGACCTCGATCACGTTGAGCTCAAGGTCCGCAAGCGCGTCAAACAGGTCGGCGCGACGCTCGTGTACGGCTCGTGTGGTGAGCGCGAGCTTGCAGCCCGAGTCCTCCAGGATGTAGCGTACGCGCTCCTCGGGATATTCGGGGTCTATGGGCATAAAGGCAGCGCCGGCCTTGAGCGGAGCCGTGCGCATGGTGTAGGCCCAGCCATCGCGGTCTGCCAGCACGGCCACCTTGCTATCGGCGCCGACGCCCGCCTCCACCAGAGCGCGCGCCACGGCGTTTGCCTCGGCATTGAGCTCGGCGTAGGTAAGCGTGCGGTCGCACGCCACAACTGCCGTGCGATCCGGATGCTCGTGGGCGCTATCCTGCACAATCCGATACGCGGGCCGCTCGGGCACAGACCACTCGGTGTCGTGGATGGACAAAAGCTGCTTGAATTCTCTTTCGTTCACGCGCGCCTCCTTCGATGGAGACTGGGGGATACTCCCCCCAGTCTCAGTCGCTAATTACCCCTTAAAGTTGATCATCATTCTGTTGAGCGTATTGAACTCGGAGCGAATGCACTCGCCGTATACGTGAGAGAGCTCTTCCTCGTCTGCCTCTTCGGCATGCTCGGCCGCAAAGAGCTTGGTCTTCTCTGCATAGCGAACAATGGCGGCCTTGTCGCCGTTTTCGCGCTGCAGAATGGTAAGCGTGCTGAGCGGCGGCTTTTGGTCGTTGGCAATGGCTTCGAGGAAGGGTGCGATTAGCTTGTTATGCACAATGCTCGCCTGCTCGGAGTCGAGCGCCTCTGCCGCCTGGCTCTCCCACTGCTCGACCTGCTCCGGCTCGGCATGGCCGCCGGCAAGCACGAGCACGTTCTCTGGGTACATCTTTATAAAGCCGCGGGTGAGCCTGCCCACCAGCAGAAGGAACGTGCAGCTGCAGGCTGCCGATAGCATGGCGCCGTACCATGGTGCGTTCATGGGAACGACCCGCGCAAGAAGCAGCGTGGACCCAATGTTGACCACAATCTGTATGCCGTAGCTTATGTTTGCCAACGGCTCGCGCTCTGTGGCCGAAAGGTAGTTTACCAGCGAGTCGTTGGTAAAGGTAAGCAGCGCGTTAAAGCATACGATGCGTATGGCAAAGGGCAGTGTCTCCAGCATTACGGGGTCGTTGACTGCAAACAGAGCCATAAACAGCTGCGGGAACACAACGATAATTAGGACGATGGGTCCGAGGATCATAAGGCCCGTGCGATACATAAGCCGCTTTACCAGCAGCGTGCCGCACTTGTTCTCCTCGCCAAAATAGGACGACGCAAGCGGCATTACCGGCTCGCTCGCCGACGCCGTAAAAATGGTAAGGAACAGCACGAGGTTGTCTATTACCGCCGAGTTGCCCAGGCCGCTGGTGCCGCTCTCGTGGGCGAGCACGAGGTTTTGCACGAGCATCTGGATGGCAAACATCGCGTACATAATGGCCATGGGCGTGCCGGGCTTTACGATGGCAAACAGGCTGGGGTCGCCCTCTTTTTTGCGCGGTGGCACAAAGCGGCACAGGCTGCCCTTCTTCTTGAAGTGCCTAATAAACATAAGGCAGGCGACCAGCTGGCCAAACACCATGGAGAACGCGCTCGCCCCAATGCCCATGTGGAAGCCCTCGAGCAAGACGAGGTTGCCCACCACGTTGACTGCCGCCGCGGTTACGCTTGCGATGAGCACCAGCATGGGGTCGTTGTCGTCGGTAAACAGGTAGTCGCCGGCAAACATCATTACCGTGGGCAAGGAGCCAATGAGTATTACATACAAATATTCGCGCGCATAATTGATGTTCTCGGGCGTGGCGCGCAGGAACTGGAGAATAGGATTGGCGAATATGGCCAAGATGGTGGCCAGCACAACGGTCGTGGCCGCCAGCGCAATAACGGTTCTAGTAAAGGCTCGTGCAGCCAATTCCTTGTCGCCGGACCCAGAGTACTTGGAAACAGTTATGCCGCAGCCCACGCCGCCAAGCGCGCCGATGGCACTGAACACCAGGTTTATGGGCTCCACCGTGCTAAGCGACGAGAACGGCACCTCTCCCAGGCTCTGCGAGATGCAAATGCCGCCTATCATGGGCGAAAGCTGACCAAACACCAGGCCGATCATGGCCGGCAACATGTAGCGAAACCCGCTCTTGTGAATGAGCTGGTTCTCGGGATGAAAGTCGATGTGTTCCATGCTGTCTCCAAACTGCGTTAAAAGTGCATACGCAGCATTGTACAGCGACTATGCTTCATTTGATGCAACAGCGTTGGAACCAAACACGACAAACCTCTCAAGGGGGAGTACCCCTTCCGGTTGGCACCAATCAAGAGGGGTACTCCCCCTTGAGAGGTGAGGCATTATCGCAGAGAGCGTCCGAGCTCGTACGCCTCGCGCATGTAGGGCGAGCGCGCGGTTGTGGCTGGGGTTCCGCAGCCCCTGCCAAGCACGCGACCGCAGTCCTGCATGCTCAGGTAGCGCACGAGGGTGTTGTAGTGCGCCTCCAGAGCGTCAAAGGTCCAGCTGTCGGCGTTCCAGGCTACCGTGAGCAAAGCCGACTTAAAGTGCTTGCCCGTAATGTCGGGGTTGGCCGCGCAAAAGCGGTCGATTACGGTCTTTAGCTGGGCGGTCATCCCGTAGTAGTACAGCGGCGTGGCAAACACGAGCATGTTGGAGGACAAAATCTGCTCGCGGAGCTCGTCGAAGTCGTCGGATTGCGCGCACGGGCCGCCGTATCCGCAGGCAATGCAACCCGTACAAGGCGAAATGTTGAGCGCCGCCACATCGACAATGTCTGCGGTGTGGCCGGCCTCCTTGGCTCCGCGGCTAAATTCCGCCACAAGCCGTGCTGTGGAACCATTCGCGTTCGGGCTTCCCTGCAAAACGAGGATTTTCATCGAAGCGCCTCCTGAGCCCAGCCTGCGAGCTTGTCCTTGGAGGGACTGCCGTTAAGAAGGCCACCCGCTTTTACGCTGGCGGTCGGCACAATACCCTGCATGTGCTGCGAAGCCTTGCCAATGCCGCTGCCACCGCTCGTTGCAAAGGGAACAATGGTCTTGCCCGCAAAGTCGTACGACTCGAGGAACGTGTCTATAATGCGCGGCTCCACGTACCACCACACGGGAAAGCCCACGTACACAACGTCGTAGCTGGCCATGTTTTGCACCGCATTTGCGATGGCGGGGCGGGCACTTTCGTCTCCCATCTCCTTGGAGGAACGGCTCGACCTGTTGTTCCAGTTAAGGTCCGCCGACGTATATGGCTTGGCCGGCTCAATCTGGAACAGGTCGGCACCCGTTGCTGCCGCCAGTTCCTTTGCCACACGCGCGGTGGTGCCACTCGCGCTAAAGTACGCCACTAATGCTTTGCTCATTATGCTTCCCTTCTCTTTGGCTCTTGTCAACATCCATGCTATAGGGTCGCAAGCCCCACAGCAACGCATGACATCCGCCTTGCGTCAACATGTTGACACTCGACACCCTTTGTCCAATCTCAATGCCTGGCCTCTCCTCAAGGGGGAGTACCCCTCTTGATTGGCGCCAATCAAGAGGGGTACTCCCCCTTGAGAGGTGCTCTCCCCTTGATTGATATGAGCCTTTGTGAATCTATATGAAACTTTGTGAATCTGATAGAATCTGTATTCCAAGGATTGGAGGACGAGTTGTTCAAGCAATCTGCAAACCCCTTTACCCCAACGTTCGGACACGTTCCCTTTGCTCTTGCCGGGCGCACCGATTACATTGACGACGTGTTTGGTGGCTTGGCAAACAGCCCTGGCGACCCCAACCGATCAACGATCTTTGTGGGGCCAAGGGGTTCGGGAAAAACGGTCCTCCTTACCGCCATAACGCGCGAGGCGGCAGACCTCGGATGGGTATGCGTAGACTCTTCGGCACGCGCGGGAATGCTCTCGACAATTGCAAGGCGGCTTCAAAAGAACTCGGAGCACCTGCTTACGCCACCTCCATTATCAGATGTCGTAGGCGTACAGATGGGCCCGGCTGGCTTTACGCGTAGGATGAGAGACGCGCATCCCAAGGACGAGATTGCATGCATAGAGGAAACCGTCGAGTATTTGTGCGAGCACGACGCGTGCATTCTGTTTACGGTGGATGAAGTTGACGCAACGTGCAAAGAGTTCTGCGACTTTGTCGACTTGTATCAATATTTTATGCGCAAAGACCTGGATGTCGCCTTGCTTCTTGCCGGTCTGCCTAGCCAGGTCTCAACCCTTCTATCGGACGAGGGCATATCCTTTATTCGCCGCGCCTTCCAACGCCCGCTCGATCGCATTCCCCTCTTCGATGTGGAGCAGGCTTTGTTGGAAACAATAGAGCAGAACGGTCGCGAAATAGAGTCAGATGCCCTTGCGCTCGCGGCCAGCGCAAGCGGGGGCTTTGCGTTTGCCATCCAGCTCATTGGGTATTATCTCTGGAGGCAAGGCTCGGCCACGAGCCCCTTGCAAACAGCAGATGTGCAGCAGGCCATTGACCAGGCAAAACAGGAGATGGAGCGATCGATATTTGTTCCTACCCTACGCGAGCTTAGGCCGCGTGAGGTCGAATACCTTTGCGCCATGCTTAAGGACACGGGGCCAAGCTCCACCAGCAGCATTGCCCATCGCATGGGAGTGAGCATGACCAATGCCTCCAACCTGCGCCGACGCCTAATTGAGTACGGAGTAATTCGAGAAGTGCGCATGGGGCTGGTTGAGTTCGAAATGCCCCTCATCGACGAATACCTGCGCACCATGGACTCCAGCAGCAACCTCTCAAGGGGGAGTACCCCTCTTGAGAGGTACCAATCAAGAGGGGTACTCCCCCTTGAGAGGTAATCGCCCGTATCACTCGAAGCAAAGGAGGAGCAATGCCACACAGTGCACGAAAAAAGAGCGAGTCGGGCTACTACCATGTAGTAGCCAAAGCCATTGCCGACCAAATGATCTTCGAAAGCGATGTGGACAGGCGGTACTACATCAAGCTTCTCGATACCGCCACAACTGAAACATGCTGTACGCTGCACGCATATTGTCTTATGAGCAACCACGTTCACCTTGTGATCGAGGATAACTTTGATTCGTTGGCCACGCTCATGAAGTATGTAGACGAACGCTATGGCATGTATTTTGCAAACAAGACCGAACGAAATGGCGGGATCTTTAGGAAACCATTTTGGAGCGAGTCAATCAACACGGATGCGTACCTCTTGTGCGCGGTGCGCTATGTTCATGCAAATCCTACGGTCGCGGGCATTTGCTCGCCCTTCTTCTACGAGTGGAGCAGCGCTAAGGACTACATGGGACGTAACGGCATTACAGACACCAGCAAGATATTGGCTATGTGCGGTAACACCGATTCTTTTGTTCGCTTTAGCAACCAAATGCCCGCCTGCGCTCAGGCGTTTCCGGGCAGCAAGCTTATTGGGCACATCAACGACGAAGAGGCGCTTCGAGTCGCACGACTAACGCTTGGCGCAAATGAGCTTCGAAGTATTGGGTCCCTGCCAATAAGCGACAGGAATGATGCGATACGTAAACTCAAGCAAACAGGACTCACGCTGCGACAAATTGCTCGTGCCACAGGGCTTGGCTACTATACCGTGCGCGTTGCCTGACCTCTCAAGGGGGAGTACCCCTCTTGATTGGTACCAATCAAGAGGGGTACTCCCCCTTGAGAGGTGCTAGATAAGCCCGTCGCGCTTGTCGTGCACGTTGGCGGCCATCTCTTCGTCGGCCTTGCGAATGGCAACGCGACGGATCTTTCCGTTAACGGTCTTGGGCAGCTCGTCCACGTAGTCGATGATGCGCGGGTACTTGTAGGGCGCTGTCTCGCGCTTAACGTAGGTCTGCAGCTCCTTGGTAAGCTCGGGCGTGCCCTCGTATGCGGAGTGCAGAACGATGGTGGCCTTTACCGCCTTGCCGCGCACGGGGTCGGGCACGCCGGTAACGGCGCACTCGCGCACGGCGGGATGCTCCAGCAGCACGCTTTCGATCTCAAACGGCCCAATGCGGTATCCCGAGCTCTTAATAACGTCGTCGTTGCGACCCACATACCACAGGTAGTCGTCCTCGTCGCGCCAGGCGGTGTCGCCCGTGTGGTACCAGCCGTCGTAAATAGCCTCCGCCGTCTTCTCGGGATCGCGGTAGTACTCCACCATAATGCCCTCGGGCTTGTGCTCGGGATCGTAGGCAATGCAGATCTCGCCCGTCTCGCCGTCCTCGCACTCGCTGTGGTCGGGGCGCAGGATGCGAATGTCGTACAGCGGCACAATTTTGCCCATGGAGCCAGGCTTGGGACGCGAACCGTTGAGGTTTGCCACGGTAAGTGGCGTTTCCGTTTGCCCAAATCCCTCGTAGATGGTAAGTCCCGTCTGCTCCTTCCAGAAGTCGTACAGGTCGGGGTTTAGCGCCTCGCCCGCCGTGGTGCAGTACACCAACGACGCAAGCTTGTACTGGGTCTTCTCTTCGTGCTGCATGTGGCGCATGAGCAGTCGGTACATGGTGGGCGGACAGCACAGCGTGGTAATGCCGTAGTCGTCTATGTGCGAGAGAATCTCGTGCGCATGGAAGCGGTCGAAGTCGTAGGTAAACACGCACGACTCCATGGTCCACGCGCCGTAGAACTTACCCCACACGGCCTTGCCCCAGCCGGTGTCCGCAATGGTAAAGTGCAGACCGCCGTCGCCCACCGTGTTGTGCCACAGCTTGGCGGTAATCGTGTGCGCCAGCGCGTAGGTGTAGTCGTGCAGGACCATCTTGGGATTGCCCGACGTGCCGCTGGAAAAGTACATGATCATGGGCTCGTCCACGGTGGTGGCCACGCGGCCCCAGAAGTCGCTTGCCGCACGCACGCCCGTGTTGTAGTCCACCCAGCCCTCGCGCTCGCATGCAAGCTCGCAAATGTGGTCGGGGCCGCTCAGCGCACGATGAGGCGTGGGATCGAAGTCCGGCTGGTCCACCGCCAGGCCAGCGCCGCCGGCCGCGACCAGGATCTTTATCTGCAGGTCGGGGCAGTTTGGCGCCACCGCGTCGCACACGTCGGCAATCGTGCCGGCGTCGGTGCAGATAACGGCCTTGATTCCTGCGGATTCCAAGCGATACTGCAGGTCGTGCTCGCGCAGCATAAATGTGGCCGGCACCAGCAGGGCTCCAATCTTGTGCAGTGCGACCGCGGTTATCCAAAACTGGTAGTGACGGCGCAGGATTACCAGCACCGCGTCTCCCTTTCGAACGCCCTGAGCTACCAAGAAGTTGGCGCATTTGTCGGACCAGTACTTTATGTCGCCAAAGCTAAAGCGGTGCTCCTCGCCCTCGGGGTTGCACCACACCATTGCCGGGCGGTCTGGCTCTGCGAGCGCAATGTCGTCCACCACGTCGTAGGCCCAGTTAAAGGTGTGCGGGTAGTGCAGCGAGAGGTGCGCCACCTCGCCGTTGCGGTCACGACTTTCGGACAGGTAGTTCTCACTTAGATATCGCATTGTATGTTTCCTCTTTGCATAAAGACCGTACACGTCGAATCTGCGGCAAGCAAAGCCTGCACAAGCAGCAGCCGGCATCTTAAGATGGGCACTGAGATATTGGTTTTAACGGCACCGCCCACAAGAAGGGGACGATGCCTAAATAATCTCTCGACGATCCGGGTCAAAAACGACCGCAAGTATTTGCGCGTCTTCGCCGCCGATGGCAATCATGCCGTGACCGCGACCAGAGTCGTAGTAAACCGTGTCGCCAGGTCCGACCTCCTCAAAGCGGTCGCCCTCAAAGCGAAAGCGCAGGTGTCCCTTAAGCACGAAGTCCATCTCTTGTCCCTCGTGATACGACAGGTGAATGGGTTCGTGCTGGCTCTGCGGCTGGTAAGGCACGTCCACGAGGAAGGTCTCGCCCATGCGGTTTTTAAAGTGGGGTGCCTTGTGCAGGTAGTGAAAGTCGGTATGGCGCTCCAACACGAGACCCTCGCCGTTGCGCACAATCTCGTAGCGCCGCAAACGGGGACTTTCGCCCGTAAGCAGCTCAACAACGTCCACGCCAAACTTCTTTGCGCACTTGTACACAAAGCCGCTCTCGCGGGCCACGTACTCCTTGGGCGTACGACCCGTCGCCTCAGCCATCTCCTCCACGGAGATTTCGTAGTCCTCGCGCAACGAACGAATGCGTGCGGCTATTTCCTGGCGGTTTTCCAAGTTCTCGGCTTCCATTTTGGGACCTTCCTCATAGCAAAGTACTTTCACCTTAACACACCTTTGTAATCGTTTTGTTACGAAGGAAAAAACACCTACTGGCTAGCTGTTGGGAAACCCATCGCAATGCTGTACACGTACTCGTTTGGCAAGTGTATAGATACAAGGCGTGCGCTCGCATTACAAAATGTGTACATTCTTTCTCGGGAAAAAAGAAAACCCCCAGTTAGCCTTCCGTTGTGTCGAAAAGAATGTACAGGTCATAAAATACCACCTGTACATTCTTTTGGACCTAAACGGCTACCAACAGGCGTTTTGTGAATTCATAGACAAAGAATGTACACATTTGCCCGCCGCTAAGACGTACTGCACGCTTGAAGTTCTGACAGCTCTACATAAGCATTGTGGGGCGCCCCCCAGCCTCCGTTTTGGAGACTGGGGGGCGCCCCACATTCAGTGCTTTGGATTTGCCCTTAGAGCTTGATCTCGATGTCTACGCCAGCGGGAAGGTCCAGACGCATAAGGCTGTCGACGGTGGAGCCGGTGGGCTCGAGAATGTCGATAAGGCGCTTGTGCGTGCGCATCTCAAACTGCTCGCGCGAGTCCTTGTCCTTGTGGGGCGAACGGATAACCGTGTAAAGGTTACGCTCGGTGGGCAGGGGAATGGGGCCGCTTACGCGCGCGCCCGTCTTTTGCGCCGTGTCTACGATGAGCTTTGCCGACTGGTCCACAACCTCGTGATCGTAGCCCTTGAGGCGGATCCTGATCTTTTGACTTGCCACTGTTACCTCCATATGTGCGGGGCGGGAATCTGTGCCCCGCCTAGGCTACGGATACTACTTATGCGTTGCCGCCGTGCTTGGCAACAATCTCTTCGCGAACGGCCTTGGGCACCGGCTCGTAAGAGTCGAACTGCATGGTGTAGCTCGCGCGACCCTGCGTTTGCGAACGCAGGTCGGTGGCGTAACCAAACATCTCGCCCAGGGGCACCTTGGCCTTGATGACCTTGGTGTTGGAACGGTCCTCCATACCCTCGATCTTGCCGCGGCGAGAGGACAGGTTGCCCATAACGTCGCCCATGTACTGCTCGGGCGTCTCGACCTCAACGGCCTCAACGGGCTCAAGAAGCACGGGATCCGACATGTTGAGGGCCTTCTTGATGGCCATGGAACCAGCAACCTTGAAGGCCGCCTCGGAGGAGTCGACCTCGTGGTAGGAGCCGTCCACCAGCGTTACCTTGATGTCCTGCACGGGATAGCCGGCAATAACACCAGAGTTGAGCGCCTCCTGGATGCCCTTGTCTACCGAGGGGATGTACTCCTTGGGCACTACGCCGCCCACGGTTGCGTCCACAAACTCGTAGCCAAAACCGGGCTCCATGGGCTCCATGTCGATAACCGCGTCGCCGTACTGGCCGCGACCACCGGACTGACGAACAAACTTGCCCTGTACGTGCTGGACAGCCTTGCCAGCGGTCTCGCGGTAGGCAACCTGGGGCTTGCCCACGTTGCACTCCACCTTAAACTCGCGGCGCAGACGGTCCACGATGATCTCCAGGTGAAGCTCGCCCATGCCGGCAATAATGGTCTGGCCGGTCTCGTGGTCGGTGCGTACCTGGAACGTGGGATCTTCCTCGGCCAGCTTGGACAGGCCAACGGACATCTTTTCCTGCTCGGCCTTGGTCTTGGGCTCCACTGCAACGTCGATAACGGGATCGGCAAAGTCGATGGACTCAAGAATGATGGCGTTGCGCTCGTCGCACAGCGTGTCGCCCGTGGTGGTGTTCTTAAGGCCCACGCAGGCAACGATGTCGCCGGCAAAGCAGTTGTCGCGGTCAATACGCTCGTTGGCGTTCATCTCCAGAATGCGGCCCAGGCGCTCGCGCTTGTCCTTAACGGAGTTGTACACGTAGCTGCCGGACTCGGCCTGACCGGAGTAAACGCGGAAGTAGGTGAGCTTGCCCACGTAGGGGTCGGTCATAATCTTGAATGCGAGTGCCGAGAAGGGCTCCTTGGGGTCGGCGTGACGCTCGGCGTCGTTGCCCTTAAGGTCCACGCCGTCGATGGACTTTACGTCCAGCGGGCTGGGCAGGTAGTCAACAACCGCGTCCAAAAGCTCCTGGATGCCCTTGTTCTTGTAGGCGGAGCCCACGAACACGGGGTTCATCTCGCCGGCAAGCACGCCCTTGCGGATGGCTGCCTTGAGCATGGGTACGGGAATCTCTTCCTCCATAAGGGCAAGCTCCATGAGCTCGTCGTCAAAGTTGGAGGCAACGTCCAGCAGCTCGTCGCGCTTCTCCTGCGCGAGCTCGGCAAACTCGTCGGGAATGGCGTCGAGCTTCTCGGGGTAAATCATGCCCTTGGCATCCTCTTTGAAGTCCCACGCCTCCATGGTTACGAGGTCCACGAGACCCCAGAACTGCGACTCGGCACCCATGGGAATCTGGGCTGCAACGGCGTTGGCGCCCAAACGATCCTTCATGGTCTCGATGGCGTGGAAGAAGTCCGCGCCAACGCGGTCGTACTTGTTAATAAAGGCAATGCGGGGCACGCCGTAGGTACCGGCCTGACGCCACACCGTCTCGGACTGGGGCTGCACGCCGGCAACCGCGTCGAACACGGCCACGGCACCGTCGAGTACGCGCAGGCAGCGCTCTACCTCGGCGGTAAAGTCCACGTGACCCGGGGTGTCAATAATCTGGATTACGTAGTCGCCCCAGAAGCACGTGGTAGCAGCGGAGGTAATGGTAACGCCGCGCTCCTGCTCCTGAGCCATCCAGTCCATGGTGGCGGCGCCGTCGTGCACCTCACCAATCTTGTGGGTCTTGCCCGTGTAGTAAAGAATGCGCTCAGTGGTGGTCGTCTTGCCCGCATCGATGTGGGCCATAATGCCAATGTTGCGCAAGTTTTCGAGCTTGTACTTAGCTTTAGCCATAAAAATAAACTCCTAAATCCGGCCTAGAAGCGGTAGTGCGAGAAGGCGCGGTTGGCCTCGGCCATCTTAAAGAGGTCCTCACGGCGCTTTACGGATGCGCCTACCTTGTTGGAGGCGTCAATAATCTCGTTTGCAAGACGCAGGGCCATGGTCTTCTCCTTGCGGGCACGCGAGAAGTTAACCATCCAGCGGATGGCCAGCGTGGTGGCACGACGGGAGTTGACCTCCATGGGCACCTGGTAGGTTGCGCCACCCACGCGCTTGGGCTTTACCTCAAGCTTGGGGCGCACGTTGTCCAGTGCCTTCTTGTACACGGTAAGGGGATCCTCACCAGTGCGCTCGGCAACGATGTCGAAGGCATCGTACACGATGCGCTCGGCAACGGACTTCTTGCCGTCCAGAAGGACCTTGTTAATAAGTTGCGTCACCTGACGGTTGTTATACTTTGCGTCCGGCATAACCTCGCGACGGACTGCTGCTGCACGACGCGGCATACTTTTTCTCCTCTAACTCTTAATTAATACGGGATGCTCAGAGAACCCTGCTTACTCCTTGGGGCGCTTTGCGCCGTAACGGGAGCGAGCACGCTTGCGGTTCTGCACTGCAGCGCAGTCGTACGCGCCGCGAATAATCTTGTAGCGGACACCGGGGAGGTCGCGCACACGGCCGCCGCGAATGAGCACGATGGAGTGCTCCTGCAGGTTGTGGCCCTCGCCGGGGATGTAGGCCGTAACTTCGATGCCGTTTACGAGGCGCACACGGGCAACCTTGCGCAGTGCGGAGTTAGGCTTCTTGGGCGTGGTGGTAAACACGCGGGTGCATACGCCACGCTTTTGCGGATTGTGCTGGAGTGCTGCGTTCTTGGACTTAGACGCAACGGACTTGCGGCCCTGACGGACCAGCTGGTTAATGGTAGGCAAAGCGTTTCTCCTTCGTACCTATCGTGTTCGTGTATAAACAAAGGCAGCGCAGCACCGCTACCTTGAATCAGCAATAGCAGAGAATAGCGTGGCAAGTTGCAGTTGTCAAAAAGCCACGGGGCCGGGCGTATCTACCTACATATGTTCATCACAGGTGCCGCGGGGGTGGGTCCGGAGTCTCTGTACAGCTCCGCGCTCGCTGCGCTCGCTCACTTCGTGAGTCGCTGTACAGAGACTCCGGACCCACCCCGACCTGAGAGGGTCTACTCCGTTACGGGCAAATTTTGTGCGCGCTTCGCACGCGTTTGGCAAATAGGGCTCCGCGCTCGCTTTGCTCGCTCACTTCGTGAGTCGCCATACAGAGACTCTGGGTCCCCTCCCGACCTGCGAGGGTCCACTCCGTTATGAGCAAAAATGGTGCTCGCTACGCTCGCGTTTGGTACGGGCGGCTCCGCGCTCGCTTTGCTCGCTCACTTCGTGAGTCGCCATACAGAGACTCTGGGTCCCCTCCCGACCTGCGAGGGTCTACTCCGTTACGGGCAAAATTGGTGCGCGCTTCGCGCCAGGCTATTTACCTCTCCTTGGGGACGAGCGGCGCGGGCGAAGGGTCATGGCTAGGCGTCGTGTGCCGCCCGAACCGTCGTAGGTGGAGGCGGGCACGGCCTCCTGCGGAATGCGCAAACAACCAGCCACTACACGCATAAACATCTCCAGCTCGGAAGGTTCCAGCTCGGACGCAATGTCCACACCCATGTGCGTAGGCAGACGCTCGCCGGTAGACGCGGGCAACGTGCTGCCTGCATGCCTGATCATGGCCTGGTAGGCCTCCACCAGCGGGCGTATGTCGTGCTCCTCTGCCAGTCGCTCGTACACCTCGATGCCAGGCCGGTCTATGTCGCCCCAGTACCAGTACCGCACGGCGCATCCGTTGGCAAACAGGTCCTCGGTGGTGCGCAGGGCATCGCCCGAAAGAATGGCAAACCCACGTCCGTATATCACACCGTCTATATGACGCCCAAAAAAGCTGCGCACTCCCCGCTTAAGGGCCGTCTTTACCCGCACGAATGGCGCGTGATTTTCCACCACCAATATAGAGATGACCCTTCGCATGGTACGCGGCACGTAGTAGACAAGCTCCTGTTGCACGTCGTTGTCCAGGTACAGTCTCTCGGCAACGCCCGTGTTGTTTACGAGCTCCATGAGCGTCTTTCCGCCACGGCGGTCGTCTTTGTTGCCAAGAATCTTTTCGTTGTGAAACACCTCAAACGAGCGTTCCTCCAAAATGGCAGGCGCAAGAGGCCCCTCATTCTTGCTTAGCCAAGCTCCAAGCAGCAACAGCTCCTCGTGCCAGCCCTTGGCAGCGTCGAGATGCTTGGACAAGAACCCGTTTTCTGTAAGCACCGGATTGAGGTCTGCCACGGCCTCGTCCAGTACGCCCATGTTTGCGTTGCCCTCCATAAACGCGGCGGAGTGCTTGAGCGTCTGAGGAAGCTTTTTGCATATGTGATACGAACGATAGATGGGGGCGTCGTCGTTTCCCCTAATGAGCTTGCGCTGGCTCACGCGCAGCACGCCGTCCTTAACCAGCGACCCCACTATAAGAAACTGCTGGTTGCTGCTGGTAGTCCCGCAAATCTCGTCGATGGTAATGTAGCTCATCACCTCGCCCAGATGGGCACGGATGTACGCCGCCATGTCTTGTCCGGCAGTAGGCGATAGCTTCTTTTTTGCCACGTAACCTCTCTCCTAACCTTGCCCCATCGCAAGTCGCATGCACGCGCAGTGCAACCGTCTCGCACTGCAGACGCCGCGCACGGCACGGTCGCCGCAATACATCTATCCTTCAATCTTAACGATGGGCGCAAACCCGCGCATGAGCTTTTTGCACTGACCTGTGCGGCTAAACTGCACCTCAATTATGTCACCGCTTACAGAAAGTACCACACCTGGCCCAAACGTCTTATGCGAAACGTGGTCGCCCTTGGCAAAGACCTGAGGCGCCGCCGGACGAGCCGGCTCACTTGCACGAGTCGCCTTTGGCGCGCCTCCCGTAGAGCGCGTGCGCGAGCCAAACACGTGGCCGCCATACACGTCCGACCCACGGCCAGAGCCAAAGGTGCCGCGACGGTCGCCGCGCTTTTCCCAGCCCACACCGCTAAAGCCCGACGACCCCACGCCCGTTACGCTTACGTGCTCGGCTGGAATCTCTTCCAAGAACCTGCTGCAGGGATACGCCTGCATAGAGCCGTACATGCGGCGATTTGCGGCATGCGTAAGATAGAGCGTCTTTTGCGCACGCGTAATGGCCACGTATGCCAACCTGCGCTCCTCCTCCATATGCCCCGGCTCGTTACGCCCGCTAACGTGAGGGAAAATCCCATCTTCCATGCCAGCAACAAATACCACGGGAAACTCGAGTCCCTTGGCGGAGTGGATGGTCATCATGGTTACTGCGTGCGTCTGCCCCGCCAACGTGTCCAAGTCGCTGCGCAAGGCAAGCCATTCCATAAAGGCGGGCAGCTGTTTGGCAGCCACGGGCGGGTTCGCAGGGACAGTGGCGGAGACGGCTTCGTCCGCGCCTTCCGTGCCGGCCTCTCGTAGCTGTCGCAGACTCTCGAGCGTCTCCGAGGGGTCCAGGTGAGTCTCGTCGAACTCCGCCGCAACGCCATAGAACTCGCGGATGTTCTCTATACGGCCATCAGCCTCAACGCTGTGCTCGGCTTCCAGCGCACCAATAAGCCCCGAGCGGTCAACGATGGCCTGTACCACTTCCATTAGGTCGCCAGAAAAGTGGCGCGCATGCTCAATGGTGCCGGTCCATTCGGCCAGCGCGTTGCGGGCACGAGCGCCAAGAACGCCCTCCTCTGCCACGCACGCCTGCGCCGCGCTAAAGAACGAGAGCCCATTTTGAGCCGCATAGGCCTCTATCTTTTGGATGCTTGCCGCACCAATGCCGCGACGCGGAGTATTTACTATACGGAGGGCGCTTACGTCGTCGTCTGGGTTAACAACCAGCTTGAGGTAGGCCATAACATCGCGAATCTCCGCACGGTCAAAAAAGCGCGTGCCACCCACCAGCTTGTAAGGCACGCCTGCCCGCAAAAACATGTCTTCCAAAACACGCGACTGGGCGTTGGTTCGATAGAACACCGCCATGTCGTCGTAGCTTGTGCCGGCATCGTGGAGCTTCTCTATTTGCGCGCCTATCCAGCGGCCTTCGTCGCGTTCGTCGGAAGCCTGGAACACGTGGATCTTCTCGCCGTCGCCCGCCTGGGTGTACAGGTGCTTGGACGTGCGGCGCGAGTTGTTTGCCACCACGGCGTTTGCCGCGGCCAGAATATGGCCTGTGGAGCGATAGTTCTGCTCGAGCTTTACCACCTTTGCCTGCGGATAGTCCTTCTCGAACGCAAGGATGTTTTGGATGTCTGCGCCTCGCCAGCTGTAGATGGACTGGTCGTCGTCACCCACCACCATAAGGTTGCCGTACTTTGAGGCAAGCAGGTTGGTAATGGCGTACTGCACGTGGTTGGTGTCCTGGTACTCGTCCACGCTTATGTACCTAAACCGCTCCTGGTACGCGTCCAGAACATCCTCGTTCTTTAGCAAGAGCTCGTGCGCGTTTACCAGCAAGTCGTCAAAGTCCATGGCGTTGGCACGGGCAAGACGGCGCTGCAGCTCGCCGTACACGCGCGCAGACACGCGGCCAAGCGGGTCCGATGCCTCGCGCGTCATGCGATCTGGCCCCACCATGGCATTTTTTGCTGCCGATATGCGCGAACGAATGGCGGGCAGCGGATAACTCTTTTGGCTTATATCCAAATCCGTCATAATCTGGCGCACCAGGCGCTTGGAATCGTCGTCGTCGTATATGGAGAAGTTCGAGCCAAAGCCAAGCCTTTCCGCATCGTCACGCAGCATGCGCACGCACATGGCGTGGAAGGTGCACACCCACATTCCGCGCGTGCTGGGGACCACCTGGGCAATGCGTTCGCGCATTTCTGCCGCGGCCTTGTTGGTAAAGGTGATGGCCAGCACCTGCCACGGCATAACGCCGCAGTCCCCCACCAGATGGGCGATGCGCTGCGTGAGCACGCGCGTTTTGCCCGAGCCGGCGCCAGCCAGCACGAGCAGCGGCCCTTCCGTACACAGGACGGCCTCTCGTTGGGCTGGGTTAAGGCTGGAGATATCTATCATGCTTTCCTCCAAGATGCGCGACAGTTGGTTTTGGTGACAAATTGTAACGCGAAGAGTGGACAAATATTAGCAACAATGGCACCTCTCAAGGGGGGTACTCCCTCTTGATTGGTGTGGGGTGCCGCTTGGGGATGCTCCCCTACGGGTACATCGCGGATAAGCCTTCTCGTAGGGAAACGGGCCTCTTGCGATGTACCCGATGGGGAGTATCCCCAAGCGGCACCCCCGTTTTCGGACGCAGCGCCACTCAGATAAGGCCCATTCCCAACCGCAGCAACGCAAAAAGTCGCTCTGCGGCAAGCGTGTAGTTGCACTCGGCATGCGCAAGCACCTCGTCAAGCGTTCCGACGTCGATTACCGTGGGAACAAGCGCACTCACACCACAGCCCGTAAGCTCCATGGCATCCGCGTCCATGCCTCCGACCAGGGCCACGCAGGGAACTCCCGCCGCGCGGCACCGAGCCGCAACGCCACTGACCACCTTGCCATGTGCGGATTGGGCATCGGCGTGGCCCTCCCCGGTCACACACAGGTCGCACCCCTCAAGCAGCTCGTTAAAGCCCACGAGGTTGAGCACCTGCTCGATGCCCGGCAGCAGCTCTGCCCGCAAGAACGCGCTGGCTGCGACACCAAGGCCGCCAGCTGCCCCCATACCAGGCGCCGCAACATCGATGCCCGGAAAAGTTGCCTCGAGCACGCGGGCGTAGCTTTGCATGCCACGCTCAAGCTCGTCGGCAATCGATGGCGTGGCACCCTTCTGGGGGCCAAACACATAGGTCGCCCCCCGCTCTCCCAGCAAGGGATTGTTAACATCGCACATTACGTGAAAGCAGGTCTTGCCAACACGCGGGTCCATTCCCGCAAGATCGATCCGCGACGCCCGGGCCAGGTCGCCGCCCACGCCCTCAAGCTCCGCCCCGTCCGCATCGAGGAAGCGCGCACCCAAGGCACGCATGCAGCCCATGCCGCCGTCGTTGGTAGCCGAGCCGCCAATGGCAAGTGAGATGTCCCGCACGCCCTCGTCCAGCGCATCCAAGATAAGCTGGCCCGTGCCAAACGTGCTGGTATAGCGCGGATCTCGCTCGTCTGCCGCAAGGAGCGGCAGCCCCGACGCGGCAGCCATCTCCACAATGGCACGACCATCCCCCAACACGCCATACGACGCCGCAACCTCGCCACCGCGTGGACCCTGCACGTTTACCGTACGCAGCGTCCCGCCCGCAGAAGCAACGACGGCAGCCACCGTTCCCTCGCCTCCGTCGGCCACCTCAACGCCGCACGTCACAGCATGGGGAAAAACCTCCCGCGCCGCAGCGTCCAGCAACTCTGCCGCACGAGCGGACGATATGGTGCCCTTAAACGAGTCGGATGCAAACAAAAAGCGCATCGTAACGGCCCTCTCTCTTTGGGACGACATACAACAAACTGGTAGCACAAGCGGGGGTGCTGTTGGGGGATACTCCCCATCGGGTACATCGCGGGAAACCCGTCTCATATGAGGGGACTTTCCGCGATGTACCCGTAGGGGAGTATCCCCCAACAGCACCTCCGCCTATCGAGCCAGCAGGAAGTAAGCAATTACGGCAATGCCCAGCACAATGCGGTACCAGCCAAAGGGTTTGAAGTCGTGCTTCTTTACGAAGTTCATCAAAAAGCGAATGGCCAGAATAGAAACGACAAATGCCACAACGCACCCAACTCCCAAGATGGCAAACTCGCTTGAGGTAAAGGTGTTGCCCTTAAGGAAGTACTTTACCAAGCGCAGGCCGCTGGCTCCCACCATAACCGGGATTGCGAGGTAGAACGTAAACTCCGCTGCAACGGCGCGCGAGCAACCCAAAAGCAGGCCACCTATAATCGTGGAACCCGAGCGCGAGGTACCCGGCACTATGGATAGAATCTGGAACGCCCCAATGCCCAGTGCGGTACCCCATCCGAGCTCCTGCACCGACTGCACGCGCGCGTTCTCGTCGGAGGTAAGGGCAAGGCCTCCCTTGGAGCCTGCGTTAGAAAAGTGCGCGCCGGCACTGCGACGGCCGTTGGACTCGCGCAGGTTTTCTATAACAATAAAGGCAATACCGTAGACGATAAGGGCGCCCGCAACCACAAAGGGGCTCCCAAGATGCTCCTCCATCCAGTCGTCCAGGGGTATGCCGATTACCGCCGCCGGTAAGCAGGCAACAATCACCTGCCCCCACAGGCGCCAGGTACCACGCTTCTCTTCCTTGGTCTTTTTGAAAGAAAACGGATTGAGTTGCCTAAAAAACAGCACGCACACAGCAAGGATGGCCCCCAGCTGGATGACCACCAAAAACATGTCCCAAAAGTCCTTGCTCACGTTGAGCTTTACAAACTGATCGAGCAACAGCATGTGTCCCGTGCTCGAAATTGGCAGCCATTCCGTAATTCCTTCAACCAGTCCAAAGAGGGCTGCCTTAAGCAACTCTATAAGATCCACCGCTCGTCCCAACCTTTCACACATGCCACTGAGCGTATTGCCCAACGAAGTATCCACTTGGAGGTTACAATACTACCGCAGAGCATCTAAGGAGGTACGCATGAACGTTCCCGCACCTAATTATCAATCCTTGGGCTACGACCGCATACTCGTTGCCGTAGATGGCACCCCCCAGCAAGAGCTTGTTATCCAGCGTGCCATTATTATTGCCGCAAACAACAATGCGGAGCTCTACATAGGGCACGTGGTTGACGCCACATCGCTCGAGACCGCCGGTTCGTACCCGCTGGAGCTTTTGGGCACGCTGGAAAAGAGCTTCCGCGAGGGCATTGCACCTCAGATTTCCGAGGCCGAGCAGGAGCCGCAAATCCGCAAGGTCGAGCTCATCGTAAAGATCGGCCGCGTTCGCGAGACGCTGCGCAACGAGATAATAGACGTCGTAAAGCCCGACCTCATTATTTGTGGCGCACTGGGTCTTTCCAACTTCCGCTATGCGCTTATGGGATCCACGTCCACGTTCCTTTCGCGCATTCCAGGATGCGACACACTGGTGGTCAAGTAGAAAACCCCAGCTCATTGGCATTTTTAACCTTTTAAGCTCGTTTTGTTAGTCATGGATATCCCGTGGCATGGTCTATTTTGCTCTAAGATTATGGACCATGTATTTGTAATTGCTGCCTAAACGAGGAGATGAGCCTTGCTGCCTAACAAGACACCCAAAACGCGCGCGGCAGTTGTGTGGGCGCTTACGCTAGCGCTGTGTGGAGCACTTTGCCCCCTTACCGCACGAGCAGATAACGCGTCGGAGCTCGAAAGCCTACGCAAGCAGTCCGATCAGATGTCCGAAAAAATCGAGCAGGCTACGACTTCGTACCAGAACGCTGCCGCTGAGGTTTCCACCATCGAGGAAATGATTGCAGAAAACGAAGGCCGCACCGCCGAGATCGAAGAGCAGCTTCCCGAGCAGCGCCAAAAGGCCGCTGCGTCCATTAAGACGCTCTACATGTTCCAGCAGTCCACGCCGGGGCTGCTTGAGCTCATACTTTCGTCCGAGAGCTTTAACGAGTTTATTACCACCGTGCGCTACATAGATACCATCCATCAGCGCAATACCGACGAGATCGACCGCTTTAATCGTCTTAACAACGAGCTTTCGCAAGCAAGGAGCGAGCTCGAAACGCAGCACGAGGTAGCCGCGCAAAAGCAGGACGAGGCGCTTGCCGCCTTGGAACAGGCACGCGCGGCAAAGCGCGAGCTGCAGCAGCGTGCCGACGCCATTGCCGCGGCCGAGGCACGCCAGCGAGCAGAAGCCGTTGCCGCCGCCCAGAAGGCAATTGAGGAGGCCCGCCAAAAGCGCGAGCAGGAGGAAGCCCAAAAGAAGCAGCAACAGGAGCAGGAGCAGGCCAACAAGGAAGAAGAGCAGCCCGCGCCAAGCGAGCCTGAGGCCAAGGATGAGGCAACGTTTACCACGTCCTCGGGATACACCGCCGTTGTAGAGGTGCCCCAGGAGGATATGACCAGCGTTAGCACCGAGCCGCTTGCAAGCAACACGACCGACCAGGAAACGGGAGACTGGGCAGCTCGAATCGACGCCTATCTGGCAGGGTCGCCGCTTGCGGGCTATGGAGCCACCTTTGCCAAGGCCGCCGCAACCTACGGCGTAGACCCGCGCTTCTCCCCTGCCATCTCCTGCATAGAGAGTGGCAAGGGCGCCATCTGCTTCCGTCCCCACAACGCCTGGGGCTGGGGCAGCTCGAGTTGGGGCTCTTGGGAGGAGGCCATTAACGACCACGTGGCTGGCCTCGCCTCGGGCTACGGCGGAACGCTTACCCTCGAGGGTGCAATGCGTTACTGCCCGCCCACTTACCAGGAGTGGTACTCCAGCGTTCTTGCCGAGATGAACTCCATCTAGCGGCTAGCTGCGCCAGATCCAGTTACTGGGTGCCGCTTGGGGATGCTCCCACCGCCATTAAGTTTGCGCTGTGCACATTGGGGATACTCCCCTACGGGTACATCGCGGATGGGCCGGACTCCAACGAAAGCCCTGCTCGCGATGTACCCGATGGGGAGTATCCCCAAGCGGCACCCCACTCCTCAGGCAATGGGGACGGTCCGCCGCTGTGCCCAGGTCTGTTCCCTATTTGTGATTTTTCATGTTTGACACCCACACGCTGCTAGTATATGAGCCAACCGTATGACGAGCTCAACCAGAAAGACGCAGCATGAAACGCAAAAAGCTCATCTGTGCGGCGACGGCAGCCGCATGCACACTCGCCCTATTGGGCGCCCCCGTACCACCAGCAACCCGCGCCCAGGAAGCACCCTCGAGCATCCAGCAGCTCGAGTCGGAGGCGGACGCTCTTGTGTCAAAGATTTCCGAGACGACTACCACCTATCGCGAGGCAGAAGAGGCCGTAAACACGCTTGAGGAGCAGATTGCTCAAAACGAAGAGCATGCAAGCGAGCTCGAACAGCAGCTACCCGAGCAACGCGCACGAGCGGCGGCATCCGTAAAGACCATGTACAAGTTCCAGCAGTCTTCAAGCAACCTGCTCGAACTTATCCTATCGTCGGAAAGCTTCGACGAGTTTTTGTCGTCGCTGCACTACCTGGACACCGTCCACGAGCACAACACCCGGGAAGTGATCGAGCTCAACAACATGGTGGACGATCTGGCCAAAACCAAGGCGCTGCTCGTATCCCAGCGCGACGCGGCCGTACAAAAGAAGGACGAAGCCCTGGAGGCGCTCAAGCAGGCCCGCAACGCTCGGACGGAGCTGCAGGCGCACGCCATTGCGGTTGCTGCATCCGAGCAAGGCAACAGGGCCCAAGCCATAAAGGTTGCACAGGAGGCCCTCCAGTCCACCTCGGACTCGCCAGTTACCTTTGCCACTAGCTCGGGCAACGAAGCCGTGCTGCAGGTTCCCGCATCCGCGGACGTGAGCACCGACCCCCTGCTAAGCAACATTACCTCCAGCGAGACCTCCGACTGGGCCGCACGCATTAACGCATATTTGGCCGGCTCGCCACTTGAGGGGTACGGCGAAACGTTTGCCCAGGCGGCAGCCACCTACGGCGTGGACCCGCGCCTTTCGCCCGCAATCTCCACCATCGAGAGTGGCAAGGGCAGCGTATGCTTTAAGGACCACAACGCCTGGGGCTGGGGCAACAGCAGCTATTCGGACTGGGAGTCCGCCATATACGACCAGGTAGAGGGACTTGCCAAGGGGTACGACGGCACCCTTACGCTGGACGGCGCCCAACGCTATTGTCCTCCCAACTACGAGGAGTGGTATTCCAGCGTTGCCAACGAGATGGACGGAATATAGGCACTACATATCCATAGATACAAGATACAAGCAAATAGCCAAGCAGGAGGAATTGCATGGACACGCTCGAAATAGGCACGTTGGTACACGGCTTCGACGTTTTGGAAAGCATTCCGCTGGACGAGCTTTCGGGCACGGCGTACGTAATGCGCCACAAGCAGAGCGGCGCACGCGCGCTGTGGCTTGCGTGCGACGACGAAAACAAGTCGTTTGCCATCTCGTTTAAGACGCCGCCCGCAAACGACAAGGGCGTGTTTCACATCCTTGAGCACTCGGTGCTCTGCGGAAGCGAGCGTTTTCCGGTAAAGGAGCCGTTTGTAAACCTGCTCAAAACGTCCATGCAAACCTTCCTTAACGCTATGACCTTTGCAGACAAGACCATGTATCCCGTGGCGTCCACCAACACGACCGACCTGGAAAACCTTATGGACGTGTACCTGGACGCGGTGCTCCACCCCGCCATCTACAGCCGCCCGCGCATCTTTGAGCAGGAAGGCTGGCACTACGAGACGACCGAGGACAACAAGCTCGTATACAACGGCGTTGTGTTTAACGAGATGAAGGGCGCCACGTCCGATCCAGACGACGTGCTGTTTTTGGGCATAGACCGCGCGCTCTTTCCCTCCACCGCCTATCGCTTTGAGTCCGGTGGCGACCCGCGCGCCATTCCCACCCTCACCTACGAGGAGTTTTTGGACAACCACCGTCGCCACTACGACCTTTCCAACAGCTACATAATCCTGTATGGCAACATGGACATTGCCCGCGAGCTCGCGTTTATAGACGAGCGCCTGAGCTCCGTGGAGCCTCGCCGTGCAGGCGCGCCCAACTCGCTTGGGCTTCAGGAGCCGCTGCGCGCCGAGCCCAGCAAGGTGCTCATGTCCACCGCGCCCGAGAACGCGGCGGTCGCCTTGGCGTATGTGGTGGGCACCTTTGCAGACCGCGAGCGAGTTCTTGCCTGCGACGTCCTTCTCGACGCTCTGGCGGGATCCAACGAGGCGCCCCTTAAGCGCGCGGTACTGGACGCGGGGCTTGCGGACGACTTTAACGCCATGCTCGTAGACGGCGAAATCCAGCCACGCGTAGTGCTCCAGCTCAAAGGCGCAAAGGAGGGCGCGGCACAGGAGTTCCGCGCTCTTGTAGAAAAAGAATGCGCCAGGCTTGCAAAGGAGGGCATTGGCCGCGACCAGCTGCGCGCTTCCCTCGCTCAGGCAGAGTTCAACCTTCGCGAGCAGGACTTTGGCTCTTATCCCACCGGTATTGCCCTTTCCATACAGGTTATGTCCAGCTGGCTTTACGACGACCAGCGTCCCGTTGACTACCTGCGCTACGAGGAGGCCCTGGGCCACATGAAGGAGGGCTTGGACAACGGCTACTTTGAGCGACTGCTGGCAGAGCTGGTGTGCAACAGCACCCACTGCGCCGAGGTCGAGCTGGTTCCAACCGACGACGCAGCCAACGCGTGGGAGGAAGAGGAGCTCCTTGCAAAACGCGCCACACTAAACGACAACGATATTGCCCGCATTAACGCCGAGGTAGAAGCCTTGCGCGTCGAGCAGGAGGCGCCGGATGCCCCGGAAGATCTGGCAAAGCTGCCCCGGCTGGAGCTTTCCGACATTGGAGAAAACAAGCCCGAACCCGCCACGCTTACCGTGGAGGCACCGCTGCCCTGCATAGCCCACGAGCTGGACACGCGCCACATAGACTACGTGTACCACTACTTTGACCTGCGCCACCTAACCTACGAAGACCTAGCGTACACCGGCGTCCTAAGCGACCTTTTGGGCAAGCTTGCCACAAGCGAGCACAGCGCTTCCGAACTCGACACGCTTGTGGAGCTCAACTTGGGAACCCTGGACTTCTTTACCGAAACCCATTCAGTGCACAACAACCCAGAGGATGTGCGGCCCTACTTTGTGGTTGGTGCCAGCGCACTTGCAGAAAACGTCGAGCAGCTGGCCATCCTTCCCCAGGAGGTCTGGGCAAAGACGCTCTTTGACGACACCGACCGCATATACGCCATCCTGCAGCAGCGCCGCATCGCGCTCGAGCAGCGCTTCGTTAATGCGGGCCATGCCGCCGCTATGTCGCGCCTTACCACCCAGTACTCCAAGACCGCCAAGGTGGCGGGAGCCCAGGGCGGCATTGACTACTACCTGTTCCTCAAAGAACTTCTTGCCAGCTGGGACCAGCGCAAGCAGGACCTTTCTGCACGGCTCGCCGAGCTAAGCAGCCGCGTGTTTACCGCAAGCAACGTGCTCGTGAGCTTTATTGGCGCACCAGAGGAGCGCAAGCGTTTTTGGGCCGAAGGTGGCTGCCTGGGCCTAAAGGCCGCCAACACGAACAAGCACGCCCTTGTTATACCCGAGCTCACAAGGCGCAACGAGGCCTTTGTAATTCCCTCCAGCGTAAGCTACGTGGGCCAAGGCATGGGTGCGTCGCCAAAAGACCAAGCGGCGTTTGGCACATGGTGCGTTGCTCAGCGCGTGCTCTCATACGACTACCTGTGGAACGAGGTGCGCGTAAAGGGCGGCGCCTACGGAACGGGCTTCCGTCGCACCCTGCAGGGACTTGTGCAATTCTGGTCGTATCGCGACCCCGGCATCGATGCCACACTGGCACGCTACCAGGCCACGGCCGACTGGCTCGCATCGTGGACGCCCACCAAGGAGGAAATGGTAGGCTACGTGGTTTCCACCGTGGCAACCCACGACACGCCCCAAAAGCCGCGTGCGCTTGCGCGCAGACAAGAC
Organism: uncultured Coriobacteriaceae bacterium; assembly: GCA_902793465.1. Classification (GTDB taxonomy): domain Bacteria; phylum Actinomycetota; class Coriobacteriia; order Coriobacteriales; family Atopobiaceae; genus RUG440. Next base: position 53,561 of record CADBDT010000010.1, on the reverse strand, counting down.
AGCATGCTCTTGTCGTGCAGGCCCGAAGGCTGGCGCGAGCAGGTTCGAAAGGACGAGCTATCCGCCACTGCCCAGGACATTCAGGCGCTTGCGCAACCTCTTTCTTACATAAAGCAAGGCAACACCGTAGTGGTGTTTGGCCCGCGCGAGGCCATAGAGGCGTCCACCGTAGAGTTCGAGCAAGTAGTGGAGCTCATAGGGTAAGATGGCGTAACCGCCCATAAGCGGGCAAACCACGTATTGAGGAGATGGTAGAGCGTGTCGTACGACATAGAAGCACTTGCAAAACTCGTGGACCACACCAATCTGCATGCAGACGCAAGCAATTTGGACATACAGGTACTCTGCAACGAAGCCATGGCCTGGGGCTTTGCCTCCGTTGCCATAAACCAGGTGCAGTCCAGGCTCTGCTGCGAACTCCTTAAAGACAGCAACGTGCACGTGGACGCAGCAATCTCGTTCCCCTTGGGCCAAACGAGCATCTACTCCAAGATCCAAGAGACTCACGACGCCATTGAGTGCGGCGCAGACGAGATCGACTATGTGGTAAACCTAACCGAGGTAAAAAACGGCAACTGGGACTACGTGCGCGAAGAAATGGAATGCATCGTAGCCCTCTGCCGCGAGGGCCGCGGCGGCGGAACCCTTGGCGCCAGCGATCCCACCGTCTGCAAGGTAATCTTCGAAAACTGCTACCTTACCGACGACGAGAAGATCGCACTGTGCACCATTGCCAGCGACGTAAAGCCCGACTTTATAAAGACCTCCACCGGCTTTGGCACGGGAGGCGCCACGCTGGAGGACGTGCGCCTTATGCGCGAACACACCGACCCCGAGGTAAAGATTAAGGCCGCGGGCGGCATTCGCACTCCCGAGCAGTTCCTTGCGTTTGTGGACGCCGGCGTGGACCGCATTGGCACCTCTGCCGGCATTGCCATCTTCGAGGAGCTTGCCAAGCGATAGGGTCCGGGAACCCGGAGCGGGGTGCCGCTTGGGGATACTCCCCTACGGGTACATCGCGGATAGTCCTCTCATGATGAAATGGGTTACTCGCGATGTACCCGATGGGGGAGTATCCCCAAGCGGCACCCCCCTCGGACGGTCCGCCCTAACTCACCTTACTCTACATGCCCCACCTGTGGGCGCTGGTACTTGTGCGCCCACACGAGCAGGGCAATGCCAGCTATTATCAGCGGCAGCGAGAGCAGCTGCCCCATGGTAACGAATCCGCCAAACAGATAGCCAAGCTGCTCGTCGGGCACGCGCACGAACTCAATAAGAATGCGACACACGCCGTACCACAGCAAAAAGATGCCCATAAACGTACCCTGCGGACGAGGGGGCAGCTTTCGCCACAGGATCCACAGCAGCACAAACATTACGAGACCTTCCAAAACCGCCTCGTAGAGCTGCGAGGGATGCCGGTACACGTTGCCGCCCGTCTCAAACATTACGCCCCAGGGTAGGTCTGTTTCCTTGCCCCATAGCTCGCCGTTAATAAAGTTTGCACAGCGCACCAAAAAGATGCCCACCGGCGCCACGCACACCCCAATGTCGCAAATGGTCGGAATGGAAATGCGGCTCCTTTTGCACACAATCGAGCCGCCCACAATGGCGCCAACCAACCCGCCATGAAAGCTCATGCCGCCTTCGTTGAGCGCAAAGATGGACAAGGGGTGGCTCAGATAATAGCCAGCGCCATAGAACAGCACGTATCCAAGGCGTCCTCCCAAAATAATGCCCAGACAGATGCCTGTCATGATGCTGAGCACGTCGTCGGACGACAGGTCGAGCTTCCAGCGCTTTGCAATGCGATACAAAAGTATGCCGCCCAGCACAAAGCCAGCCAAATAGCCAAGCCCGTACCACCTAACGGCAAACGGACCTATAGAAAACGCCACCGGGTCTAGCGCATGATACAAGTCGTTTAGGAACACGTGTTACCCCTGCCTATTCTGCCTGTTCCTTTAGATACTGCTTCCAGAACTCGATGGAGGTGAGTTCGGGCTGGGCAGCAGCCCAGGCCTCGCGTATCTCGTCCTTGTGCTCCTTGTAGATCTTTCTCAACGCCTTATAGCGCTTTTCGAGCTGGTCGAACCGCACGCGGTCCTTTTTGCGAAGCACGCCCATCTTTCCGTCTGCCGTAATGGCGAGCAGCGTATCCTTGCCGCGAATCGTGTTTGCCGGGTAGAACCAGCCATCGTACGCAATTACGGCAACGCCGCCAGGAGCCAACTGCTTTGGACCGCGCTGACCGTTAAAGGTAGCGTAGTCGTATGCCTTGGTAAATATATTACGGTCCTGTATGCTCGTAGGCAGGGCCTGATGGTTAAACGGAACATAGTACCCAAGCTCTTCCTCAATCTGTTCTATGGGGAGGAGCTCTTCGTTGAGTGCGGCAAGCTCGCGATTGTTCTTTTCGGTCTTTATGTACTTAAGATGCTCAGGCCCTCGGAGGTAGTCCTCAAACCCCTTAAGGCAGAGCTCCGCCGCATCGTAGTTAAACGTCTTAAGGTCAATTCCAAAGAAGTGGTGAACCGTGTCAATAAGATTCACGTCGCCATATATTCCAGACGCCGACTGAGCAATAAGGGAGTTGCGCAGAGGGTAGTAACGCTCGAGCGCGGCGCGAAACGTGCCAGCGTTTGAAAGATGCCAAATGCAAATGCCGTTCATGGTAATAAAGCCCTTGGCGGCACGGTTGCCGTACTCGGCATCGTCGCCACGAATAAACAGGGGCAGCGCAAGGCCGTTCTTCTCAATGGTACTTATGGGAATGCAGCAGTACCACCATGCGGCGTACTTGTTGTTTACCCTGGGCGTAAAGGTCTCAAGCAGCATGCACGACTCGAGCTTGGAAACGTCTATTGTTCGTTGCTCGAAGTTTGGGAGCTTGGTGGCAAAGTATCCGCCGCCTTCGTGCATGTATCCCACATCCTCGTGGAACATGTTGGGCTCTTCGAGACAAAGCATGGCACCGCTTATAAAGTGACCCAAATACTCGTCGCGAAGAAGGGTAAGAAGGTTATAGGTACGCTTGATGGCCTCTGGGTGAATTTGCACGTCATCGTCCATAAGCAGGGCATGCGTAGCCTTGGGCTCCTGCTCCAGCGCCTCTATCATCCCGCGCGAAAAGCCGCCGGCTCCACCCACGTTGGGGTTGGGATGCACCTTTATGCGGTCCGACTGCAGTTCCTCGACGCTAAGCGTGCGTCCGTTGTCCACCACATGCAGCGTAAAGTGCTTGGCAATGGGCTCGTCGCACCCCAGTATGCGGTCCCTAAACAGCTCGATGTTGGGCACCACGTACTCTTCTTTGCAAAACGTGGTGGTGCAAACGGCGAGCTCTACGGGACGCAGATCGGCCTCATCCACTTTTGTGTAGTAGTACGCCTGGGCAATCGACAGCTCGCCTGCAGTAATTATTTCAAACGACAAGAATGTCGTGTTGTCTGCGGGATAGCAAAAATCCAAAGTCTCGTATTCATCGAGCTCGTACGTCTTGCGCTCGAATACGGTGCGCTGGGGCTTTTGCAACATGAGGTCATAGCCCGTGTATACCACCTCAAACGCACCGCGAACAACAAGTCTAAGCCATACGTTGCTAACGGTGGCGTACTTGCGCCATTTAATATTAGAGAAGGCATTAAGGTAGGTTGCAAAGTCGTATCTCATGCGTTCGGGAAGCAAGGATGCACTGCCATCTGCATCTGCTCGAATCACAGGGCTCTGACGTACATAGAGCTCTGGATGCTCCTCGAACCTAGCGCCGTCGGTAAGCAACACATTACAAAGGCGGTAGTCTATAGCCATGATATAAACCTCCGAGCAGTGGCTTTTTTTGTAATAACACTCGTATGCTAGCGCATCACCCGCACGTCCCGCACCCAACTTACGCAAAATAGCTTTAAGAACTATACCTTAGCCTATCAAGGGGGAGTACCCCTCTTGATTGGTGCCAATCAAGAGGGGTACTCCCCCTTGATAGGCTCTGCCGCTCTTCATTTTGCGTTGCACAAAAAAGCAACTTTCCTTGTACAATGCTTTGGAATGTGCGTTATTCTTTTTTTCTTTAGGAGCGTTTATGGCAGAGCAATCTCCGTCCAGCAAAACCGTATCGGTCGTATTTGCCTCAAACGACTATTACGTGCCCTACCTTGGCACGCTGCTTGCGTCAATTGTGGACCACTGCAACCCCCAGCGTACATACGAGTTCATTGTACTTTGCGAAGACTTTACCCAGCTGCACATTAGGCAGCTGCGCCAGCTGGTAGAGCGGCCCAACGTGAGCCTGCGCATACTGGACGTTAGCGAGCCCATGCGTCCCTATAAAGACAAGCTGCGCGTTTGGGCGCACTTTAAACGCGAGACATACTTTAGGCTGCTGCTTCCCCAAATTCTCCCCGACCACCATAAGGTGTTGTATTTGGATGCCGACATGGTATGCCTGAGCGACGTGGCACCGCTATTTGACACCAACATAGAAAACTACCTTGTTGCAGCCTGCAAAGACCCAGACACCACCGGCATCTACAACGGCGTGGACGTCGATCTAGGCCAGCCCGACAAGCGCAACTACATGGACAACGTTCTAAAGATAAAGAACCCCTACGAGTATTTCCAAGCAGGGACCATCCTGTTTAACCTGGACGAGTGGCGCAAGTCCATTAGCGTGGACGAGGTTTTTAAGTTCGCCCAATCCAACGAGTGGCAGCTGCTGGACCAAGACGTTCTTAACTACTTCTGCCAAGGTCGCACGCTCCATGTGGACATGGCATGGAACGTAATGTTTGACAACTGCGGTTTTCGCATTCGCGACATAATTTCGCGCACCACGCCCGAGCTTCGCGCCGAGTATATGGCCGCGCGCGAGAACCCGCGCATCGTGCACTACGCGGGCCCCATAAAGCCATGGGACGACGCCGAGTGCGACTTTGCCGAGCATTTTTGGCGCTATGCCAAGCAGACCCCTTTCTATGAGGTCATAATCTGTCGCATGTCCTCGCAGGGCGTACAACGTGTTTCCGCACAGCTCGAGGAAACACGCGCATGGATTCAGAGCATAGACGACGAGCTCAAGCGCTACGAAAACCGACCTATTAGCCTCATGTTTAAGGAGCTCGTGTACCAGAAGATACTTACTCCGCTCGCGAACCGCGTTGCCGGCAAGAACGGACAAAAGCGCGAGCAGCTTCACGAGCTGTATCGCAAAGTGCATCGCTAGGGGTGCCGCTTGGGGATACTCCCCTACGGGTACATCGCGAGTAAGCCGCTCCCTTACGAGGTGGTCTATCCGCGATGTACCCGATGGGGAGTATCCCCAAGCGGCACTACCCGAGATCTCGAGGAATGTCGAAGTAGGCACTAAAGGGATCCAGGTTGGGATTGAGAGCGGGGTCGCCGGCGGCAAAGAACTCGGAATGCCTTTGCAGCACAAGGGCACGTTCGCGAAGATGGCGGGCCTTAAGACGCGCGTCGGTAGACTCACGCCCACGCGACGAGAACTCGCGGTGATGAAGGAGCGCATGTGCGCATACGGTAACCGCATACCCCGCCTCGCGAGCACGAAGGCAAAAGTCACCGTCGTTATAGCCCACTGCCAACTCTTCGTCGTAGCCGCCAAGCTCCTCAAAGAGCGAGCGACGCATCATTTGACAGGCACCAGTTACCATGGAGTAGTCCCCCGGCATAGCGGCCGCATATCCTGGGCCAAGCGCGTCGCGCGTAAGGTTTTGGCACACATGACAAAAGTAGCCTTCGGGGTTGCCTGCCATGCCCACATGCTGAATAAGGCCGTCGGCAAAGAGGAGCTTGGCACCAACTACACCCACCTCGGGACGCATAAGGCATCCCATCATTTCCTCTATCCAGCTTTCCTCTATTACCTCGGTGTCGTTGTTAAGGAGCACCAGGTATTCTCCTATGGACTGCTCAACACCGTAGTTGACGATGGCCGAATAGTTAAAGTCTCCCGGCTCAGATGGCCGCCACTCCACAACTCGAACGCGACTGTCCTGGGCTTTAAGACGCTTGTAGCACTCGAACGTTTGGCTCTGCTCGCTGTTGTTTTCCACCAGCACCACCTCAATGTTCTTGTAGGTGGATCTTTGGAGCACGCTGGTAACACATGCTTCTAGCAGGTCCGCGTGATCGCGCGTGGGAACAATTACGCTCACCTTTGGCGCGGGCTCTGGCAGCTCATATCGCACACGATACGTGTACGGTATTGCCCCATCGTCCACCTTTGCCGCAATCCCTCTACGCGCAAAATGTGCCTCCAGCGCACGCTGGCCCGCAACATGAGCGTACGGCTTTTGGTCTCCCCCGCCAGAGGTTGAGCCCTCGTGCTCTCGCCAGTGGTAAAGCACCCGCGGCACATGCACGACCTTGCGAGCAACCTCAAACGCCTTGAGCGTAAGGTCGTAGTCTTGGGCCCCTGCCACGTCTGCCCCCGATCGCTCGGTATTGTCCAACACGTAGCGACTCACCATAAGGAGATGCGTAACGTAGTTATGCTCATAGAGCTTGCCGTAGTTGGGAAACGTTTTGAACGCTGGTCCGTGAACATGAATTCCGTCCAGGTGGTCTTCGTCGCTGTACAGCACGTCTACCGTAGGATGCGCGCTTATCTCTTGCCACATACACCAGAGGGCATCCGGCTCAAGAAGGTCGTCGTGGTCCAAAAAACCAACGTAGTTGCCTCGGGCTTTGGCAATTCCCGCGTTCGTGTTCTCGGATATGCTGCGGTTTTCCACCTGCACAACGCGAATACGCTCATCTGCAAACGCACCCAGCGTCTCATCCACCTCGGGATACGCACCGCTGGCGTTAACAACCACCAGCTCCCACTTTGGGTACGACTGCGCAACCACAGATTCCAGCGCCTCACGCAAAAAAGCGCGCGGCGTCCTGTACACCGGCATTACCAAGCTAAAGAGCGGAAGCTCGCTCTCGTTCACTTCCTGCACAGCAGCCCGCTGCTGCGCAAGCTCGGCTTCGGTAACGCAATTCCTCTTAAACCATCCCTCGTAATCGCCGTTTACAGGCGCCCCGCCAATAAGGCGGCGCGTGTCCGCAAGCATGGCTTCCGCGCGCGGGGCATTCATGCCATCGAGACCCAAAACCTCGCTGCCCGCCGCATAACATGTCGCATAAAACGCACGCATGCCCTCGGGAAGCGTGCAGGAATACGTTAGTAGGCGAACGAGCTGTCCTTTGCTCCGCTCGCTCGGGACCACCTGATCCTCCATAACAACAACGTCGCACACGCACTCGTTCGCGCTGGCATCGTATATTCGTAGGTCCGCGCCGGTCTTACCGTCTGCGTAGGGCGTCTGGACTCGTATGCGCCAAACCGCCCAGCCAGGCTCGCCAGGCCATACCTCGCGGATGCGCACACTCGTATGCCCTGCCCCGCAACGCCGCTCGTATCCTCGCAACGCCTGTGCAATACCAGGCTTTCGCAACGAAAGCAGGCGCGAGGAGACCTTGGATCGAACAACAGAAAAGACCGTGGTCAGAAGCTCCTTGCCGTCGCTGAAAAAACGCAGCGCGCAGTCTATGGACAGCAGCGGTAAAACAACAATCCACACCCGTGCCGCTTCTGGTGCAGCGCCGCGCAAAAAACCATCACGTACGGCAAAGCATGAGCATGGCACCGTAGCGCCATTGTCGCACGTTGCTACAACCTCAAGCGAACGGTCAACTGCGTCTGCCACCAAAACATATCCCAGCCCCTCGCCCCTGCAAAGAGCCACTACGCGCAATGGATTCTTGGCCTTATCCTCGCGCTTTTTCATGGAGTCACTCCCGTGCGTCGTTGTCTGCAGGCTGCTCCTTGCCAATTGCGCTGTCTATGAGCGGCTCTATTCCCGCGCGAACGAACCCGGCAAACTGAGACATCTGATCGCGTATGGCCTCGAGCGCGGGATGCACGAGGTCCTTGTCGGACAGCACGAGCTTTGCCGGGTCAAACAGCTTATCCCCCTCCAGAGGGGGCCACTTAATACCTATTTGCGGGTCGTTCCACATAATGCCACCCTCATCACCCGGATGGTAGGTGTCGTCGCACTTGTAGCAGAACTCCGCCTCGTCGGAAAGCACGAGGAAGCCATGGGCAAAACCACGCGGGATAAAAAACTGTCGATGGTTTTCGGCCGTAAGCACCACACCCTCCCACTTACCGTAGGTGGGACTCCCCTCGCGCAGATCCACGCATACGTCGAACACCGACCCACGCACCACACGCACGAGCTTGGACTGCGGATGCTCCTTTTGGAAGTGCATGCCACGCAACACGCCGCGCGTAGACGAGGACTGGTTATCCTGCACAAACTCGCAGTCAATGCCGCCCGCAACAAAGTCAGGCCGCTTGTAGGTTTCCATAAAGTACCCGCGGTGATCGCCGTAGGACTTTACGTCTACGATAATTACACCTTCGATGGACGTGGTGGTAAAGGTAAAGTTTCCGGATGTTATGGTGGACATTTGTATGAACTCCCTCGGTACCCATTATTAAGCAATTAGATTATAGTTGACTATGTTGGTCATTTCCCGAGGATTGTGTATGCGTATTCTTGCCATCATTCCCGCATATAACGAAGAGGACTGCATTGAGCAGACGGTTCGCTCGCTCGTGGCAGCCTGTCCCAACATCGACTATTTGGTGATCAACGACGGATCGTCCGACAATACCGGGGCCATTTGCAGAAAAAAACACCTTAGGCACGTGAGCCTGCCAGTAAATTCGGGTCTTACGGCCGCCTTTCAAACGGGCATGAAGTATGCGGAGCGTCACGGCTACGATGCCGCGGTTCAGTTTGACGCAGACGGGCAGCATCTTCCGGAATACATTCCCGCAATGGCTCAAAAGATGAAAGAGGACAAGGCCAACATAGTAATTGCCTCCAGAATTCTGGCAGGAGAGAAGCTCGCGGGAAGTCGCGCCGTTGGCTCCAAGCTAATTGCCGCACTCATTCGCCTAACCTCGCGCACGCATATATCCGACCCCACTTCGGGCATGCGCATGTTTGACCGAAAGCTCATCCACCGCTACGCAAGGAGCTTCGATCTGGCGCCCGAACCCGACGCAATTGCCCTTTTTGCACGCGAGGGCATGCGCGTTGCCGAGGTTCCGGCAAAGATGCTCGATCGTCAAGGCGGGGTTAGCTACCTGGGCTTTACCAGCAGCATTCGCTACATGCTGCGCACCTGTTTTTCCATCCTGCTGTTCCAGTGGTTTAGATAGAGGTTGCTATGTCGCTAACTCTTCGCATCGCACTCATAGTGGGGTCGCTCATTGCCGTTGTTATTGTTGCTCGTGGTGTACGCAAGGAGCACATCCGAATATCCGAGTCGGTCTTTTGGATTCTTTCTGCCCTGCTTTTGCTTTTGCTTGCCGTCTTTCCGCAAATCGCCTTTTGGTGCTCGTCTATGCTTGGGTTCTTGTCTCCGAGCAACTTTGTGTTTGTAACCGTAATATTCCTTTTGCTCGTAAAGCTCTTTGGTCTTTCGTGCGACGTTTCTAGGCTCTCGTACAAGGTGGACCAGCTCACACAGGAGCAGGCGCTTGAGACGCGACAGAAAAAAGATGGTACTGCGGCAGCATCTGGTATGACCAGCTTAAAATAACGTACACTTCGCCACGAATTCATTCGCATGAGGCAACGCAAAGGTACCCCACTTGTGTCACCGACAACAACGGGGAGTAGCACGCAGATCGAACTTCGCGAGGTTGGGTCCCCGCTACCACTTAATGTCTATGTGCAGTGTGTTGAGCACCCAGTCGTAAGCTTGCAAGAAGGCCTTGAAGAGCCCCAGCCGATAAAACCTCCATGCCGTATGCAAGCGTTTGTATGCAGGTCCATGCGTCCTGGCATACGAGCCACAAATGTATGGGGAACGCTTCCAGGTGGGAAACTCCTTGTTGAGAAACGAGGTGCAGGCATCGATGGCTTGCGTAAGGTCACAATCGCTGCTGGATGCAAGCCGGTAATTAAACGATACGCCCAAATGCAAGAATGCGACGGCGTCGAGAGCCTCTATCATCTGCCGGGAGCACTGCTCCTCAACATAGCGCTCCTTCACCTCGCTCATTGCCACATAGACGGCATCAACTTGGTCCATGGTTATGCTATTGATTATGGAGCCAGCCCGAACCATGTAGTTTACCAGCGAGTGTGGGACAAATACGACGCTCTTGCTCATCTTTGGATACGCAATGAGGTGGAATGCCAGATCATCCAATACCGGAGGCGGCGAATTTAGATCGCGAAGGCCCTTGAGGATGGATGCCCTAAACAGCTTGTTCCAAGGTGCCCCATTGAGCTCGATCATGCGTCCCGGGTCCTCCTGGAAGGTAAAAGGCGAACGCTCCTCGCAGAATTCGCGCGAAAGAATCTTGCTGGTGTCCAGGTCTATGCGGCTGAACCCACCAACCGCAAGGTCTGCATCCGCCGCCTTTGCAGCGGCGTACAAGAGCTCTGAGAAGTCGGGCTCCACGTAATCATCGCTGTCCACAAAGCCAATGTACTCTCCTCGAGCTACGCGAACGCCATCCCAACGTCCGCGCCATACGCCCTCGTTCTTCTTGTCTATTACAACGATCTTGTTGGGGTAGAGCCGCTCCCACTCGCGCATAATATTCAGACAGCCGTCGGGGGAACCGTCGTTGATGCAAATAATCTCGATGTTTTGCAGGGTCTGCCCGACCAGCGAGGCCAGACACTTGGGGAGGTAGCGCTCCACCTTGTAGCAGGGAACGATTATACTTACGCAAACGCTGTCTTGTTGCTCGTTCAAGCCCGTCTCCTCTCCACAAGAGACCATTTGCCGTCGCTTTGGCCAATGGATAGCTTATCATCTATTTAAACCAAGTTCGAGCCAACGCAGGAAGAGGTATGTCTTGAGCACGAGTTCTCAAAAGATTGCCGTGGTAATGTCCACCTATAACGGGCAAGACTACGTTGCGCAACAGGTAGAGAGCGTGCTTTTGCAAGAGGGCGTGGATTTTGGCATCTTCGTGCGCGATGACGGGTCTACCGACAACACCGTGACGATATTGGAGCACCTGGCACAAGCAAGCAAGGTGCCCATGGTCATCGAGCGAGGTCGCAACCGTGGCGTCGTGGGGTCGTTCTTTTGTGCCATGCGCATGGTATCGCCGGAATACACCCACATAGCGCTATGCGACCAGGACGACGTATGGCATCCCAACAAGCTTGCCCGTGCGATGGAGGTTCTGGACAATTTGAGCCAAGAAAAACCATCGCTCTATTGTTCCGAATATAACTTTTGCAATGAGCTCATGGAGCGTACCGGTACCTCTTCGCTCAACCGCATTGGAATTACGCCATCACGTATGTTGTACGAAAACGTGTGCTCCGGTAATACCATGGTGTTTAATCGAGCCTTGCTTGCGCTCGTGTTGGAACACGGATTGGACGAAGTGTACTGCCACGACTGGTGGCTCGCGCTCGCCGCCTCGTTCTTCGGCTCGATTGCCTACGACACCGAACCTTGCCTTGAGTACCGCAGGACCGGAAGCAACGCCAGCCCCACGGGATCCAGCCCGCTCAGACTCCTGGCGTTTCGCGTACGCACATTTTTGGCAGGCGGCGAGTTTGAGCGTATAAACAGGCAGAATCTGGCATTTCTAAACGAGTATGGCCCCATGCTAACCAAGGAGCAACGGCGATTGCTGTACGCGTTTACCCAAGGACCGGCGCCCCTAAAGTCTGTCTGCCCACGAAGGCTACGCCAGAAACGCTTGGATGACGCCGCGCTCCGGCTGCTCCTGCTCCTTGGCTTCTAGTACGCGCAGCCTCACATCCATCACAAGCAAAGGTCTGGTTTTGAGCATCGGAAGAACAAATCGCGAACATTTGCACCATGAAAAAAAGCAGCCGAGCATGCTTGGGGCGGCGGCCATACAGTTTGGCTCCCGCTATGCAAACGTTGCAATGCAACTTGTTCTTACGGCCGTGCTCGCACGGCTCCTTACCCCCCAAGAGTTTGGCACCGTTGCAATCGTGAGCGTTTTCACCTCGTTCTTTGCCGTGTTTGCCGACCTCGGCATTGGTCCGGCAATCGTACAGTTTCCCGACTTGGAGGAAGACGACATCAACGCGCTGTTTTCCTTCTCCACTCTTGTAGCCATTGTTGCCAGCATCGCTTTTTTCCTTCTCTCCTGGCCGATTGCCGCAGTCTATGGAGACCAACAGCTTGTTCCGCTCTTTCACCTTACTTCGGCCGCGGTGTTCTTTAGCACGATAAACATGGTTCCCAACGGACTCCTTCTTCGAAACAAGCAGTTTGGCGTCATAGGAGGCGGCATTATAGTTGCCACTCTGGTGTCGGGTATCGTTGGGGTAGGAGCAGCCTTTTTGAGCTTTGGCTGCTACGCCCTCGTTGCACAGTCCATCGTACTCGCTGTCACGACCTTTATATGGAATCGCTTGCATACCAAAGTCGGTTTTGGCTTTGGCGGCGTGCGATCGTCGCTAAGGCGCATCGCGAGCTTTTCGGGATTTCAGACCGCATTTCAGTTTGTAAACTACTTCTCGCGCAACTTGGACAACCTGCTTACTGGAGCCTATATGGGTCCAGAGACTCTTGGACAGTACGACAAGGCATACAAGCTCATGCAAATGCCCAGTACATACTTGTCCGGCATTTTCTCGTCAGTGTTGCAGCCTTATTTGGCAGCCTATTCTGACAAGCCCGATCGTGTGTATGACTTTTGGATTCGTATGTCAAAGTTCCTCGCCATCTTGGGCATATGGGCGTCCTTGGTCATCTTTTTTTGCGCAGAGGACATCGTCTTGATACTTTATGGCCCCCAATGGACACCCGCCATTCCAGCTCTCCAAATGCTGAGCCTCTCTATTGCACTCCAAATGGTCAATTCCACAGGAGGGGCAATTCTTCAGAGCATCGAACACACAGACTACCTGTTTGCCTCAGGCCTTATAGACGCCTGTATCTCTGTTGCTTGCATATTGGCCGGTGTCATAGTGTTTAGGCGCATCGAGGCACTTGGGGCCTGTGTTTCTGTTGCCTATTTGGGCCATGCGTGCGTGAACCTGTTCTTTATCGGGAAAAAGGGACTCGGGCACTCGGTTGTAAAGACCGTATGGAAGTTTGCCCGCATTGCCGGCGCCACCTGCCTTACGGCACTAGCGTTCTATTTGCTTAGCGCCATCTTGCCCAGCACGCCTCCCCTTGCCAACCTCGCCATACGAGGCTGCGTCCTAACCGGACTCCTTCTTGGATCGCTCCTGCTGCTGGGAGAAAAACAATCTCTTGGCTTTATTCAATACACCCGCACCATCGGCAGCGAAACGGATGAGCAGTAAATATGGCCGGAAGAATAGTCTCCCTCGTAACGTTTTTTGACCCAAACAGTACCAATGCCAACAATGTGCGCGCCATTGCGGCACAAAGTGATTCCACCATTGTTATGGACAACAGCCGCTCAGACAACAGCCGCCTGTTTGGCTCGCGACCCGAAGACGAAAAGATCCGCTACATAGCCAACGGCAGCAACCTCGGACTCTCCACAGCCTTCAACACTTGTTTGACAGACTCCCGTCACTTTGCGTGGAATGCAGACGACTACGTTGTGTTCTTCGATCAAGATACGCACATAGAGCCGAATCACATAGCCGCGCTAATAGAAGAGTTCGACACACTGAACCGGCTAGGTTACAAGGTGGGATGTATTGGTCCCGCCTACTACGAGACAAACGCGCAGAAGACGCGCATACCAAAATTACGCAAGGAAGTAAGTCCCACGAGCATGCTCGTGGAAAAGGTGATTACCTCATCCATGCTCACCACTTACGAGAATCTGCAGTCCGTAGGCTTTTGGAGTGGCGACATCTTTTTGGACATGGCCGACTATGACCTGTGTTGGAAGATGGCCGATCGTGGGTATGTGATAGCCCTTACCACAAGGAGCGTAATAGTACACGAGATTGGCGAGTCAGCGTCGGGCGTGCTCGCGCACAACATTTCCCAATCAAAGCCGTTTAGGGAATACTACCAAATGCGCGACCGCCTGTACCTGCTCAGAAAGCCTTACGTGCCGCTTGCCAGCAAGGCGGTTCTTCTGTACGAGGCCACCATCCAAGCGGGCCTACGACTTGCCACCAGCGCAGACAGGGCCGAGCGGTTGCGATACATGCGTCTTGGAGCCAAGCACTTTAGGCGCGGGATTCACGACCCCTTGGACGATTGACCCACATGAGTCGCTTGCGAATCAAGCGTGCCAGAACAATCGGATGACCGAGCAGTGCCATGCCGGCGTTAAAGAGCATCTTTGCGTGGACATCTTTGTGCAGAAACAGATAGTCCTCGTTCTTTTGCTCTATGAGCTCAAGCCCTTGGCAGAACTTGCTTACGTCACTTGAGAGGCTGTCTGGCCTAATGATCTGGCTCACCAGCACCTCGGGCTCAAAAACGGGAATGAACCTCCTGAACAGCCGAAGGGCCATGTCCCAATCCTGAAGACGGGGCATCTGCGGGTCAAAGCGCTCTTCAACAAAGATGTCGCGATGCCCCAAGAGCACTTGGGTGCTTATAAAGTTTCGCTCAATAAGACGCTCGAAGGTGAGGTCGGCAAGCTCCACGTTCTCCTTAGGCATAATATGCACAAGCCTCCGCAACCCGGTGCGCGAGTCCTCTCTGAACGTTTGTATTCGGCAGTAGCAGAAGTCTGCTCCGGAGCTCTGCAGCGCATGCACCTGGCGCTCGAGCTTTTGCGGCAACCAGAGGTCATCGCTGTCGTGAAACGCAATGAGGGATCCCCGCGCAAGGTCGACACCGTGATTGCGGGCGACACATGCGCCGGCATTGTTCTGCCTCACGTATCTCACGCGCCCATCGTCTATGGAAGCAACAACCTCCTCCGTATTGTCATTAGACCCATCGTCAACGACTATCACCTCTAGGTTCCCGTAGGTCTGGTCCAACACGCTTCCAACAGAGTCGGCAATGCAGTAGGCGCGATTGTACGAGGGAATAACTACGCTTACGAGTTCGTCGTGCAAGCTGACCTCCTCAGCGATCCGTCACATCTTCGTCGTAGTATCGTTCCACAAACACACGAACGGAGTCAAGGTGCTTCTGGTTCTTTTGCTTCTCGCGCGCATACCCGGAGTACGCTTGAGTCTTTGTGGAGACACCACCGACGTGCAGCACGCGGACCTGCGGAGAGTACCTCATAACTAGGCCGAGCTTCTCACAATCCCGCGCCAGAATCGCCTCCTCAAAGTATAGGAAGGTCTGTGGACAAAACGCTATGGAACGAACGGCAAGGTATTCGCGTGAAAAAACATAGCAGGAACCCTGCAACATGCATCCAACTGCATCTTTTTCCCAAGGCCCAGATACGCCCCCCTTGCCGTTGCGGATTGCCGCAGCCTCTCTCCTGCTTTTAGCGTCCAAGTATCGAAGCGCAAGATAACGCGGAGCAAAGCATCTGTCCCAACGATGCATGCTGTTAAGTAGCTCTACACCCTCCTCATGAGTATAGCCGTGAGCACGATACGGGTTCCTGTGGCGCCCAGAACCAGGCTCAACGATGTCGGGGCCAAGTACCGCAAATCCCTGTTCCCGATGTATGCGATCCACTGTCTCTATAAAATCGGCCTGCTCAACGATTACGTCGTTGTTCATAACCGTTATGTAGTTAGTTGAGTAGTTTTCTCGCAGCCATTGGTACCCAACGTTGTTTCCTTTTGCAAAACCCAAGTTGGTGTCACCAAGCAGAACGTGCACGCTCGGCTGCTCCCTGTACTTCGCTTCGAGCATTGCGCCAGAACCGTTTGGAGACGCGTTGTCAACCACAACAATGACCACAGACTGGTTCTCGAAAGTCCTCAGAAGCGCATCGATGCAGGCGCAGGTCATCTCGTACGCCTCATAGTGCAGGATGCTAAAGCCCATCGATACGCGCTGGAGCTTGCCGTCATTGATTTTTGGTAATCCGAGCTGGTGATCTGGAATGCTCGTACGCATTGGGCATCTCCTTGAATTCATGGAATTGGTCTCAGCCAGTCGGGTGTGACGGCCAGTTCAGGCGTGTGAACGCACGAATTAATACGCCGTGGCCCAACCAATCCACTCAACCATACCAAACGGGCCAGTGGCACACCACATGCGAAAAGCCCTACGCACCCCTTGCCCGCAACCACGCCAAACAAAACCCACATCCATTCGCCTTTCCCTACCTGTATTCTAGCAATATGGGAATACGGGAGTCGTATTCTTGTCTTCATAAGAAGTTTGTTAGAAGGAACGAGCATCATGAGCGACTATACCTATCTTGACCCCATTTTTCTCGAAAGCTACCGTGCGTTGGAGGGCCTTCCCCTTCTTCGAGACTCCAAGCCGCAAGTACGCGAAGTCCCCATGGCTACGGTTCTGCCTTTTCGTGCGGAAGACGGAAGGCGTGCGGCGGGCGTCGTAGATGAGTACGGGAGCTATGTTGACCTGTCGTCGTTCGACGCTCTCTCTCCTGTGGACTCGTGGTCGGGTTCGTATGAAGTAAGCACAACGGAAATGAGCAAGGTACCCCGCGTTATGTACCTAGGACGCCTCTGGCGCCATTGGGGGCACTTTCTTATGGACCTTGTATCCCGCCTGTGGTACGTGCGGGAAGTGGAGCCAGATATTCCCATAGTCTACGATGGGGAGGATGATCTTGGTGATGTCTATGAATCCTTTTTTAGGTACTTAGGTATAGGCGCACAACAACTCATGCGCATAGATCAGCCGACAACGTTTGAGACCGTGGTCGTTCCAGAGTGCTCACATGTACCGGGGCGCTTTGTGTACCCTGCGTTTACCGAGCTGTTTGAGTACGTTGCAGAACGCGCTCTTCGAGAAGTTGAGGACCTGGACGCCTACAAGGACAGGGATGTCTATCTTACGCGCACGCACCTCAAGCGTCGCATACCTTACGAGGTAGGCGAGGAAGACCTGGAAGCGATTCATGCCGCCAACGGATACGAGATAGTTGCTCCCGAGACTTTGTCTCTGGCACAGCAGATTGCCACCGTTCGCCTGGCGCGCAACATTGCCTGCCTGAGCGGTACCATCCCCCACAACATGATGTTCGCGCATAGCGGGGCAAGCATTACCATTTTTAGGAAGTCCTACAAACCTGTATACAGGCAGGTTGGCGTCAACCAGGCGCGCGATTTAAGGGTGTGCTATGTAGACGCGCATATTTCGCCACGCCCTGTGGGGGCCTCTGGTCCTTTTGTGGTCGATATAAACGACAACGTACGCCGTTATGCGCGCGACCATGGCCTCACGCTCGAAGGCGCAGCAGCTATCAAAGGTGGTAAAGAGCTCAAGAGACGCCTTTGGTACGAGGTTCTTTACAGACTGCGCAATCGGGGTGGAAACCCACATGTACCGATCTTTGATGGTCGGGAGTTTGTATCCTCTCTCGAAACCGATCGGGAACTCAGCCGCTACTACGAAGGCCGATGGTAGCAAGGTAATTGACGGAGATGCGGACTTACGAGCAGTCGCGTATCCACCCGCGTAGCCTTGTTCGTAGTTCGCCATCTCCTGTGTTCGGAAAAACCAGATAACGCAATTTTAGCATGGGCCGCACTAAAGCCCCGCTCCTCAGTCCGTTTACTGGCAATCCGTTCCTATGCTATTCATCCACAAACTTCACCACAAGCATGTTGTCAACCATGCGAACACTGTCTTTGGCAGGAAACGCTCCCATTGACAGGACTTCGGATGTATTGCGTATATCATTGTTTGGCGCAAGATTTATCGGGTATCCCAACACGGTTTCGAAATACCACCTATATGGGTTGCTGTAGGTTAGTCCCGTAAGATATTTCATGCCCCAGCGTGGCTCGGGAAAGCCCTCTCGTCCATGAAGAACCGCGTCTCCCGGAGAGCCGATAAACGCAACGGGCGTCTGACCGGGAACATATCCCTCCGTCAACTCCATCCTGTCTATCACGCGCGCCATTATTACGTGTGTCGACTCGTATTCCAACTGACGCTCAAGCATAATCTGATTGGCATAGCGTACCGAGAGCAAGGAAATTATCATAAGTATGCAGGTCGCAAAAGTCATCCCCACGCGCAAGGACCGTTCCGTCTTGTTAAAAGCAAACCTGAACGCGCTTTCGCCCTTCCTCTCGTCGCCTGCAACATCTATAAGCATAAGTGGGAGAACATATGCAAGATAAAAGGAATGGACCATAAGGTCGTGTTCCATTCCTTTAGAGATAACATAGACGATATTTATCGCAAAGGGAAAAACAACAAGCAGCACAACAAAGAGCGCCTTTTTTTCCGTGGGCAAAAATCGCACCTTGTTAAACGCAAGTACCAGAGCCACGATTCCTAGAGCGAGGGCCAGCAAACGTCGAATAAGACCCGTTGCCCCCCAAAACCACAAGAACGGAAAACGCCATGCATCGAGCAGAAGCAAAAGCACCTGCTTTATTCCACCGTCATATGCTCCGACTTCAGAAATGCCGTTGTACGAATCTACTTTTTCAATACCAGTAACTTGAGTGGCAAGTACCGTAGAAAACCAGTAGATTCCAAGACCAATTAAAAGAACGAATAGCATCTTTGCAAGTAGCCCGCCGGTCATGCGTATGTCTGTGCGCTTGTCAAAACAGCAACGCATAAGAGCGAGCACGGACAACCCCGTAAAGAACTGCAGGTACGACTGATACAAGGCAAGCGAGCCTACCAAAGGCAACACGGCAAGATGCCAGTAGCGTGAACGCACGCAAAGCCAGACCGCCAGCACAGCAAGAAACAGCGAAATCGCATACACGTCAACCCAGGGCATGAATGTAGCGTGTCCCAAGGCAATCGGCATCGCCGTAACGATAATGGCTGAAACGCAGACCGAAGAGACAACGTCCTCTATGCGCAGAACATCGGTTATCAGCCACGACGCAAGGGCAAAGAAGGGTATTGATACCAGCCCCAACAACCAAGGTGCGTTTATGTTTCCGCGAACAGCCCAAAGCATCGGTTGCAACCAACGTCCAAGACCGATTTGCCAATTAAAGCTAGTCTGATTGCTTACGATTTCCAACGAATCGTGCATAAATGCTGTATTGAAATAGCGGCTTGCATATGCAGCAAGGCAGAATAGCGTTGTTGCAACAATGCACGCCAAGAGTTGGCGCAGCCTGCCGACAACAAGCACACGTCTGCCGCCCACAAAAAGCTCCAGCTCGTTATCCGCAGAACCCATCCACATTCTACTTCTCCTTGAACTCGCCATTAGCACGGAAGGCAATCGGATGCGACAGCGCTCGATTAACTGGACGTACCAACAATGTAGCGCAGTAGCACAATTAATCTGTCGATCGTGCCAGCAGCTTAGTCTCTGAAAAACAAGTCGCGTGTGTACACCTTACCGCGCACGTCCCCCAGCTCGTCGCTCCAGCGGTTGGCAATAATAAGGCTGCTGTTCCGCTTGAACGACTCGAGGTCGTGCGTGACGGCCGAACCGTAGTAGTCGGGCTGACCCAGCGTGGGCTCATAGACGAGCATGGTTATTCCACGCTCCTGCAGTCGGCGCATGATGCCCTGTATGGAGGACGAGCGGAAGTTGTCCGAGCCCGACTTCATGGTAAGCCGATACACGCCCACCGTCGGATTGTCCAGGCCCTCCAGCAGCCGCACGACCTCCTCTGCGACGAAGTCCTTGCGCGTGCGGTTCGCCTCAACCACCGCAGTCATGAGGTTCTGGGGCACGTTCTCGTAGTTTGCCAGCAGCTGCTTGGAGTCCTTGGGCAAGCAGTATCCGCCATAGCCGAAGGAAGGGTTGTTGTAGTGCGCACCTATGCGCGGATCCAGGCACACGCCACGCACAATCTGCTCGGTGTCCAGCCCACGCGACTCCGCGTAGGTGTCGAGCTCGTTGAAGTACGCCACGCGCAGGGCAAGGTAGGTGTTCGCAAAGAGCTTGACCGCCTCCGCCTCCGTGGCGCGCATCACGAGCCGCTCGACCTCGGGCTCCTCCGCCTCGTGGGCAAGCATGTCCACGAACTCCTGGGCCCGCGCCAGCAACTCCCCGTCGAACGCCGTGTCCCGCGGCACTCCGCAGATGATGCGCGAGGGATGCAGGTTGTCGTAGAGCGCTCTGCCCTCGCGGAGAAACTCGGGCGAGAACAGCAGGCGCGCCTGGGGGTACTGTTCGCAGAGCCGCTGCGTGTACCCCACGGGGACCGTGGACTTTATGACCATGACCGCCTGCGGGTTGGCGTCCAGCACGAGCTCCACGACCTCCTCCACATGGCGCGTGTCAAAGTAGTTGAGCTTGGGGTCGTAGTTGGTGGGAGTTGCAATTATCACAAGCTCGGCCCGCGCGTACGCATCCTCGGCATCGGTCGTGGCGCGAAGGTCGAGCCCGCCTTCGGCCAAGCGTCCCTCTATGAGCTCGTCGCGGATGGGCGAGGCGCCTCGGTTGATGAGGTCCACCTTGCTCTCGACCACATCGACCGCCACGACCGAATGGGTCTTGGCCAAAAGAACGGCAAGCGAAAGGCCCACATAGCCCGTGCCCGCAACCGCAATGTTCATACACCCTCCAAGCGCTATCGCACGATTGCTCCAAGCAAGAGAAGCCAATCGCATGCCCTAGCATGGCCCACTTTAAATAACGCGCACCTTGCCGCAGACCCATTCGTTCGAGGCGGCGGGTATGCGGAGCAACTAGGGGACTGTCCCTTTGTTGTTAGCCAAACAACAAAGGGACAGTCCCCTAGTTGCTCCGCCGAGGCACATCGCCCTTGTGTGGCTACCAGCAAACATCGCATTATTTAATTTGATTATACTAGCCTCAACGCAAATCCAAGCGTCCACACGTATTATAGGGATAATGCCTTCAAAGACGCAGAATGCGCCAAAACGACAGCATCACTGCTTCCAATAGCCCCCAAACCGCAATGGCTCCCGCACTTACGCCTCCTTGTAAGTGCGGGAGCTCTCTAAGAACTTATTATGATTTTGGGCAAGGTATGGCAAACGAGGCCTCGGAACAGCACTACTTCCCCGCGTACATCTTCTCGTAGTAGTCCTGGTAAGCACCGGAGGTCACATTGGCAACCCACTCGGGATTGTCTAGGTACCAACGAATGGTCTTTACGATGCCCTCCTCGTAGGGGGTCTCGGGGTACCAGCCGAGCTCGGCCTTTATCTTGTCGGGAGCCATGCCGTAGCGGCGGTCGTGGCCCGCGCGGTCCTGCACGTAGGTAATAAGGCCCTCGTTTACGTCTGCGTCGCCCGTAACGCGCGCAACCTCGGTAATAATGGTCTTTACGATGTAGATGTTGGCGCGCTCGTTGTGGCCGCCCACGTTGTACACCTCGCCCAGGCGTCCGTCGCGCGCCACCATGTCGATGGCCTTGCAGTGGTCGTCCACGTAGAGCCAGTCGCGCACGTTAAGACCGTCGCCGTATACGGGCAGGCTCTTGTGGTGCAGCGCGTTGTTTATCATAAGCGGGATGAGCTTCTCGGGGAACTGGTAGGGACCGTAGTTGTTGGAGCAACGCGTAATTACCGCGGGGAATCCGTAGGTGTCGTGGTAGGCCTTTACGAACAGGTCCGCAGAGGTCTTGGACGCACTGTAGGGGCTGTGCGGGCTAAGCGGCGTGTCCTCACGGAAGTAGTCCGTGTTGGCGGAGTCCGCGGGGCTTCCGTCCTCGTTTATGGCCTCGGGGATGGCCAGGGTGCCGTAGACCTCGTCGGTGCCCACCTGCAGGTAGCGGTGCGCGCCAAAGCCGCCCTTGCCGTCGTCCCATGCGGCACGGCAGCAGTTGAGCATGTTTACGGTGCCCATAACGTTGGTGTCCGCGAACACGCTGGGGTTGGCAATGGAGCGGTCCACGTGGCTTTCGGCCGCAAAGTTTATAACGTAGTCGGGGTCGTGCTCGGCAAGCACGGCGGCCACGGCCTCGGCGTCGCGGATGTCCGCGTGGACGAAGGTGTAGCGGGGGTCATCCTCCACCTCGCGCAGGTTCTCCAGGTTGCCCGCGTAGGTAAGCGCGTCGAGGTTAACGATCTTTGCATCCTCGTGCTTGCGCAGCATGTACAGCACGAAGTTTGAGCCAATGAATCCGGCGCCGCCGGTTACGAGATAGGTTGACATGGGTGTGGGCCCCTTTCGCAGTCTAAAATGCTTAAACGCCTTAATCTTAGCCCATGAAAAGGAGCATCACAAAGGATACAGAGGGATGGGCTGCATCTAGACCCGCCCCCGAACAAGTGAAAAGAAGTCGCGCGTAGCCCTTACCATAACTTTACTACGAGGGTATCTCCAACCATATGCACACTGTCTTTAGCAGGTAAAGCCCCCATCGCCTTTACCTCGGGGGTATTGTTTAGTTCGTTGCCCGGTACGATGTTGATAGGGAGCCCCAGCACTGTTCTAAAATACCATCGGTAGGGGTTTTGATAGGTGAGCCCTGTTAAATACTCCATTCCCCAGCGTGGCTCGGGAAAACCCGCGCGTCTCTCCGCAACGGCGTCGCCTGGAAAACCAATAAATACCACTGGCGTTTCGCCTGCAACGTATCCCTCCGTTTGCTCCATTCTGTCAATAACGCGCGCCATAAGAACGTGTGTTGACTCATATTCCAATTGGCATTCGAGCATGATCTGGTTGGCGTAACGCACCGATAGTAGGCAGATGGCCATTAGCACAGAAACAGCCAGCATCGTTACCAAACGTATGGGACGTCTTGTTTTATTTAGAACAAGCGTCCATTTGCCAAGGCCTTTATTATCTTCGCTCGTCACATCTATGAGCATGAGCGGGAGCACGTACGCCAAGTAGAAGGAATGAACCATAAGGTCATGCTCCATTCCCTTAGATACGAAGTACACAACATCAATCGCAAAAGGGAAAGCTAGGAGTAAGACAACAAAAAGAACCTTTTTCCACAAACGGCTAGCCCACAGCGCTTTTGCCGCCAACACAATGGATCCAAGCCAGAGCGAAATCGCCAAAAAGCGGCGTACGAAACCAGTCGCACCCCAAAACCAAGAGAGAGGAAAACACCACGCATCGCGCAACAATAGCATTACTTGCCTAACGCCACCGTCATATGTACCCACCTCGGTAATTCCGTTGTACGATTCGACTTTTTCGATGCCCGTTATCCGAGAGGCACAAATAGTAGAGAGCCAGTAAATGCCTAGGCCAGCCACTAAGACCAGCGAAAACCTTAAAAAGGCTCCAAATCTCATGTGCGTCTGTGTCTTTGTAAAGACAACGACGCATAAGAACGAGCACAACCAATCCCGTGAAGAATTGCAAGTACGATTGATACAGCGCAAGCGATCCTGCTAGCGGCAACGCAGCAAGAAACCAATACCGCGAACGCACGCAAAGCCATACTGCCAGCACCGAAAGAAACAAGGCAATAGCATACACATCGACCCAAGGAATATACGTGGCGTGCCCCAGGGCAATTGGCATAGCTGTAACGATAACAGCAGTAACACAGACTGCCGATACTCTCCCTTCTAACTGCAGGACATCGGTAATGAGCCATGACGCAAGCGCAAAAAAGGGCATTGAAACTAAACCCAGCAACCACGGGGCATTAATGTGCCCACGAATGGCCCAGAG
This sequence comes from uncultured Coriobacteriaceae bacterium, assembly GCA_902793465.1. Classification (GTDB taxonomy): domain Bacteria; phylum Actinomycetota; class Coriobacteriia; order Coriobacteriales; family Atopobiaceae; genus RUG440. The sequence goes on along the minus strand of CADBDT010000010.1, from coordinate 29,917 downwards.
AACCGGCTGCAGCCAACGTCCGAGGCCAATTTGCCAGTCGAAGCTAATTTGATCGCTAACAATCTCCAGCGAATCGTGCATAAAAGCAGTGCTGAAATAGCGGCTTGCATATGCGGCAAGACAAAAAGCCACGGCTGTAATAAGGCACGTTGCAAGCTGTTGCAACCTTCCAATATGTAGTAAGCGCTTGTCTCCCACAAACACTTCGAACTCGTTATCTGAGGTAAGGCTGAGCATTGTTTTTTCTCCCTGAACTTGCTTAGGGCGCCACAATCCGTGCGTGCAGCCCTATGCCTCCCGGGCAACTCCGTAGAACTCGTAGACCGCATCGACTACCGTATTAAGGTCCTCGGACGCAAGGCCGTAATACATGGGCAGGCGCAGCAAGCGGTTGCTTTCCTTGGTGGTGTACTCGTCCTTGCCGGCAAAGTGCCCGAACTTCTTGCCCGCGGGTGCCGAATGCAGCGGAATGTAGTGGAAAGTTGCCTGGGCATCACGCTTCTTAAGATGCGCGATAAGCTCCGTGCGTTCCTTGAGGTCGCGCGCCTTGAGCCAGTACATGTGGGCGTTGTGGACGCAGTCCTCTGGTATGTAAGGCAGCTCCACAAGCCCGCGCTCCTTGAGGGGCGCAAAGGCCTTATGGTACGCATTCCACGACGCCAGACGGTTGTCGTTTATGTGGTTTGCCTGCTCGAGCTGCGCGAGCAGGTAGGCAGCGTTGATGTCGGATGGCAGATAGCTCGATCCGTAGTCCTGCCACGTGTACTTGTCTATTTGGCCGCGCAGGAACTTGGAGCGGTCAGTTCCTTTCTCGCGCAGCACCTCGGCCTTGTCGCCATACTCGAGGCTTTGGGTAAGAAACGCGCCGCCCTCGCCCATGGAGTAGTTCTTGGTCTCGTGGAACGAGAAGCACCCAAAGTCGCCAATGGTGCCCAAGGCCTTGCCTTTGTAGGTGCTCATAACGCCCTGCGCCGCGTCCTCCACGACCTTGAGGCCATGACGGCGGGCGATGTCCATTATCGTATCCATCTCGCACGATACGCCGGCATAGTGGACGACGCATATGGCCTTGGTCCTGCTGGTAATGGCCGCCTCGATTTTGTTTTCGTCAATGTTCATGGTGTCGGGGCGCACGTCCACAAACACCAGATGGGCACCGGCCAGCACGAAGGCATTTGCCGTAGAGGAAAACGTAAAGCTCGGCAGGATTACCTCATCGCCGTCCTCTATGCTGCACAGGAGCGCGGCCATCTCGAGCGCCGTGGTACCGCTGGTGGTAAGCAGGACCTTGGCGGCGTTAAAGCGCTCCCTCATCCATGCGTGGCAACGCTTGGTAAAGGGCCCGTCGCCACAGATCTTGTGATTTTCCGCCGCTTCCTTTACGTAAGCGAGCTCTGTCCCTATATATGGAGGCACGTTAAAGTCAATCATGGCTTATTTCCTCTCACGCGAGTTTTTCTTACTCTACCACCGCTGAGCCCAGATGACACTACGCCACTGGAGTCAACGCAATAAAGGCAATCTGGGCGAGATAGAGGCATTCTAGGCCACCAATTGCCATGGCAATGTATGGCATCGTATGAATGCGAGCAACTATTGCGTCGTTTCGCATGGCCAACAGAAGCAGCGGAAGAACCGGGAGGAAGTAGCGCCCCTGGACCCCCATTATTGTGTCTTCGGTAACAAACGTCCACCCAAGATACATGGATGCCAATATTGCAACAAACGTAGCAACGAATAACACCACAAACCACCACCGCACACGCCGAGGAATGCATGCCCTATCTCCAACCGACGGCAGCATCGATATTCCTAGAGTGGCAAAGAGAACAAGTGATTGGGTTTCGTTTCCGGCCGTATTGATTTGCAACCAACCCAGTCGTCCCCCCACGAGCGTAAAGAGATAATCGGGACCCTCTTGATACAACGTTCTAAAGAAGACGAGAATCGAGTGAAGCGGATTGGACAAGATGCTGGAGACGCTAACCATAACGCCTTGCTCACCTAAGCGCGAAGTCGTTGCATTCGGGTCCTCTCCAATACCAGAGACCTTTGCAAGCATACTAAGCCGCAGTAAGACTAAGACTAGAAGTGGAGCTGCAAGCATCGCTGCTTTCCATGTAAACATCTCACGCTTCGAAGAGAACCTTTCTTTTGGCGCGAGCAAAGCCACAAAGCAGAGGAACACATACACGAGCTTGCACGGCGTCAATAGCGTTGCCACAACAACGCTTGCCACAAGAACACCACGCGATGGGCGCTCGTCGAGACAAATAACTCGCAGAAGAAGCGCTATGAGCAGGAATGCAAAGCCTATAACTTCTGCATCATAAGAGTACGAGGCCAGAAGGTGTAGGGTCATGGGTAACAGCGATATGGTCATGAGGATGGTACGCCCTATGGGCATGAGCCTTACCGCAATAACAATAAACGCAAACGAGAACAAAAAATTGAATAGTCTTCCCAAGTAGAATGTAGCGGTTCCACTTAGGCCAAAAACACGTCCAAGAAGAACCCCCAGCGCAGCGACAATTCTTGTTTGCGGCAAATTTGCCCGCACATCCACTGGCGTTAGCCCTGTCTCTTTGGCCGTTATTCCCGTTTTGGTTGCGGTTAGAGGTATGCCTTGCTTTTGGCGATACCAAAACGATCCATTAATTTCGCGTGCATACAGCTCAGAATCGTTAACGAAGTCATAGTCCTCAGTACGCATGTCTGTCGGACCCATTGTGGGGTCGAGCAGGTTTGCATACTCATAGACCTCACGATAGTGGACCTCCTCATCGGGCACGTTGTTGGGGGCAAAGAAAAAGAGGTTTGTAAGTCCCAGCACAAGTAACAAGATAGGAAACACGCGAAGCGCGAAGCGGTCGGGCGCGTCCTCCCGATTGCCAATCAAGTAAACCCAAACAGCAAGTGCGGCAACAACCAAGCAGCCCATCGCAACAAGCAGCACTATACGTATTGCCGGTGCAGATACTATTAGGTATATGCCTTCGAGGAGCACGCATACGATGCATATGCAAGCGAACACAGGCAAGTCTGCAACAGAAAACTTGTTTGGAGATGCCTCGGGTTCCTTGTTAGGTCTAATGTGTTTTCCGATTATTGCCATGTCATATCAATCGCTATAACTAAAAAGTTCTTTATCCAAGGTAATCGCCCAGTGCCTCGCGCCAGGGACGCATCTGGTTGCCAATAGTCTGCTCCAAGTGGCCGTTTTTGAGCGACGAGAAGGCCGGGCGGTCGGCACTCTGAGGATTCATGCGCTTCCAGTCCGCCGATGAGCAGCGGTTTACCTTGCAATCGACTCCCGCTAGCTCGTAGGCGGCCTCGGTGAGGTCTGCCCAGGAGCAGGTGCCCTCGTTGGTGCAGTGCCACACACCGTAAGAGTCGCTTAGCGCAATGCGCAGAATCTCGTGGGCAAGGTCCTTGGCAAACGTGGGGTTACCCAGCTGGTCGTCCACCACCGTAACCTGGTCGTGCGTCTTGCCGAGCCCCAGCATGGTGCGAACGAAGTTCTTGCCGTCGCCGTAGAGCCAGGCGGTTCGCACCACGTGCGTGCGCTCGTTTGCAGCCATGGCAAGCCCCTCGCCTGCGAGCTTGGACCGACCATATGCCGATATAGGTGCCGGCACGTCGGCCTCCGTGCGCTCGCCAGGCACGTTGCCGGGAAACACATAGTCGGTGGAAACATGCACGAGCGTCGCGCCCTGTGAGGCGCATGCCCACGCAAGGTTCATAGGTCCTAGCGCGTTTGCGGCAAACGCAGCGGGAAAGTCTGCCTCACAGCCATCCACGTTGGTAAACGCAGCGCAGTTGATTACCGCATCGTATGCTTCGTGCGCCTCAAACCATTTGCTTACCGCCTCGGCATTGGAAATATCCAAATCGGGAAGGTCCACCCAGTCGACCGCACAGCCCTCGTAGGCACTCGGCGCATCCGCCGCCTCCAGCGCATTGCCAATCGCGCGACCAAGCTGCCCGTTTGATCCAGTAACAAGAAGACGCATGCTCATCCTCCATAATGCACGATGTTTGTCTGCCCGACCATTGGCGCATACTATGTTGCGCTGCTAGTCGATCGATTCCTTAGTTATCCGAGTGCTACACGCCCGAAAAGCTCTTGTGGGGAACCACCTTGCCCTCGGCGACCTTCTTAAGGTGCGAACCGTAGTCGCTCTTGCCATAGCGCTCGGCACACTCCATCAGGCGCTCGCGCCCAACCCAGCCGTTCGCGAACGCTATCTCCTCGGGCACGCTCACCGGCAGGTTTTGCGCTCGCTCTACGGTACGTACGAACTCGGACGCCTCAAAGAGGCTCTCCATGGTTCCGGTGTCCAACCATGCGAAGCCGCGGCCCAGGGTAATTACGTCCAGCTCGCCGCGGTCCAGGTAGCGCTTGTTGAGGTCGGTTATCTCGTACTCACCGCGCGCGGAGGGCTCCACCAGCGCCGCCTCGGCGGTCACGCTGGCCGGATAGAAGTACAGGCCCGTTACGGCGTAGTTGCTCTTGGGATGAGCGGGCTTCTCCTCTATGGAGATGGCATTGTAATCCTCATCGAACTCCACCACGCCAAAGCGCTCGGGATCGTCCACGTGGTAGCCAAACACAGTGGCCCGCCCTACAGCCGCCTGATGCACCGCATGGCGCAGCCTCTTGGCAAGTCCGTTGCCATAGAAGATGTTGTCGCCCAGTACCAGGGCAGCGGGTTCGCCAGCCACGAAGTCGGCACCTATAACGAACGCCTGAGCCAGGCCGTCCGGCGAGGGCTGCTCTGCGTAGGAGAGCGAGACGCCAAAGTCGGAGCCGTCGCCCAGCAGGTTCCTAAAGCCAGGGAGGTCACGCGGGGTGCTAATAATCAGGATGTCGCGGATGCCCGCCAGCATGAGCGTGGCAAGCGGATAGTAGATCATTGGCTTGTCGTATACCGGCAGGAGCTGCTTACTCGTTACCGTGGTGAGTGGGTACAGACGCGTTCCGCTGCCACCTGCGAGTATGATGCCCTTCATATATTGACCTCCATAACGTATGGATATGCTCTTAATGCAAAATTCTATCATGCGGTTTCTTGTAGTAGTACCTTGTTAACGCCGTCGGGTCTATTACATCAATAAGCGCAAGTTTTATCGGAAGGGCGAATACGCTGCCGTGCCGAGCTTGTAGTAGCTATTGCCTTGGTCATAGTTGGGGTTGCCCATTTTGTCGGCTATAGCATAGTACTCCGGCCACTTTATGCGCAGCAGGCCCTTTTCGCGTTCAAAGCGAATCGCGCTTTCGTCCGTTGGGTGGAATCCGCGGCTCACCGACTCATAGTGGTAAAGCTCTACACTGGGGTCGTATACCACAAGGTATCCGGCCGCCTTAACCTTCCAGCAAAAGTCAACGTCGTTGTAGTCCACCTCAAACTGTGGGTCCATACCTCCGACCTCATCAAATATGCTACGGGCAACCATAAGGCAGGCGCCCGTTACGGCCGAGACGTCCTGCATGAGCCAAATGGTGTCCGAGGGACCGATCTCGGAGGCTTCGCGATACATGTTTGCGTGGCACGGCCCGCCCGAGTTGCTAATTACACCCGCATGCTGGATGGTGTGGTCGGCATACAGGAGCTTGACTCCAACGATACCGGTGGACTCACGTGCGCACAGCGATACCATACGCTTGAGCCAATGAGTAGATATAACCTCGGTGTCGTTGTTGAGCATAAGGATGTAGTCGCCCTTTGCGTACTTTGCACCAAAGTTGTTGATCTTTGCAAAGTTAAACCCGCCGTCGTAGTACACCACGCGCACGCGCTCGTCCTCCTGCTCGGCGCGCTTGTAGTAGGCAAAGGTCTCGTCATCCGTGCTGTTGTTCTCAATAATAATAATCTCGTAGTTGCTATAGTCGGTCTTGTTGCGAATCGACTTTAGGCAGTTGTCCAAAACGGGAACTGCGTCTTTGTTGGGTATGAGGATGGATACGAGCGGCTCCTCCTCCAGGTCGTACAGCACCTCATAGCGATTGGTGGCACGCGGCGAGTGTATTGCCTTGGCCTTTATGCCACAACGATCCAGATGCTTTTGCACGGCTAGCCTACCCGCCTCCACGGCATAGGGCTTTTCGTCTATGTTGTTTGCCGTCGATCCGGGGTGCACGCGCCAGTGGTACAGCACACGGCGGCAGTGGTATATGTTGCGCGCACGCTCCGACACATAGAGCGCCATGTTGTGGTCCTGCGCCCCGTCAAGTTCCCTGGTAGGCGGCTCCATCGTATCCACGATGCTCTTTCGCACGGCCAAAAAGTGGCAAACGTAGTTCATACCCAGAAGAAGGTCGGGCTCCCAGTCGGGCTTGAAGTACGGGTGCGTGTACAGGCCGCCTTCCATGTGGTCCTCGTCAGAATAGAACAGGTCTGTGTTGGGATAGTCCTCCAAAGCCTTTGCGTACCAAAACAGCGCGTCGAGCGTAAGGGTGTCGTCGTGGTCCAAAAAGCAGATAAAGTCGCCAGTGGCAGCGCGTATGCCGGCATTGGTGTTTTCCGTTATGCCAAGGTTCTCCTTAAGCCATACCACGACCACTCGATTGTCGCGTGTACGCCAGTTGGTAACCGCATTTGCCAGCGACTTGTTTTCGGGAGAGGCATTTACCAGAATGAGCTCAAAGTTGCCGTAGCTCTGCCCCAGCACCGATTCAACCATGTCGTCAAGGTACTCGAGCGGCGTGTTGTACAGCGGCACAACAATCGAGAACTTGGGGGAAACGCTTAGCGGCGTGCGGCGCTGTACCTCCAAATCGGTTTTGGACGCAACCCAGTCCACGTTAAAGCGGTCTGTGTAGCGCGGGTCCACCATCGCAGGACCAGACCACACATCCCACATGCCACGCCACCACCGCAGTGTATGCGGCTCAAGCGCATAGAATCCCTGAGGGCCTATGGCAGAGGAGCTCTTGGGGCGAATCCAAATAACAAAGCAATCCAAGCTGCGCGGAATTCGCGCCGAGAACTGGATTATGCGAGTAACACAGCCATTAGACTGCGGCACGTCCACCATGCGGTCGCGCAGAATAATGGTTTTGTCCAGCGCCGCGTTCTTTCCATCTCTTGTAAGAAAGAGCACCTCCACTTCCTCGGAAAGGTATTCGCGACTGTCGCTGGTGCAGGTTGCCTCGCCCTGGACCACATCGATTTCGTCTGGCGCAAGAATTACGCGCGAGAGGTCTATGTCAAACTCGCCAAACGACGCCTGGGCATCAAAGTTGCGAATCTTTTCCATCTCGCGGTCGCGCAGGAAGGTATGGACCTGCGAGCTCATCTTTGCAACCTGCGGCCTCATAACGCGCTTAAGAGTGGCAAGCGTTTTGCCCTCGCTGTTGCGCGCTACAAGGGTAACGGTTTGGGCTACGTTAAGAACAGCCAAAATAAGCACCATTGACACGTCGTCAAAAGGCAAGAGCTTTGCAGGAACCTCCGTACCGTCTTCTATGCACGAGCGCACGGAGAGCTGTTGTCCCCGCAGTTCCTCGGGAATCTGGACCAAAGAGTATATCTTTCCCATGCCGCGACACGTTTTGCGTAAATACATGGGCGCAGAATTATGAGGCATCTTGTCTCCTGTCTTTAGGATATCGAGCGGCGTCTAAAGCATAATATCGTGTGAATGGACGTTCGTCCCAGCCTAAAACACCGCAGGCGCCACTCGCTTTACACCGGGAACATGCTCGCACAAAATGCGCTCAATGCCTTCGCTCATATCAAACGAAGAAAGCGGGCAGCCAGCGCACGCGCCCTGCATCTCCAGAGTAACGGTGCCGGTCGTATCGTCTACGTCAACCAGTGCCACATCTCCGCCGTCCGCCTGCAGGCTCTGACGTATAACGTCGAGCGTAGCCTCAAGCAGCTCGCGGTTAATGCCTTCGTTCTTATTTTCCTCTGACATTATGACCTCCTTTAAGCAAATGCTGTTATGCGCACTCGATAATACCCGAAACACGCATCTCGCATACCGTGCATCCCCAATTTCGCACACAGCCAGCTATCCGCGTCGCAACCATTGGGCTCGTTACGCCCATTTGTCCGACCTATTTAATAGGAGCAAAGAGGTGTCCCGACGTATGTTCGCTCATCTGCTTGCGTGATGCTCTGCCCTGCAACGCCGATTCCACAGCATCACAAACGGCACGCACCGCCTTAACCACGTCTTGCGCCTCCAACAACGTGCAGTCTGCCGCAAAGCGCGTGACCCCCGCCGCAACGAGTTCGGGTACGTATGGCGTGTTGTCCAGAGGCTGCGCGGCATATACGCGCGACCTTCCCTGCAGGTCGGTGGTAACGGGAAAGAGGTTGCCCTTATCGTCTTTTAGATACGTGGGCTGCTTTTGCAGCTTGCAAGCAGCGCAGTTGTGCGCGCATTTGTTGGCAACCTGCAAAACGCAGTGCTCTGTGGTCATGGCGCGCACCCTGCCCAGTACCATAATGCCAAGGGGTACGGGAGAGCCACCGCCTATGCCCTGGATTTCTTGCAACGATAGCTCGGGAGAAAGCCATGCGCCAGTGGCGCCGGCCTTTACGAGCGTCTGCAAACAAGACCTGTTGTGAACGGGAATGCTGGCCAATACCTCTGCAAGAGCCCCGTGCTCCTTGGCAAGCGCCAGCTCCGAAACGTTGCCGACCGCCACCGGCCTCGCGCTCGATATCCAGGGGTCAAGACGACCGTGATCGCCCTCACGGCACACTTCGTCCAATACGGGCACCGCCCACTCGGGCCATTGCCCCTGCACTGCTCCGTCCACGCAAACATACACTCTTGCGGCGCCCGCCTTACGCGCCACATGTGCCAGCCTTATGCTGGGCACCACAGCGCATACCTCGAGCTCTTGGTTGGCCGGTCGCGCATAGCTGCTCAAAGAGCCAAGCAGTGTGCGAGAGGGCCCCACATCCTCGAGCGTGCGTTCGGCATATGGTTTTAGGATTGCGCGCTCCAGCTCTTCGCAGGCATGTGCGCGTACGGCATGAACCTCCGAGAAGGACATGCCACAACCTTCGTCCAATATTACCTCGTACGACGCAGGCTCGAAAAACGTTGAGCCCATACGGCCAACGTGCTTTATAAGATCGTCCCTGGTAACTTGCCTTGTTCGAGCCTCTTCCACAACAGAGCCGCATGCCACCACACGCACAGCCTTATTTGTTGTTTGAAGCACGACCGCAAACGGCTCTCCCAAACGCGCTCGTATTTTTACCATAACGGGGCGTTTGCGCGGTACGTCCATGGAGGCAGTGCGCTCGCCCAGCTCCATGGCACGTCTGCTGCGAATTACCCGCACAGGCGACCCAACCTCCTGGGTACGACTCGTGCGGCAGGTAATGGTCTCCCCAACCGCTGCGTCGTTTGATGCCGTAGCGGTAAGAAACTGGCTCGGGTCGCTTAGGGGACGAATCTCCAGCAGGTCGCCCTTGTCTACGGACTTGCTTAGCACAACGTCCACCTCTGCGACACCAACCGTGCGAAGTCGCTCGCGTCCCCCGCCGGCGCCTCCGCGGCGAACCTTTGTTTTGCCGTACGACCTGGTTGCAACCACCTCTCCCACAAGTTCCCCTCGGTTGTTGGAGCGCTCGTAGCTCATAAGCTCGTTGCCCGACGTCCCATGCAGGTATGCGCTGGTAAAGTCGCGGTTAAACACGCGCTTGAGCTTCGTGCGGCGTTCCTCCAGATTTGCTGGCGTTGGTTCGATGCCGCAGGAAAGGTCGTCGAGCTGGGCGCGATATGCGGCAATTACGGACGCTATGTAGTCGGGTCCCTTTAGGCGCCCCTCCACCTTGAGCGAGCAGACGCCCGCCTCCGCCATGTTGGAAAGGTCGTCAAACGAATAGAAATCCTTGGGACACAGCGGCCTGCCCCAATCTTCTTGCGAGATGCGCATGCCCTTTGCGTCCACCAGCTCATAGGGCAATCTACATGGCTGCGCACAGGTACCTCGGTTTGCCGAGCGGCTGCCCGCACACGAGCTCATGCAGCACACACCCGAATAGCAGATGCATATTGCCCCATGACAAAAGCATTCCAGGTCCACGCCCTCCCTTGCAATGCGGGCAATCTCGGGAATGGAGAGCTCGCGCGAAAGCGTTACGCGCTTGGCCCCCAACGACGCGCACCACGCCACCGCGCGAGCATCGTGAACATTTGCCTGGGTGGACACATGACACTCTATGTGCGGCCAGCGCCGCTGTACTTCCGCCAAAAGGCCCCAGTCCTGGATTATGAAGGCGTCCGCACCTAGGAGCCACGCACGGCGCACGAGGGCAAGGGCCACCATAAGCTCGTCGTCGCGTATAACAACGTTAACCGTAACGTATACCTTGGCGCCCACGATGTGGGCACGACGACAAGCCTGCTCGAAGGTCGTCGAGTCAAAGTTCTGCGCGCCACGTCGCGCGTTAAAGGTATTGCCAAATCCGCAATAAATGGCATCGGCTCCAGCCGCCAAGGCAGCATTGAACTCTGCGGGCCCGCCTGCGGGCGCCAGGAGCTCTGGCATCGGCTTGGTCATGGTCTCTCCCTGGCAAGATTTACGAATGCCCGTCGACACAGTTCCGACGGGCATACCAAACGTGTTATACAACAAGCAACATTATGTGCGCTGTGCCTATACCAGACGCACGAACTTGCGTTTTCCGTGCTGGATAACCGTGCCCGCAACAAGCATCTTTGGATCAACGTTGTATGCCTTCGCAGCCACAGCCTCGCCGTTGATCTTTACGCCGCCCCCGTCTATAAAGCGACGGGCCTCGCCTACCGACCCCGCCAGCTTGGCATCGGCCATGAGCTTGGCCAGGTAGACCTTACCCTGGTCGTTTATAACAAGATCCTTTGCGGGGTATTCGGGAATATCCTCTGGTATCTCGGCGCGCTTGAACTGCGCGTCAAAGGCATCCTGCGCCTTTTGCCCAGCACCTTTTCCGTGGTAGAGGTCCACGATGTTGCGCGCGAGCTGACGCTTGCGCGCGTAGGGGTCGGCGGTCCCGTTCTTGAACTCCGCTTCGATGGCGTCTATCTCGTCGATGGAAAGCGTTGAGCACAGGCGGAAGTACAGGGGCACAATCTCGTCTGCAATGCTCATGAGCTTGCCAAACATGTCGTTAGGCTCGTCGGTAAGGCCCACGTAGTTGCCGTAGCTCTTGCTCATCTTCTTGTGGCCGTCCAGGCCCACCAGCAGTGGCACGGTAAGCGCAACCTGCGGCTCCATGCCTTCGGCACGCATAAGGTCGCGGCCGGCAAGAAGGTTGAATATCTGGTCGTTGCCGCCCATCTCCAAGTCTGCGTCTATGACCACAGAATCGTAGGCCTGCAACACAGGGTAAATAAACTCGTGCAACGCGATGGACTGCTGGTTGGCGTAGCGGTTATGGAAGTCCTCGCGCTCCAGAATGCGCGCCACGTTGAACTGCGACATAAGGTGCAGCATCTTTTGCAGGTCCAGAGGCTTTAGCCACTCTCCGTTGTGCACGATGGTGGTTTTTTCTGGATCAAGCACCTTTATTGCCTGCTCAACATAGGTCTTGGCGTTAGCCTCCACCTGCTCCTCGGTTAGTGGGGGACGCGTGCTGTCGCGACCAGAGGGATCGCCAATAAGCGCCGTGCCGTTTCCTATAATCAGCGTCACGCGATGGCCCAAATCCTGGAACTGGCGCATCTTGCGCAGCGGAACCGCGTGGCCCAGGTGCAGGTCGGGGCTTGTGGGATCGACGCCCAGTTTTATGTTGAGGGGCGTGCCTTTTTCGAGCTTCTTCTTAAGCTCGTCCAACGGTACGATTTGCATAGTACCGGAAGTGATTACCTTTAGTTGCTCGTCAACTGGCAGCAATTCTCTGCCCTCCTGCATGGTCTTGAACCTAGCTCTTCGCCAACCACCCCAGGCGGTCGTGCACGAACATGGTAGCAGACTTACTTCTCCAAGGCACTCCCGCAAAAAACTAGTAAATGGCACAGCAATCGATCTGCAATCCTATGCCTGCTGCCACCTAGATGTGCAGCGGGCGAAGTAGATCCACAACAGCGGAAGCGTATAATAGGCTTCCATGGCGTAACGCATGGAAGCAACAGGAGCAAACATCAAAAAACCCAGCATAATGGCAAGCACAGGGCAAGCCACAAAAAGGAATTCCTTCCGATGTCCCTTCTTGCTCAAACAGATTCCCATTGCAACCGTCCACAACGGAAGTCCACGATTGAACAGGAGCGCGCTGCAAATCTCAGTCACCAACGGTATATGAAGACCCATCGTGACATCGGGAAGATTTCCCAACTCTCTCCACAGCCAGGATTTCCCCTCCGTTCCGTTAAACTGCGCAAGGTATTCTGGGCGAGCCTCACCTTTAGTTGAGTGCTCGGTAAAAATATCATGCTCGCCAAAGTCGACCTCTGTCTGCGCATGGGGAACATATCCAAAGGTCCAAAACGGATACTCGAGCTCCAAGTAGGCATACAAATAAGCCTTTGGGTTGTGTACACCAAGTATTGCCCAGTCTTTAATAAAGTCAGCCGATAAATTTAAACCGTCTTTTGCAAAGTCAGCTATAAACGGCTCATATGCTTCCGCCCACTCCTCTGCCGATCGAATGCTCAAAAGCGAACTTGCTTCGTCGGGAACATCGCCTTCATACGCAAATACGCGTGCAATTTGCGTAGCAGGCACCGAAAGCACCTCCTGTGATCGCGAAGGTTTGGCGTGCAACACCGTCGGAAATATGAATAAATCTATTAAAAGGCCTAACGCAAGACCGCAGGCAATGGTCGACACGCACTCGCGGCGCCTCTGCAACGCACCCATAAATGGAATCATTAGCAACAAGAGGACGCCCACGATGGGTGCGTTTTTGCGCAGACATATGGCCAGAGCAAGAATACCAGCCAGCTGAAGCTTAAATGAAAGAGACCTAATGGCCTCACCCTTCGTTTGCACAAGCTCTATAGCAAGCGCAGTAATATATAGCAGTGCGTAGGCAAGGCAAATATCCGACGAATACAACTCGTTGTAAGCCAAAAACGTAGGGAACAAGCCGAATAGCGCACTAAGCGGTACCATGCTTTTTATAACTTTTACACGCTTGACCTTACGTATAGCAAAAAACACAGCAGTAACAAAGCCAGCAATCTGCACCAATCCATACAGCGCATAGCTGGGGGAAAGGTATATAAAGGGGTATGCTAAAGCACACCACACGAGCGAATGTCCCTGGTCCAACTCGCCTCGAATAAAGAGCCCCATGGAGTACTGATGGTCCGCCTGAAAAAACCCAGGATACAGAACCACCCACGCAATGATGTTGGGAACAGCAAGCAGTGCAAGCGAAATAAGCACCTCTGCACGCGAGCTCAGCCGCCTTTCTCCCTTTGGGGAGAAAGAAAAATGGGCGCCTCTTTTCAACTCCTCGGTCATAACTGACCCTCCGTATTTCTTCGCCCGCTCACCACGCGCTGCCAGACTGCATGGCACACATACCAAACTCCAACACATTTCCAAGCATCCAGCAAAATAAGGCCGCCACAAAAGTAATCGTAGACCTTCCTTATGGTAAGGAAATCGCAGAACCAAAGCACACCGAACAGAAGCACCAAAACTGTTGCCAGAATCCCCGCAGACACAAGCAGCAGTCGCCCGCAAAACTCTTCATGCCGCAATACGGTGTGGAACAGCAGCAATAAGTGGCCAATAAGCGCTACAACGACCACGACCCATCCCGTAGCCTGAAGCACTCGCACGAACGCATTCTCAATGTTCACAGCAAGCCGCATCCATCTGTCCAAAGACTCCTCACCTTCGGGCCAAATATACGATGAGTTTGTTATTTCTGCCATGGCGGCAAGATCGGCCCCCTCACCTGACGCAGCTTCTATAGTCGTTTGGTTTTCTGCGTAGGTCAAAATGCACGAAAGCGCCTCAGGAAACCTCTTACTAAAGTACCGTATGAACTCCTCGGAGGTAAAGCTTGGTGCCAGCGACGATACTTGGATTCCACCCGCACGAGCTTCAAGGCGACCATCGTCGAAAGCGGCGGTGAGCTCCTGGTGTGCCTTGGCATATTTATCGTTTACATAAGCGGCGCCATTCTCGTAAAACCCCTGATCGGCTACTTTGTGACGGAGCCGCCATATGTAGAAGTCTCCCACAGTATTTCCGCCAGACAATGCGTGTTCGCCATCGTCAGCCGCGAGGGCTTCAATCCCTCCGGTAAGCTCATTAAGTGTGGGGCTTACAAAAAGAGCAGCCTCCAGCTGGTCGTGCGCCACCCAAATGTTGGGGTCTTTGTTAGCGCTCTTTATTCGCAGGAGGTCACTTACCACGTCGTGAAAACCACCTTCCTGTCGGTCGGTAGTCATGAACACCCCATAATGCAGATTGTTTAGCACACGATAAGAAATACCAGCCACCAAAAGCGAAACAAAAGGCACCAATATAAGTACGACACGGAGCGCCTTCTTGGCAGCATCTTTTTGACGCAGTATCAGGCAGGCCGTGGTTAGCCCCGCGACAACAGTAAAGGGCGCTATCCAGATAGAATCCTCTTTAAGATACCAGAAGATCGGCAGGGAAATCGCCCCGAGTATAGCCCATCGGCGCATGCTTTGCTCTTTATTTCGACAGGCATACATGCCCACGAAAGCCGCCACTACCAGTAAGGTAAATACAACTATATAGCCGCCTCGATACACCTTTTGGACATTTTCCTCATGCATCATTGCCGGCGACAACAGCAGACACACGTAACAAAACATGGCAAGAGCATGTGATTTTGTAAGTGCATACATGGACCGTGCAAACAATACACACGCCAAGACAAAGCAAACGAGCAGCATAAACGAATACGAAAGGTTAAGTACGTATCCCACAGCCAGAAGCGCGCTAAATGCCGGAGCTTTTACCAAGGTCAACTCTTCATACGGTCCAAGCCACTCAAAATCAAGCATACTCAGCGCATACTTAACCATGAGCAAATCGTCGCAAAGAGCATCCGCTTGGAGGCGAAGAGGGGTCTTTAGGAAGAACCACATACGAATGAGCGTGAATATAGCTAGGAGCGCAACTGCCGTTATTTTTTTCTTTTCCAAAACATCGAAACGTCGCAGCACCTTTTTTACATTCATGAAAACGGCCTAACGTGAGAAAGATTAATTGGCAAAAATGGCAATAGAAAACCCTCCGTGGCCCAGCAAGCGGACCTACTTAGAGTGCGTCTGCCCGCACGACTACGCAATGCGCAACATATTAACAGATGCGATGCTTTAGCCTAGAGGTCAGTCTTAAACACCACTGCATGCCTCCACGCCCAGTTTTTTTCCTGCCATCTTGTCTGCATTAGCTTTGCGCATCTGCACGCACATCCTCACGACGACTGCGGGCGCGAAGCGCGCGGTCCTGCTCGAACACCTTACCGCACTCGATCTCCCACGCGCGGCGGCTGGCCTTTACCTCGGTGTCCAGGATCAGCCCCACGGCAACAAACAGCGCGGACAGGATGCCGAAGCCCATGGCGAGGAAGGCCGTGGGGAAACGCTCCACCAAGTGCGTGCGGGAGAACTCCGCCACCACGGGAAGCCCGAACGCCAGACACAGGACCAGGCACAGGACGGCCAGGAGCATGAAGAACGGGAGGCCGTCGGAGACGGTGTTGAGCTTGGACTCCGAGCCCTCGGGGCGGTCGCGGTACTCTATGGGCACCTGCTCGATGCGCCAGCGCTTGTCCACCGCATGGATGGAGAGCTCCGTCTCCAGCTCGAATCCCGGGGAAAGCACAGGATAGGTGCGCGCAAAGGGACGGCTCATGGCGCGGTAGCCCGTCATCACGTCGGCGTAGTCGAAGCCGTAGAGCACCTTTATGAGCCAGCGCACCAGCCCGTTGCCAAAGCCGTGGAACTGCCTCTTGTTCTCTTCGCCATAGGTGCCGTTGGAAAGGCGGTCGCCTACCACGTGGTCGGCCCGTCCAGCCAGCACCGGCCGCACGAGGTCGGGAGCCGCCTCGGCCGGGTAGGTGTCGTCGCCGTCCACCATAAGGTAGCAGTCGGCGTCTATATCGCGCAGCATCTGCCGCACCGCGTTGCCCTTGCCCTGCCTGGGCTCACGCCTCACGCGCGCGCCGTGCTCGCGCGCCACACGCGCCGTGGCGTCGGAGCTGTTGTTGTCGTAAACCCACACCTCGGCGCCCGGCAGCACCCGGCGGAAGTCGTCCACCACCTTTCCGATGGTGACCTCCTCGTTGTAGCAGGGTATGAGGACTGCCACGGTTCCAGGCGGCAAGGGTCGAGATTTGCTACTCACAATATTACTCTTTCTCTAATAATCCGTTTTTTGTCCTACGGTAGCATACTTTTTTCTTAACGAACGCCGCAATACTCCTCAGGCCGTCCAAAGCGTTGTGCCTTTGGGCCCAGCCCCATTGGCAGGCCGCCAAATTCTGCCGGTTGATTCCCAAGGTCATCCGAACGGGTGGACCGGTTGCGACGTTTCCGCAGATATCCGAACGGTCGGGAGAGACGGAAGCAGCTCGCATGCGAGGCCCCTACCTGGCGTTACCCGAAACGCGACGCGTTCGGCTGAGTCAAAAAGGGCAAGGGCGTCCCTACCCGCCGGGGTCAGTCCAGACTCATCCGTACAGGCTGCGGCGCCGTTGGCGCTGTCAGGTTTTCGGCGCCGCTAGGCCAGTGGCGCCAGCCCCCTCGCCCCGCGCTCGCGGTTGACCGCGCCGAGCGTCAGGTCGAGCTGGTCGTAGGGCAGCTCGCAGATGCCGAGCGCGTCGGTCAGCGCCTGCGCGACGGCCGGCTCGGCCGCGCGCAGCATCGCGAGCGGGGAGAGGCCCATGAGCGACGGCCTGGGCTCGGAGTTGACGTTGGAGCCGACGAACCAGGCGTCGACCTCGTCGAGGTCGTCGAAGGATATGCCGACGCCCTTCGGAAGCATCTTGCGGATCTCCACGTGGTTGCGCTCATATGTGCTGAGCGCGTATGTGCCATGGCACATACGGACTCGCACCCGGGCTTCTGCTGCGACTGCATGGGGTCGCAGTAGAACACCCGGCAGCGCCTCTCGCCCTCGGCGGTGCACGACCGCTCGATCCCCTCGGCGTCCTCGAACTCGCCGCCGTTGTCCGTCAGCACGAGTCCGAACAGGCGGCGGAAGGCCTCCAGCCCCATCGCCCGCTCCACCTCGTCGAGCTTGGCCACCGTGGCCGTCTTCGTCTTCTCCGCCATCAGCAGCGGAAGCTGCGCCTTGCACGCCCGGGAGTACAGCGTGAGCAGGCACTGCGAGTCGCCGGTCCTGCCGCAGACGGTGTCCATCTCGCAGGCGCGCGCCCGCTCGCCTTCGGGGATCGCCAGGAACGCCTGGTAGGAGCGCTCGGGGCCGTGGTGTGTGGCCCTCCTGGGCCCCTCCTTCCTGCGTGGCTTGTATCCCACCTTGCGCCTCAGCTCCGCGTTGCTCATGCCGCCGTAGCCCTCCTCCACCCACCGGTAGATCGTGGACTTGCTGACGCCCACCTGCCCCGCCCTGGCCTCCGCTATCTGCTGCGGCGACAGGCCCCGCGCGAGGTCGGCCCTGATGAGCGAGACCGCGAGCTCGAAGCCCTCCCGGTCCATGTCCACGCCGCGGCGGGGCCCGACCTGGTCCTCGTCGGCGAACGCCTGCGCGTCGTCGGCCAGGTACTCGCACCTCCACCCGTACGAGCACCTCATGCGGCGGTAGCTGCAGCCGTTGCAGCAGAAGGGCCAGCTCAGCAGCTTCGGGCAGGTGCGCCGGCCCTTCGCGTGCCGGCCGTCGGTGCCCTCCACGTTGTCGCCCTTGCCCGGGCCCCTGGTGACGACGCGGTTCCTCACCACCTCGTCGTGCACCGTGGACGCGGACCTTCCCAGGTCCCTTGCCATGGACCTGCAGCTCTCACGCCTGTCCAGCCCGCGCTCTATCGACCTCCTCTCCCTGACGTCGAGTCTGTAGTACCTCTTCTCTCCCTTTCGCTTTGCCAACTCTGTGTCCTTTCGCGCGGGCGGGCGGATGCCCGCCACTCACGAAAGGATGCACTACCGTGCAGGACTTATCCGTACGCGTACTGATGAGTATTGAGCAAAAAGGAAGGTGTTCGGATGAGCGTGCAACTCAACACAGCAAATTCTGCCGCGATTTCGATATTTGAACTGTTCGTACACAGACCATCACACTCCAAATACAATGTATAATGTTCTCCGACTGTAAATAAGAAGGAGGCACCATGAGCGTTCGCAACCGTAGGGCTCGCAAGCACTCCCGTACGCATATCGTTGGTTTTGGCATAGCAGGCATCCTGGGTTTTTTGGCCTTGCTCGTTATTGCGCTTGCCGTTTCGGCTGGTGCGCTGGTTAACTCGTGGCTGCTCAACCTGCCCGACTACCAGTCTGCCGACGCCTATTTGGTGGCCGAGCCCACGCAGGTTTACGACGCCGACAATAACGTTATTGCCGAGTACTACCTCCAAAACCGCCGTACCGTAACCAAGGACCAGGTTTCCCCTTACGTCCTTATGGGCACCGTAGACATGGAGGACATCCGCTTTTATCAGCACAACGGCATTGACCCCCAAGGCATTGTTCGTGCCGTTATAGCTCAGTTTACCGGCGGTGCGGAAGGTGCATCCACCATTACGCAGCAGCTCGTGCGAAACACCGTTCTTTCGGAGGAGCAGTTTGAGCAAACGCTCAAACGTAAGGTGCGCGAGGCCTATATTGCCATCCAGATGGAGAAGAAGTACACCAAGGATCAGATTCTTATGATGTACATCAACACCATCTACTACGGACACTCCGCATACGGCATCCAAGCCGCAGCCATTACGTACTTTAATAAGGACGCAAAAAACCTCACGCTTGCAGAAGCGGCGTTGCTGGCAGGACTCCCCCAGTCTCCGTCTTTCTACGATCCAACGGAGAATCCAGAGGCCGCAATCCAGCGCCGCAACACCATTTTGGATCGCATGTACTCCGCGGGCGACATAACCAAGGAGGAGTGCGAAAAAGCTCAGGCCGAGCCGCTTACCCTCAACCTTGGCCAGGTTATGGACGAGACGAGCACGTACCCCTACTTTACCGACTACGTAAAGCAGCTTTTGCTCCAGGACTTCGACCAAGAAACCGTGTTCCAGGGCGGACTTAAGGTTCACACGACCCTCGAGCCGTCTGTTCAGAGCATGGCGGAGGAGTCCGTAAAAGAGCGTCTTGAGGAATATGGAAACGACGAGCTCGAGGCCGCCCTCGTTGCCATCGACCCTAACACGGGGCACATTCGCGCAATGGTTGGTGGCCGCGACTACAACGTAGACCAGTTCAACCTGGCAACCATGGCACGCAGGCAGCCAGGCTCCTGCTTTAAGGTGTTTACGTTGGGCGCTGCCATTACCGAAGGAATGAATCCCAACATCTTTATTAACTGCAACTCGCCCATACAAGTTACGCCCACTTGGAGCGTACAGAACTTCGAGAACTCGAGCTTTGGAAACATTATGCTCGCAGAGGCACTTGCGCGCTCGTCCAACACAGGCTTTGTACAGGTTGCCGAAGCAATTGGACCCGAAGCCATAGTACGGCAAGCCAAGGCCATGGGCGTTGACGAGGACTTGCCTGCGTATTCTTCCATCACTCTTGGTACGGTGGGCATTCCCCCCGTGCAGATGGCAGAGGCGTATGCGACTCTTGCAACAGGTGGCATTCATCGTGATTCCGTTGCCATTACCCACATTGAGGACCGTAAGGGCAACACGGTATACAAGCACGAGGACACCCCCGAGCGCGCCATGGACGAGGCCGTGGCACAAGCCGAGACGGAGGTGCTGGAAACCGTTATTTCCTCCCCCAACGGCACTGCACAGCAAATGCAGTCCATGCTTACCTTCGACCAGCCCGTTGCCGGCAAAACCGGCACCTCAGAAAACTATCGTGACCTTTGGTTCTGTGGTTACACGCCTCAGATTTCGGTTGCGGTTTGGACGGGATATCGTACAGAGTCCACGGTCTACCTTGGCCGATCCATAGGCCATCCCTACAGCGTACCGTGCCCGATATTTGCAAGCTTTACCAACCGGCTTTTGCAAAACACAAAGCGCGAGGAGTTCCCCTCCACAAGCGCCAAGCCAGACTATCGCGAGAATTCGTCGTGGGAATTCTCCAACACCGACAAATGGGTGAGCTCGCGTGAGGACGGCGTGGTGGGCACCAACTACGGCTCAAACTCTTACAGCAACAACAACTATAACAATTACAACAACTACAACAACGACGAGAATGAGGACGATTCGTCCGGCTACGCCAATAACTATAACCAGAACAACCAGAACACTGGTCAGACCTACAACCAAAACGACTACAGCAACTACAACAACTACACCGACAACACCGACTACGGTGCCACAGGTGGCACGGCCACCGATACCACTGGCAATGCCACGGGCACAGGCGGCAATGCGGGCGGTAACGAGGGGTACACTGGCGGGAATGCCGGGAATGCTGGGAATGCCGGAAACGCCGGAGGCGGCGTATAGCAGGCTTGCACACTGAGGTCCCGCCCCTCTCAGTGCGACTAGGGAGATACTCTCAGTCTCCAATTTTGAGACTGAGGGGAGTATCCCCACCGCCGTTAAGTTAGCGCTGCGCACAAAGGGGATATTCCCCTGCGGGTACATCGCGGATGGGCCTGCCTCCAACGAAAGCCCTGCTCGCGATGTACCCGATGGGGAGTATCCCCTTTGTGCGCAGCTCCCCCAGACCCTTAACTAAATGGCGTTGGGAGTATCCCCCTAGCCGCACCTTGGACAGTCTGGGCGCGATGCTATCTATTGTGACAAAAGGTTTTATTTGCGATAGTTTCTTAGCTGCTGCATGAGCTTAACTGTTTTTGACGCGCGTTCTCTTCCGCGGCATATTACAAGCACTGTATCGTTGCCGGCAATGGTTCCCGCAATTCCTGTGAGCTCAGCAGCGTCGATTGCGGCAGCCACGCCAGGAGCTGTACCCGCCCGCGAGCGAATAACCACCTGGCTTTCTATGTCCTCTAACGAAACAACGAATTCCGATACCATTCGCTGAAGATGCATGTCTTCTGCGAGCACATACATACCTTCATGCAGTTTACGCAGGCCCATATCGGCTATGTCCCTACTCACCGTTGCCTGCGTACAAACGAACCCCTGGTCCCTAAGTTCTTCCACCAGCTCGCGCTGTGTTCGTATGGCGTTATTACGCACAATATTTCGTATGGCTTCTTGTCTACTATTTCTGCTTTTTGCCATATTATTTCTCCCGAGTGCATTTTTGCGCAATAAGTTTCGTTTTCGCGCATAAATCTATCAGCTCATTTAAAATTGTCAACATTCATTCGTTTTTTCTTATTCCAAGTTTTTTCTTCCTTACAGCTCATCGACCGAGCAAAACACACTGGTTGTCTGTAATTGCTAGACCAGCAACCGCCGACGTCTTATGATTGTGTATATTTACGAGTCTCATTTTGAGGCGTCGCAGTTTAACCGGA
The DNA here is from genome assembly GCA_902793465.1 of uncultured Coriobacteriaceae bacterium. Taxonomy (GTDB): domain Bacteria; phylum Actinomycetota; class Coriobacteriia; order Coriobacteriales; family Atopobiaceae; genus RUG440. Next base: position 8,394 of record CADBDT010000010.1, on the reverse strand, counting down.
GGAATCTATGGCTAACTCAACGCGAGATAACCGCCGCATGAACCGTACAACCTCGCGTCAGGCACGTTCGTCTGGCTCTCGGAGAGGAGCACGATCTGACTCGCGCCAGCGTTCGACGCAAGGACAAAGCCGCCGAGGCACACTCACGCGGCCCGATACGGGATACTCCCTCCGCACCCGTCGAGTTAGGCGCGAACCTGGCGGCGCCGGCGTTCTTTCGTTTTTGCTTCGTCCCCGTGTGCTTATTTTTATTCTTATCCTTGTTGTTGTGGCCGTGGTAATGGTTGTGGGAATAAGCAGCTGCATAAGGCGTAGCCACGAGTCGACCAGCCAAAAAATTGAGGAGACGAAGCCCAAAAACGAGCAGGACGAACGCGTTGCCGCGGGGGTTTCGGCTGCACTAACCTCTAAGTTTACCGAAGAGCTGGATTCTGCGGACACCCTTTCTACCATTGCAAAAAACGCGGATCAATATGAGGACACAAGATTACTCGAGCTCGCGTTGGCAGAGCCGAGCTCACGCGACTTTATTGCCGCTTATCCCAAGTCCGACAAGTCAAGCCGGCCTTACGACGAGAGCGTAAAGCGTGGCGAGGTTCCACAGCTCTTTACCTGGGACGAGCATTGGGGAGCTGTGACTTATGGCAATGGTCCTTTGGCTATAACCGGCTCGGGTCCCACCGCCCTTGCGATGGCATATATGGGACTTACGGGTAAGACGGACTTCTCTCCCACCGAAATAGCCCAGCAAGCGTCCAAGGCCAACTATGCAGACGGCGACTCTGGCAGCAAGGGAGAAATGTTTTCCAAGCTACCCACCACTATGGGCCTTTCTGCAAACGAGTACGATGCAGCGGCCGATACTCTTTCCACCTCGCTGGGCGATTCCACCGTTATTGCTGCCGAGGTAAAAGAGGGCACGCTTACCAACAGCGCCCATTGGGTACTGGTTGTAAACGTTAATGCCGATGGCTCCGTTACCGTGTTTGACCCAACTTCAACCGCGGTTTCCAGCCGTCCTTGGGACCCCAGCACCATAGCCGAGGCCAGCACAAAGTTCTACGCCATTAGCCCCTCCAAAGACACTGCATCCAGTTTGGAGAAGGAGGACGCTGCATCTTCCTCGAGTTCTAGATCGGATACGAGCACCAGCACCAGCTCCAGCGGCACGTCTTCTTCCAGTAGTAGTAGTTCGACCACAAGCACCGAGACACAGAGCTAAGCTATTGGACTACGCCGTGCACATTGGGGATACTCCAACGCCATCAAGTGGTTTCGTATATTGCTAAATAGTGGGGGCGCGCCTTTTATAAGGCACGCACCCCAGCTTACCACCTGTTAAGGCATGTCCCTACGAAAGGACGGCCTCGGAAGCAGCCTGCAGCTTGTCGCGCACTGCCTCGGACTCGGCGCGCGTGGCGCCCTTGGAGAACAGATAGGCCTTTACCTTGGGCTCGGTGCCAGAGGGACGGAAGATAATCTTGTTGTCGCCCTCAAGACGGAACTCGATTACGTTGGTGGCGGGAAGCACCTGCGGGGCCTCCTTCTGCAGGCCACCCACGCGCGGCATCTCGACGCCCTGGCCGTAGTCGGTTACGCCTACAACCTTGTAGCCAGCGAGCTCGGTGGGCGGGTTGTCGCGCAGGCCCTGCATAATGTTGGCCATCTTCTCTGCGCCAGAAGCGCCGGGGAAGCTGGCGTTAACGGTGCCGTTGAGGTAGTAGCCGTACTTCTTGTACAGCTCCTCCATGGCCTCATAGAGGTCCATGCCGCGAGCGGCGTAGTCGGAGGCCATCTCGACGGCCAGCATGGTGGCCACAATGGCGTCCTTGTCGCGAGCGTGAATGCCAGCAAGGTAGCCATAGGACTCTTCGAAGCCCATGAGGTAACGGTCGGCCTCGCCGGCATCCTTGAGCTGGTCGATCTGGTCACCAATAAACTTGAAGCCGGTAAGAACGCGGCGTACCTCGAAGCCCCAGTCCTTGGCAAGAGCATCGGGCATGGAGGACGATACGATGGTGGTAACGCCAACCTTGCTCTTAACGTCCTCGCCGTTCTTCTGGGCCTGCTGTGCCAGCCAGTCCATAAGCAGGACGCCCATCTCGTTGCCAGAAATTAGCACGTAGTCGCCATCGTGCGGAATGGCGGTGCCCATGCGGTCGGCGTCGGGGTCGGTGGCAACCAGGAGGTTGGGCTTAACCTTGTCGGCCAGCTTGAGGGCAAGCTCGAGGGCCTCGCGGAACTCGGGGTTGGGATACTGGCAGGTGGGGAAGTTGCCGTCCGGGTTCTTCTGCTCCTCAACAACGGAGACGTCCGTAACGCCAATCTCGTTCAGGATCTTGGTTACGCACTCCATGCCGGTGCCGTTGAGCGGCGTGTAGACGACCTTGTAGCCGTCGGCAGCCTTGAAGCCAGGTACGGATACCTTCTTTACGTTGGCAATAAAGGCGTCGATTACCTCGTCGTCAATCCAGTTAATAAGGCCCTTTTCCAGACCTTCGTCGAAGTCCATGACCTCTACGTCAAACGGGTTTACCTTGGCGATGGTTGCAGAAATCTCGTCGGCAGCCTCGTTGGCAATCTGGCCGCCGTTGTCGTTGTATACCTTGTAGCCGTTATAGGGAGCGGGGTTGTGAGAGGCCGTGAGCACGATGCCGGCACTGGTCTTAAGGTAACGGACCGCAAAGGACAGCGTGGGGACGGGCTCGATGCGCGGATACAGGTATACCTTTACGCCGTTCTGCGCAAGAACGCCAGCGGCCGTCTTCTGGAACTCTTCGCCCTTAAGACGGGAGTCACGAGCCAGGGCCAGCGTGGGGTTCTCGTAGTGAGCGTTAAGGTAGTCCGCGACGCCCTTTGTTGCCTGGGCAACAACGTACTCGTTCATGCGATTGGTGCCAACGCCCAGCGTGCCACGCAAACCAGCCGTGCCAAACTCGAGGCTACGATAGAATGCGTCGAACAGCTTTTCTTCGTCGTTAGCCGCAATAAGCGCATCCAGCTCTTCCTTGAGGTCGGCTATAGTAACCTTCTCATGCCACTCGTCAATAACGGCCTGAATTTTTGCGTCCATAGGTGCAGCCCTCCAAACTTGAGTGTTTGCCATACATGCTTTGATTTTATAGAGGGTTTAGCTAAGCAAACTCTGTGAGTAGGCAGATGGCATTGGTTAACGGGGGGACGGTCGATTTGATAAGCTGGTGAGGTGTAACCCGCTTGGGTTTTGGCACGCATGGAGGAACACATGGATTACTTTGCAACTTGCCCCAAAGGATTCGAGAGCCTTTTGGCTTCCGAAATGCGGGACCTGGGAATCCACAAGCCGCGACCGCTGCAAGGACAAGTTTCCTTTTCTGGCCAATTGAGGGATGCCTACCTGCTTTGCTTGTGGTCTAGGCTGGCATCTCGCGTGGTGGCTATCCTGGGGCGGTTTGACGCCACAGACGCCAACGCGCTCTATAGCGGTGCCAGTGCCATTAGCTGGGAAGACCATGTTTTACCGGACGCCACGTTTGCGGTCGATGCATCTGGCACCAACGCAAAGCTAAAGGACACACGCTATACGGCCCTGCGCGTAAAGGATGCCATAGCGGACCGTCTTGCCCTGCTGGGGCGTCACGCAATAACGGACCCAAAGAACGCCAATTTGCGCGTGGTGGTTCGCATTTCTCGAAACCATGCAACGGTTGGAATCGACCTTTCGGGATTGCCCCTGTTTGCCCGCGAACACGGAAAGAAGACGTCCCAACGTGGCCTCAGAGCCGACTATGCCAACGCGTTGCTGCGGCTTGGAGGATGGTCGCACGAACAAGAGCCCAAGCAGACCCCACTTGTTGCAATGGGCCAGTATCCGGATGTTCTTATTGTGGAGGCGGCGCTCACCAGCGCGCACTACGCCCCTGGCCTCATGCGACGACACTGGGGGTTCGATAGATGGGCAATGCACAACAGCAAAGTATGGGATTCCTTGGTAAAGGAAGCCAAGGATCGCATGAATCCAGATGCCGAGCTTCCCCTTGCGTATCGCTCGTTTGCCAAGGGCACGTCGCGGGCAAAAATAATGCTGCGCACGCTGGGAATAAACGCAAACGTTGTGCCGTTGTCGTCCTTTATAGAAAAGAAGCTGGGTAAAACTCCAACCCTCATTGCAGATCTTTCGGACGTACGCGCAGACGAAATAATGCGAGAGGCTTCGTGGCTGCAGGAGCTTTTACGCGCAGCCCGCGCACTTGAACCCGCGCGTACGGCAGTCGCGGCACGCAACATGCTCCCAGAGGCCTACCTTGCACAGCCGTGCGACGAGTCCCTACACAGCATACGGGGAAGAGACGAGCTGCTGCTTATCTCCTTTGGCCCATATGCCCCAAGCGACGACCAGTGCAAGGTAGTGCTGAACCAAAAGACGGTGGTATCTACGCTCGTGCCTGGAAGCGAGCAGTTTGCGGCGCGCCTAAAAAAGGTGGCAAAGGCACGCGCAAAATGGGCTCGTCGCGAGGATGTAAGCTGCTACCGGGTATACGATGCCGACCTGCCCGACTACGCAGTATCGCTCGACCTCTTTGAGGGTTTAGACCCAAAGGCGGCCACACCCGACGGCACGCGATGGCTCCAAATCTACGAGTATGCCGCACCAAAGAGCGTAGACCTCACCCTGGCGCAAAGCCGTCTTATGGACGTGCTGGCCATTGCACCCAAAGTCCTTAACGTACCTCCAAACAATACGTTTTTGCGGGTACGCAGACGCGACAAGGGCGGCTCGCAGTATGCCAGCGAGGCAAAGGCCCCTCGTATGTATTCGCGCACTACGCGACGGGGAGAAGTGGAGCTCCCGCCCGGCGCGCATCTTATAGACGAGGGCGGCCTGACGTTTGAGGTCAACTTCTCGAGCCGTCTGGACTGCGGCATCTTTTTGGATCATCGAGAGACACGCGCCATGCTTCGCGAGATGGCAAAGCAAACTAAGGGATCAAAGCGATTCCTTAACCTGTTTGCCTACACCGGAACCGCAACGTGCTATGCAGCGGACGGCGGCATGCGTTATACCACAACGGTCGATCTTTCGAGGCCGTCCCTCGACTGGGCGCGACGCAACATGGCTCGCAACGGCTTCGAAGGCAAGGAGCATGAATTCGTGCAGGCAGATGTTGTTTCCTGGGTACAGGAGCAGCGGCACACCAAGAACCGTTGGGACCTTGTGTTCTGCGATGTACCCACCTTCTCCAACTCCAGCCGCATGGGCAGGCGCTCCTTCGATGTGCAGCGAGACCATGTTGAGCTTCTTATTGGAGTCTCTCGCCTGCTTACGAAGTCGGGCTCCTGCGTGTTTTCTTGCAACCTGCGCTCGTTTAAGCCCAACGAGGCTGCGCTTGCCAAGGCAGGCGTAAGGATTCACGACATTACTGAGCAAACGATTCCAGAGGACTTCGCACGCAACAAGCGTATTCACCACGCATTTGTAGTCACGCGCGAAAGGTAGCGCCAGGTGTGAACCGCAAATAGCCTGCCCCTAAAGAAAAAAGCGTCAAATCCGTGAGGCGGCCCAGAAAGCAGCCGCGCGCAGTTCCGCAGCTATGCGAGGACTGTTTGAGCACGGCGCTTTCTGGGCCGCCGGAAGGATTTGACGCTTTTTTCTTTAGGGGCAGGCTCCCTATTTGTAGTCCGTTACGTACAGCTTAGCCAAACTGGTTTTGCATGTCGTAGGTGGGCTCTTCCTCTTGGCTTTCCATCTCGTTAATGAGGCGCTCCTCAGACTGCTCGCGGTTGTTTATAACTTGATCGTTACCCTCAACGCGATACTCTACGTAACCAAAGCTGTCCTCAAACTTTAAAACAAGATCCTCGGCATCCAGCAGGTTAACGCCAAACACCTCAATATTGGAGTCGTCTGTGGTCTTGGCAAGGATGTCGTATTCCTTAACGGGACTGCCATTTGAGAGGAACTGCTTGAACTTAAGGGTGGTTATGGAACCGTCTCTCATGCCCTGAACCTCAAACGTGTGATCCGCATCGTATTCGGAAGTACCCGAAGCACGGAACGCAACCGACTTAAGTTCAAATCCAGTGCCATTGGTAAAGGTGACCGAAATGTCTTCTCCAAGCTCCATGGTTCCAGAAGCTTGCTCTCCCGGCTGCTGAGCTTGACCATCTGCCGATGTGGCTGCCACGCTTTGCTGTCCGCTTGCTGCCGACGCAGATGCCTTTTGATTGGCAGAGTTACCGCATCCGCCAACCCCCAAAGAGAGGGCGAGCATAAGGGATGCTGTGAGTGTTGCGATAGTCTGCTTCCTCATGATTTTTCCTAACTCATGGAAATAACGTTATTAAGTATAACGGTTATGGCTTCGCCGTAGTTCGCTCCCCCTGCCCAGCGTTGGCTCAGACCGTCAAGCATTGGTGCAACACCGCGATCGACCAGGTTGAATCGCGGGTCTACGCATGTGTTGTTGAGGGGGTCCGTACTTGCATACGCCTTGAGGTGCTGAACCTGTGCACGAAGTCCCTGCCGGACGTCGGCAAAGCTATTGCCCGGAACTCCGCCTGTTGCGCCAATTCCAGCAAAGTTGCACTGCCCAACGCTAACATCTCCACCAAAGCGCAGGTAATTGGTCTCCAGCATGGACTGGGCATATACTACGTCTGCACGCACGCCCTCGGCGTTAGCCTCCTCAAACATAATGCGAACAAAGTCCTCTATGGTAGCGGCACCCTTGGACGCATATACGTTTCCAGGGTAATTGGAAATGCTCTTATAATGCCTTACGCAAGCGCTCTGCGTAGCCTTGCTACTTCCCATAATGGGCACATCGCCGTCGGCAATAAAGTGGTTGTTAGTAGTGCCGGGCGCCTGCCGGGCGCCGCGGAGCCCTGGGGCAGGAGCTTTATCTGGATGGACTCCAGGCGCTTGGCAAGCCCGGCGGTGCCCGCCTTCTCGCCGTTCTTGGCCCAGCCGAGCCAGCCGTAGGACTGCGCGTGCACGCGGTACCACACGTCGTACTTGCTCTGGGCGCCGTCGGTGAGCCTTATCTGGATGGCCTCCAGGCGCTTGGCCTCGCCGGTGGTGCCGGACATCTGGCCGTTCTTGGCCCAGGTGGGCAGCCAGCCGTGGGACTGCACGTGCGTGTTGTACTCTATGCCGCCCGCGACCTGCGAGCCGAGCTTGATGTGGATGCCCTCACGGTGTCGAGCCAGCCGAAGGTCTGGCAGTGCACGTTGTAGTTGACCAGCGCGCCGGAGACGGGGCTCAGCTGCTCGGCGCCCTTGCGCACCAGGCGCACCTCGATGCCCTCCAGGCGCTTGGCGAGCCCGGTGGTGCCGGCCTGGGCGCCGTCCTTGACCCAGCCCTCCCAGCCGAAGGTCTGCACGTGCACGCGGTAGAAGATGGAGTACTGCTTGGCCAGGTCGCCGGTGAGCTCGATGCGGATGGCCTCCAGGCGCTTGGCCTCGCCGGTGGTGCCGGACTCGATGCGGATGGCCTCCAGGCGCTTGGCCTCGCCGGTGGTGCCGGACTGCTCGCCGTCGTACTTCCAGCCGCTCTCCCAGCCGTAGGTCTGGCGGTGCACGAAGTAGCGCACGCCGCCCGAGACGCCGGGCACCCTCACGCCGATCTGGATGGCCTCCAGGCGCTTGGCCTCGCCGGTGGTGCCGGACTGGGCGCCGTTGGTGGCGAAGCCGCCCTCCCAGCCGTAGGTCTGCACGTGCGTGCGGTAGGCCACGGTGGGCCCGGACGCGGTATCGAGGAAGGCGCTCACGTCGCCCTTGGACACCTCGGCGGCGACCTTGGCGTCGGCGGCGGCCTTCGCGTCGGCTGCCGAGGACTCGGCCGCGACCGCCTCGGCGGCTGGAGCCTCGTCGGCGGCCTCGGTATTCTCTAGCTCCTCTTGAGCCTTCATCTCAATGGAATCGGCAACCTCGCTCTTTTGGGTGGCACCGTTATTGCCAGCCCCTGTGTTCTTGGTCGCTGTCTCCTGGCCAGCTTCGGCATCTTCTGTAAGCTCGACGTCGTTGGAGCTCCCAGATACGCCGACCGTAGTGGCAGGCGCCTTGCCGGCACCATCGCCCTGCGTCAAATCACTTGCCACGCCCGGCGATGGCACCATCGCCAAGCAAAGCATTCCCGCAAAGAAGGCAGACGCTCCTGTAGCAATTACTCTGTTTTTCATGCCCGGCTTTCCTTTCGATTGGCTCGACAGCAGCTTAGAACCCCTCCGTGGATGCCTGATACAGTCCAGCGGCAATCGCCTTGGCAACTTGTTCCTTGTGCGCCTGGTACGTCCTCATGTCACCCGCGTTCGAGATAAAGCATATTTCGTACAACGCGGAAGGAAGGTTTGTAAGACGCGCGTTTATAACGGCAAACGGAGCAGTCTTCATGCCGCGGTCGTACAGCGGCAACGC
>CADBDT010000009.1 GCA_902793465.1 uncultured Coriobacteriaceae bacterium | reverse complement strand
AGAGGCTGCACTCGACCCTAAACTACATGAGCCCGGTCGAGTTCAGGCTGGCAGGGCTGAGTCTCTGAAAAAATTGTCCCGAAAAGGGTTGCCTTTCCACATCTCCGCCTCCTGGGTGCGGCTCGGTCCCGGAGCCTGGCAGACACGGCCGGGGCGCCTCGTCGCCTGGCGACGCACTCGCGTCGGCGACGCCGACCAGTCGGTCACAGGCGTCCTCGAGCTCCCCATAGGCCACGCTACGCGGCCACAGGTCGGGAGCCGCCATGACGGCTCGCGCGACGGCGTTCACGACGCTCTCCTCGTCGGGTATGCCGTGCACCGCGGTGACCGTCTCCCCATTCGCGTCGCTTAGCGTCACGTGGCAGCCGTCGTCGTCCGGAAAGACGTGGAATTCGTAGCCGGATATGTAGCGCATATCCATCCCGTGGGGGCACCGAGGCATGGGGCCAAAGACCTCGGAGACCGCCCTCTCTTCGCTGGACGCGAATCCGTAAACCCTCTTCTCGTCGTCTGCCTCGTAGCCGAGGACCTCCTCGGCCACCTCGCGATCCGCGGCCTCGAGCAGCAGGCGGAAGTCGCCCGAGGGAAGGTACGGGCGCAGGGGCCGACCGATCGCCAACCCGAACGCGCACGCTACGGCCCGCCTGTTGAGGTAGTGGTCATTGTCGCCATCCGACAGGCAATCGTCGATGTCGCAGAGCCCGTTTCGGTGAACGCCACAGAAGCCGCGGTCATCGCTCTTGCGGCAGGTGCACTCGCAGTGGCGAAAGAGCGCATGGGGATACCAGTAGTTCGCGATCACGTCACGAAGGCGCGCGGCGTCGCGTTCGGCTGCGCCTCGGTCCAGCGTGTGACGCGCGGCCTCCACCCCTCGGTCGATGGCCCACGCCACGATGGCAAGGGCCGGTGCCACACGACGGTGGACCTCCGGACAGGAAACCACCTTTCTCCACCCGTCTTCATCGTGCGAGAGGTCGCAGCTGTACGGGCAGTACCTCGCCAGCCTCCGCTCGGCCGTTTGGCCGCTCACGGGCGAGATGCCTTGCGAGTCCTTCTCCATTTTCGTTCTCCCTTCAGAAGCCACGCGGCTTCGGTTGACAACACTCTGATCTGTCCCGCCTGTTACCCGTTACCCGTCATTCGCCACTTCCGTGCCCACCGTCACGATCACCCCGTGACCCCTCTTCTTTTTGCACAATTCCCCGTTTTTTGGGTAACGGGTAACAGGGGGGACGAACGCGCAGGTGAGGTGCCCTGCGGGCGTGTTACCGAACGCGTGCGCGAAACGTCCGTCCGGTAACACGCCCGCCGCGGCGTGGCGCTCACTCCGTGAGCACGGGGCCCACGTGCGCGGACGCGTCAGTCCGGAGGCTGCGCACGTAGGCGTCGAGGTCCACCATGCACTTGACCGTCTCGGGGACTACGACCTTCGCGGTCCGGCTCCCGTCTGCGACGCCAAGACCCGTGCGCACGGTCATCGTGTGGTATCCGAGCCGCCGAAGCTGCTGCGAGAACATGCGCCTGCCGACCGCGTCCCGTCCGCGGCCGTGCTCCCACGCCAAGTATCGTGCGTACAGCACGGAGTACTCGTCGTCGAACCGCGCGGGGAGCGCGGCCTTGAGGGGGTCCCCCCGATGCGCCGCGACGGCGTCGTCCCAAAGCGCCAGCGGGTAGGTGGCGACGTCGCAGAGGCCATCGCCCAGGTCGAGGCGCTCCTCGCGCGGCGACGCGTCGCCCGGCCGCCCGAGCTCGCCTGTCGCCGTCAGGAACGACCTTGTCGGGGTGATGATCCCGTACCACTCGTCGGCCAGCGCGTCATCCTCGGGGACGGGTGTGTACCCTCCCTGCGCCAGGAACCGCGCGAGGGCCTCGAGCAGGATGTTGAGCAGGGCCGACTTCTCATGCTCGGTCAGGAAGGCGTTCTCGTACGCCGATTCCCGTTCCTCCTCCGGTATCCTCCGCCTGAAGACTATCATCACGGTGCGCCTGCGCAGCGCCTTGGCGTCCTCGTCCCTCAGCGGGCTCTCGAGGTTCAGCGCGTGGTTCGTCGCGATCGCGCAGGTGAAGCCGCCCACGTCAACGCGCTCGTCCCTCCCCTTGCGCTCGGCGGCGAGGTGCCCTCCCGTGGTGAAGGTGTCCAGCTTCGAGAGCGCCCCGTCCGTGACCTTCCCCCTAGTCAGCTCCTCGTCGCAGTAGAGCCGCTTTCCGATGAGCGGCGCGAGTCCGAAATTCCCGTTGTCCAACGTGTTCAGGGGCGAGGAGTGGGAAGCCCTGACGCCCAGGAAGCCCTGCAGCAACTTCAGCAGCGTGGACTTCCCGCTGCCCGACTTCCCGTACAGGACGATCAGGCCCTTCTTGTCCCCCTCAAGGATGAGCGTGGTAGACATAGCCTCGCATAACCTGCGGAGCCTCTGCGTGTTCCCGCCGGCGTAGGCGAGCAGATTGGCCTCGAGCTCCGGCGAGCGGGCGTCTGGATCGTACACCACGTCGATTGTGAGCGACCTCACGAGGTTCAGCTTCGGCACGTCCTTGCGAGGGACCACGTCGATCGCCGCGCGCCCGCTGCGCACCGCCTTGAGGTCCACTCTGACCACGGTGCCGTCCTTGGTTGCGAAGGCGTACTTGTCCGGCTGGAACGACCGCTCCGGGTGCTGGGCGGGCGAGGTGAGGGCACACGCGTGCTCGCGGACCTGGCCGTAGGCGCCCGTCGCCAGGTTGGGCGCGTAGCCGATCATGACCGCATTCATGGACTCCTCGTCGATGTCGTACAGCCCGTCGCACTCGGGGTCACCCAAGGGATGCGTCAGCACGGCGAGCGCCCCGCCTATCCTGCGCGCTCCGTGCTGGCGAATCAGGAAGCGCGCGGCGTCGGAGTAGCGTATCTTCACGATCTCACCGTGCCGGTCGCGTACGACGAATTCCTCTGCCGCTGTCGTCGTCTGTGGTGGGGCCCCGTCCTTGGCGTCAAATCTGGTCATCTTTGATACTCCAATTCACTTTGCGGATTACTCTGGGGGGTTGTAGCCCGGGCGTGCCGGGATGCGGCGTGGTGGGGACCTGCCCCCGAGACGTGGTCGGCCGCCCACCCTAATCGCCGGCCTCTGCGGGCCTGGGATACCGATAGTCGATGCCACAAGTGCGGTAGATCCGCTCGAGCTCCCGCTCGGTGTCGTGCAGGCCCCAGCCGAGCACGCGCAGGCACGCGTGCGAGTCTACGATCGCCTGGGCCACGATGGGGGCGTCCTTGGCATACAGGTCGAGACGGTCCACGTGCGACACGATTCGGCGGGCCGCCCCCTCGCCGAGGCGGCGTGCGTAGTCGGTGAGCTCGCCCGACGCGGCGCAGCCCTCGAGCACCTGGGTGGCGCGCGTGCCCACGACGCCGTCGGCGGGACCCACGAGCATGGCCGCCTCGACGTCCTCGGGATCGACCTCGACGCCGTGCAGCGTGAATACCGCGTGCGCAGTGGCGTCCACGGCAGACCTGCGGCCGCCGAGCCTGCGCACCTCGTAGAGGATCGCGAACGCGTCGTCCTCGTCGGGCTCCTCGGACAGGCGGGCGCGGCGACGGTAGCGGTTGTCTCTCGCCTTGTCGCCCTCGTTCGCGCCGTCCACGAACGCGACCGTCTTCTGCGCGGTTACGAGCAGGTAGGGTATGCCTGATCGGAGGGTGTCGTACTTCGGTCGGTCCAACCCTTGTCCGACGAGCCATTCGCGCACCGCGGCGGCTATGATCCTCGCGCGACTCAGGATGTCGAGCCGCACGTGCAGGATGTCTTTGAGGAACCACGCGCCCCGGCCGCATGCGCCCGAGTCGTGGCTGCTGCGGTCGTTGCGGTAGTCCTCTGGTCTCTTGCCCCAACGCTCGAAGTCCTGGATCACAAGCTCGACGAGGGCCCTGTGGCCCGCCGTCGAGGGCCAGCCCTCCGCGTCGTCGCCGGCGAGCAGCGCCGCAGCACCGACCTCGACCAGGATCTCGTCGCAGGAGCCCTCGCGCTCCTCGGGCAGCTCCACCGCCTCCCCCGTGAGCTCAACCCAGCCGTTGAGTGTGACAACACGCCCGTCAGGTGCCTCCCAGCGCGCAAGGAGCGTCGGGTCCCGCGGCGTGTCGATGCCGTGGAACCAGGCGCCGAGCGCATGGACGCCGAAGAAGAAGACGTTGGTGGCGTCGCCGTCCGCGGAGCGCTCGGCGTAGAGCGCCTCAGGGCATGCGAGCGCCCGTGCGAGCACTCTCTCTCCCAACGAGTCGGGGATGCTAAGGATTACGACGTACGCGTGGTAGAGGCCTGCCCAGACGCAGGGATGGTAGCCCTCCATGAGCAGCGCCTCTACGTCCTCGGCGGTGCCCAGGTCGCCGCTCAGGCCGGGTATGGCGTCACGCTCTATGCCCTCGCCGAGGGCGGAGACGCTCAGGGCCCTGCCCTCGCCAGGAAGGGTGACGCCGAAGGATGGTGGGACCGGGTTTTCGTCCTGGTTCCGGGCGATCTCCTCGACCGCGCGCGCAGCAGCAATGCAATCGCCCATCGCTAGACCTCCTCGGACCGTGAGCCGTCACGGGTGAGGTCATACGTGCCGACGGCACCCTTCAGGGCCGCCGCTTCGAGGGTGTCGAGAGCTGCCACGGGCACGCGGTACGAACGCCCGAGCCTGATGGCCGGAAGCTTTCCCTGCTTGATGTAGCGCCAGATCGTGGCACGCGAGCCGAGGCCGGCATCGGCCAGCTCTTCGATAGACAAGAACTTCTTTTCCATAACGTGAGCCTTCCAGATAAAAGCGTGCAGTTCTTGCTGATAACGCGCACCTCAACGCTTTTATCTGGGACCATGATTATCTGGGGCTCACTTTTTTCACGCGCATGCCGTGCCTGTGCCCAGGCGAAGGGGATGTCCTAGCCCGCAACGCCTCATACGCGGAATTGAATTCAGAGGTGCGCTATCCGATTATCAACAATCATATGCTACCCATCTTCGTGAAACATAAACGCAGATTTTTAGTTTTTTTTCGCTCAATGCGTCGAGTTGAGAAATCGCTCCACGAACGCGCTCGCTCATTCGTCCGGCATGCCGCTCATCTCGTACATCTCGCGTAAGAGAGTCTTGGCTCGATCTCTTATTCTCGGGAGAAACACTCAACCGGAGTCGCCAATCGCACATCTTCACGCACGTTATCTCTGCAGGCATCCGATCGTAAAACGACACCGTAAAACACCACTTATCGGTAATATAAAAGGTCGGAGGATTTTACCCCTCCGACCTCGTGTTTTCTGGTGGGCGATACTGGGTTCGAACCAGTGACCTTGTGCTTGTAAGGCACCTGCGCCACCACTGCGCCAATCGCCCGTGGGACAGAGTATAACACAGACTTGCGAACAAGTGAAAACACTTTTTTAGGCAATGTGGCACAAATATCGGCAAGACCTCGAGTTTGGAACCTGTAACGACGTATTTCTACGCAGGGTCGGGTACGGTTTTGGGACGAGGCAATCCCTACCGGGTACAGTTGCGGCCAATAAGTGCGCCCGATAGGGACCCGCTTGTACCGGAACCGTACCCGCTGGCGGGGCCTGCGGCAGACTCGCAAGCAAATGCTGCTGCGACCGCGTGCGCCTCCCCCGCTCGCCAGCACGCAAAGGGCTATACTTAAGCACATGAATACAACAATCAAACGACTCGCCGAGCTCCTTGACGCCCAAGGCCTTCTGGCGAGCACCAACAATCTAGCCGACTCCCCCGCTGCCAAAACGCCAGTTAGCGGCTGCGACTGCGACTCTCGCGTGGTCGAGCCAGGCCACCTGTTTGTATGCAAGGGAGCAGCATTCAAGCCCGCCTTCCTTACCTCGGCACTAGAGGCCGGAGCCGTTGGCTACCTGTGCGACGAGGCACATGCGGCCGAACTCGCCAACTGCGCGCCGCATATACCCGCGCTTGTAGCCACCGACCTGCGCACCGCAATGGCGGTGGTTTCGGCCGAGGCATGGGGCCATCCCGATGCGCGCACGCACATTGCCGGCATTACCGGCACCAAGGGCAAGACCACCGTGGCGTACTTCGTACGCGCCATACTGGACGGAGACGAACCCCTCTCGCATGCGGCAACGCTCGGCACGCTGGAAACATATGATGGCGTGGAGCAGGGACCTTCTCGCAACACCACGCCCGAGGCGCCCGACCTGTGGCGTCACCTTGCCAACGCGGTCAACAGCGGACTGGACATGGTAATGGAGGTATCCAGCCAGGGCCTTAAGTACCAGCGTGTGGAGGGGCTCAGCTACGACGTTGCTGCCTTCCTAAACATTGGCGTCGACCACGTGTCGCCTCTGGAGCACCCCACCTTTGAAGACTATCTTGCAAGCAAGCTGCTCATCTTTAAGAGCGCGCGCACGGCAGTAATAAACGCGCAGATGGATCCTGCGCACGCCCAGGTAATCCGCAATGCCGCAAACGCTTGCGACAAGGTCGTAACGTTTGGAATGGCTTCGAGCGAAGGTTCGGGCCAGCCAGACACTACGCCCGATGTATGGGCGAGCAACGTTATTGCGGAGCGTCATGGCATTAGCTTCGAGCTGCACACGCCGCAATGGAGCGCGCTTGCGCGCATTGGACTCACGGGCCTCTTTAATGTAGAGAATGCCGTGGCGGCGGCAGCCATTGCCCAGCAGCTTGGCGCCTCCCGCGAGCAGATTCTCTCTGGGCTCAAAAGATGCCGCGTTCCTGGGCGAATGGACGTTGTTGCCAGCAAAGACGGACAGCTTACCGCGATTGTTGACTATGCCCACAACGGCATGGCGGTCCAAAAGGTGCTAAGCGACGTGCGCCTTGCTCATCCCGACGACTACCTGGTGGCAGTGTTTGGTGCCACGGGAGGAAAGGGAGCGGAGCGCCGCTTCGAGATGCCCCCCGCTGCAGCACCGTACGCAGACCACCTGGTGTTTACGGAAGACGACCCCGGCCCCGAGCCAGTTGAGCGCATTTGCGAGCAAATGGTAGAGGCTACGCCTGACAGCACGAGCTGCGAGGTGGTGCTGGATCGCACGCAAGCCGTACGCCGTGCGATGGAGCTTGCCCGCAACGCCGGCCGCCCCGCCGTCGTATGCGTGCTGGGCAAAGGCCACGAGGCGCGGCAGCTGCGCGCCAACGGACCCGCGGCCATGGTTCCCGACGGCGAGCTCGTGCGCAGCCTGTTGTAGCAGGCTATTAACCTATCAAGGGGGAGTACCCAGCGCCATTTAGTTAAGGGTCTGGGGGCGCTGTGCACATTGGGAATACTCCCCATCGGGTACATCGCGAGCAGGGCCTTCGTTGGGATCCGGCTCATCCGCGATGTACCCGCAGGGGAATATCCCCAATGTGCACAGCGCGAGCAGGGCCTTCGTTGGGATCCGGCTCATCCGCGATGTACCCGCAGGGGAGTATCCCCAATGTGCACAGCGCTAACTTAATGGCGGTGGGGAGTACCCTTTTTGATAGGTTACTACCCAAGATGTAGTTGTGCACTCTTACCAAAATTCAGACAGTGCACAACTACAAAAGCCATCGCTAATTAACGAGTGCGAACTGGCCTTTTACCACATTTTATGTTGCGGTTTGGTAGTTGTGTTCTCCGGAAAAGTTTGCCGAGAGCACAACTACCAAAACACCCCCTTACAACTGTCTGCGAGCTGGGGTTTTTCGGAAGCGCATCGCAATTGTGTACCCGATACCGCTCTAAGAAGCGGCTGCCAGGAACTGGCCCTTGCTAGGAACGTCCTTGATCGCCCGCGTGCGTGGGGTGCACCTCACACGTCGGCGTCCAGCACCTTTACGCCCAAAAGACCCACCAGGTCCACGGCCTGGTCGGGCGAAATGCGCATTCCTTGCAGCTCAAGGTGGTTGTCGCCCACCATAATCCCTGCAATGTTGCAGGTAGATACATCCATGCCCCGAAGTCGCGTGCCAAAGAGGTCCGCCCGCTCCAAGTTGCAATGCTCCAGCCTCGCACCACGCACAAAGCGAACCTCGTTAACAAACGACTCGCGCAGGTCGCAGCCAGTAAGACTCGACCCCTCGAGCTTTGCCTCACCAAGATTGGCGTACCTGCACATGCAGTCCGTAAGACGGGTGGAGCGAAAGAAAGCCTTATGCAGTTGGGCGCCCTCCAGCTTACAGCCCACCAAACGCGTTCGCGCAAAGTAGGCCTGTTCCAAGTTTGCGTTGGACAGGTCGCAGCCAACAAGCGTGCAATCGTACAGGCTCACCTTGGCCATGCTTGCGCCCACAAACGAGCAGTGCTCCAGCTCGACCCCATGAAGCTCAAAAAACGAGAGGTCGGCAAGCTGGTCTACCTGCTGGCCCGTCGCTTGAATGCCCTCCACGTACAGGTCGTCCGCGTTCCGAGCACGCTCAAACGCGTCTATTAGCGTATCCACGTAGCGCTCCTCCCCCATTGCACACCAATAAGCTACCATGCTAGGATACAAAACCTGTTTGGTAAACGCCTCTGCAGAGCGAAAGGGGGACCATGGCATTCGACCCACAACGAGAAGACTACACACGGCTTGGTCTTCGCTTTGCAAGCTCGTTGGACATCAGCGACGTTGGCGAGGCAACGCGCGCCTTTGCTTCGTTTGGTCGTCGCTTTGCCCAAGACCGCGACTCGCTACCGCAGTCGGACAGCGACCGCGCCTTTCACCTGGTGGTTCTAGCATCCAAGAACATAGACTACGAGCTCCCCTTTGCCGAAGAGGCGCGGGCCAAGGAGATTATTGAGGAGTCGCACCGCATCTTGGACGAGGCCATCCAAATTGATCCGCACTGCTACGATGCGCTACGCATGAAGACCGCCGCCACAAGCCAGTCGTTTGATACGTTCCTAACCTTTTTGGACCAAAATGCCCCAGAGGTACGCTCCTACTGCGAGGAACAGCGGGCTGCCGCAGAGCAAGAGGAGCTGGACGAGCGGCGTCGCCTGTTGGCAGACCTCGCCATGCGCCCCTACCTGCGCTGGATTGCCACGCAGGCCGAGGAAGCGCTCATATGCGGACGCAACCGCGAGGCCATACGACTCTGCAACAAGGCAATGGAGCTGGACCCACACGACAAGGCCGACGTGCGCTTTACCGCATCGCTCGCCTATGCAAAGCTCGAGGACGAGGCTGGGCTTATCCGTCACTTTAACGATTGCGGCAAAAGAACAATGCGAGCTTGCGACGATGCCTGGTCGCAGCTTGCACTTCTTGCAATTGCGTTCAAGCGGCACCAGGAGGATCGGGCGCTCACCTGCATCCGCAACATAATATTGCGCTACCCGCACGCCGCCGAGGCGCTCATACGCCAAAACGAGCTGCCCGACGGAGTGTTTGCGCGTCTGGCTGTAGCGCCCTACAGCGAAGACGAGCTCATACTCGCGTTATCCGAGGCAACGGTACTGCTGCAGGAGGGCGTGGACCTGCAAGGCCGCGGAGTGCTAAGCAGCTGGGTTATAGAGAAGACCGCGCAAATTGCACCTCAGGCCATGCTAACCGTAATGGCCCAGCAAATGCCAGGCGATCCCAACATCGACGGAGGCAAACGGTGAACGCACGCAAAGAGCTCGAACAACGTTTGGCGCTCAAACGCCGACGCTCGCTCGGCAATATGTCGGACGAGGCGTTTGAAGAGCTGGAGCTGGCAGTGCACAACAAGCCCGCAGACTTTGTGGACGACAACGAGGAGCAGGCTTTCTTGCTCGTTGCCCGCGCCTTGGCCGCGCATGCGGAATCGCGCAAGGACGACGACCTTCTGGACGACATGCAGTATGCCGCAGAACGCGACCGCAGAAACAAGGCGCTCGTTAAGGCATGCCAGAACGCCCTTGCCCTAGACCAGAACTGTGTGGATGCGCAAACGCTGCAACTGCTTGCCTCCGACCTTCCGCAAAACGATCTGTTTGAGCGCTTGTGCAGCTTGCACGAGGATCTTGCAAAGGAGCAGGGAGAAATTGAGATTCCGGCAGCCGGCGACGCATGGGCCAACGTTTTTGCGCGTCCGCGGCTTCGCCTCCAGGCTGCCCTCGCCCGCACCTGCATAAACACCGCCCGCTTTAGGATAGCCGCGGACTACTGCGCAGACCTTATGGCACGCGCGCCCCTAGACGCGCTTGGCGCACGCTACACCTGCGCTCTTGCCATGGCGCGGTTGGAGGACGAGGACGGCTTTAACTGGCTCGACGCGCGCGAGGGTCGGCACGGCAACGCATGGTTCCACCTAAGCCGCGTTTTGCTTATGTACAAGCTTGGCCGCGTGCCCGCCGCACGACGGGCGCTGCGCGGCTTCGACCAGCTTTGCACAGGTGGCGCCTACCTGCTGCTGCAACCCATGTACGTGGACACCTACCTGCCCGACCGTCCCACGTTTGAGCCGGGCAGCTTTGAGGAGTCCATACTGTGCCTCCACGAGGCCGACCCCGTTGTTTGCGACACCCCCGACTTTGCCGCCTGGGCATCCGACCAGCCCGACTTTCTAGCATCGGCCCAGAGCTTCTGCTCGCGCAACGGCTTTGAATGGCGCGACTGGAACGAGGGAGCGCAGGGACCACGGTTGGGCTGACCAAGCAATAGGGGTACTCCCAGCGCCATTTAGTTAAGGGTCCGGGAGAGCTGTGCACATTGGGGATACTCCCCATCGGGTACATCGCGAGCAGGGCTTACGTTGGAGGCCGGCTCATCCGCGATGTACCCGTAGGGGAGTATCCCCAATGTGCACAGCGCTAACTAAATGGCGGTGGGGTACTCCCCCTTGAAGATAGCGAAACTGAGGGGATACTCCCTCCTGTTCCATGCGTGCCCATCGCAGCTACGAGCACGGCGGAACTGGAGGGAGTATCCCCTATGTGCACAGCTCCCCCGGATCCTCAACTAAATGGCGGTGGGAGCATCCCCAAGCGGCACGGCCTGCAGGAGTCGCGCTAGTGTCCGCGGATGGAGTCCAGGAAGTCCTTGGCACGGTCGGTCTTGGGGTGGTCAAAGAACTCGTCGGGCGAGGCCTCTTCCATAATCTGGCCATCGGCCATAAACACCACGCGATTGGATACGCGACGGGCAAAGTTCATCTCGTGGGTAACCACCACCATGGTCATGCCCTCACGCGCGAGCTCAACCATAACCTCCAACACCTCGTTTATCATCTCGGGGTCGAGCGCAGAGGTGGGCTCGTCAAACAACATTGCCTTGGGGTGCATGGCAAGCGAGCGCGCAATGGCCACGCGCTGCTGCTGGCCACCGCTAAGCTGCGCGGGCACCTTGTGCGCCTGCTCGGCCACACCCACGCGCTCGAGCAGCTCCATGGCTTCCTTTTCGGCAACGTCCTTGGGGGTCTTTAGCACCTCGCGCGGCCCCAGCGTAACGTTGTCCAAAATGCTCTTGTGCGCAAACAGGTTAAAGCTCTGGAACACCATGCCAATTTCGGCACGATACGCCGCGAGCTCCTTGCCCTCCTGCGGCAGAGGCTTACCCTCAAACAGAATCTCGCCCGAGTCTATGGTCTCCAGGCGATTTATGGTACGGCACAGCGTGGACTTGCCCGAGCCAGAAGGCCCAATGAGCACGACCACCTCTCCTTTGTGAACGTCCAGGTTAATGTCTTGCAGCACGTGGAGTTGGCCATAGTGCTTGTCAACGTGGTGCATCTGAATAATTGCGGTGTCGCTTGCAGCCATGGTTGCTCCTTACAGCGGGTTTTCGGTCTCGCGCGAAATAATTTTGTTCCCGGATCGGTGCGCGAGGTAGATGGACAGATGGTTGATTGCATAGTTAATAAGGATGTAGATAATGGCAACCACAAAGTACATGGATACCAGCGCGTCGTAGTTGGATATAAGCACGCGCGCGTTTTGCATGAGGTCGGGAAAACTCACCACGTAGGCAACGGTCGTGTCTTTAACCACAACCACCAGCTGCGACACGAGCGAGGGAATAACAATGCGCAGCGCCTGCGGCAACACGATCTTCCAAACAATCTTTCCGTGCGTAAGGCCAATGGACATTGCCGCCTCCACCTGGCCCTTGGGCACTGCGTTAACGCCTGCCCTAAACACCTCGGCCAGCACGCCCGAAGCCGCAAGGGAGATGGGAATCGTAAGCATCCAAAACGGCGGCATGCGCAGGCCATACTTTGGGATAACCAAAAAGAAGAAGTAGATAAGCAGCAGGCTGGGCAAGCTGCGGAACAGGTCCGTGAGCACGCGGCAAATTGCACTAAGGACCTTGCTATTGCTTATGCGACCCAGCATAAGCAACAGGCCCAGCGCCATGGAAATAACGCCCGACACAGCGGCAACGCGCACGGTTCCCCACAGGCCTTCGAGCAAAAACCGCCACGTGGTCCACTCCAAAAGGAAGCTCCAGTAGCGCTCGTTGAGCTGGTCCGTAATGTAGAACTGCCTAATTATAAAGAAGATGGCAACGCCAAGAAGCACCAGCGACACCACTGTTCCTATGGCGGTGCGTCGCTTGGTCTTTGGTCCCGGCGCCTCGTAAAGGGCATCTCGCATGGAGGTGGTTTGTGCGCTCATCGTACAATCCTCACCTTCTTGTCCAGCTTATTGCCCAAGAACCCAATAACGAGCGCGGTGCCCGCGTAGCAGATGGCCGAAACCACAAACGCAGAAATACCCGCAACAGAGCGCGCGTTAACGTAGTTAACCATGCCTGTAAGCTCGGGTGGGGTAAGCGGCACCTGAGAACCCATTGCCGTGGTAAGCAGCGTTGCAATAAGCAGGTTTGTCATGGGAAGAACCGTGGTGCGCAGCGCCTGCGGAATAACAATAAGGCGCACAATTTGCACAAAAGAGAGACCCACCGAGCGCGCCGCCTCAATTTGGCCTACGCCAATGGCATTGATGCCGCTCATAAAGTTTTCGGACGCAAACGACGACACCACGAGGATTATGCACACAATAAGGCATGCGCGATACTCGAGCAAAAGCCCCAGGTACGGCAACGCATACACAAATATGACCAGCAACGAAATCGTAGGGATGTTGCGAAACACCTGCACGTAAAAGTCGCCTACCACCCTTAGCGGCTTAATGGGCGACACCCTCATTACGGTTATTAAGACGCCAAGCGCCAAGCCGCCCAAAAAGCAGACGATGGTCATGAGCCATGTGGACAAAAGCGACTGCACATAGACGCCGCCAAACTCCGCAACAACTTCCCCTACTCCCATGCTCGCCTCCTCTCATCGTTTAACTCTACCCATAGTACGGCATGCGACGGAGCGAGCTGCCAAAATTGAGCGCCCGTTAACTTATACGAAAGCGTGTACAGGACATGAGACGCGCCTAGGGGATGTCCCCCCAAGCCGTCAGAAAAGGGGTGCCGCAAGGGGATGCTCCCCTACGGGTACATCGCGGATGGGCCTCCTCATAGGGGAATAGCCTACTCGCGATGTACCCGATGGGGAGCATCCCCTTGCGGCACCCCGCTCCTTCACGAGTTTTCGGACGGCTTGGGTGGCGCCCCCTACGCGCGTCTTGTTTTAAAGGAACTGTATCCTAGCCCTCGATGGTGGGAGGATTGTTGGAGCCCTCCTCGCCAAAGTACAGCTGGTAGAGCTTGGTCCACAGGCCCTCGTCCTCAATCTTCTTGAGGAAGTCGTTGACAAACTTAACGCCGTCGGAGTTAAGCGGCAGGCCAATGCCCAGCGGATCGGGATCGCCGTACTCGGCGGCAAGCTTGTACTTGTCGGGATTCTCTACCATATCGCTCTTAAGAAGCGCGGCGTCCGTAACGTAGGCGTTTATGCGACCCTGCTCGAGCGCGCGGCGCAGCTCGCCGTCCGTACCAAGCGTCTGAACCTCGGCCTTGGACAAGTACTTGGAAATGTACTCCTCCTTGGACTGCTGCGAGCCCTCCTGCACGCCCACGATCTTGCCGGCAAGATCGTCTACGCTTGCAATGTCGGAGTTGTTGGACATTACCAAGATGCCCTGGTGGCCCACATAGTAAGGGCCTGCAAACGAGATAACCTCTTTGCGCTTGTCGTTGATGGTGTAGGTAGCAAACACGGCGTCCACGGTGTCGTTTTGCAGTACGGACTCACGCGTGGAGGACTGTACGAGGGTGCGCTCGTAGGCCATGGGATCACCCAGTATGTAGTTTGCCAGCATTTGGAACAGGCCAGCGTCGAATCCACGATGCCTGCCGTCCTTCTCGTCGAGCTGCGAGAACAAGGCGGAGGTGTCTACGGCGCCCACGCGCAGCTTGCCGGCGCTCTTTACCTTGTTTGCCCACGTGCTGGCCGTAATGGCCGCCTCGTCGGCCTTCGGTCCGCTGGCAACCAGCGAGTCGAACGCAGTGGGGTCCACTTTTTGCGTGGCTTCTGCAGCCGAACCGCTGGCCGCGGCGCTGCTTGCAGCACTTCCGGAACCACTAGCCGCAGAGCCGCCACCACATGCGGCCAGTCCGAGTGCGGCGGTGGTACCAAGACCCAGCGCAAAGAGCTGGCGACGGTCGAGCATGGCTTTGTCGAGCAAACTCATAACAGTCCCTCCTCGGAATAGTCGATTACCCAAGTATCATACTCAGATGGTTAATACTAGTCTCAAGCTAGGATTTAGTCAAACGTCGCGCCCTGTGCGAGGGATACCGTGCCGTTAGGGGATACTCCCCATCGGGTACATCGCAGGATACCCGTCTCATTATAAGAGGGCTCTCCGCGATGTACCCGTAGGGGAGTATCCCCTAACGGCACGGCGCTCCCCATTCAACCCCATTCAACCCAGCTTAAAGTCCGCTCCAGTATTACGTCATTTGTGTGGGCAAATTGATGCTGGTGTAATATGGGAATGTTCTAAATGTACATCAGACGCAATCGGAGGCAGTTTTGTCTAAACAGCCTGACAAAAAGCACGTCTCGAGGTCTCGCGACCTTTCGTCGATACCAAGCCCAAAAGATGCGCAAAAGGCTACGCCCCCCTCAGTCCCGAGCATCTCCGAGTCCCCTGCCGACGATATGGATGGCTTCGATCGCATTGGCGAAAACATTGATTACTACGACGATGACTATGGCTATTCGCGCAGGTATCCGGCACAGGAATCGAGCAATGTGAGCAAATACTACGACGTTAACCGATACCACAACGCAAAGAAGAAAAAGAGCGGACGCAAGGCAGTCGTAATTGCCATCGTGTGCGTAGTGCTTTTGCTAATAGGAGGCGCTGCCATTGCTGCGTCCGTCTATGTTTCTGGAATCAACCAGAAGCTTAACTCCAATGTTACAAACGAACTGCGCGAGCAGTTGGTAAAAACAGAGGCCGGCGACCCATTCTACCTCCTGCTTCTTGGCGTCGACAAGGACGAGAGTCGTATAGAGGACTCCGAAAACTACGGTGCAGATGAGTCAAACTACCGGTCCGACTCCATAATGCTTTGTCGCATTAACCCCAAAGACCTTAAGGTAACCATGGTCTCCATTCACCGCGATACGCTGGTAAACATGGATTCCCATGGCCAGCAGAAAATAAACGCGGCTTACTCCTTTGGGGGTTCCGCATATGCCACGCAAACCATCTCAAAGTTCTGTGGCGTGCCCATCTCGCACTACGCCGAGGTTGACTTGGACAGGTTTATTTCCATAGTAGACGTGGTGGGAGGCGTAACGGTAGACCTGCCGGTTCCCGTTTACGACCCGGAGTACACCGAGCTCGAACTCCCCGCTGGCGAGCAGACGCTCGACGGCAGAGAGGCCGCACTCCTGTGCCGCTGCCGCCATGGCTACGATGCCTACGGCGACGGCGATGTGTTCCGTGCCGCAAACCAGCGCATGGTCTTTTCTGCAGTCATTAAAAAGGTGCTTCAGAGCGACCCTGCCACACTCGCCTCCACCGTATCTACCATGGCCGATAGCGTGACCACCGACATGGACGTTAGCAGCATCCTTGACCTTGCCATGCAGATGAAGGACCTCAACGTAGAAGAGGACATAATGACGGGCATGGAGCCCACGGACGGCGCGCTTGTAAATGGCACCTGGTACGAGATCTGCCTCGTTGACAAGTGGAAGAAAATGATGATGCGCGTGGACCAGGGACTGCCGCCCTTAGACGAGAGCGAGCGCGACGCCACTTCTGGTATTGCCGCAGGTGTGGGCGACGCCCAGAAGAATTCGGACTCCTCCACGACTTCCAATGCAACGTCTGCAACAACCGAGACAACGGGTACCGAGTATACCGAATCTTACGAAGAGACCTACTAAGGAGAGGTTGAACAGGGGACGGGTCAGGTGTTCACGTTTGCGTGAACACCTGACCCGTCCCCTGTTCAACCTCTCCTTAGTGGCTTAGGTGGTTGCCGTTGCCGGTGTCGTCGTGGAGATGTGAGGCAGGCACTGGCTCGGGATCGCGCTCTGGATCGGGCGCAACCTTGGCAGAAAGAACCTGTTCAAACATGGACTGGCTCTCGCGAAAGTCGCTGGGAAGCACCACAGAGCTGGAGCCCTTGTCGGCAAAACCGCGCATCATGTCGACCCACTGGGTAAACTCAAATAGACGGTTTGCCTCTTCGGCAGTCATCGTGGAGCCCTGGATTACGTCTATGGAGTCCTTAATGCCACGCGCGATTGCAATGCGCTGGTCGGCAATGCCCTTGCCCTCGGCAGCCATGGCCTCGGCCTTTGCCTGCGCAGCAATAACCGTTTTGGCGCGGGCAGCGTTTGCGTCGTTGGTCGCGCTTTCCAGGTTGTTCTTGGAGGCAATAATGTGGTTCATGGACTCCTGCACCTCAACGGGCAGCTTGATGCGCGTAATGAGCGTTGTTACCAAAACATAGCCGTACTCGAGCATCTTGTGTGCCACTACCTCGTCGATGGCGTGCGCAATGGCGTCCTTCTCGCTAAACACCTCGTCGAGTGAGCGATTGGGTATTTGGGAGCGGAGCGCGTCTGCAAGATAGTCCTGCATCTGAGATACCGGGTCTTGGAGCATGTAGTAGCTCTTGTATACGCCAGACTCCTCGAGCAGGTTCATGTTTGAGCTGTCCACGTGGTATTGAATGGACACGTCCAGCTCAATCGTAACGTTGTCGGACGTCTTTGCGTCAAACGTCATGTGCTCGTCTTCGGTCTTGAGGTCAATTTGGAAGACCCGATCGATAAAGGGTACGCGGAAGTGCAGGCCAGGCCCAGCGAATCCGTGGAACTTGCCCAAGCGCTCTATAACCGCCACGTGCTGCTGACGCACCACATAGGCCACTTGGACCAGAACAATAATTACGAATATGAGCAGGATAATGGGAAATAGCAGCCCAAGCTCAAGAAACAACGTGCGGAAGAACATGATGCGCCTTTCTCTTTCTATAGGTAATAGACCCAAGATTACTTATACCCATTTGCATGCCTGTGGTATACGATGCTGCCAAACGGCAGGTGGCTGCGCGGGGCCGCTGGCCAATCAAGATGGGTACTCCCAACGCCATTGAGTTAGCGCTGTGCACATTGGGGATATTCCCCTACGGGTACATCGCGGATGAGCCGGACCCCAACGGAAGCCCTGCTCGCGATGTACCCGATGGGGAGTATCCCCAATGTGCACAGCTCCCCCGGACCCTTAACAAAATGGCGTTGGGGTGCTCCCCCTTGATCGGTCAGGGACATATCAAGGGGGAGTACCCCTCTTGATTGGCCAGCTTGCCGTCACGAGTTTACGTACGGACGCAAGTTGCGTATGGCACTGCATAGCGTTGGGTGATAGATTACGAAGGCGATTTTTGGGTCGTTTTCCTTGAGTATTACCACCTGCTCATCGCCATAGCTTACGATGCTCATGTTGGAAAACATATCCTCGCCAATTCGTATACCGTCGCCGGTGTGCCTGCGCTCACGCTCCTCCTGCATAAAGTGCTCAAAGCGCACGGCATCGGTCTCTCGGTATATTTTCATAAGAGGCTCCGCATGCGCAAGAAGCTGGTGTGCGCGACGACGCATGTACTCCACGTCCTCGCGGCGGGAGCTAAACAGGTACCTGCCATCCTCGTGATGCCCCCGAATGCACTCGGCTTCCAAAGAGGCCACGTCCGACGAGTTGCACAGGTGGCCAAACACGCCGTCGCGTAGACCGGTAAGGTAGTACGGCCGCACCTGCCCCGTCATGTACAGCGGTATCCAGCCCTCGAGTCCCATCATCATCTCGTCAAAGGGTCGCGTAACGTCGTGTATAACGTTTAGAATCACACCTCGCTTGAGCATGGCGGCCACACTCATGGCGTACTTCTTCATAAAGTCACCGTCGCCCACCAGGTCGGTCATTTCCATGTCGGAGAACATGATGGCCTCGCGCGAGTGGCGCGACGTTGCCGTGCACTTTAGGAACTCGAGCTCCGCCTCACGCATTCCGTCCAAACCGTAGTACGACTTGCTCTGGGGCAACACCACGGGAGCCGTTGGCACGTGGAGCTCGTCGTAGTGAATCGTCTTAATATAGGCATTGAGGTCAAACTCGTCCAACCGCTCCAAAAACTGCTCTACCTTAACTGCTCCGCCGCTCTCCTCTTGCGAAAGCCAGCTTTCCACAATGCGTGCAACTTCGTCGTGGTTCTGCTGGCCAATCGCATCCAGCAAGTCTTTTTCGAACTCGTTTTGCGAGAAGAGCTCCGCAAGCCGCTCTGCCATGGCAGGGTCTCCCACTCTGCGCGCCACAAACACCGAGAACGTCCTGGCATATTCGCCCAGGTTTGTTGGCGTTCGTTGTCCGTTGCGAATGCGCGACAAGAACGACGGGTCCACGTGCGCATGGCGTGCCAGCTCAACGTTGGTTATGTTGAGCGACTGCATAAGGTCGTTGAGGCGCAGCCTAAAGGACTCCACATTTGGCCGTTGCAGGCTTATTCCTTCGGCAAGATACTCGTGCACCTCTACTTCGTCGAACCCCTCCAAAAGGTTCTGCTGTCTGGCCAAAAGGGCAATTCCGACCGCCAGTTTTTGCAGAACCTCGCCATCCGCATGGGGCACGCGTCCCCCGCTGCGGTAGCGGCTCACGGCGCTTGCCGATACCCCGCTGGCATCGGCAAGCGCCTTGCTCGTGCAACCTATTCGTATGCAGTAGTCGTTAAGACGTGCAGAAAATGACTCGTCGGCCATTAAGGTTTCACCTCTTGTCTTGGGAATGCCCTACTTCACCTTCCAAGTAGAAGCAATTTTGTCCAGGACCTCCTTGGCCTCGGTTTCGTTGTAGCCTGCGTTAAAGGCCAGCGAAACCGCAACCTTGCCGTCGCCATCGCGATCTACAACCAAGGTCCTTACCTGAACGTTCTTGTCGTTAGGCATGCTGGTGGAAATAAGCTTTGCCTTGCGGCCGCCTAGCTCGGTATCGGTTACGCTAACGTCGTCGTAGGTCTTTGTGTCGCCCTTGTACTTTTGTACGGTCGTGTTTGCAATCTCGGCGTAAGAGGTTGGCTGCACGGTCATTTCGACCGACTTTGCCCAAACGCGACCATTCGACACCGTAGAGCTAAACACGGAGTCGGGATCCACGAAGTACACTGTTTCGTAAGCGTCCACAATGTTGGGGTCCAAGTCGGAGGTGCGGTCGTACCAAAGCTTGGGTACCGTAAGGGAGCCCACCTTTTGGCTGCCAATGGACTTTGTGCTCTCGTCCGTTTTGGCTGAGCTCGAAGAGGAGCTGGAGGCCGAGCTGCTGGAGCTGGAGGCCGAGTTGCTGGAGCTGTTTGACCCCTTGTTGCTATCGTTTGTAACAATGGTGTCGTTGCCGTCGGTAATTATGGTGTCAAGACCATCGGTAATTATGGTGTCGCTACCACCCGTGCCGCCTTCTGCATCGACCGAAACCGGGTATTCTTTTCCCTTTTCGAAGTAGTACGTTTCTTTATTTCCCTTGCTGTAGACCTGGAGCACCGAATCGTTATCTATAAGTGATAGCTCGTTCATGTTGCCTGAGCCAAACGACAGCCATATACCTGGGTTATCTTCTCCCCACTTGCCATCTATTTGTTCAAGTACATAGTCGTACACAGCCGTGCGGTCGTCCCTTATCTCCAGCGTAACAACTTCGCCTTCGCTTGCCGCAAGCGCCACTCTGTCCCTGTCCATCCCATCGATCGTGCTGTCTACCAGGTGCCACCAACCAATATACTTGGCCGGCCCATTGGATGAGCCAAGCACCAGGGTAACTCCAATTGCGATGGCAACAATAAGCGCTACGGCACCTCCCACTATGGCAACTACCGTGTAGTTGGTCTTGGACTTGCCCGGCTCTTTTGTGCCTGGCTCCTGCGAAGGCTGTGGCTGCTCGGGTTGCTTTGGCAAACCGGCCTCCTGTGGCTGGGCGGGCTGTTGCGGTGGCTCGGGCTGCTGCGGCTGCGGTTTCGGTTCGGGCTGCTGTGGCTCGGGCCGTGGGTTCGTGGGGCCGGCGTTTGAGGCAGCTTGTGTTGTTTCCTGCTGCGCAGATTCTGCAGCAGTCCCTAACTGGCTACCGCATTCCGTACAGAACTTCGTTCCTTCTGGCTGCTGAGCACCACAGTGTGGACAGAACATATGCATACCTCTTTTCCGCGATTCCTAGGCTCCCATTGTTAGAGCATACGACAACAGAAGCTGAATTATCCTTGCATGCTATTTTCTGGCAATGACAGTTTTGGCAAGGTGGCGGCGTACGCGTGGCGTTGCCGATTACTCCCCCGCGGGTACATCGCGCCGTGTGGTGGGTGTGCCTATAGGGGATACTCCCCATCGGGTACATCGCGGGAAACCCATCTTATTATGAGAGCACTATCCGCGATGTACCCGCGGGGGAGTATCCCCTATAGGCACACCAAGCCCCGCAGCAAGGGACAGACTACGCACGAGGAATCTCGGTCCAGTCGGCGCCGGGATCGAAGCCACCAGAGCCGCCTATAACGTCTCCCGCCTGGTTCTCGTAGGCACGGTCGGCGGAGACGTCCAGCTCCACCTCGCGGCCGTCGGATGTCCTAAACGTGTTTACGCCGCGAATTGCCTCGGAGTAGTCTGGCGAGCTGCTACCGTATCCCGTGTTGAACTGGGCGTTCGTGCGCTCCCTGAACGCCTGGTGATGCGCGTCGCTCTGACGCAGGTAGTCGTCGACCATAGCCGAGTGCGCTGCCGACGCCTGACGAGCCGCGTCGAGCGTGGCCTGCGTTTGCATGTTCATGGCGTGTATTTGCTGGTTGGTGGCCGCCTGAATCTGCGCAGCCTCCTGGCGCTTGGAGTTGAGCACGAGGTTTTGGATGTCGGGATGAACCTCAAACGTTTGCACCAAAGGCAGGAACGCGTTCTTGAAGCGCTCCTCAAACCTGTCGATCGGCGAGGTGAGCATGTGCGTGGCGTAAACGTCCCAATAGATGGTTCCACCGCGCATGTAGTCGTCGTAGTTGGGAAGGCTCCATGTTGAGCTGGCGCTACTCGCACCCACCTGCTGAGGGTTTGTCTGCTGGGCCTGAGCCTGGGACTTCTTTTTGGAAAAGAGCCCTCCGAGCGATGACCCCAGGTTAAACGCAAGACCCATGGGATTGAGGTTCTCTACGCCCGAAGCGTCCTTCATTGCAACCACCCGCACGTACACCGCAGCCTTCTTTTGCACGCCGCCGCTCTCGAACTCGTAGATGCGCATTACCTCGGCGGCATAGGGATCCTTAAGCAGCGTGTTGCCGACGGCCCTGCCCGCCTGTTGGTACAGCTGTCGCGCCTCCTGTTGGCGCTGCTGCAGGCTGGTGCTCGGGATTTCCTGTACGAGCCTGAGGTTAACGCAATTGTTGGTGTCAACGTACTCCAGCATCTCCTGGTCGGCGACTTTCTGCGCGCTGGGCATGCTGGCGTAGTTGGTGCGGTCGGCAGCCGCAATTGCCGCGCCGTAGGTGTTCATGACCGCCTTCATACCCGAGCTCAAACGCGACCCCGCATCGCCCTGCCCCAGAATTATGGCGCCGCCCTCGCCGTCGACAAGAAGGGCAAGCGGGTTGTATTCCCGCGTCCCGTGGGAGATTAGGGTCTGCTTTATGGACCAGTTGGTGGGAATGGTAACAATGTACAGCCCGCATCCGTTGGTGTGACGCAGGGCAACGTTTTTGCGATACTCCACGGGGTGGGCCTGGGTTTGGGCAGCTGCCGCGGCGGCAGCCCTTCGCTGCGCCTCCGCTCGTTCCGTAGCCTGCCGCTGGGTCTCGGCCTGGCGTTTGGCCTCGGCTTCCTGTGCCAGTCGCTGATTTTCGGCTTCCTGTGCTTTCCTTAGCGCCTCGGCTTCCGCCTTGTGACGCGCTGCCATTTCGGCATCGCGCTGCTTTATCTCCTGCATGGTGCGCTGGAACTCCACGCGGCTCTGCTCGAGCATCTCCTTTTGTTCCTGGGTAAACTGCTCTTGGGCGCGCGTGGCCTCTTGCGCCATACGCACTGCCTCCATGGCCTTGCGCACTGCCTCGTTTGCCTCGTCCACAGACTGAATACGCGCCTGTTCCTGCCCGGCAAGCTTTGCCGCCTCGGCGGCCTGCTCCGCCACTGCCGCAGCCTGCTCCACCGCGCGTAGTGCCTGGGCCTGCGCCTCCTCGTGGGAAAGCGGAGGCTTCTGTGCAATTTGCATGCCGCATTGCGGGCAGAAGAACTGTGCCGCAGCAACACGGGGATAGAACACCTTCCCGCACGTAGGACACGTAACCTCGTATGCCGATTCACCCATTCGACCACCCCACCACGCTTTGCCACTGCCGTTGTAACCCAACACTATACCCTCAATCGCGGCGTGCTGTATGGTTTTACTTGTCGCGCGTTTTATAGTTGACAGTACTTAACCTTGATTCCTTGACCTTTATTCTGCGGAGCGCACCCAGCAAACCACCTGCGTGCGAGTATACTGAATGAGTAAGGAGGCCAGCCATGTACTATGAATACGTTGAACTCTGCGACGGCACGCAAGTCGCTTACTCAGAAGTACTTGAGAACGGCACCGTAGACGTGTCCGTCGAGCAGCCAGTAGAGCTCGGATTCAACTCAGCCCGTTGCTCAATTCCATCCTTCGAGTGGTCAAACATAGACGGTTTCTCCAAGGATGAGTTGTCCAGGCTGGATGCCTTTGTGCACAAAAATGCCCCTCTTATACTACGACTGGCTCGAGAGGTCTCTAAAACATATGCCTAGAATCTTTCTCTTTCGGGGCTTTGCCATCTTCTTTTGGACTGCCGAGAACGGTGAACCCGTGCATGTGCATGTGGCAAAAGGACATCCTTCAGCGAATGCCACAAAAATATGGCTCACGAGAAACGGCGGTTGCATCCTTGCAAACAACGGCAGCAAACTCAATAAAAAGGAACTGGCGGATGTGATGGATTTCGTCATGCTCAACCATGACGAGATTTGCAAGCGATGGAGCGAGTACTTCCACGGTGATCTTTCGTTTTACAAGTAGCGGAGTACGTCAAGCAAGCAATGGATCTTGCTCCATTGCTTGGCACTACACGTTAAAGCGGAAGTGCATTACGTCGCGCTTAGCAGTAGTAGCGAATCTCCCCGAAATACTGGAGCCACTGTTCTTCGACTTCGCGATGCTGCGCCTCGATCGTCCGCATGATGATGCGCAGCTGTCTGGCTGGAACTTCCGACCTGTTGTTGGCGAGAAGGCAGTGACCTTTGCTGGTAATCCAAACCTTCGTGGCATTCTCATGCGGAGCGCCCTGTGTCGCATGGACGTGAATCGGCTCCAATGGATGACCCTCGTCCGACCAGAAATAGACGAGGTAAGCCCCAACCCTAAAAATCTGAGGCATTGTCGAAGCCTCCCTCTTGAGAGAGCTCGATAATAATGTGCGCAACCTCTTTGATCAGGCGCTCGTTGCGTTCCATGTCCGCATCCGAGAAGCCAGACACGTCTTCCCACGTGTAATCGGGAAGATAGCAGGTCGCATCGTGAAACCCATCCACCGCATCCGGCCGCTCAAAGAAGACCTTCACTCGGCCATCGGGGAGCATGTCGGAATGAACCACTTCCGTGCCATCGTTTAACGTCAGATATCGGTACATCATGAGTCATCACATCCCGACGCTTATAGGACAGAGAACGTCCTAGACGAGAAAAAGAATGCCGGAGGAAAGCCCCCGGCTCTTGAAAGTAGCGTTGGCCACTGAGATATTTATACCACATCCTCAGCCACAGGAAGAAGGTCGGTACAAGTCATCTGGACGGGACGATGGGGACGGAGGAGTTTATCCCGGGAGCTGCATTCTGCGGGTCGCAAAATGCGCACTCTGCGGGTCACGGAATGCGTTGACGAGCAAATGTCTCGTATAACCGCAGGTAGATGGCTTGTCGAGAAAACCGATACATTCTGTGGCGCGCAAGCTGCACATTTTGCAGACCACAGAATGCGACGATCCCCGAACGGACAAAGGGGACGGAGGAGTTTGTCCCATTCGGGAGCGCCAGGCGAATCCTGCGGAAATGCCGACGTGGGCAGCGACGGGGACCGTTGCGGGACGTCCGCCTACCTGCGGCAACGGAATATAATCCCAGCTCTTGACTCATCTTTAGTGGCAGGGGAATATCTCCATTGTCTGGCTACACGTTAAAGCGGAAGTGCATAACGTCACCGTCCTGCACGACGTACTCCTTGCCCTCCATGCGCAGTTTGCCCGCGGCCTTGCAGCCCTGCTCGCCGCCAAGGCTCACGTAGTCGTCGTAGCTCGCGACCTCGGCCTTAATAAATCCGCGCTCGAAGTCGGAATGGATGACGCCAGCGGCCTCGGGTGCCTTGGCGCCTTTGCGCACGGTCCATGCCTTAACCTCCATCTCGCCTGCGGTAAAGTAGCTCTGCAGACCTAGCAGGTCGTACGCCGCTTGGGCCAGCGTTTCCAGACCCGAGCGCTCCAGTCCCAGATCGGCCAGGTACTCGGCGGCCTCCTCGGGATCTTCCTCGGCAAGCTCTGCCAGCTCGGCTTCCACCTTTGCGCTAATGGGCACCACTGTGGAGCCGTCGATGGGAGGCAGCTCCTCCCCCAGCGCATCCTCGTCTACGTTGGCAACGTAGAGAATCGGCTTCATGGTAAGTAGGAAGAGATCGTGCGCGGCGGCACGCTCCTCGTCGGTCATGTCCAGCGTGGCGGCACGGTTTCCAGCACCCAGCCACTCTTCCAGCCGCTTGGCAATGGCCAGACGCGGCGCGTTGGCCTTGTCGCGCTTTGCCTCCTTCTCTAGCTTGGGAATGGCGCGCTCAAGCGTACCGAGGTCGGCCAGCACCAGCTCCGTTTGGATCGTGTCCATGTCGGACTGGGGATCGGCGCTGCTTTCGTGGCGAATAACGTCTGGATCGGAAAAATACCTTACCACCTCGCAGATGGCATCGGTGTTGCGGATGTTTGCCAAAAACTGGTTGCCTAGACCCTCTCCTTCGCTGGCACCCTTTACCAGGCCTGCGATGTCCACGAACTCAACCGTTGCCGGAACAATCCGGCCCGGGTGAACGATATTTGCGAGTACTTGCAGGCGGGCATCGGGCACATCCACGATTCCCACGTTGGGATCGATGGTTGCAAAGGGGTAGTTGGCCGCAAGGCCACCCTTCTTGGTAAGTGCCGTAAACAGCGTTGACTTGCCCACGTTGGGCAGTCCCACGATGCCGATGGATAGTGCCATGGTTGCTCCTTCGTCCAATTTCAAGAAAGAACAGTATACTTCACCGGGCAACTTGGCGCGTTGCCGAACCACAAATTGGGGCCTATCAAGGGGGAGTACCCCTCTTGATAGGCCCAGATGTAGTTGTGAACTCCCGCCACAGTCCACGGAGTTCACAACTACACATAGCAGCATCTCTTGGAGCGCGCGAACTGGGGTTTTACCATTATTTATGTAGTCGTTTGGTAGTTGTGTTCTCGGGAAACGTTTCTGGAGAACACAACTACCAAAACGCCTTCTTACAGGCATCCGCGAGCTGGGGTTTTGCCGGCGAGGGCTGTAGTTGTGAACTCTGGATCCGTCGCACCGCTCGCCTTTAACGAGCGAACGGCCGCTATTTGTGGGCTTTGTCCCCAGCATCCTCCGTTAGGCCCTCTATAAGACTAAGGCCCTTGTCTAGCTGCTTCTTTCCCTCTTCCCTCAGCTTTTGCGCACGCGCGCGCTGGCGCTTGCGCTCCTCCGCCTTGGGATCGGGTACAACCAACTCCTGCGCATCGCGCTTGCGCATAACAATGGCGTCCTCGGGACACACCACCGCACACGCACCGCAGTTTGTGCAGTACGAGCTCTCCACCAGAATGCGACCGGACTTGTCCATTTCCAGCGCGTGCACGGTGCATACCTTTACGCAGTCCTCGCACATGGTACAAGCCTCAAAGTCCACCTCGGGAAACAGGAATAACATCTCGTCCGCAAGGTCGGGATACTTTTGCAAGCCAGCCATAACCAAACGCCGTTTGCGCGTGAGCATGCGGTGCCGCTTTTGGGCATTCTGCGCTCCAGACGCACGCTCGAGCGTACGTTGCAGCTCGTTTATTTGGTCGGAGTGCTCGCGCATACGATTGGCCACCGCCTGCGCGCCCGCAAGAGCCGGAGCCGTCCGTGAAACCAGACGCGTCCCGGCCTGCGTCATGTTGCTCACAAACTGGCTCCGCTTGTAGGCTCGTTTTTGGCTGCGTACAAGGTCGGCTTCGTCGACCTCGAGCCCCACGGTCTCGCCGCTCCACTCTTCGGCATCGGCAATGGCATCGGAAAACGCCAGCTCGCCCGTAACGACCCTGCAGTCGTCACAGATACCAAGGGGAAGGTACACGCTAAGGTTGGGATACTCGCACAAGAGGTCAAACCACACCTCGCGGGCAATGGCTCCCACGCAAGGAACAACCACCTCGTTTGGCTGCGGAACGCGGTCTATGGCACGTGCGCAGGTAATGTAGCACTGGTCGTAGGCCGTGGCCACGCGCGCGATCTTGTCGTACAGCGTAAGAGGGGCGTTCTTGTTTACGCTAAATGCCTCGGTAGGACACACCGCAACGCATAGGTCGCATCTGCAACAGGCCTCGTCTACAAGTACGGTTGAACCCTTTATCTTAATGGCATCTATGGGGCACGCATCCAGGCACCTCGCGCACGTATCCGAATTCTGGGAGACGGCGGTAACGCACGAGAGCGAGTTGACGCGCGGACGCTCGCGATAGTCGTCCGGGTCGTAGTAGGGAGCGTCCTCCGGATTGGCCGTTAGCTGCTCCACAAGATCGTCGCCCGTGTGCGACAACGCGTTCCAGTTTTCCTGCATGTCTATTATCTCGTCCAAAAAGTCGCGCTTCTTTGCAGCCATAGCCCCTCCTTCTTCTTGGTCGTTCATTGTAGCGCATGTATTTGCGAAGGCTATGGGCAAGGCGCACCGGGACATCTTAAATCGAAGTGGACCCACACGTGCCCACCCCGCTTATACTCTAAGGACAAGAAGCCAAAACGTTACGAGGGGGTATGCCATGGCATACGATCTGCAGCGATTTACGCAGGCGCAGGAGCGTGACTACCAGACGGCGCTCGCAGAAATCCGTGCAGGAAGGAAGCGTTCGCATTGGATATGGTACGTGTTTCCGCAGTTGCAAGGGCTAGGCCGCAGTCCCATGTGCGCACGGTACGGCATCCACGGCATGGGCGAGGCGGAGGCATACCTGGCAGATAAGACATTGCGCGCAAGGCTCATAGAGATATCGCATGCACTGCTCGAGCTCGACGGAAGCGACCCCGTTGCCGTAATGGGCGGAATCGATGCGCTTAAGCTGCGCTCGTGCATGACGCTTTTTTCTCGCGCCCGCAACACAGACCCCGTGTTCCAAGCGGTACTGAACAAGTACTACGGCGGCGAGCCAGACCGGCTTACGCTGGAAATGCTATCTATTCCGTAGAGGTGCGTGGCGACAGGCTGCCAAAAGCCGTGCCGACTGGGGATACCCCCGTTGCCACATGTCCAAACCGCTAACGGAGCGGCGTTTGCCTTACGTCATGCTTTGCAGGAAGATTAAAATATGACAACTATCATATTAGGTGCGAAAGGCAATTGGGGAGTACACGGCAATGAAACAGGTTCTTATTGAGCTGCAGTCAAACCAGCCATTAGCGCGCAACTGGAGCCCATTGCGCGTGAATGGCAAACGGGCGCCTACAGGTGCTTGCTCGTGCATATATTCTGTGGCCTCAAGGACGTCTCGCCCGCAATCGATGTAGCCCGCACCGTGCGCTCCCAAATGCCAGATGCGCAGGTTGTAGGCACGATGTCGGCCGGAGAAATATGCGAAGGACGACTTACGCCAAAAGGCGTGCTTGTGAGCGCGATTATGACCGAATCTTCCAGCATCCACGTGTTGCGCTACGACGAGGTAAAGGACAACGAGACCAACATTGGCGACGCCTTGTGCAGCGAGCTGCTGCAGATTGCTGATCTCAAGGCAGTCGAGCTTCTATTCCCTGGAACCGCCGTTAACTCATTTGCGCTGTACGAGCACCTTTCGCAGTGCCGGCCAGACGTGCAGGTTTTTGGTGGCTATTCTGGAGGGCACGAGCTCAACTCGCCGCAATACTTTTTGTTTGACACCCAGGACGTAATGCGAAACAGCATGTACGTGGTAACCTATGCCGGCGCAGACCTCCACGTAAACATGGACAAGCTCGTGGGTTGGGATCCGCTGGGCCTGCCCCTTACCGTTACCAAGGCAGAGGGCAATCGACTCATTGAGCTCAACGAGCGCCCGGCGTCCGAGGCCTACGAGAGCTTTTTGCAAATCGATCGCACACAAATAGACAACGCTCTGGCGGGATACGAGTTTCCGCTTATGACCACCCACGAGGGTGACAAGAACTTGCGCAGCACCATTCATATAGACGAAGACGGGGCGCTCGTGCTGCATGGGCATGTACCTGAGGAAACGCAGGTATACCTCTCGTACGGCAACCCCTCGCTCATCGTGGAGCTTGTAAACAAACGCCTTGAGGCACTGAGCAGCTTTGGTCCGCAAGTTATCCTTATGTTCTCGTGCATTGTGCGCAAGCAGTTTTGGGGCGACCTCGTAGACATGGAAATGAGTCCCTTTGCCGAGTTGGCAAGCACCGCGGGATTCCATACATGGGGCGAGGTAATGCGCGATATGCGCAGCGGAGGGGTGGTGGAGCACAATGTTACGCTGCTCTCCGTTGCAATGCGCGAAGGCGACGCGCCAACATCCACAGGCAACGTTCCGCATGTGGACAATACCTTGCTACGCGGACAAGCCTCCTTGTTGAGCCGTCTGGCCAGCTTGGTAAACACCACAATGCGGGAACTGCAGGAGGCGCACAACGATCTTATGGTGCTAAACCAGCGGCTTACGGTTATGGCCGAGCGAGACGTCCTTACGGGCTTGTATAACCGCGGAAAGATTGAGCAGCTTATTCACGACGCATTGGACAAGACCGCACAGTTGGGCAATACGAGCGTGCTCATAATGACAGACATCGACCACTTTAAGCACGTAAACGACACCTTTGGGCACAGCGTAGGAGACAGCGTGTTGCGAGACGTTGCGTTTCTTTTAAAAGCTGCTGTTGCAAATTATATGGATGGGGCCGCGGGACGCTGGGGCGGTGAGGAATTCTTCCTGCTTCTCCCCCACACCGAACCGCAAGACGCCGTCCAGGTTGCCGAGACCCTGCGCAAAAAGGTGGAACAGCACGACTTTATAGGGGCCGGCCACGTAACCATAAGCCTGGGCG
Source organism: uncultured Coriobacteriaceae bacterium (assembly GCA_902793465.1). Taxonomy (GTDB): domain Bacteria; phylum Actinomycetota; class Coriobacteriia; order Coriobacteriales; family Atopobiaceae; genus RUG440. The sequence continues at coordinate 41,357 of CADBDT010000009.1, read as the reverse complement.
TACTCCCCGTATCTGCAGCAGAAGCCAACGCAGACAACAGAACGTCGCTCTTTACATCAGTAGACGACGCCCTATACCGCGCCAAAAACGAAGGACGCAACCGAGTAGTGGTTGCATAACCCGTTGTAGTGGGATTTTGCGAAAACGCCGTGCCGCAAGGGGATACTCCCCTACGGGTACATCGCGGATAGTCTGACCTGCAATGAAACGGTTTGTTCGCGATGTACCCGATGGGGAGTATCCCCTTGCGGCACGGCCCGCCCCACCCTCGCGCGGAGCGAAGCGTTCGCGCGTCCACCCAGCGCGAAGCGCTGCTATACAAAGAGGCCGGGCTATGCCCGGCCTCACAAATTTTCTCTCTGTCGAATCAGCCCCGCCGTAACGGAGAGGCCCCGCCCCCTCGTACTTCCCGCGCGCAGTTCCGCAGCGAAGCGAGGACTGTTTGAGCACGGCCAATACAAGGAGGCCGGGCTATGCCCGGCCTCACAAATTTTCTCTCTGTCGAATCAGCCCCGCCGTAGCGGGTCGGCCCCGCCCCCTCGTACTTCCCGCGCGCAGTTCCGCAGCGAGCGAAGCGATGCGAGGACTGTTTGAGCACGGGAAGCACGAGGGGGCGGGGCCGACCCGCTACAGGTTGATTAGTACATTCCGCCACCCTGGCCGCCGGCAGCTGCGGCAGCGGAGATGGCCTCCTCGATGGTGGTGTCCTTGGGCTCGTCGGTGACGGTGGCCTCGGTAATAAGGATCAGGCCAGCCACGGAAGCAGCGTTCTGCAGCGTGGTGCGGGTTACCTTAACGGGGTCAAGCACGCCCATCTCAATCATGTCGCCATAGGTGCCAGTAGCGGAGTCGAGACCCTGACCAGCAGGCAGACCCTTGATCTTCTCTACTACAACGGAGCCCTCGTAGCCCGCGTTGTTGGCAATGGTGCGAACGGGGGCCTCCAGGGCCTTGCGCACAATGTTGATGCCAATCTGCTCGTCGTTCTCGGCAGCCTCAACACCGTCGAGTGCGGCGGAAGCCTCGAGGAACGCCACGCCGCCACCAGCGACGATACCCTCCTCAACGGCCGCACGGGTGGCCTGCAGGGCATCCTCAATGCGGTGCTTGATCTCCTTGAGCTCGGGCTCGGTAGCAGCGCCAACCTTAATAACGGCCACGCCACCGGAGAGCTTGGCAAGACGCTCCTGGAGCTTCTCGCGGTCGAAGTCGGAGTCGGTGTGCTCGATCTCGGCCTTAATCTGAGCCACGCGGTCGTCGATGGCCTGCTTGGAGCCGGAGCCGCCAATAATGGTGGTCTCGTCCTTGGTAATCTTTACGCTCTTGGCGGTACCAAGCATCTCGGCGGAGATGTTCTGCAGCTCGATGCCAAGCTCCTTCATGGCAACCTGGCCACCAGTAAGGATGGCAATGTCCTCGAGCATGCGCTTGCGGCGGTCGCCGTAGCCAGGGGCCTTAACGGCGGCAACCTGCAGCACGCCGCGCAGGCGGTTAAGGATAAGGGTGGCCAGCGCCTCGCCGTCCACGTCCTCGGCAACAATGAGCAGCGGCTTGCGGCTCTGCAGCACTGCGTTGAGCAGCGGCTCGATGTCGTGGGGATCGCTGATCTTCTGGTCGGTCATAAGGATGTAGGGATCCTCGAGCTCGGCCGTCATGTTCTCGGTGTCGGTGGCAAAGTACGGGGAAATGTAGCCCTTGTCAAACTGCATGCCCTCAACGGTGTCGATGGAAATGCCAAAGTTGGTCTTGTCCTCGTCAACGGTAATAACGCCGTCCTTGCCCACAACCTCCATGGCGTCGGAGATCTTCTCGCCAACCTTGGGGTCGGAAGCAGAAATGGTACCAACAGAAGCAATCTGCTCCTTGGTGGATACGGCCTTGGCCGCGCCACGCATGGAGTCCACAACGGCGCTAACGGCCTTGTCGACGCCACGACGAATGGCAATGGGGTTGGCGCCAGCGGCAACGTTGCGCAGGCCCTCGTTAACGATTACCTGGGCAAGCAGGGTTGCGGTGGTGGTGCCGTCGCCCACGAGATCGTTGGTCTTGGTGGCGACCTCCTTTACCAGCTGGGCGCCCATGTTCTCGATGGGGTCCTTGAGCTCGATCTCCTTGGCCACCGAAACACCGTCGTTGGTAATGGTGGGAGCGCCATAGGAGCGCTGGAGCGCAACGTAGCGACCCTTGGGGCCCATAGTGGTGGTTACGGCGTCTGCCAGGGTGTTTACACCCTTAGCAAGCTTGGCACGTGCATCGGTGCCAAAAACAATGTCCTTAGCCATGTTCTTATCTCCTTAGACCTAATGTCTTAATACCCAAACTAGTCCTCAATAACGGCGTAGATGTCGTCAACGCGGAGCAGGAGGAGGTCCTCGCCGTCCACCTTAACCTCGTTGCCGCCAAACTTGCCATAGAACACCTGGTCGCCAACCTTAACGTCCATTGTCATGCGGTTGCCGTTGTCGTCAAGCTTGCCAGCTCCCACAGCGATTACCTCGCCACGCTGCGGCTTCTCCTGCGCGCCCGAAGAGATGTACAGGCCGGTTGCGGTCTTCTCTTCTTTGGGGGCGGGCTTTACGAGAACGCGATCGCCCAGCGGCTTGAGTGTCATATTGCATTACCTCCTCTTGTGGCGCCTTGGCGCCTTATGTGCGAGACGGGCCTTTGCGTTGCCCGCCTCAGAGCCAACGCTAGGTATACTACCCACCTTTGCGGGTTTATACAACCAGACTTAGAAAAATCTCACTTTTGGCACTTAGATTTTTGTGAGAAGCCCATGAATTGCGTCTGGCACCGCCTTCGAAGGGCAGACAAGAACACAGCAGGCCGTCCGAAAACCGTGTCGGGGTGGGGTGCCGCTTGGGGATACTCCCCCTGCGGTACATCGCGAGCGGTGTACCGCAGGGGGAGTATCCCCAAGCGGCACCCCCGCAGTTAGATTTCGGCTTTTGCACTCTACGAGTAAAGAATGAGCGCAATAAACTCCAGGGGTACGTTGCCGGTATTTACCAGCCCGTGCATCTCGCCGTCGTTGCACACGGTGGTGTCGCCAGGGCCAACCTGGACCTTGGTGCCGTTGTCGTTGTATTCGCCCGTACCGCTTAGGAAGTAGAAGATCTCGTTGTCGCCCTCGTGCTTGTGCTCGCCAATGCTATTGCCCGGCGCAATTATCATGCGGTTGAACAGGCGTCCCTTGCCGTACAGCTCGTCCACGCTCTCGCAAATCTTGTGCATCTCCACCTCGCCAATGCCGTCGCGGATGCACTTGTGCTCAACTACCTGGTTCTCTTTTTTCCTTAGCATGGTTTTCCTCTCCTTATGCGTCTATTTTACGAACATGTTGTGCAGCATGTTGCGGATGGCATCCGTCGTTACGTCTGCACGCGTGTTCATTACCGAACCGTTGTTTTCCCACCGGGGCAGCGCGGCCGCAATCTCTTGGTCGGTCATGCGTATGTCGTAGGACGGAAGGCTGGAAACAATGACTTCCCCCACCGTCGCGGCAGTTGCGCCGACCTCGGAGTAGAACGCCTCCGCGTATGCGGGGTCGTGCTCCTGCACAACGCGCAGCATCTGCGGCAAAAAGACCGCGCAGGCAAAGCCGTGCGGCACGCCGTAGTTCTCTGTAAGGTAATAGCCCACGTTGTGGGGGAAGCACGTTCCCGTGGTGTTGATGGCAAGGCCACCCAGGATTGAGGCCTCGTAGAGCTGCCTGCGGTCCTCGTCCACAAGCGCGTTGCCAGCCGCCGCCTCCGTAAGCGGGCCGAGCGCAAGCCTAACGGCGCGAACCGCAAAGGCGCGCGAAATCTCGTCGGCCTTGTTGCTAAAGTAACTCTCTATGGCATGCGCGAGCACGTCCACGCCGCACGATGCCGTTACGCCCGCGGGACACGAATGCGTGTAGCGGCTGTCGCCAAACGACACAGCCGCATACAGCCGGTCGTCGTGAATGCTGTGCTTGCGCGCGGCCGAATCGGTGAGCACCGATACCTTGGTAACCTCGCTGCCCGTACCTGCCGTGGTGCCCACCAAGGCAATGGGCAGCGGATCGTTGGTCCACTTCTTTGCATAGAACTCGTCCTCGTCAAGCAAGGGGTTGGCCGCAAACACCGCCACGGCCTTGGCCGCATCCAAGGAGGAGCCACCACCCACGCCCAGCACAAACGAGACGCGCTGCTGCGCCGCAAGTCGTCCCGCCTCGGCGCAGTCCGCAACGGGCGGATTTGCCGAAACCCCGTCCCACACGAAGCTCTTAATATCCAGTGACTCCAGCACCTTGCCCACGTCGCTTAGCGCGCCACTCGCAAGACCTGCGTCCTTTTGGGTAACTACAACGCAGCTTGTGCCCAAGGCCTCAAGTGCGTCCCGATTTTTGGATATGCATTCGTCGCCGGTAAAAAGGCGCGTTGGCATAAAGAGGTTCATGGCCGAGCTCCCTTCGGGTCTCCCGTTTTTCCCAACAATAGCAGCAAGGCGGCTGCGCCCCGCGTTAGCTCACACCGTCCAGCGCGCCGCAGAACTTCTCGTAATCCCGCTGGTTCTGCCAAGCGTAGAGCTGTGCGAACGACAAGACCGCCTTGTCAAAGACGTCGCTTCCTCCCAAATAGGAGGCAATGGCAAACCGGTCGCCTGTGCGTGCGTGAGCGTGGGCAAGCGTCCACCCGCAGGCCCAGGCGAGTCGAGCAAGCTCCTTGGGTCGCATGTTCTCCGAATCCACAGACACCTGCCTGTCCCAAAGCTGGCGCACGTAATAGTCGCGCGTGTTTCCGCCGGGATGCTTAATGCGCGTCCAGCCCAAAAGAAGGTCGTCCGCCGCCTGCATGGCGCGCTGGCCCTCGGCCACTCGCTGGCCATGGTTCTTTTGCGGCGCCTTTCCCACAAAGCGCTCCATAACCGAGTCCGTAGCCTCACGCACCTGCAGCACAAGCGATTCGTTGGCACGGGCGCCTTGCAGGACCACCAGCCACGCGCGCAGGCCCACGCCGCCCACGCCAATTACCTTGCGGGCAATGTCTACGCCTCGATACATGTCTAGGAGACGCGCCTGGTCCAAGGTGAGCGTGCTTCGATACTTGCGGAGCACGAGCGACACAACCTTGGCCATGTCCATGTCCTCCGACCTTGCCACGGCCTTGTCTTCCGTAAGGTCGCGCAGCGGCACAATGTAGGGCGGTCTGTTTGCAGCCTCCAGCCTCGTTCCGTCCATGCGCGTGTACTCGCGAGCAATGCCTTGGGCGCGCCGTTCTTCGCGCGTCTTATGCCCCTTCTTGGAGCGGCCCTGCTTGTTTGTGGCATCCTTTGGCGCAATGCTTTTTGCAATACGCTTGGCGTCTATGCGTGCGTGCCACATGCTCGTGTTTCCCATGGAAGCAAAGTCGCGCATTGCCTCGCGATAAGCCCTTACAGCAGCAAGAACCGCCTTGCTTCGCTGCTCTTCTTCAAACCCACGGTCTCGTCCAAGAATCTCTATGCTTGCGGCAAGACGCGCCAAGTCCCACTCCCACGGGCCGCGGCACGTTTCGTCAAAGTCCCTAACGTCAAACACCATGCGACCCTGTGCCGTGCGAAAGACCCCAAAGTTGAGCACGTGCGCATTGCCGCACGTTTGCACCTCTATGCCAGTAGTGGGAAGCGACGATAGGTCCGACGCCATAACGAGGGCAGATCCCCTAAAGAACGAGAACGCCGACTCCGACATGCGCTCGTGGCGCACAGACACGAGCGCCTTGGAATACGCCTTGTCTTGGCCAAACAAGAGGTCGTTTGCCTCGGGCCTGCCCATGGGAGGCTGCCACGCGGCAAAGGTATCGCGCGAAATTGCCTTGCGCAGCGACTTGCCGTACTTCTTGCTCTGCTTTGCGCTTCGCTGGTCGTGCGTGCTTAGCAGCGTTCGCATTATTTGTCGCTGTGCGCCATCCATGGCCATTCTCCTTTGCGTAAATGCATACGCAGTCGATTATGCTACAGAACACACGCGCATGCGACCAGAACGCCCAAATGGCGCCGAGTGACGGAACGGGAGGGTGCCGCTAGAGGATACTCCCCCACGGGTACATCGCGGATAGCCCACCCATAACGAAATGGGCAACTCGCGATGTACCCGATGGGGAGTATCCTCTAGCGGCACCCCCACTCCCCTACAGCGCGGCAACAAAGCGAGCCTGGGCCGCACGTCCGGAGTCGTCCCACTTAAAGACCCCCGCGTCTTCCAGCACGGCTCCGAACACGCGCCCTATCTCCTTGCGAGAAAGTCGGCCGGCTTCCATCTCGCCCTCCAGACGAGGCGGCAGGATTGCCAGACCCATTACCTCTATAAGTCCGATGTTCTCCTTCTTTACGTGCCACTTGTCCTCGTGGGGATGAAACACGCCCAGCGGGTGCTCGTCGGTTGTTATGTTGCAGCGCAGCGCAAGGTCCATCTCGTACGCCTCGCCGCGCCTGCGACATATGGGAGAAACCGTATTGTGGCGTGTTCCATCTGGGTCGTGGCTTATAACGCCCACATTAGGGTCGTCCCAATCGCGCCAGCTCAGCAGCACATGCTCGGCTGCATCCAAAAGAGCGTCGCGACTGTTTGAGCGAAGTCGGATTACCGAAAGCGGCCACTCCAGCACGAAGCACTGCACCTCTGGGAAGTTGTCCATAACAAACGCGTCGAGTTCTGCCGCGCGATCCATGGGGAACTCGTGCCGCCCGCCTTGGAAGTGGTCGTGGCTCAAAATGGAGCCACCCACTATGGGCAGGTCCGCATTGGAGCCAATAAAGTAATGGGGGAACTTGTCTACGAAGTCCAAAAGGCACGAGAACGCAGCGCGGTCTATGTGCATGGGACGGTGCTCGGTGCTCATGGCAATGCAGTGCTCGTTAAAGTACGCATAGGGGCTGTACTGGAAGCCCCAACGCTCGCCGCCAAGCTCGAGGGGAACAATGCGCAGGTTCTGACGCGCGGGATGTCCCCCACCCAATGCCGCGGGCCTACCCGAGTAGCCCTCGTTTTGCACGCACAACTGGCACGCCGGATACGCCTCGCCAGCGGGCGCCGCACCTGCGGCAGCAATGTCGCGCGGATCCTTTTCGGGCTTGGACTTGTTTATGGTTATCTCCAGGTCGCCCCAGCGCGTGGGAGTTGTCCACTCCACGTTGCGCGCAATGGCCGACTCGCGCACATAGTTTACGTTGCAGCAAAGCTTGTAGAACCAGTCGGTAGCCGCCTCTGGCCCGTCGGCAGCCTTTAGGGCCTCAAAGCGTGCGGCAACCTCCGAGGGGCGTGGCGTTATGCAGCCGGCCACACGCATGGCCGCACGATCGCGTCCCGTTGCCGAGTCCTCTACCACGCCGTTTTGCACCGCCTGCTCGGCAAGTGCGGCAAGCGCCGAGTCGAGATCAAACTCGCTGGCGTCAACTTTAGGACACGCCGGACCAAATGCGCCCACGGCCTCGAGCATGCTGTTGTATGCCCACACGCCATCCGTGGCCTCTATGGTCTTGGCCGCCGTAGCATGCGCCACGAGCCAAGCAGCCGCACGGGCCGCATCGCTTGCGTTCTTGTTTACAGCCATTGTGCGCGAGCCCCCTCGTGATCCACGCCGTACACGCCGCATGCGCCCTCGCCAAACACCGCATCCATGCCTGAACGGTACTCGTCCACCATATTAAGAGGCACGAACGCCTGAATGGTTCCGCCAAACCCGCCGCCATGCACACGCGTGGCACCAACGCCACGCAAAAGGCTTTCAGAAAGCGCAATTGCCAGCATGGAGGGCTGCTCGGACGCACCGCCCACGCTCACGTTTTGCAGCAGCATTGCGGAGCTTATGCCAGAGTAGCGCGTAAGACTAAGGAAGGACTTCATGTCTGCAGAGCGAAGCGCGCCCACACGGCCACTTACCAGCTCCTCCTCATGGAAGTAGTGCAGGGCACGCAGCACCGCGCGGTCGCCCAGCGCCTCCCGCAGCTGCGGCACCGCCTTGACCACCTCTTGCTCGGTAACGTCGCTGAGCACCTGCTTGCCCAGCTCGTGCGCAATGGCCTGCATCTCTGCAGGCACGGCGGCGTAGTCGTCTATGTTTGCGGCGTGGTCGGCCCCCACCGCCACTATGCAAATGGCATAGCCGTTTGCCTCGAAGTCGAAGTCCAGGCTGTTGGCCATGAGCTTTGTGGGGTCGCAGAAGTTCATGTGCTGGATTCCGCCCAGCGCGACCGCCGCCTGGTCCATAAGGCCGCAGGGCTTGCCAAACCATTCGCGCTCGGCACGCTGCGCCATAAGGGCGAGTTCCTCCGGCGCAAGCTTGCCGTCTGCCCACAGGGCGTTCATTGCCTGGCCAAGCTCCAGCTCAAATGCCGCGGAACTAGAAAGGCCCGAGCCGCCTAGCACGTCGCTGCGAATAGCCGCGTCAAATCCGGCGGGCTCGTATCCACGCTGCTTAAACAGGGCGGCCATGCCACGAATGAGCGACGCCGTGGTGCCTCGCTCGTCCTCGCGGGCGTCCAGGTCGTCCGTACCAATTTCCACCAAGCCATAGCCCTCGCTGTTTACGCACATTACGTCCGACTGGTTTGCGCAAAATATGCCCTGCACGTAGCGATCGACCGCAGCAGCAATAACGTGGCCGCCCTCGTGGTCGGTATGGTTGCCTGCGATTTCGGTACGTCCCGGCGACAAGACCAACAGGAGCTTTTGCCCATCTGCAGGCCCGTACGCTGCCTCGAACATATTGGTTAGCGATTCAATATTTTTTATGTCCATTATTGCCCCTTTCATACGTGTTACTAGTCTAGGGTATCACGTACGCAACGCTACGCGAGCGCAATCCGTTGACTGACGCACGAGAGGCTAAAGCCTGCCGCAGAGCACGACTTCCAACGCCGTTTGACGTACGCAAGCAGAAAAACACATGCCGTTTGCCGTCTGTCGATATAGTATGAATTAGAGTGCATAAACGAGGAGGCGTTATGGGCAAGGCAGGAAGCAAGAGGCTGGAATTCACGACGATATTTAATGTTCGCGATCTTTGCGGCTACAAAACTCCCTCCGGGCCCGTGCTGGCCCACCGCTACATGCGGTCTGGCGACACCATGTTCCTCTCTGACGAGGAGCGACAAGCCCTTTTGGACTACGGTGTTAGGCGCGTGGTAGACCTGCGCATGGCAATCGAGCGGCCCGACCTGTCCAACCGCATGGCCCATGTGGACGGCGTGGCATGGATAAACAGCTCGATGGCCGACGACCGGACCATGACTCCCGAGTGGATGCAAAAGGGCACGGTAGTGGGCTTTGTGGTTGAGGGCTACCAGCGCATGCTGTCCGACAAAGAGGGCGTAAAGACCATCTTTGAGTTTATGGCGCAGGCCAAGCCAAACGAGTGCGTGCTCTTCCACTGCGCTGGCGGCATGGATCGCACCGGCCTTATATCTTCCCTTATCCTTGGTTGTGCAGGCGTTGCCCCCGACCACATTGTTGCAGACTACGCCTACTCGTTTGGCGAGGACGAGGAAGTGGACGAGCTTCTTACCCACTGGGACCTAAACGCGCCCTATTGCCCCCACGACGGCGTAAAGGCGCGCATAAGCGCCATGTACGAGCTCTTGGCCTGGATACAAAAGGACTACGGAACCACCCGCAACCTGCTTTTGGACTGCGGCGTGTCCAACGATGCCATAGATGCTCTTGTTGCGCATGCGGTGGAATAACGTGCGCAAGCGTCGTGCCGCTTGGGGATACTCCCCTACGGGTACATCGCGGATAGTCCTTTCATAATGGAGTGGGCTTCCCGCGATGTACCCGATGGGGAGTATCCCCAAGCGGCACGACGCCCCAAACGAGGGGCATTTTGTGACCTCTTTGTGCAGTTTTACGTTTCCAATACAAAAACTTGTCAAAAATACTAGGTATTTAATTCCATTTAGGAATACAATCCCACAAAGTTCGTTGTACGTGTAAGCGATTGATTGGATTGAGTCATGCGTAAGGTAAAGGTGTTCGACGGTAAGCGTCACGTTTATGACACCGACAAGTCCACGGAGCTCGGCACGCGCGCCTTTGGCGAGTTTGGCGATCCCGCTGGCTACGAGGAGACCCTCTACAAGAACAAGCAGGGCTTCTATTTTGTGGCTGGCAAGGGTGGAGACGCCTCCCCGTATGCCGAGGGCGAGGATGTTCGTCCGCTTTCCGAGGACGAGGCTGCTGCCTGGCAGGCATAGCAACTTCGAGCTAACTCAGCTAGAGTGCAGCTAATGGATGCATGGCCCAAGGGCCATGCATCTTTTTTGTTTGGAGGTCACCATGTTCGAGCAAGACTATACCTTGGAAGACGTTCGCGACTTCTTTTCTATGGACCGCTTTGCCACCCAGGCCTGCGGCTGCCAGATTGAGGAGGCATCGCACGGGCACGCGGTCTGCTCGCTGGAGCTGGCCGACATCCACCGCAACGCGCAGGGCAACGTTATGGGCGGGGCCATATTTACCCTCGCCGACTTTTGCCTGGCCATTGCCTGCAACATGGGCGAAAACCCCACCGTATCGGTAAACAACACCATCGAGTTTATGAGTGCCACGCGAGGCTCGAAGCTAGTTGCCACGTGCGACGCAAGCAAGAGCGGACGTTCTCTTGGCTTCTACGTCGTGGAGGTGCACGACAACCTAAACACCCTTGTGGCGCGTATGACCGCCACCTGCTTTAGGCGCTCATAGTGTGGTTATGTGCAACAATCGCGCCAGGTTAGGGTAAACTCATTCTTTAACAAATTGCCCGTACGTGTCCGGAGGATCAATGGACAAGACGTTCGAAGAAGAGCAGCGGCACCTGAGCGAGGTGTATGCCGCCATTACCAAGCTGCGCGACGAGCTTACGGAGGAGCTGGAAGTTCACCAGCAGCAGGCGGCAGAGGACCTCGAGCGAATGAGCGACGAGCTTCGCCCCGACACCTTTGGCGTGGACGCCGACGAGATTATGGAGACGCTCGCCGCCATAGAGACGCTCAACAGCGTAATAGACTCGTATAACCAGCAGCGCGACTACGCCAAGGAGCGTATGTCGCGCGTGCTCGCCCTTCTTAACCAGCCGTACTTTGCCAAGGTGCGGCTAAAGATGCTCCCCAACCGCCCCGCACAGGACATATACATTGGCGCGGTGGGACTCACCAACAACAACCTTATGCCGCTGGTGGTGGACTGGCGAAGCCCCGTGGCGGAGACCTATTACAACCAGGAGAACGGCGCCACCTCATACAAGGTGGACGGTCGCACCAAAAAGGTGGAGCTCGAGCTTCGACGTCAGTTTGACATAACGCGCGACAAACTAAACATGTACTTCGACACCACGGTGGCCATCGAGGACTCCCTGCTGCTCGGCGCGCTCCAGCGGCATCACTCCGAAAAGCTCCAGGCCATTACCGCCACAATCCAGCGCGAGCAGAACGAGGTCGTACGTCACGACGACGTGCCCGTGCTGCTGGTAAGCGGAATCGCAGGCAGCGGAAAGACCTCGGTGCTGCTGCAGCGCATTGCATACCTGTTCTATCAGGAGCGCGAACGGCTCGAGCCGCGCCAGGTTAGCCTGTTTACCCCCAACGCGGTGTTTGGCAAGTACATAGACTCCGTTCTGCCCAGCCTGGGCGAATCCAACCCGCTCGTGTACACCTGGCGCACCTTTATGGAGCATCAGGAGCTTGCCGGACGCGACATTGGGGCGCAGGCGAGCGTGGACGACATGCGCACGCTCGAGCAGGCGGTTCCCGGCCTGGAGCTGGACGTAACGGACCTGCGCGACATTCGCTTGGACGACGTGGTGCTCCTAACGGCAAAGCAGATTAAGAGCGCGCTGGACAAGTTCTCGCAATATCCCATGGGGCCACGTCGCCTGGGGTTTGTGCTGGACGATTTGTATGCACGCCTCAACAGGCGCTTTGGCGCCATAGCCAAGAGCGACGAAATGCTCGAGGAGGTTTGCTCCCTGGACATAAGCACGCAGGAGGAGATCTTTGGCGACATTATTGGCGACGACGCAGACAACGAGTCCAAGCTGCTCGAGTTCTCGCGAAAGTACGTGGAGCACCGCTATGGCAAGGCCCGCGACCTCATAGACTATTGCGACTGGCTGCGCATAGACCGCATTGGCGCGCGCCTGCTGGGTGGCCGCTCGCTCAATGCAACCGAATGGCTCTGGCTCTGGCTCCTTATTACGGGAGGCGGATCCAAGGAGACGCGCTACGTAATGGTGGACGAGGTCCAAGACTACTCCACCGCCCAGCTTATGCTGCTCTCCAAGTTCTACCCCAAGGCGCACTTCCTGCTGCTGGGCGACGAGCACCAGGCCATACGCGAAGGCAGCGCCTCCTGGCAGGAAATCCGCGATGTGTTTACGGCGTCTCACGGCAGCGTGGACGAGTGCTCGCTGCTTACGAGCTATAGGTCTTCTCCCGAGATAACGGAGCTGTTTAGCACGCTGCTATCGGAGGAGGAGCGCGGGACCTTGTCGTCGGTGCGCCGTGCCGGCGTTGCCCCGTTTATCCGCGCATTCAACAATACGGACGAGTACCTGGGCAAGCTTTGCGAGATCGTGGACGAGGCTCGAAAAAGCGAGGGGCTTACCGCCATCGTTGCAAACGACGGGCGGCGCGTGAGCTGGCTGCACAAGCAGCTGGGAGACGACGTTGCGGTGCTGCACAAGAACGACAGGCTGCCCGCAACTGGCGTTATTGTTCTTGACCTCGCGCTGGCCAAGGGCCTTGAGTTCGACCACGTTATTGTGCCGGACGCCCAGCAGGAGGTGTACCCAAACACTCCCCTGGCCCGCCGGCGCATGTACACCGCACTTTCGCGAGCCATGCACCGCGTAAGCGTATTGGCCCAAGGCGAGCTCACACCCCTTTTGGACGAATACCTCGCGACCGCATAGCACGGCAAATGCTCAAAATGACAAAATGACAAATGCTGCACGTACGTAAGGAGCATTCTTGAATCTTGCTCAAGCAATAGAACACGCCAACGCATTGGTGTTCCCCGCCTTTCTTGCCGACGAGACCGCCCGCACCGCGGAGCGCGAAAAGAACGAGGAGGCAATAGGCCTGCTCTCGCAGGCGTGGATGGAGGCTCCCCTTGGGGCGGAGCCCTTTACCTTCGACCTGGTGCGCAACCTGGCAGACAGAAACCGCGAGCTCTGCGACATAATTGGCGACCAGCGTCTGCGCGACCTGCGTGGAACCAGCCTTGCACAGCACCTGTCCGACGAGGACATACTGCGCTCCGCTGCCGTAATGCAACATCGCGACGCAGCCGAGGTGCGCAAAACTGCCGGTCCTGGCCTGCGCGACATGGGGGTGGCCTATGTAGAGGCCCCCGTAAGCGGCCTCGTGGGCGGCGTGGACATAGAGACCACAAGCAGGTATCCCGATCGCGGATACATAATTAACGTGGGCCTTCAGTTTGTTAACCTCGCCCCCAAGGCACGAGGTGGCAAAGGCTACTTTGCGTACTGCGGCCTTCCTGCCGAATATGAAACCAAGGGCGTTCCCCTGGCCGACATACACCACATAAGCTGGAAGGACTTGGACGGCAAACTTCCGTTTAGGCAGAACTTCAAGCTCCAGGAGGCCCTTCTTGCCGCAATGGAAACGGTTCCCTACATGGCGCACAACGCGGCGTTTGAGGACTCGTGGTTTATGCTCAACCTCAACGGATACGCAGAGGGTCGCAAGGCGGGACGCATAGTGCCCATAGACACGCGTGACATCTGCCGTCGCATAGACCCCGAGGTACGCACGCTGCCACACGACGCGCGACCCGCCGCTCTGGAAACGTGGGCACGTAGGCGCAAGACGTTAAAGGCAAACGAGAAGGAGCGCCACCTTGGCCTCGATGACGTTGACCTTATGATCCGCACGGTGGTGGCGGAGTTCGAGGAACGCCAGATGTTTGGGGAGTGAGGGGTGCGCGGCTGGCCCCGGGCTTTTGTCGGCGGCTCAAGCAGTCCTCGCTTCGCTGCGGAACTCGCCGGCGACAAAAGCCCGGGACCAGCCGCTTCTCACGGGTCCCCTGCGGGGGAGAAATGTGTGCGCTTCGCGCGCTTGGACGGTTTTCGCTCGCTGCGGAACTCGCCTTCGGACAAAAAAGGCGGCCCACCGCTTCTCACCGGTCGCCCGAGGCGAGGTGAAAATTGGTGCGCTTCGCGCGTTTAGATAGTTTTTCGCTCGCTGCGGAACTTGACGGGGGCAAAAACCGTGAGAAGTTGCGCTTTGTGGGGTGGCTTTTTGTCCGAGCCACCTAAGTTCGTTGGCGCCTGTGTGATGAAGAGGCCGTCATATGTGTACAATCTTTGAGCCTCAAGAAACGGCCAACAGCGATTTTACCGACTTTGATGCAAAGAATGTACAGGTGATATTTTATCAGGTGTATATTCTTTGCATCAAAGTCGGTAAAACACCAGATGGCGCTGCTTAGTCGCCGAAAGAATGTACACCTTGAGAACGCTTTTTTCGGCACGAGCAAGAACGGCAAACAGATAGCCAAGAAAAAAGAGGCCCCGTCAAGGGAGCCTCTCGAAGAATCGTTTGCTTGCTAGCAATTTACGCCACGCTTGGTGGAACTTGCGGAAGGACACAGGCGCCAGGATCCTGGAGGGTCTCTAGCAGAGGTCGCGGGCGGCTTGGGCTATGTGGTCGGCGGTTAGGCCAAAGTGGTCGAGCAGCTGGTTGCCTTCGCCAGAAGTGCCAAAGCAGTCGGGCATGCCAATGCGACGAACGGGAACAGGGCAGCTTTCCGACAAGGCCTCGCAGACGGCGGATCCCAGGCCACCGACAATGGAGCCCTCCTCCACGGTAACCACCTTTCCCGTCTTCTTCGCGCATGCAGTAAGCAGTTCGGTATCCAGCGGCTTTATGGTGTGCATGTTTACGACCTGAGCCTCAATGCCCTCGGCGGCAAGCGCCTTGGCAGCGTCGAGCGCGCGGGGAACCATCATGCCGCACGCCACAATGCTCACGTCGCTTCCGTCGCGCAGCAAATCGCCCTTGCCCAGGTGGAACTCGTAGTCCTCCTCGTGGATGGTGGGGCTCGCCAGACGCGCCACGCGCAGGTATGCGGGGCCTTCGTAGTCGGCCAGCGCCATGGTTGCCGCGTAGGCCTCCACGTCGTCGGCCGGAACGACCACCGTCATGCGGGGCAGCGACCTCATAATGGCAATGTCTTCCACCGCCTGATGCGAGCTTCCGTCCTCGCCGCAGCTGGGGCCAGCATGGCTGCCAACCACCTTTACGTTTAGGTCTGCGTTGCACACGGAATTGCGAATCTGCTCGAAGGCACGACCGGTAACAAAAACGGAAAAAGAGGAGGCAAACGGAATCTTTCCGCAGGTTGCCAGACCTGCGGCCGTTCCTATCATGTCTGCCTCGGATATGCCCATATCAAAGAAGCGTTCGGGGTTTTGTCCGCCAAAGCCCGCAGACTTGGTGGAGCCAGCCAGGTCGGCATCGAGCGCGACTACGTTGGGATTCGTGCGCCCGAGCTCCTTGAGTGCCGCGCCATACGCCTCGCGTGTAGCAGAGTTCATTGTCTCTCCCCTCCTGCGCTAGCGCGCCAGAATCTCGTTTACGGCAGCCTGAGCCTGTTCCTGGCTGGGGGCAACCCCATGCCAGTCCACGACGTCCTCCATAAACGAGACGCCCTTGCCCTTAGTCGTTTCGCACACGATAACCGAAGGCTTGCCCTTGGCAGCCTTTGCTGCTTCGATGGCGGCGTCGATGGCATCCAGATCGTGGCCGTCTATGCGCTGCGTGTGCCAGCCAAAGGCAACAAACTTTTGGTCGATGGGCTCAACACCCATAACCTCGGTGTTTGCGCCGTCAATCTGCAGACCGTTGTGGTCCACAAAGGCGATTACGCGATCCAGTCCATAGTGGCCCGCGCTCATGGCGGCCTCCCACACCTGGCCTTCCTGAATCTCGCCGTCGCCCATTACGCAGTACACCCAATAGTCGCGTCCGTCCACGCGGCCGGCCAGCGCCATGCCGTTTGCAACGGAAAGGCCTTGTCCCAAGGAACCCGTGCTCATGTCCACGCCGGGGGTATCGGTGCGGCAGGGATGCCCCTGCAAACGCGACCCCAGCTTTCGAATGGTCATAAGCTCTTCCTCGGGAAAGAAGCCGCGAATGGCAAGAGCCGCGTAGAGCGCAGGTGCCGCATGGCCCTTTCCCAGCACAAAGCGGTCTCTGTCCGCCCAGTCGGGGTTTTGGGGATCTATGCGCATGTGTTTGAAGTAGAGCGACGCAATTATGTCGGTCGCAGAAAGAGAGCCGCCTGGATGTCCCGATCCGGCGGCTGCGAGCATCTTTACAATATGCGCACGCATCTTTGACGTGATGTCTGTGAGTTCGTTGCCCATTGGCGAATCTCCTTAGAAACGTGTCTACGGCATAAGTATAGACCCGTTCACCGACAAAATTAAGACGATTGGCGAAGTTCTTTGATAAATGGAATGAATTGGCATGAAGGACGAACGATGACGTGCTCCCAGGGGATACTCCCCTACGGGTACATCGCGGATTGTATTCTGGTAATGAGATGGGCTTCTCACGATGTACCCGATGGGGTGTATCCCCAGGGAGCACGTCATCCCATCCGCACCCGATGGGGAGCATCCCTTGCGGAGCCCCACTCCGACGCGTTCTCGGACAGCCTGGCTCGGCAGCAGCTAGGTGTCCTTGTTGTTGTAGCGGTCGCTGTAGTCCGAGAGCTCGCGCGCCCAATCGGGAAGGTTCTCGCCAGCAGACGCAATCCAGTCGCTCACATCGGAGCGAAACTCCTTTTGGTAGCCCTTCTTGGCCTCGTCCACAACAATATAGAGGTCCTCCTTGCCGCCCAGCGCACGCGTTGAGCGCACAATAATGTGCAGGCTCATGTATCCTACCAAGATGCACGAAACACCTGCCGTAAGCACGTTAAAAAGCGTGATGGTGGACGGGTCTATAAAAGAGCGGAACTGCGCGAACACCGCCGTTTGGAACGCGTACAGCGAGACGAGCGAGGCCGCAAGGTTAATGGACTTGCTTGCAGATATAAGCGGGCTTTCGAGCTTGCGGTAGTTCCACAAGTTGCGCGACGAGTTTATAAGGTTGTAGAAGGTAAACACCCCCACAACAAACACAAGGTGCCCAGGGTATTCCTTCGGGGCGCTGCTTCCGTTGTTTACCAAAAGTCCAATAATAAGAACGGTAAACGTAAGGAAGAACATCATAATGCCGCACGTGCGGTACCTGCGCAGCTCTTCTCGGCCGTCTGCGGCCTCCTTGCGAATGTAGTACAGCATAAGCACGCGCGTTGCCGTAAGGAGTATGTAGTACACCGCAAGCGCGTCGAACCAAGCCGACTTGCGCGTAAGGCCGATCATCGCCTGGTACATGGAGTAGGTGAGGTTTACGCCCGTGGAAATGTGGACCGACGCCTCGGCCCTAAACCATAGGTCGGTACGGTAGTCGTTGACAGCCTTTATCAACGCTTTGCGTCCTCTGTCTATGTACTTGCTCACAAGCGGCTCGCACTTCGCCCAAAAAAGGTATACATGCGCTTATTATAGTTACCCGCCATAAGCTTCTACAAATGCCGCGCGACAAACGGCATTAACCAACTAGGCAACGAAGGAACCTTGCGGGATGGATTGTCTCAGTCTCGCAAGACCAACGGCGAAAGGACCAAAATGCACGGCATGCACGCGCGCCTACCAAAGAACTTTGTGCTCGAGGAGCGCCTGGAGCGCTATGCGGACGCCATAGAGCTCGAGCCGCAGAAATATGCCGGACGCTGGGCGCAGGCGTGCCACGACCTCAGCTCCACGGGCAGCGACGCCCACGGCTTTGACGAGGTGCGGCTGGACTTGGGATGCGGCAAGGGCGCGTTTGTGGTCGAATGCGCCAAGCAAAGGCCCAATACGCTCTACGTTGCCATGGACGCAGAGCCGCTGTGCGTGGCCTACGCTGCGCAGCACGTAACGGAGGCGGGGCTGCGCAATGCCGTTGTGGTACCCGCACGGGGCTCCTCGGTGGCCAAGATCTTTGGGCCGCAGGAGCTCGCGTGCATCCACCTAAACTTTCCCACTCCCTACCCCCGAAAGAGAGAGGCGAACAAGCGCCTGGTTGCCCTTGAAAGGCTGCTTGAGTACCGAGAAGTCCTTCGGGCTGGGGGCACCGTAAGGCTGC
Source organism: uncultured Coriobacteriaceae bacterium (assembly GCA_902793465.1). Lineage (GTDB taxonomy): Bacteria > Actinomycetota > Coriobacteriia > Coriobacteriales > Atopobiaceae > RUG440. The sequence goes on along the minus strand of CADBDT010000009.1, from coordinate 23,171 downwards.
GCACCGACTCCCAGCCGTTGCGCGACTTTACCCTTACCCAGCTGCGCATTGCCGGCTACGACGTGGTTTGGCAAAGCGACGACGCGCGCCGCGAGCGCCCAAACGAGCCTGGCAGCGAATACGAGGAGCGTCTTGCGGCAAAGGGCGCAACGGTGTATGCCGTATGGGCCACGCCGGGACCGCTGCCGCAAAGCGTCGAGCAGACCGCCTCGCTGAGCCTTATAGACTATCTGCCCGACGACCTGTTTGCCAACGGATACGTTCCGCACGGCATGGACGGCGCCGTTATCAACCTGCGCAACCAGCGCGCTCGCCGCGAGCGGTCCGTTTTGTCGTAAGGCGGCTGCGGGGTGCCGTGAGGGGATACTCCCCCTGCGGTACATTGCTCACAATGTACCGCAGGGGGAGTATCCCCTCACGGCGCCCCGCAGTCATCACGCGTTCTCGCGGTCAGAAGGCGTGTCTAGTTGAACTTGACCACCTTGTCTGCCAGGCGATACAGCGAGATGGTTACCTTCTCGCCAACGGGCGTGGGCAGGTTGGTGCCAAGGCCCATTATGCCCAGGCGGCAACGACGCCACAGGCGCCTGTCGTAGTCGTGGAGGTCGCTCCACAGCTTGGCAAGCTCCTCTCGCGCGTTGGGCTGCTCCGAAAGCTTGGAGAACACCGAGCAGATGGTCATCATAATTACGAAGTAGTTAACCATGTAGCTGCGCAGTTGCGGGTACTCGATGTCCTTGTACAGGTGATACGAGTTCATCATAATGCGCGTTATGCGAACCTGCTGGTCTATGCGGCTTGCCATTACTTTTTCGTTTACCGACTGGTCCTCGCGGCCAATAAAGTAGCGATACAGGTCCACGTCCAGGTAGTACATGCGCTTGCATCGGGGCAGGGGCACCCAAGCATAGATGTTGTCCACGTAAAACGTGTGCGCCGGCAGGGGCACGCCCCCGTCGCGCAGCACCGAGGTGCGATAGCACAGCGCGTGCATGAGCAGGTTCTGCGTCATGTTAAAGTGGCCTATCTGGTCCCAGCCAAACGTGCGGCCCTCGGGCAGCACGCGCTTGTAGTCCACCACATTCCTGGTGTTGTCGGCCGTGTGCTCGTATACGTAGTTGGCAATAAACAGGTCCACGTCGGCGTGGGCCTCTTCGGTCTCTCGAATTGCACGCAGGAACTCCGCGAGCGCGGCCTCGTCCAGCCAGTCGTCGGAGTCTACCACCTTGTAAAACGTACCGCTCGCGTTGCTCAGACCTGTGAGCACGGCGGTTCCGTGGCCGCCGTTCTCCTGGTGCACGGCCTTAATAATGCTGGGATAGCGCTCGGCCCACTCGTCGGCCTTCTGTGCCGTGTTGTCCTTAAACGAGCCGTCGTCCACGATTACGATCTCTATGTCTTCCGCTCCCTCGGCACCGTCCAAAATGGATTGGATGCAGTGATCCATGTACGCGGCGGAGTTGTAGCAGGGAATCGCAAACGTAATAACTTTGTTCATAATGCCTCTCTTTGTAGGAAATGCTTTGTGTATAGTACTACGTGCCACGTCGGGTACCAGCAGCACGCAACAAAGAGCACGATTCCTACGCGGTTGCCAGCTCGGTGGGCCAAGCGGAGCCCTCGGGCATTGGGCCGGCGTCAACAACGCTCATGTTTATGCTGCTGTCGGACTTCATAAGCTCCTCTATGGTCACAAACTTGTAGCCGGCATCCTTCCATGCCTTAAGGATCTGCGGCAGCGCCTCGAGGTCCTGGTTGCGCTCGCCGCCGCCGTCGTGCATAAGGATTACGCTGCCGGGCTTCATGGCAATGGTGCTGTTTTGCACGATCTTGTCGACACCGGGCTTTTCCCAGTCCAGGGAGTCGTGCGTCCAAAACAGCGATACGCTAATGCTGCCCTTGGACTTGAGCCACACCTGCTCGTCTATGTCGCCGTAGGGCGGGCGAATGTAGCGCACGTCGTGGCCAACGCATTCCTTAAGGCCGTTTGCCGTGTCGACCAGCTGGTGCTGCAGCTCTGCCTCGTCCAGCGTCGTTAGCTGCAGGTGGGACCACGAATGCGAGACTATTTGGTGGCCTGAGTTCGAGGTCTGAGAAACCACGGGGCCGCCGTCGGCAAGCTGCTCGCCAATAATGCAGAACGTGGCCTTGGCGTCGTACTCGTCCAGAATTTTGAGATACGGCTCGGTATAGTAGGAGGGTCCGTCGTCAAAGGTAATTGCCACGAGCTTCTGGTTGTTGTCGGGGTGGATGTCCTGTGCCACCACCACAACGTTCTGGGCCTCCTCTATCGTCTTGCCCGGGGCCGTCTCTCCCGTGCGCTCGCCGTGCATGACCTCGTGCTTTCCCGATTTCCCCCATTGCGTTACGTACTGCACCAATCCCTGCTGAACCATGTACCCGCGCTCGCCGGTGCCCGGGGCAACCTTAAACTCCAGCTTTGGCAAAAGCTCCACGACCTCCGTGGTGTGGGGCTCCATGGCGTCTTTGCCGTCTGCAAACTCGATCTTCTCGCCGCCCCACACGGGCTGAGAGGCGGCGTTTTCGTAGGGAACCTCTATGCCGTTTACGGTAACGCTGTACGGGTAGCCTTTGCCCTCCTCCAGCACGTTTCCGCTAACCGACACCAGGTTTCCGGGCTTCGTGGTAATGGATTCACCGTCGAATACCTGCGCATACGTGGAGCGCTTTAACACGGTGCGCTGCTCCCCGTTAACGGTAATCGACACGGGCCTGTGGCGCCAGAACATAACGCCGCCGCCTCCCAGAAGCGCCAGGACAAGCACGACAACAATTGCGACCACAAGCTTTCCCGACTTCTTGTGTCGCGAGGGTATGGGCTGTTTGCGCTGATCTTGTCTGTAGTCGTTCTTGCGGGCCCTCTTGGCGGGCAGCGGCTGCTCCGCAAAGTGCGCGCCCTGCGACTTGCTGCGCTTGGACATATTCTCACGCCCCTTCGGTTTGTTTGAGCTGCGTTTGCAGGCGAGAATCTCTAACTATTTTGCCACAATGCCCGCCGCGCGTCTGCAAGAATGCGCAAAGGAGCGGCGCGGCACATGGTGCTTTGGGGAAGTATCCCACTATGGCCTGCGGGCAGATATACTGGATACAAAGACATGCGAAGGAAAGCGCTCCATTATGGCAATTTCGGTGGGCAACCAACTGTATATCTATAGGCTTCTTGTGCAAAAGATCGGCGTGGGACAGCAGGTAATGCTTTCTCGCGTGGAAGAGGTACTGCTGGAAAACGACATTTGGCCCTGCGATCTGGGATGCTCGGACGTGCGCGAGCTTTTGGAGCAACTCAGCACGTTTGTGCGGCTTACCGTTTTTAAGAAAGGCCGCGTGTACGCTACGGTGTTGGCACAGCCCGAATGGGACGCGGCGCTCGAGATACTGGAAAAGGAGGCGTCTGCCAAAAGCGGGCAGAAGGGCGGCTCGAAGGGCGGCCAGAAGTCCTGGAAGCACAAGCGGTCAAAGAAGAGCCTCCGGCCAGTACGGCCACGGCCAAAGAACCGGCCGGTGGAGCCGGAGCCCGAACCGGAGCCTGCGGCGGAGCCAGAGCCCGAATCCGCCTCGGCAAACGAGGCCCAGGCGGCAGGCGACAAGCCCGACTCCGCCACAGAGCGCGAGCCAGAGCCGGTAGCCACGACGCAGACAAGCCCCTCGCCTGCAGGGGAGCCAGTGTTAGAGGAGACGTCGCGGCCATCCGAGTTGCTAGAGCATTCGGTGGAACCCGCGCGAGAACCCAAGGCAGAAGGCGAGCAGAGCGCGACGTCAAAGCTCTCCCCCACCACAGCGCGGCAACCCGAGCAGGAGCAGCGCGTGGCCACAGATCCGGTCCCCGCAGCCGATGCCAGCTCCGTTGCGCAGCCAGCCCCTGTGCACACGGAAGAGCCCCCAGTTAAAGACGCGCCCGCGCAGGACGCACGGCAGGCGCCTTCCGCTGCGCCCGAGCCTTCCGCCGCACCAGAGCCTCCGGTAGCCACGCAGCCGGAGAGCAGCATAACTCTCTCCGTTACCTACGACCCCTACGAGGAAATGGAAGAGGCCATGCTGGACGAGCCGCCGGCACAAGCTCAGGACCTTGCCGCGCTCGGGGACTCCCCCACCTCCCAGGTGCTGGTCCCGCACGACTTCGCGCAGGAGGTGTATGTGCCCAACGACCAGCTCTCCTCCCTCTACCGCATGCTTCCGCTGGACGTAGATCCGGTGCAGCTCCTGTCGGAGGACTGGCGCGTGGCGCGCTCGACTCATGCGTATACAAGGGACAAGGGCGTCGTGTCGTTTTCTCTGCGCTATTTGGAATCGTTAGGCGGAAAGCCACTTGAGGTCCGCATGCAAAGAACGTCGGCGGAGCGGCATGGCAAGCGTTGGAACGTTGTGCATTTGGACCAGGTGGACGAGGTTGGGTTCGAAGGCCTGCCCGAGTCGGGCGACCAGACGTTTCGCGACCTGGCGCAGTTTTGCCTGCTGGGGTCGTGGGACGAACTCGAGGCCAATCTTCTTACATGCCACGGCGGACCCGACCTGCCGCTAAGCGGAGACGACTTGCAAACGTACCTCTCGTACACCCTGCGCCGAATCCAGTGCGAGGACAAGCTGGTGCTGGACCACAATGGGGAGCGCTGCCTGTTTGACACCGGCCTTCTTACCAGCTCCGCCGAGCCCATCCTTATGTGCATGAACAAGACGCAAGACGATGCTATACCCTGGCGCTTTGCGAACTTTGCAACGCCCGCGGTTGTCGGCGTGAACGAAGACGAAGCAAAGCCCGCTTCGTATTTAAGCTCGCTTGCCAACATTGCGGTTACCCCGCAAAACACCCACGTGCTGGATCACAAACTCGGAAGCACGTATGGAAAAGACGTTGTACGCGAGGTGCGCGTGGCCATACGGCGCGCCATGCGCGACTATCGCCTGGCCGTCCCGGCCTACGATCCCATAGCAAACAACCTGCGGCTCCTCTTGCCCGTCCAACACAACGGGATCATGGCCCTCGTGCTCGAGCCTACCAAAGACGGCTTTGTGGCGCGATCGCTCGTGTCGCCCGAGCACGCCGTTGCCTGCGCGCGCGTGGTGAGCTTCGAACTACCTCGCTGGCTCGAAGGCTAACAAGCGCCCAGACAAAGGGGACGGAGGAGTTTGTCCCGCCGCCTTTCGTGGCGGGACAAACTCCTCCGTCCCCTTTGTCCTTGTTACTCCTTGCCGTTCCAGCAGTAGGTGCACACGAGCTTTCTGTCTATGCCAATGGCGTCCAGCATGCCGTCGAGCGACTGGAAACCAAGCGAGTCGAAGCCCATCTCTTCACAGATGGATCGCAGCAGGCACTTGCCGCGCTCGCTACGGCCGTCGGAGTATTCCTCAATGTGCTTTTCACCGTCATCGCCTTCTAGCTCGCGAATCTTGCGGCGGGCAATAAGCTCGTAGTCCGAGTTGGAGCGAGAGAAGCTCAGGTACTTGCACCCAAACATAATGGGCGGGCACGCGGAGCGCATGTGCACCTCCGCCGCACCGGCGCCATACAGGAAGTCCACGGTCTCGCGTAGCTGCGTGCCTCGCACAATGGAATCGTCCACAAACAGGAGCCGCTTGTTGTATATAAGCTCGGGCACCGGAATCTGCTTCATCTTTGCCACGCGGTTGCGTACTTCCTGGTTTGCGGGCATAAACGAACGCGGCCACGTTGGCGTGTACTTTACAAAGGGACGGGCAAAGGGCTTGCCAGACTCGGTTGCGTAGCCAATGCCATGCGGCAGCCCGGAGTCGGGCACGCCGGCAACGTAGTCCACGTCGGGAAGCATGTTTGCCGCGCTGTCGTTTTGCGCCATTATGGCACCGTTGCGATATCGCATGACCTCAACGTTTTGGCCCTCGTAGTTGGAATTCGGGTAACCGTAGTACACCCACAAAAACGCGCAAATGCGCATTTCGTTGCGCGGTTGCGCCAAGGTTTCGTAGCCCTCGGCGGTAATGCGCACTATTTCGCCCGACCCCAGCTCGTGCTCGTCCACGTAGCCAAGCTTGCCGTACGAGAAGCTCTCGAACGTTACGCAGTAGCCCTCGTCGTCCTTGCCAATGTGGACGGGCAGCCTGCCCATGCGGTCGCGCGCGGCAATAAGCGCCCCGTCCTCCGTCATTATAAGGAGCGTAAGCGACCCCTCTATGACCTCCTGCGCGTATTGGATGCCCTCCAGCAGGCTTGCCTGTGTGTTTATGAGTGCCGCGGCAAGCTCTGTTGCATTTACGTCTCCCGAGCTCATAGCCATAAACTGATGGCCGACGCCCGTAAACGTCTTTATGAGCTTCGAGGCATTGCCAATGGCGCCCACCGTGGAGATGGCAAACACGCCAAGGTGCGAGCGCACCAGCAGCGGCTGGGGGTCGGAATCGCTAATGCAGCCAATTCCCGTGCAGCCACGGAAGGTGGACAGATCGTTTTCGAACTTAGTACGAAACGGGGTGTTTTCTATTGAATGAATCTGGCGTTCAAAGTTCCCGTTGCCATCGCGCATAACCATGCCGGCCCTACGTGTGCCAAGGTGAGAGTGGTAGTCGACGCCAAAGAATACGTCCAGTGTTACGTCGCGACGCGACGCGGCTCCAAAAAAGGCGCCCATGTGGACCTCCAAACAGTTCGTTTGTGGCTCGTTTGCAATTCACACAGTATAGGCGCTTCGAACCTCCTTCACGAGGTGTCTACATAACTGCGACACGATTGCAACCAGCTTGGCGCAGCTTGAAAACAGTTTGGACAAACAGAGTTAACGGTGTGCCGTGAGGGGATACTCCCCCTGCGGTACATTGTAAGCAATGTACCGCAGGGGGAGTATCCCCTCACGGCACACCGCCCCTACACGAGCTTTCGGCCTGCCTTTCGCGCCCTACTGCACGTCGCGGAAGAAGATGGCCTTAATAAGCGTAACGAAAAGGATGCTAAGCGTACCGATTCCGACGCACAGGGGAATCTCCGTATACCATGCAAGCGCGCCGAACGGCCTCTTGTTTCGCATCCGCCGCTTGTCCAACAGCAGGTAGGCAATCAACGCACCAGGCACAATTAGCACGAAGAGAAACTGCATGGCCACAAACCACAAAGGGAGCTGGGTGCCGTCTGTGTAAAACCTTACCGCACCAACAACGCTCAGCACCGAGAAGAGCACCCAGGTCACCACGACCAGAACGTTCCATGCGCGCCCAAGCCCCACCAGCGCCTCCCCGCTCCTAACACGCGCAAAAAACGAGGACCCTTGCGCAGACGTGGCTTTCTGCGGCATTTGAGCCTGCATCCCCTTGGCGCCGGGACGTGCCGCGTTGACCACCACGCCAGAAAACGCCCGCTCCAAGTCCATACGAAACTCCGAGGCAGAGGCGTACCGCCGTGCAGGGTCAAACTGCGTGGCGCGCACGAGCACCGGACGGATAGCCGCGGGAATTTGAGGATCCACAAAGCCGCGGTCCACAAGCTCGGTTGGGGGCTCCTTCCCAATAAGACAAAACGCCATCGTCATGCCAAGGGCATAGATGTCGCTTCGAACGCTGGTTTGTCCGTATCCAAACTGCTCGGGCGGCGCGTATCCCGGCGTGCCATATCGCACGGTATCGCGCAAGGCATCGCTGGAATACGTGCGGGCAATCCCCAGGTCAAGGAGCACAATTCGACCTTGCGCAACCATTACGTTGGACGGCTTAATGTCGCGATGTATTATGGGGCTCTGCAACGACTCATGCAGCTCGCCAACCGCATCGCACAGCTCGGGCATAACGTGTGCGACCACCGCGAGGCCGGCCCCCTGCGTCTCAACAAGGTTGCGAAGCGTCGTGCCGCGCACGTATTCCATTACGACTTCGAGGCCGTCCTTGCCCTGCACGCATTCGTATAGCACGGGTTGGTGCGCCAAGGGCCTTCCGGCAACCTGCGCCTCGAATATCTGCCTGTATGCCCCGCCACGCATGGCGTCGCTCGCAAATCGTTTGCGCACAAAGGGACCCACCGGTGCCGCCGCCCCGCTCGATCGCAAGTACACGAGCTCGGTCTTCTCGTCAGGCGTCTCCTTTAGGGTCTCTTTGACCACATAGCGGTCTTCGGTGGCGTTTAGCCAGCTTGCGAGCTCGTCGTCAAACGCTGCCGCTCCCGTGCCAGTCGGCTTGCCGCCAGAGGCGTCCATGCGTTCGCGCGAGTCGTCGCTCATAAGCTTAGTCTCCCAAAACCCGCTCGCCATACGCAAAGAGCGTCTCGTTTGCGTGCGCAAGCGGCAGCCCACGACTCAGACAAAACACGATAATTGCGTCACGTCGATCCTTGCAGTACAGACGGCTTACGCCAGCAGCCTGAAGCAGACGGTCCGTCTCGCGTAGCGACAAGTGCATGGCAAAGGCAATCTGAAGCACCATATCGCGCGCCGGATTCTTACGCTTGCCCGTAAAGAGTTGATATCCATACGTATAGTTTATTTGGGATTCGTTTATTACGTCCTTGCGCTCGAGACCTTTGCTATCCAAAAGTTCCTGCAGGTATGAGGCAAGGTCCCTCTTAACGGGCCGATGCTGCTCAAGGTAGGCAGCAGGGTCCTGTGAGGAAAGAAGCTCGTTAAGCAGCTCTTCGGTAAGCGGTTCTTCCATGGCATCTTGCTCCGTATCGTTAATCGTGCTCATTGTAGCATGGCGCGTTACTGTAGACCTCTCAAAGGGGATGCCCCCACCGCCATCAAGCTAGCGCCGTGCACAAAGGGGATGCTCCCCTATGTGCACGGCGCCCCCAGACCCTTAACCTATCAAGGGGGAGTACCCCCTTTGAGAGGTCGGTCGTAACCCGATGCCTACAGGTTCCAGGCCGCGGTCGGGCTGTCGTTAAACACGTTGTTGTAGTAGCACACGCGAACGGTGCCGTCCTCAAAGTACAGGTTGCCCGTTGCGCTCCCGCCAGGCGAAAGCTTGCCGGAGCTAAGCGAGTCCTGCGAGTCGCCATAGAACGTTGTGGAGCGCTGTGCGCCGTTTGCGTCTTCGCCCTTCCAGTCAAACGTGTTAAAGGACTCGGATTTTTGCCCGTTGTTTACGTAGGTTACGTTTACGCCCACAATGGGCTTGTCGTTGTAGCTCTTAAGGCTCTTGTCCACGCTGTTTACGGTAACCGTAAGCCCGCCGTCCAGCTGTACCGAGCTACCCACCGCAAGGTTGGAGTAGTCGGGCTTCTCCTCCTCTTTCTTCTCTTCCGTCTTGGGCGCTTCGGCCGAGGAAGCCGCCTGACCGGAGGAGGCACTTTGCGCCTCGGTCGCGGTTGAGCTCGCGCTCGAAACCGCCACCGGCTCCGAACCCGAAGTCGCCTTGTTTAGAGCGTCGCCGTACGCCTTTTGGGTAACCAGCACCACCACGCACGACACCGCGCACAACACGACTCCCGCTATTGCCATCCCCTTGGAATCATGCTTGCCCTTAAGAGCACCCACAAGCGCAATAATTGCAAGAATAAGTCCAACAACTGCGAGAATAAACGACAGATTGTTGATTATGGGCAAAAACGACCCCAGCGCCGCCAAGATGCCCAACACCAGGCCCGCTATTGCCAAGCCCGAGGTCTTTTTTGCCGGTACCTCCGGCGTAACTGACTCCGACATGTTCCCTCCTTCACGTAGCCAAAAACTTGTTTCCATAATGAGAAAAACGCCCGCCCCCTGCATTAGCTGCCAGCTAATGTTTGGAAAGCTGGAAAAGCAGGAGGCGCATGTCCGAGCATGGAAATACGATATCCGTGTAATTGCTTGACCTTTAGGGACAGATCCCGCCCTGGATGCGTAGGATAGGATGGTTCGAAACGACTAGCACATAGCGCGGCATAGCGCCGCCGCCAAAGAAAGGAATCGGCCATGAAAGGCTTCTTCATCGAAAACTTTTTCCTGCGACTTTTGTTTTGCATCTTCGTTGCAGTCGCAGCCGCCAATCTTGGCATCTATGTAAGGGAAGTGGTTATCTCGCATGGCGCGTATGCGTTCGACCTCATAAGGGGCCTTTTGTTCCCAACGGGTCTCGGTGTGCTAGCAGCGCTTATGTGGAGGCTCAAGGAGTAGCGAAGCAGGTCTCCGCGCTGTTACATCCTGCCCCATCCACCAGCCCGTCCGGAAACGCGTGTTGGAGTGGGGTACCGTAGGGGAGCATCCCCTTTCGGTACCTCTTCTTCGAACGGCCTTCCGCAGCTCTTTCGCTGGTGACCGACGATTTAATACTGGTGTCGCGCCGAATGCCACCGTGTGCGAGGACCATGACTTCCTTTAGGGGCCTCCAGACGCCCCTGCGGGTGTTTTATACTAGAATGGCTGCAGTAAACAAGGAGGGAAAGATGGGCGAACGACTTCGTAGACTGTGGGGCATCGGCAAGCAGTCCGATTACGTAACGCGGTTTATCCACTCAAGCAACATGCGTGCTGCCATCTACATGGCCTTTATTGTTATCTGCCTGGAAATATGGATGGTCCTGAGCCTTGCCAGCAACATTATGGAAAGCGCGGCAGCGGGCAAGCCGCGCGACTTCATGTGGATCGTAAACCACGGCGCGTGGTACGTGGTGCTTCTGGCTGTGGCCGCGGCGGTGCTCATTCATGCGATTCGCTACATGCGGGGCAAGACCTTCAACATGCGGGTGGGCAACATCCTGCTCGTGGTGTTCTCGGTAGCGTGCCTTGTGTTTGGCATCCACTTTGGCAACAACTCGTACGTAAAGGGCGACCAGATTCTTGCCTTCGTAACCATGACGCTCTTTGTGTTTGGCATGCTGGTGTGGAAGCCCGTACCGGTGTTCATCGCGTCCATTGTTACCTTTGGCGGGTTCTATCTGTACATAGACCACAACCTGCCTGCCAACTACAGCCTGCAGGTAAACCTGTTTACCCTGTGGATCTCCACGGTGGTCGTGGCGTTAGCCGCATATAACCAGCAGTTGTCGGAGGCACACAAGAGCGAGGACATCAAACGCGTTAACGAGAGGCTGCGCCATATTGCCTCGTTCGACGAGCTTACGGGCATGCCTAACATGCACAGCTTTAACGGCGCAGTAAACGTGCTGTTTGAGGGCATTGGCGACTTCGACATACAGTACTCGATCCTGTACATGGACATCGAGCACTTTAAGGCCTACAACGACAAGCATGGCTTTGGCGCAGGAGATTGCCTGTTGCAAGACATGGCCCATGGCCTGCTGCAGATCTTTGCCGACGAGATGGTCGCCCGTTTTTCGGACGATCACTTTGTGGCCATATGCGAGTCCCGCGTAGCGGAGGAACGCGCCGCGGCCGCACAGGAAGTCCTCAAGGGTTTGCGCGGCGAGGTGCGTTTGCATCTTAAAACAGGCATCTACAAACCCAAGATGGAAGAGGGCATAAACGTATCGCAGGCCTGCGACAAGGCCCGCTATGCCTGCAACGAAATAAAAAAGCGCCCCGGGGTGTTTGTGAACTACTTCGACAACACCCTCGACACCGACGTAAAGCGTCGTCAGCACATCATAAACAACATTAAGAGGGCTGCCTCGGAGGGTTGGATAAAGGCATACTACCAGCCCGTCGTACGCTGCGCGGACGGCTCGGGAGAGCTCTGTGGCTACGAGGCCCTGGCACGCTGGATAGACCCCGAGTTTGGCTTTATGCCACCGTTTGCCTTCATAGAGACGCTGGAGGAGTTCCGCGAGATCGACAAGCTGGACCGCTGCATAATCGAGCAGGTGTGCATGGACCTGCGCGCCGAGCTGGACGCCGGCAAGCCGGTGGTTCCGGTGTCGCTCAACTTCTCCCGCCTGGACTTCGAGCTGTACGACGTGCCCGCCTTCCTTAACGAGATGTCCAAGAAATACGACATCCCCCCTACCCTTTTGGACGTGGAGATAACCGAGTCGGCCCTTACCGACAAGCTCAACGAGCTGCAGCGCAACATGGCCAGGCTGCGCGACGAGGACTACTCGCTGTGGCTGGACGACTTTGGCAGCGGGTATTCGTCCCTCAACGTCCTAAAGGACTACCAGTTTAACGTGCTAAAGATAGACATGGTGTTCCTGCGCGGCTTTGAGGGCAACCCAAAGTCCAAGTCCATCCTTAAGTCCATCGTGGACCTGGCACATCAACTTGGCATGATAACCCTGTGCGAGGGCGTGGAGACGCAGGAGCAGTTTGAGTTCCTGGCGTCCATTGGGTGCGACCGTGCGCAGGGCTATTTCTTTGGCAAGCCCGACGCAGAAAAGGCCATGCCCCAGGCGCTGTAGGCAAGGCAAGATACGTCTTAGGGGTGCCGTGAGGGGATACTCCCCCTGCGGTACATCGCAAGCGATGTACCGCAGGGGGAGTATCCCCTCACGGCACCTTAAGCGTGACAGATGCCCTGGGCACTTGTCGGCTTTCCGGCGCAGTCTTTCCATTACAATACAAGCGTTCCCAAACCAGGAGGAGAGCATGGACAAGATCCGCATGACCACACCGCTCGTCGAGATGAACGGCGACGAGATGACCCGCATTATTTGGAAAATGATAAAGGACGAGCTCATTGAGCCGTACGTAGACCTTAAGACCGAATACTACGACCTGGGCCTCAAAGAGCGCGAGCGCACCGGCGACCAGGTAACCATCGACTCCGCAGAGGCAACAAAGCGCCTTGGCGTGGCGGTTAAGTGCGCCACCATTACGCCCAACGCCGCACGTGTGGAGGAGTACGGCCTCAGCCAAATGTGGAAAAGCCCCAACGGCACGATTCGCGCCATCCTGGACGGAACCGTGTTCCGCGCCCCCATTGTGGTAAAGGGAATCGAGCCGTACGTTCGTACCTGGAAAAAGCCCATTACCATAGCGCGCCATGCCTACGGAGACGTATACAAGAACACCGAGCTCCGCGTACCGGGCGCGGGCAAGGTGGAGCTGGTATACACGCCCGCAGACGGCGGAGACGAGGTACGCGCCACCGTGCATGAGTTTGCCGGAGCAGGCATTGCGCAGGGCATCCACAACTTGGACGCCTCCATTTCCAGCTTTGCGCGCGCGAGCTTTAACTACGCGCTCGACACCCACCAGGACCTGTGGTTTGCCACTAAGGACACCATTTCCAAGACCTACGACCATCGCTTTAAAGACATCTTTGCACAGATCTTTGCAGACGAGTACAAGGAGCGCTTTGAGGAGGCGGGCATCGAGTACTTCTACACCCTTATCGACGACGCCGTGGCTCGCGTAATTCGCTCCGAAGGCGGCTTTATTTGGGCGTGCAAGAACTACGACGGCGACGTTATGAGCGACATGGTTAGCACTGCGTTCGGCTCGCTGGCCATGATGACGTCGGTGCTGGTGAGCCCCAACGGCTACTACGAGTTCGAGGCGGCACACGGCACCGTTCAGCGTCACTACTACAAGCACCTGGCTGGCGAGGAGACAAGCACCAACTCCGTCGCGACCATCTTTGCCTGGACGGGTGCGCTTGCAAAGCGCGGCGAGATTGACGGGCTTCCCGACCTCGTGGATTTTGCGCACCGCCTGGAGCAGGCCACCATCGCCACTATAGAGGACGGCATTATGACGGGCGACCTTGCCGCCATTACCAGCATGGAGAACCCCACCCGCGTGAACACGCACGACTTCATTCGCGCCGTGGCCGAGCGCCTGTAAAGGGTGCCGCTTGGGGATGCTCCCCCTGCGGTACATTGCAAGCAATGTACCGCAGGGGGAGCATCCCCAAGCGGCACCCTTTTTCGCTAGCAAAACTGGATTCGAGCTAAGTCCACCCCTACTTCGCCTTGATGTCCAAGGCGTCGCCCAGCTCCACGATTCTTATCGTCTTTCCCAAGGGGGTAAGGACCTTTAGCAGCGTGTCCAGACGCGGAGAGTTTACGCGCGTTTCCAAGCGAGCGACAACCGGCTGCTTAACGCCGGCCGCAGAGGCGAGCTTTGCCTGCGAAAGTCCCTCCTCGTGACGCGCATCCACGACCTCCGAGATTACCCGGGCGCTCTCGCAGCCAACCACGTCTATTGGCTTGCTCGCGTCATGAACCTCTTTGCAGCTTATATCCAAGTCGTTTCCCCACGAGACGCCGTATCCCTCGGCTGCAAGCTGAACCGTGTTAAACACTTTCTCGTCATTAAGTGCAGCAAACTCATTATGCTTTTTAATGAATAGTTTTGCGTCGAATAACCTTGCTTCACCATCTGCGAACCACACAATAAGGTCGTGACCTGCGAACGGTTGTACAGCGGCAATCTTCTTAAACATCTACTTTCCAACCAATCGATAACATGGGATAGGCTACCTTAAATAATGTATCATACTTGATTCTTAATAACACCCAAAATCGTTAAGCTATGCACTTCTTAGCTGGCATGTGAAAACCGCCTCGCCGGATTTCCAGCTTGCGCGTATGGTTCCGCCGTACCGCTTGCATATGCTCTCCGCCACCGAAAGCCCTATGCCGTAGCCGCCCTCGTCGCTGTGCGCCTCGTCGTCGCGGTAGAACCGCTCGAAGAACCGGTTGAACTGCGCCCTCTTGCCGTCGGCAAACGTGTTGCGCACCTCCAGGGTCACTCTCCCCCACTTCGGCTGCGTAAGCTCCACCGTCACACAGCCGCCCTCGTCGCAGTACTTAATGGCGTTGTCCACCAGCAGGGTGCAGAGCTGCTGGATGGCGCTGGCGTCGGCCACCATCCTTACGTTTTCGGCAACGTTGCAAACCAGCTCCTTCTTCTCCTGCTGGGCCAGCGCCCTAAACGGGTCGGTGGAATCGATTACCGTCTGGGAGACGTCGATCTCGCCCATGGAGGTCCTGTCTTCCTGCTCCTCGGCACGCGTAATCATAACGAGGTTTTGCACGAGCCCGTCCATGCGATCCACCTGGCTCATGGTGGACTGCGTCCACTCGCTTTCGCCCTGCAGCATCTCTATGACCTCGGTGTTTGCCCGTATTACCGCCAAGGGAGTCTTGAGCTCGTGGCTTGCGTTGGTTATAAACTGCTTTTGCTTGCGGGTGTTCTCGATCTCTGGGCGTATTGCGCGCTTGGAGAGCGGCAGCACCAAAAGGAAGCTACCCAGCAGGCCCAGAACGCAAATAATAATGGTGTTCCACCCAACCTCGCGATTTACCTGCATTTGGAACGAGCAGTCGAAGAAGGCGGCAATCTTTCTTCCGTTGTCCTGCTTTGCCACGCGGTAGTAGAACGTGTCTATCATGCCCATGTTAAGCAACGAGACCGTAAGGCTCTTGTCGTACGACTCGCAGGCTCCCCTGGCATAGTCGATTGCCTCTTTTTCGGTAACCGATGCCACGTGGCTCACGTCCACGTTTTCTACCCCGCCGGCTTGGTTGAAGATTACCGAGAAGTACCTTGCGGAGTAGTTGCTCTCGGGCGAGAGGCCCTCAAACAGGTCGGTGGCGTGCACATGGTTCGAGTAGTTTTCTGGCTCGGGCAGGTGGCCGTTGTTCTTGACTATGAGCTCGAGCACGTGGCCCGCTTGCGTGCGCAGCGAGGTTTGGTTAGAAAGCGCCGTCATGCCGCCCGTAAACAGGATTACGACAAAAAACGACAGCATGGCAATAAGAATGAACTTGCGCCTTAGCTGCTTGATGGCCAACGAGTTCATAGCTCGGTCTTATCGTTTGCAAGGCAAAAGCCTTCGTCGGACTTTTGTATGGTAACGTGCGAGCCAACCCACTTGAGCTTTCCGCGCAAGTACGAAACGTACAGCTGCACCGTGTCTTCCTGCGCGTCGTCCTCCTGGCGCCACACGGAGTCCAGCAGGTAGTCCACCGTAAGCGGCCTGCTTGCATGGGAAACGAGCGTTTGCATGAGCTCGAACTCCCTCACAGACAAGCGCACGGTATTGGCGGCAGAAAGCTCAAACGTCTGGGCATCCAGCAGGACGTCTTCGAATGCCACGCGCTGCTTTGCGTAGTCGTCGTGGCGGCGCGTCATGGAGCGCACGCGAGCCAGGAGCTCCTTCATGGCAAAGGGCTTGGTAAGGTAGTCGTCTGCGCCTGCGTCCAGCCCGGCAACGCGATCGTCCACCTCGGCCTTTGCGGTTAGCAGAAGCACGGGCGTATAGTTGCCCGCGGCCCGCATTTCCGAAAGCACCTGCAAGCCGTCCTTCTTTGGCATCATTATGTCCAGAACAAGGGCGTCGAACACCTCGCTCGACAGGTAGTCGAGCGCCTCTTGGCCGTCGTATGCCGAAACCACGTTGTAGCCCTCGTGCTCGAGGACCGTGGTAAGGGCGCGGTTGAGGTCGCGCGTGTCCTCCGCAAGAAGCAGTCGTGCAGTCATTTAGCTCTCCTCCGCAAGCAGCATGTCCCTTATGGTCTGCATGGAAACGTCGGTGGAGGCCAGCTCGTCCGCGCATCGCTTGAGCTCCTGCACAATGAGCTTCTGGTTTCCAACATGGGGCTTCTTGTAGCGCAAATGATGCTCCAGCGCCGCCCACGTGTCCATGGAAATGGTTCTAAGCTGTATCTCAATATAGTAACCTTCCACGGACCTAAGGATCATGTGATAGCTACGATAACCGTTGGGCTTTGCGTTGCGAATGTAGTCGCGCTCCTCCACCACCTCGTAGTCGGGTTCGGCGGCAATGTGGTCGCGAATGTCGTACACGTCGCTTAGGAAGGAACACACAATGCGGACGCCCAGCGCGTCGTAGATCTTTGTGAGCGCGGACTCCGCGGTTTCGGGAAGGCCCTTGCGGCGGCACTTCTCGCGCATGCTTTCCTCGGACTTAACGCGCGCGAGCATGTGCTCTATGGTGTCGAAGTCGGTCTCTGCGGCCATGCTTTGCCGCACTTCCTTTATTCGTTGCACAAACCGGTTTAGGACAAGCTCCATATCGGAGCGCTTACCACCATAGATGTCGTCCACGTTCCCTCCCAACATCGCACTCATACGAACTATGTACCCCAATACTTGCGTTTGAAACAGGAAGCCCGCATCGCCACCGTAAAACCGCAAGCATTAAGCGGCGTTCAGCTTTTTGCCAAGGCTGGCGGGATCACCTATCAAGAGGGAGTATCCCTTTTGATAGGTCTGAGGCCCCGTTGTGTAGTTGTGAACTCTTGCCGCAAACCAGAGAGTTCACAACTACCAAGTTTGCCTCTTCTGAGCACGAGCCAACTGGTATTTTACCGATTCTTATGTGCCTATTTGGTAGTTGTGCTCTCGTAAAACTTTCTACGAGAGCACAACTACCAAAACGAGCTTTTTCAGGTGTCCGCCAACTGGGGTTTTACCGAAGTTGGGTGTAGTTGTGTTCACTCTGTTGTCGTGCTTGCGCGCCTGCCGCAACGAGCCCCAGGAGTGCCGCCCCGCATCGGATCGTCCGAAAACGAGGTGCCTATACCGCTGGCAGTCTTAAACCTACCGCTTGCCGTTGGTTGTACATTATACGATGTACAACTTAGGATGTTGGACTATAGTTCTAACTGTAAAGAGGAACCGCACCAAAGATGGGCGGTTGACCGGGGGAGGTGGTGCCCTATGGTAATAGAAAACATACAGAGGTGTCCCGCGGCTGACATTGCGTGTCCCGGTTTTACTTTGAGGCCTTAGCAAATAGCAGGCTTACGCAGGCGAAACGACATACGCCAAGTCAGACAGAAATCGACATCCGGAAGAACCGGTGTAGCCGCGCAGGAGCCAAAGCGTCACCGCGTACGCTATGCAGGATCAAATGACGTTCCGATTTGCGTCGATGGAACTCACGGAGTTAGAGAAGTTTAGAAGCTTGACAGAAGCAAGATCGTAGTACCAAAGAGGAGCCGCACGAGGCGGCAGACGTTGATAGTTTCTGGTGGGTGGCCCGCGCGCGAGGGTCACCCACTTTTGTCTTTTTGAGTGTTCTTCTATTTGAGCAAACATTCTGCTATAATTCCTCCTTGCGTCCCCATCGTCTATCGGCTAGGACGGCACCCTTTCAAGGTGCAGAGGCGGGTTCGACTCCCGCTGGGGGCACCATGTGAGATTAACGCCACCCTTGAGGTGGCGTTACTTGTTTGGTCAACCGCACTGGAGTCGAACCCGTGAGGGCGCAAGCGTCCAGTGGACGCTTGCGGGGTGAGCGCGGAGCGCGAACCCTATGAGCGTTGCGCGGAGCGCGACGCGGCGACTCCCGCTGGGGGCACCAGACCGCGAAGAGTCGAACTCGGTTTCAACCGTTATCAGTTCGCTCTGAGAATATGGATGGAGTAGGGCTATATGCCTTACTCCATTTTTTTCGCAGGTAGAACGCCCGTCACCTCATTCAGCGTTCCCGCGGGAACCCTCATGCCCCGACACCCCGCCCATAGATAAAGACCAAGATCCACGTCCGGTCCCTCGGTGGTACCACCCTGGCACAGGATGCGCGCGAAAGCAGGCACCCCTAACGCTTTCGCGCTCCGCCGGACGCGGATCCGACGCGTGACGCCGCGCCATGCCCGCACCCATGGCGTCGCGCGGCGGACCCGCTTGCCCAAGGGCGCCACCGAGGGGGTGAAGGGCATCCCCTCACGAGTCCGAGAGGGGACACCATGAGCGAGACAATCACCACCTGTGTATGTCAACTGAAAACTGTGCCACAAATTGCTTGAAAAGTGTGCCACTCGCTCCTAAAGCATCCCCTCGGCGCAGGCGGCGTGACCGCACGCCACCGCCAGCGCGGTCTTGCCCACGCCGGGGTTGCCCACCAGCACCACGTTGGCCCTGTCGGCGACGAACTGCAGCGTGGAGAGCCTCTCGCGCCTGACCTCGGGCGACAGGTGGGAGGTCTCGAACGAGCCGAAGTCCATCCTGTACGGGAAGCGCGCGGCCATGGTGTTGCGCCTGATCGTGTTAGTTCAGACGTATTGGTCTGCGCAGAAGCTGTCGCGGTAGGACCACGTCACCACGTGGACGGCGAGCTCTTGGCCCATTGTCGTCGGAGTAGATGTGCAGATGGCCTCCGTCGCGGTTGACGCGGCAGGCCTTGCCGGAATACCAGTAGGGCACGCCGAACCTCCTACCTTCGTAGCTCACGAATCCGTCGAAGCTGATCTTGCGCCGCGGGCACAGGCACATCGACAGCTCAGGCGTCATCTCGATCGACGTCGCGCAACGTCGCTCATGCCAAGCTGGTCAAACCTAAGGCGTGTGGGCAGAAAGTGCAAAGTAATGTGCAACGCACAGCGCAAACCATCTCAACAGAAGCGATAAGAACATGTGCAAATATTCACAATGTTCTTTCGGCATGGCTGCCAAAAAGGTCCTGCCACTCGTGGTATGGCTTATCTCCGTAGGCTCGCGCGAGCAGCGTACGTACCGTCTTGGAGGGATCGAGGACGCATCCCCATTTGTGCTTCTCGATGACCATAGTGTCTCTGGTATTGGCGTCAGTCGAGCTTCATCTAATCCTCGCCCGAGATTGCATTGAGGTCCGCCCATGCCATGAGGCCAAGACGATAGTTGCAGGTCACCAAGATGGCGTCGCCATATCGTGTTATACGCATTTCATTCCCCTCACCTCAAGCCGAACGTCCGCCCACGACTGCCCAAGGCCCACGACTGCCCAAGGTATGAGAGGTGGACGAGGTAGGGCGTCATGGCATACCGCCTCTGCAGGCCGTTGGGGATGTGGTGGCCGGGAAGCTCCTCGATCGTGCCGGAGAACCCTCCCCATCCGTCTCGGAGAGACAAGGCAAGTGCGTCCCTGTACTTGCCCTCTGTGCCGGTTCTGGCGACGTCGACGTCATCCGTGAAGCGCGTCGCGCCGTCGCCGTAGCGCAGCCGCAGCGCGGAGCCTCCCTTCACCGCGCCAGACGGCGCCAGACGGGAGAAGCCTCGCGACCACGGCGGCCGCCATGACTGCCGCAACGCTCGCGTATCCCTGGCGGAAGCCGAACTCGCGCTCTATTCTCCTGTTTGCGATGGATGCGAACTGCAGACTGGCAGGCTGCCGTGGCGCACCCCCTTCAGCCCACGAGCACTTCCTTGCCGCGGAAAGCTATGCCGTAGGTGCGGATACGGTCGGGAGCTATGCCGCGGGCCGCGAGACTGGAGACGTAGTCTTTATCCTCTATCTGCGCGCGAGCGCGGGCCACGGTGTCCTCCAGCGTCCGCTCGCGGCGGCGGTCGAACACCTTGAACTCCATAACGACCGCCGGGTCGGTGCCCTGCGCGCCATCTGTAGGCACGAGCGCCACGTCGTAGCGGCCGAAGCCGCTCTCGCGGTTGGACTCCACGGACCATCGGCCGCGAAGGCTCGCGAGCATGCCCAGCACCAAGCCGTGGTAGAAGCGCTCCGGCTCGCTCTCGGCAGGACGGCGCGCGCCATCGAAGCTCGACATGCAGTAGAACGTCACATCCGCGAGGAAGTCCGTCGCGGCCTCCGCGTCGCCGGCAAGGAGCGCCCGCGCTAGGTCATCCCAGTCGTCCTCCGCGTCGGCGAACCAGCCCTTCGCCATACGGTCGAAGGTGAGCTCCACCTCGTGGTTGGTAAGCCGCAGACGCCGCGGGGTCTCCTCGAGGTTGTAGGGCACCGGCCCCGGCGTCGTGACATAGCCAGCTGCGAGCAGCAAGGCCCACACGGCGTTGGGCCGCGTAGCGAGCTCAGAGAACACCACCTGCTCGTCTATGACCTTCTCGATGGTACCGCCACGCATGAGCTCCTCGAAGTCGGCCTTCAGGCGCGCTCCTCCCCGGCGCACGACCTCCGAGACGAGGCCGTTGCCGGAGGTGTTGGCCCAGTAGGAACGCAGCTCCCCGTACTGCAGGAACTGCGTGACGGACCAGGGGTTGTAGATGTGGGCGTGGCCGTCGAAGACGAAGCCGTCGTACCAGTCGCATACGTCCTGCCGGCGGTCGCCGAGGCCGTACTCGGCCAGTGCCTCGTCGACCTCGTCCTGCGTGAAGCCGAAGCAGGTCTGGTAGAGCGGAGTGGAGGCGGTGACCACGGAGAGGTTGTTGAGGTCGCTGAAGATCGACTCGCGGCTGACGCGCGTGACGCCCGTGATGAGGCCGCGGCCGAGCGCAGGGTTAGTCTTGAACGTCGAGTTCATGAGCTGGCGCATGAAAGAGGAGGCCTCATCCCAGTAGCCGTGCGTCCAGGCGACCTCCATGGGCGAGTCGTACTCGTCCAGAAGGACAACGGGAGCCACACCCCAGTGGTGGCGTAGCATCAAGCAGAGCTGGTTCACAGCGTCGGCGGCGGTGGCGTTGTCCATGTCATCGGAGACGCGCGCGAGGAACGTGCGGTCACCGTCGGTGAGTGTGTCCGACCCATGCAGGTAGCCGTGCGCCTCGACTGCGGTGCGAATCACCCGCTTCAGACCCGTGAGCGTCTCGTCCAGCGTGGCACCCTTGCACTTGGCGAAGCTCATGGCCACCACCGGCACCGTACCCTGCAGAGCGCGCATGTCGGGGTCCGCCCACACGTCCAGCTCGCCGAACAGCTCCTCGCCGCGCCCGGCGAACTCCGTGGAGAGGAAGCAGCGCACCGTGTCCAGGTTGAGCGTCTTCCCGAAGCGGCGTGGGCGGCAGACCAGGGTCACCTGGTCGCGCGCGAGCCACCAGTCCCGCACGAAGCTGGTCTTGTCCACGTAGAAGCACCCGTTCGCCCGCAGGTCCTCGAAGCCCTGCGCGCCTATGCTTATGGTGCGTGCCATGCGCCCTCCGTCCGCCGTATGGCATCATCATAGCACGGGACTGTCACGGGCGGATGGGCACCTTCGTTCCAGGCGCTGGGGGTTACTCGTTTGTCTCGGCCTCACTCACCTCCTTGTTGCGGTCCTTAGCGAAGTTCGTTGCTATTGAGCAAAGGAAAGCTTGCCTGGCGCTCGTCGAAACGCGGTGGCACGATGAGCGCCGATGCGTCCGCGCCCATGCAAGACAGCTCCTCCGCGGCGTCAACCTCTTCGGCGACCATCGTCCGAGCAATATCTACTGTCGGTAATTGCGAAGCGGTTGTGGGTAGTTTTCGGACGTCATGGCGGGAGTGTCCCCCACGGTCGTGGAGGGTCGGCGACGCCGCAGAAGACCCCCACCCAGCAGCGCAGTTGGGCGGGGGTCCGTCTTCGGAGACAATTATAGGCGACTGCGCTACTTGGTCCTGCAGGCCGCTACGCTGGCGTCGTAGCCGTCGGGCACGGCGCCCTTGGGAAGCACCTGCACCTCGATGGCCTCGGCGCGCTTGGCGAGGCCGGTGGTGCCGGCGGGATCGCCGTCGCATGCCCAGCCGAGCCAGCCGAAGGTCTGGGAGTGCACGCGGTACCAGACGGAGAGATGCCTCTTCGCTTCGTCACCCGTGAGCCTGACGCGCACGGCCTCGAGGCGCTTTGCCTTGCCGGTGGTGCCTGCGAGCTCGCCGTCTGCCTTGGTGGCCTGCCATCCCGTGGTCTGGCAGTGCACGTCGTACTCGATGCCACCGTCGTATGGCTCGCCGGCGAGCGTGAGCTTTATGGCCTCGAGCCTCTTGGCTTTCCCGGTCGTTCCGAAGGAGAGGCCCATCTGCCTTCCGGTCCAGCCGGTGGTCTGGACGTGGGCGTCGCAGGTGGTGCCGCCGACGTAGGAGGCCTTCTTCGCGTCGTACTCCTTGGCTGGCGTCTTGCCCTTGGGGAGCACGACTATCTCGATCGCCTCGACGCGTTCAAACGTCTCGTTGGCCATGAACAGGTTCTCTATCACGTCGAGCGCGTAGTTCTGCAGCCGGGAGGTGAGCGTGAAGCGGAAGCGCTTCGGCGACTTCTCCGTCACCGTCATGACGTAGCTGCACAGGTCCTTCGCCTTCGTGATGACCGCAAGCTCGCTCTTTGCCATGTGGACCACACTCCCCTGTCTGCCCCTTGACATATTACCGCCTCGGCGGGCGTGGCGTCGGATGCCCGCACAGGTGGAACTCCGCCGCGTGCCCCCCGGGGAGCGTACGACGCTCTATGAGGGCATCGCGTCCCAGCCGGTAGCGCTGGCGATTCCCGCGGCCTAGCCCGAGGTGATGGCAGAGACTGGTGCGAGCCGCCGACGAGGCGCTCCGCAGGGGCCTTTTGCTCTCGGACGAGTACGATTCGGTCGTGGGTGTCTCGATGGCGGGGTATGAGGACAGACCGCGCACGCGCGCGGAGCTAGACAGGAGAATAGAGCGCGAGTTCGGCTTCCGCCAGGGATACGCGAGCGTTGCGGCAGTCATGGCGGCCGCCGTGGTCGCGAGGCTTCTCCCGTCTGGCG
>CADBDT010000008.1 GCA_902793465.1 uncultured Coriobacteriaceae bacterium | reverse complement strand
CGTTCTCGGTGTTTTGCGGCTGCTCTTCCTTCTTCTTGGTCTCGTTTTGCGGGTTGTTTATTGCCTGGTTTACGTCGGAAGAGACCGCCTGATTAACGGCTTCGTCGCCAAGGACCTTGCGTGCGGCCTCCAGTGATGCCTGCGTTGCCTGGCGGCGCTCCTCTTCCATGGCGGCAACGACCTCGGACGAAAGCTGCCCCACATAGTTTGCCTGTTGGGTGGCCGCGGCCTCCATTGCCTGACGCTGTGTCTCCTGGGAGGCAAGGAGCTCCTCCTGCTGCGCCTGCTGCTCCTCGAGGAGAGCCTTGTCGTTGCTCAGGCTAACCTGCAGGTCGTTTACCGTCGAGATCTCCTGGCGCTTGGTTTCGGCAACCTTGTTTGCGTAATAGATGCGCGACATAAGGTTGTCAAAGCTTTCGGAGCTTAGCACGAGATCCAGAAGGCCCAGGTCTCCACCCTGCTTATATGATTCCTCTATAACGGTTGCAAGACGCCCCTTTGCAACTGTGAGCTTGTCGGTGTTTTGGGCAATGTTTTCTTCCAGCCCAGCAATGTTCTCCCTGGTCTCGTTGAGCTCATAGGTGGTCTTGCCAAGCTCTGCCTCAGTCTGAAAGAGCGTCTGCTCGAGTGCGTCGAGCTGGGCGGTCGCAGAGGCCAGCTGCTGCTTGAGGTCATCCGAAGGTGCCGAGAAGGCGGTTGATGCCGGCGCGAGCGAAGTGGCCGCAAGCGTGCCCGCAAGAATAAAAGAAATAGTTCTCTTGGCTGCGGGCTGCGTAAGTTTGTGCTTCATACAAAACTCCTCACGAGTGCACGCCTTGGTTGCGTTAGTAAAGCGAATACGGGCACTATGCTAGCATCTTTGGGCTCTTTGCGAGCGAAAGCACACATTTCCAACGCCTACCCAAGACATTTTTAAGGCTTGTGAGGTATCATGCAGGATGCGAGTAAATGTGGGAAGGACAAGCGCCTTGGAGCAAACAAACAGCGACGTTTCGCATGCCGAAGACGTAAAGCGACAGGCAAACAAGTCGTCTAACATCGTTAGCATCATAGTAATTATTAGCCGCATTACAGGCTTCTTTCGTACCTCTACACAGGCATGGGCGCTTGGCGCCGCGGGTCTGGCCAGCGCATACACCGTGGCAAACAACTTGCCTAACCTCCTGTACGAGCTGGTAATAGGTGGCATGCTCATTACATCCTTTTTGCCGGTGTACCTTTCGGTAAAGCAGAAGCTTGGGCAAAAGGGAACGAACGCGTACGTGTCCAACCTTCTGAGCATCGTAGTTTTGCTCATGACCCTTGTAACCATATTGAGCTTTATTTTTGCCGGACCAATTATATGGACGCAGTCAGCCGGCGCGACCTCCGGGTTTGACTCCGAGCTGGCCGTGTGGTTCTTCCGATGGTTTGTGTGCGAGATCGTGTTGTATGCGCTTTCGTCCATAATGTCCGGCGCGCTCAACGCAGAGCGAGAGTACGTGTGGAGTAACCTCGCCCCCGTATTTAACAACCTTTGCGTAATTGCCTCCTTTGTCATCTATGGGTATCTGGTGCAAAGCGGCACTATGTACTGGGCCAACGCCGCCGTGGTCCTTGCCATTGGCAACCCGCTGGGCGTGGCTATTCAGGTAATTTGTCAGATTCCATCCATGCGCAGGCAGGGCATACGGATTACTCCACGAATAGACTTCCACGACCCGGCACTTAAGGAGACGCTCTCCATTGGCGTTCCCACGCTCATTGCCACGCTTGCGTCGGTTCCCACCACCGCCGTAATGTCGAGCTGTGCGCTTTCGGTAACCGAGGCAGGTGCTTCCGTTGCCTACTACGCTCGCATCTGGTACATGCTTCCGTACTCCATCTTTGCCATTCCAATATCCGTAACCATGTTTACGGAGCTTTCGAGCAGCTACATCGAGGAAGACAAGACTTCGTTTAAGGACTTCTTTGCCGACGGTCTGCGCAAGACGTTTTTTACGCTTGCGCCGTGTTCAATGTACTTGGTGGTGTTTGCGCCGTCTTTGGTTGCGGTGTTTGCCGGCGGGCAGTTTAACGGCGAGGCCGTTGCCCAAACGACGGGCTACCTGCAGGCGCTCGCCCTTGCGCTTCCGTTCTATGCCTTGTCGACCTACCTTCAAAAGGCCTGCTCGTCCATGATGCGAATGGGCTTCTTTGCCCTGGCAACCTGCGTGGGCTCGGCCCTGCAGATTGTTGTGTGCATTGTTCTTACGCCTATATGGGGACTGTACGTGGTGCCTGTGTCGTCCGTGTTCTTCTATGGCGCAATTGACCTTTTGGTAATAATGCGCATACGCTCGATAGTGGGAAACCTTGGCCTGCGCTCCATCGTGCGCTCCGTTGTTGTCGCACTGCTGTTTGGCGCGGCCGGTTCGCTGGTTGGCGCGCTTGTTCTGTGGGGCCTTAACAACCTTATTGGTCCGTGCCAGGGGCTCATGCTTGGTGCCCTGTACACGCTGGCGGCTGGAATTCCTGCCGTTCTTGTTACGTTTGGCACTACCTACTGGCTCGGGATTTCCGACGCGCCGTTTTTCAATACGCTCTTTGACCATGTGTTTGGAAGGCTTAGGGCACGTGCCCAATAGGGCATTTGCCTAGCAATGCAAAGGGGGCGCGGACGGCGTTTTGCAGGTGTCTTGCGACCCTTGTTTGGGAGGATAAAACATGCGAAACGATATATGTCCGGTAATTCTTGGCGGGGATGCGTCCTCGTACCCCATGGCCCGTGAGTTCAACGAGGCATATGGGGTTAGGAGCATCTGCGTTGCGCCGCTGCCCATACGAATTATTACCAAGTCCAACTTCATAGACGTGTGCGCCACAAAGAGCATGGACGCCGACAGCCTGCGTTCTGCCATCTGCTCCATTGCAAACGAGCACAGCTCGCAGAAGGTAATCCTTATTGCTAACTCCGATGCCGTAGTCGAAAGGGTAGAGGGCATTGCGCAGGACTTTCCCTCCAACGTGCTGTGCTCCCTGCCGCCACGCGAGCCCATGCTAAGGGCATCCAACAAGGCTTCTTTTGCGGCCATGTGCGCGGAGTACGGCTTGGACTGCCCCCGCACCGAGACCGTTTGCCTTAAGGGGAGCGAGCCCATAGCTCCATCGGAGATAGGGTTTCCGCTTATTGCCAAGCCGGCGGAGTCTTCGGCCGAGTACTTTTTGCTGTATGCCAAGGGGTTCAAAAAGGTCTACATGATCCGCAGCCAAAGCGAGCTCGACCAGCTGTGGGCAAGCCTTCGCGCGGAGGGCTACGAGGGCGACTTTGTTGTGCAGGAGCTCATTGACGGCGACGACACATACGTGGACATGATTACGGCCTACGTTAACCGCAATTCCAAGGTAACCATGCTCGCCTCCGCGCAGGTGCTCTTGGAGGATCACAGCCCCGCGCTCATGGGTAACCCCGTGGCAATGATTACCCGGCCAATGCCAGAGCTTTGGGAAAAGGTATCCAACATGCTGGAGGGCATAGGCTGGTATGGGTTTGCGAACTTTGACCTAAAGAGGGATCCCAAGACGGGCCGCTGTTTGTTCCTGGACTTTAACCCGCGTCTCGGCGCGAACTCCTACTACGCGTGCGTGGGAGGGGTAAACCCCATGCAGGTTCTGGTAAACGACTTTGTGGACAAAAACGACGAGGTGCTCAAGGTGGACCAGAAGGGCATCTACACGCGCACGCGCACCAAGCTTATTCGTCGCTATTTGCTGGATGATACGCTGCGCAGCGAATTCGACGAGGTCGTGCGCTCCGGTAGGGTGGGAAACCCCATGCGCTATTCCAAGGACTCCGTGGCCTCGCGCGCCATAGGCAAGGTAATGGAGGCCAACTTCGACAGGAAGTTTGCCAAGTACTACCCGCACCCAACCCGCGACTCGTTCTAGGCGACTGGGCGCATGCGTCACGGGCCGCCAGTGGCGGGGGCTGTACGCATTGGGGATATTCCCCTACGGGTACATCGCGGTTAGCCCTTTACATGAAGGAATGGCCTGCTCGCGATGTACCCGATGGGGAGTATCCCCAATGCGTACAGCGTGTTGGGGCGCGAGACAAGCCCGAAACGCACGCGCCTGCGTGCAGTTGGACGGCACTGCACGCATTTGCGTGCATTTGGGTGCCCGAACGTGGCGGAAATGCACGTGCCTGCGTGTAGTCGGCCGCCTTACACGCATTTGCGTGCATTTGGCCACCCTCCCATGGCTGGGGGACTCGCTCACTCATCGTCGTCCCATTCCGCCGGCAGCACAGCAATGCCCTCGGCGTTAAGCGGTGCCTTGTAGGCAACGGCGGCGACTGCGTCGTAAGATGGCACCTCCGGGCGCAGGTCGAAGGGGAGTCCGCCGACCTCGATGGACTTTACGAGGAAGGTGTTGATGGCGTCGTTGAGGCTCAGGCCCCAGCGCGCGTACACCTCGGTCGCGCTCTTCTTTATCTCTGCGCGCCTCGCAACTGCTGCGGTCGCCATGGGGCACCTCCTGTTTGACTGTACCCGGGTTGTACCCAAAATGGGTATAAAAAGCAATATCTAGCAGCAAAGGTCGACCTGCGAGCAAATCCGTGGAACAAGCTGGCGGCTTCCACGTGCGCCTGACCGCGCTGGGCTTATCCGCAAGCAAGTGATATGCGCCAGAAAGCCCGCGGACTCTCCTGTAAGCGAATCACGAGCGTAGCGAGTGAGCGAACGCAGTGAGCGCTGAGCGTACAGGAGAGTCCGCGGGCTTTCTGGCGCCTCGCAGTTGCTAAGCGTGCGGGATAGCCAAGAGCGTGCCAGGCGCCGCGTGGGCGCAACCTATGAGCGGTCGAGTATCTTGTGAGCGAGCTTCTTTACGGCAAACGTAACGGGCTTTACCGGCATGGTAAACGAACCCATCATCTCTTCCACGTATCCGCCAAAGCCCTGCTTGAACTCAAGCAAGCCACGGCCTGGATCGTCGGGATCGTCAAAGATGCCGTTGATGCCGTAGAAGTTGTACCGGTTGAGGCCGCGCTCGATGCATTCGCACATTATGTGGTGCTGGATTGCGGTTGCCGCATAGAACTTGGCGTACTTTGCGTTGCTGCCAGAAAAGAGGTACACGCACTCGCGCGGATGGAACACAAACATGGCGGCAGCGGCGGGAATACGCTCGCCGTCGGACTCCAGGTACTCGCGCGCCTTGTCAACGCGCTTGAGCGACGCCTCGTATTTGGACTGTTGGTCGTTGAGCTTCTTTTCGTTCTTGGGCGAAAGCGGTCCCTTTTCCTCGAGCTTCTTAAGCCGTTCGACCTCGGCAAGAAAGCCGTCGCGCTTGTCTTCCCACGACTTAAGGAATGCCGCAGCGTCAATAAAGGCAACGTAGAACTCGGCAGAATCTCCCAAGCAATCAAACAGGAGCTCGAAGTACTCGAGCGGACGGTTGTCAAAGCCTTGGCGCTCACTGCTCATCTCGCATATGTCGTGGAAGACGTTGAGCTGCTCCCTGCCTATGCGCTCTACCTTTACGCAGCTGTTGTGCGCTATGCGCACGTTGCGCTTGTGGTTTTTTGCATAGGTGGCAAGCAGGCCCTGCTCGTTCTTGCAGTCGGTGAGGTCCTTAACGTAGCGCCAGCGCGGAACGGCGGTGTAGTCGCGGTCAAAGCCGTCGTGCTCGAAGCCGCACTGCACAATGTTGTTAAACGCCTCGACGTTGGGCTCGCTGGGCAGGCCCTTGGGCGTGTTTGCAGGCCAAGCCGCGTCGTCTGCAGACGGCAGCTCGTTGCCATCCGAGTCCCTGTACTGGTAGGGTAGCTCCGGCGTAATGGCAAGCTGGGCCGCGCCGCCCGAGCGAGCACGCTTTTTGAGCTCGGCAAACACGAAGGCGGTAAGCTCGGCGTCGGTAAAGTCGCACAGCGGCCCGTCGTGTATCTCGGCAAAGGTCGAGAGCCTTCTGTGGTGTATTTCCAGCGCACACGCAGCAACCAGCTGGTCTTCCTCAAAGAAGCCCAGGTAGTCAATGCTCGCGCCACCCTGCTTGCGCACGTCGTTCATCTTTGTGGACTGCTGAAAGTTGCCCTGCGGGTGCTGGGCGCTAAAGGCGTCATACGCGCCTGGATCTATTTCACGACATGTGTACTGTGCCATATTGCTTGTCACACTCCCCATACGTTGGTCAGAGGGTAGTATAGTAAAGCATTCCATTGGTTTGCTTGGAACGGGGCGAGCCATATGGAAAACGCACCAAAGAGCTAAGGGGATTCGGTTGGGCATAACAAGAATGCCAAAGTCCGCCGACTCTGTGTGGAGGTGGCAAATGGCCAGCAACGGCGCTTACAACAACACCGCATATAGGGGCAAGCAATGAGCCAGCATTCCGATTATTCTCAAGACACGCGGCAAAGCACACCCGATTCCCACCTGGGTAGCGAGGGGTTGGTTAGCATTGCGGAGCAGGTGGCCCACGTTCCCACCCGCCCTGGCTGCTATCTGTGGAAGGACGGCAAGGGCGAGGTTATATATGTGGGCAAGGCAAAGAACCTCCGCGCCCGAATGCGCCAGTACGTTACGCTTTCCGACGACCGTGCAAAAATACCGCTTATGATGCAGGTCGTTCGCGGGTTCGACTACGTGGTGGTGGACAACGAGCACGAGGCGCTGGTCCTCGAGCGCAACCTCATAGCCCAGTACCATCCATACTTTAACGTGGACTACAAGGACGACAAGAGCTACCCCTTTATTGCAATAACCGAGAGCGACGCGTACCCGGCCATAAAGTACACGCGCGAGCGTCACAAGAAGGGGACCCGTTACTTTGGCCCCTATACCGACGCCCGCGCCGCGCGCGAGACCATCGACACGCTAAGGAAGGTAATTCCCATCTGCTCGGCCACGTGTGCGGAATGGAAGAAGGCCAAGCGCTACTTGGACTCGCATCCCGACGACCTCGCAGTTGCAAACCTTGCGCTTGCAAAGCGGGGGAGACCTTGCTTCTTTAGCCATGTTGGCCTGGGCCCCGGCGTGTGTGTGGGCGCCATAGACACCGCCGACTACGCGCGCAACGTGCGTCAGGTGGAGCGGTTCCTTAGCGGAAAGCGGTCCGAGGTTGTGGAGGAGCTTTCCGACCAGATGAGAGAGGCCTCCATAGACCTGGAGTTCGAGAAGGCCGGCCGCATAAAGCGCAGACTCGAGGTCATAAACGGCCTGGAGGATCACCAGCAGGTGGTGTTCTCTTCGAGCGTAGACCTGGACCTGGTGGGGGTGTACCGGGAGGAAACCATTTCTGCGGCCTGTGTGTTTGCGGTAAGGGAGGGACTCACCGTAAGGAGCACGGAGTTTATCCTCAACAAGGGAAACGACGTGGGGGAGGAGGAGCTGGTAGAGGGCTTCCTCAAGCGCTACTACGACGAGACCGCCGACATACCTCCCGAAATCGACGTGGAGACTGAGCTGGAGGACGCCGACCTGTTGGAGGGCTGGCTTTCCACAAAGCGGGGCAAGTCGTGCAGAATCCACCGCCCCATGCGTGGCAATAAGCGACACCTGTTGGAAAAAGCCGCGCAGAACGCGCGATTTGCGCTCAACCGCTACATGGTTCGCACGGGATATGCGGACGACAGGACCAACAAGGCACTGTTGCAGCTGGAAAGCGCGCTCGCGCTCGACGCGCCGCCCCTGCGCATAGAGTGCTTTGACATATCCACGCTTCACGGCCGCTTTACCGTTGCCTCGATGATCGTGTTTACCAACGGGCGGCCCGACAAGGGACAATACCGCCGGTTTAAGATTCGCGCGGAGCTCGACGAGGCAAACGACTTCGTGTCCATGAGCGAGGTGCTGGGCAGGCGTTACTCGCCCGAGCGGATGGCGGACGAGCGGTTTGGATCGCGACCGGACCTTCTTGTGGTGGACGGGGGAAAGCCGCAGCTCACCGCGGCAATAAACCAGTTGGAGGAGCTGGGGCTGGACATTCCGGTATGCGGGCTTGCCAAGTCCGACGAAGAGGTGTTCGTGCCTTGGGACGAGACCCCCATAGTGCTGCCCTCCGGCTCTGCTTCGCTCTACCTCATAAAGCAGGTGCGCGACGAGAGTCACCGCTTTGCCATTACCTTCCACCGCGAGCTGCGCGACAAGGCCATGACCGTAAGCGTGCTCGACGAGATAGAGGGCGTGGGTCCCAAGCGCAAGCGGGCAATCATGCGTCACTTCGGCTCGCTCAAGAAGCTGCGCGCCGCGAGTCCAGAGGAGATCGCGCAGGTCAAGGGCGTCCCGGCACAGGTTGCCGAAAACATATGGCGCGAGCTGCGTGCATGGGACGCCGAACGAGAGTCTGTGGCTGCAAAGGCCGAGTGAAGACACGTGTGACACGGTTGCAACGAGGGGGTGCCGCTTGGGGATACTCCCCTGCGGGTACATCGCGGATAGCCCAATTACAACGAGTAGGGTTTCTCGCGATGTACCCGATGGGGAGTATCCCCAAGCGGCACCCTGCGCGCACCTGTGGAGTAATCATATTGCTTGCAATGTACCGCAGGGGTGCTCGTAATCGATGCCAAATACGCTTACGGAATACACGTCGCCGATTCTGAACTCGTCCGTTAGGGGGATGATCACAAAGGGCTCTTCCTCGCCCTTGTTGTACAGCAGCAGCTCGCATGCCGCAAAACACACATTTTGCGTGCCACAGAATGCATCAGGTTTATTGACAAATCCTCAACCTGCGGTTTTGCGGCATTTCGATAAGCGGCTGCATTTCGCGGCCCGCAAAAAGCACATTCTGTAGCCTACAGAACGCACGCCATGCCAAGCCTGCCCAGCCGCGGACTGTAACGTAACTGGCACATGACGACAAAATTGGCTGGCTTTTGGGTATTATCGAAGCAGTATTTCTCAAAATGGATAAAATGGCGTGGAGGCGCTTTTGCGGCTCGCGCGGCTAGGGCAAGACGAGGTAGGGAGGCGTCCCATGAAACGAGAGGCAAAGAGGCTTGCGAGTGCGCTGCTCAGCCTTGCCTTGGTGTTGGGGCTCATGCCGGGGACGGCACCGACGGCGTTCGCAGAGGAGCCAATGGAGCCGCCGGCAAACGATGTGCAGGAATCGCCGGATGCGAGGCCGCTGACAAACACGACACCGCAGATGCGGGTTGCGCCCGAGTCGATGGAGCCGCAGTCGCAGGCCGTGTCTTACATCGAGCGGAGATGGGACGATAATACGGGTGCGGTTATAGAAGAAGTGAAGGAATGCACGAGCTATACGTTGGTTACCAGTAACGACACCAGCTGGGGAAGCGGCTGGTACGTGGTCCAAGGTGAAAAGGAAATCGCTGGCCGCCTTTCCATAACAGACGAGGCCAACCTGATTCTGTGTGACGGCGCGAAGCTCACCGTACAACAGGGCATCACGACCACGGGTGCGATGCTCAACATCTACGCCCAGAGTGGCGGCTCGGGCGTGCTCTACGCCGGCACAACCGATGGTACGACGAGCACCTGCGCTCTGGGTAGCGCAGGTATCGGCGGGAACCCTGAAAACTCTGGCGGCACCGTCAACATCCACGGTGGCTCCGTGACTGCCATCGGTGGCAATAAGGGCGGTGGTGATCTCGCAGGCGGAGCAGGCATAGGAGGTGGCCATGAAGGGTCAGGCGGCACCGTCAACATCTACGGCGGCTCCGTGACTGCCATCGGTGGTATAAATGCGGCGGGCATCGGCAGCGGCTTAGGTAGTAATATATATCACAAGATCAACGGCGGGACCATCACCATCTACGGCGGTACCGTGAACGCAACTGCTGGCGCAGTATCTGCGGGTATTGGAGGTGGCTACGTAGCCGACAGTGGCAACATCACCATCAACGGCGGTACTGTGGCTGCCACCAGCGACAGTGGCGCAGGCATCGGTGGCGGCAATTCTAGCGACACTATAGATGGCAACAACAACATCACCATCAACGGAGGTGTGGTGAATGCCACCGGCAGAGATGGCGCGGGCATCGGCAGCGGCCACGACGGCGGTAGCTGTACCATAACCATCAATGGCGGCACGGTAACCGCCACTGGCAACAGGTATGGCGCGGGGATTGGCTGCGGCTCCGACGGAACCACCAACGGCTATCGTTCGATTAACGTCACCGTAAACGGTGGGACTGTGAACGCCACCGGCAATATGGGGGCAGGAATCGGCGCTGGCGATGATGCACCTAACAGTGAATATAAATACGCCATTGCCATCAACGGTGGTACGGTAACCGCTACGAGCACTTCCGCATGGGGCATCGGCAGCAGTACTGGCAAGGCCGCCGGTACCGTAACCCTTGGCAAAGGCGTCGGCGTGCTTGCCGGGAAGAGCAAGGCGACTGCCGTCGACGTTACCGGCACCTTCGCGCAGGCCCACGACCAAAAGTGGGCGCACACGGAGCTTAAGTACAGCGTCGCCGTCGCCGACGGCATCAAGAACGGTACCGTAGAGGTCGACAAGAGCAGCGCCTTCGCAAAGGAAACCGTAAAGGTCGCTGCCAAGGCTGCAGACGGCTACGAGCTCGACACCGTAACCGTAAAGGACGCAGAGGGCAAGTCGATCGAAACTAAGAACGGCTCGTTTACCATGCCTTTCTCCAACGTAACGGTCTCGGCGACGTTTTCTAAGAAGGCCGGGCCAACGCCCGACCCCAAACTCGAGCCGATCGAGCTAACGGGCTTAGGCCACGTGCAGACCTATGGCAACGTGGCGGCAACGAAGTCCGGCAAGGGCATTCTTATCGGCACCATCGGCGAGGCCAGGCGCTTGGAGGCGCTTACGGTCAGCCTTCCCAAAGGCACCAACGGTGTCTTGGAGTATCGCGGTCACCTGCAAGGAATTGGGTGGACTAACTGGACCGAGGGCGGTCGGCAGTGTGGCACCACCGGCGAGGCCAGACGCCTTGAGGCCGTGCAGATAAGCCTCTCCGGCAAGGTTGCCGAGGACTACAGCGTGTGGTATCGCGTGCACTCCCAGACCTATGGCTGGCTAGGCTGGGCCCACGACGGAGAGACTGCCGGTACGGCGGGCTTGTCCAAGCGCGGTGAGGCCGTGGAGGTGCAGGTGCTTCCCAAGGGTCAGAAGCCCGAGGGCTTCGTGGAGCAGCAGGCCTCTTACGTGGGTGCGGTGGTTGCTAACGTACACCTGCAAAAGGTTGGCTGGACAGGCGTCGCGTCTTCGGTTTCCTTCGGGACGACTGGCCAGGCCAGGCGCCTCGAGGCCATAAGGCTTGATATTGCCAACCAGCCGCTTGCCGGTGGGATCGAGTACGACGTGCACCTGCAGAAGACGGGCTGGGCCGACGGCGCCCGCGATGGTGCGCTGGCCGGTACCATTGGCGAGGCGAGGCGCCTCGAGGCTATTAGAATCCGCCTTACCGGGCAGATGGCCGCGTCCAATAAGTATTCCGTGTGGTACCGCGCTCACTCGCAGACCTATGGCTGGCTGGGTTGGGCCCATGACGGTCAGGCGGCTGGCACCACGGGCCTTGCTAAGCGAGCCGAGGCCATAGACGTGCAGATCCTTCCCAGTGGCCAAGTCCCCAGCGGATACGACGCCGCTCGACCTGCGTTGAAGAGCGCATAGCCTCGAGTCGGGCCTGGAGGTGCTGTGAGGGGATACTCCCCATCGGGTACATCGCGAGCAGGGATTTCTTTGCAAATCGGCCTATCCGCGATGTACCCGTAGGGGAATATCCCCTCACAGCACCCCCTTTCGCACAACCTCCCGTGCTTGTCACCGTGTAGAACGGTTAAGGCCGTTTGCTGTGCACGGCTGGCTCGACTGGACGCTCGACGATAGGGATGCGGGTACGATGGGCATGAGCGGTTCTACATGCCGCCTTTTGCGTTATGCTAGATGTATTCCGTTGCAAAGGAGGCCAGCATGACCCACATAGCATCCGAAGAGAGCATGCGCGAGGCAGCAAAGCGCGATCGCGATGCCGACGTCGTTATTATCACAGGTCTTTCGGGCAGCGGACGCACGCAGGTAATGCATGTGTTCGAGGACATGGGCTACTTTTGCATAGACAACCTTCCCACGGGACTCGTCCTGCAAATTGCTAATGCAATTGGCGTGGGTTCGGGCGCCGGCAGGCATCTGGCGGTAACCTGCGACCTGCGCAGCCAAGACCTGTTTGGGGACCTTACGCACACGCTTGCCGAGCTGAGCGAGCACGACCTCTCGTACAAGGTCATATTCCTGGACGCGTCCGACGAGGTTCTTATCCGTCGCTACAACGAGAACCGCCGCCGCCATCCCATTGCGCGGGAAGGCGAGATTTTGTCCGACGCCATCGCACGCGAGCGCGCGGGTCTGGAGCCAACACGCGAGATAGCCGACCTAATAATCGATACTTCCAACATGCTGGCCAGCGAGCTGCGTACGATTATTCGAGGCGAGTTTGCCGAGCTAAGCGACCAGCAGCTGCTGGAGGTTCACGTGTTCTCGTTTGGGTTCAAGCACGGCATGCCCGTGGAGGCGGACCTCCTTATAGACGTGCGCTTTTTGCCAAACCCGTTCTGGGATCCAAAGATGAGAACCCTTACGGGCGAAGACCCCATGGTGCGCGACTTTGTTATGGAGCATCCCGTAACTCAGGAGTTCCTCGCTGCGTGGAAGCGCCTGTTGGATGTGGTTGTTCCGGGCTATATTGCGGAGGGCAAGTCCAGGGTCTCCATTGCCATTGGCTGCACGGGCGGGCAGCATCGAAGCGTTGCGATCGCAAACGCGACCGCCGACTACCTGCGCCAGAAGGACTACCACGTGGCGGCATCGCACCGCGACCTCATGCTCGCAAACGTTAGAAACGACTAGCCATGAGCTTTACTGCGGAGGTAAAGGACGAGCTCTCGCGCGTGGAAGACGCCGATCCCAACTGCGTGCTGGCCGAGCTTTCGGCCCTCATGCGGGTGTGCGGAACGCTTTCCTTCCATGGACCGGGGCGGTATTCTTTGCGAGTTGCAACCGAGACGGGCTCTGTGGCGCGTACGGTAATGAGGCTGGTACACAAGCAGCTGGACCTGCAAACCATGCTCACCGTAAGGCGATCCGTGCAGCGCAAGTCCAGAAACTACCTTATAGAGATACCCGAACAGGAAGGGCTTGCGGACGACCTGGTAAGGCTGGGAATCATTGTGCCAGGTCGCGGGCTGGCCTCGGGCGTTCCCCAAAACTTGCTTCCCAGCATGGGGGCCGTGCGTTCCTTTATTCGAGGAGCGTTTATGGCCGGCGGTTTTGTGGCCGACCCCCGTGGCGACTTTCACTTGGAAATTGCCGTAACGGGGGAGGAGTTTGCCAACGATATAGCGAGCCTCGTTAACCACATGGGCGCGACTGCAAGGCTCAACCACCGCCGTGGGTCGTATGCCGTATACCTCAAGAGCTTCGAGGACGTGCGGCTGCTGCTTAAGTCGATGGGTGCGGAACGCTCTGCACGTGCGGTAGACAACGTTCGCCATCTAAAGAACGTAAAGAACGACGTTAACCGAAGGGTCAACGCCGAGTTGGCAAACGGCAGGCGCTCCTCAAGGTCTGGCGCAGATCAGCTTCACCTTATAGAAAACGTGCTCAGGAAGGTTGGGCTGGCAAGCTTGCCTCCTGCACTCAGAGAGTTCTGTGAGCTGCGGGTTCGCAACCCAGAAATGTCCCTTGCCGACTTGGGAAAGCTCTGCGATCCGCCTGCCTCCAAGTCGGCCATGTACCATCGTGTCCTGCGCCTGCAAAAGCTTGCCGAATGAGCAGGGGGCGACCTATCAAGGGGGAGTACCCCTCTTGATAGGTCGCCCCAAATGAACAAGGGCACGGCCTAGCGTTCAACGCAACCTGATGTGGTGGGAAGCCGCACCACAACAACTTGTAGTGTGTTCGTGTTATGTGCGGCTTTGTCAAGTGGTATCCGTTGCACCTCAATTTGCCTACGCTCACGGAGTCGCGGACGGTCGATGGCCACACGAGGGTATAATCAATCGCAGTGTTGAGTTTGGCTGAATCGGGGATGTGCCCCGACGGCCTCACGAAAGGAGAAAGTATGGCAGTTAAGGTTGCTATCAACGGTTTTGGCCGCATCGGCCGCTTGGCGTTCCGTCAGATGTTTGGTCACGAGGGCTCCGAGATCGTCGCTATCAACGACCTCACCTCCCCCAAGATGCTTGCGCACCTTCTGAAGTATGACTCCTCGCAGGGCAACTACGCCCGCGATCACGAGGTCGTCGCTGGCGAGAACTCCATTACCGTTGATGGCAAGGAGATCACCATTTACGCGAAGCCCAACCCCGAGGAGCTGCCCTGGGGCGAGCTCGGTGTTGACGTAGTGCTCGAGTGCACTGGCTTCTTCACCGCTAAGGACAAGGCTGCCGCCCACATCAAGGCCGGCGCCAAGAAGGTCGTCATCTCCGCTCCTGCGGGCAACGACCTCCCCACCATCGTTTACAACGTCAACCACGAGACGCTGACCGCAGACGACGACATCATCTCCGCCGCCTCCTGCACCACCAACTGCCTCGCTCCTATGGCCAAGGCCCTCAACGACTTCGCGCCCATCCAGAGCGGCATCATGGCGACCATCCACGCCTACACCGGCGACCAGATGATCCTCGACGGCCCGCAGCGCAAGGGCGACCTCCGTCGTGCCCGCGCTGGCGCTGTGAACATCGTTCCCAACAGCACCGGTGCTGCTAAGGCCATCGGCCTGGTTATCCCCGAGCTCAACGGCAAGCTCATCGGCGCCGCCCAGCGCGTCCCGACGCCCACCGGCTCCACCACGCTGCTGTTCGCCGTCATCAAGACGGACAAAGAGGTTACCGTTGACGCCATCAACGCTGCCATGAAGGCTCAGTCCAACGAGTCCTTTGGCTACAACGAGGACGAGATCGTCTCCTCCGACATCGTGGGCATGATGTACGGCTCGCTGTTCGACGCCACCCAGACCATGGTTTCCCAGGTCTCCGACGACGAGTATCTGGTCCAGGTCGTCTCTTGGTACGACAACGAGAACTCCTACACCTCCCAGATGGTCCGCACCATCAAGTACTTCGAGAAGTTCGTCGCCTAGTACGTTCTCCTCAGGGAACTGGGGCGCGGTTGCAGCTCTCGGGCCGCGCCGCGCCCTTTTCTGTTTGTGCAAGTGTGTCTGTTAGTTTCGATCTAAGGAGTGATTCCCATGGCCTTTACCAAGAAGACCGTGCGGGACATCGATGTCGACGGCAAGAAAATCCTTATGCGCGTCGACTTCAATGTGCCTCTTAAGGACGGTGTCGTTACCGACGACACGCGTGTCCGCGCGGCAATCCCCACCATCAAGTACCTCAAGGAGCACAACGCTGGCATCATTCTTATGAGCCACCTTGGACGCCCCAAGGGCGACGGCTTCGAGCCCGAGCTTTCCCTGCGTCCGGCAGCCGAGAAGCTCGCCGAGCTCACCGGCTACGACGTGAAGTTCATTGAGCACACCTACGACGAAGAGGCCGCCGAGGCCTGCGCCGCCGTCAAGCCCGGCGACATCCTGGTGCTCGAGAACGTCCGCTTCCTCAAGGCCGAGAAGAAGAACGACCCCGAGGTTGCCAAGAAGTTCGCCTCCTACGCCGACATCTTCGTGCTCGACGCCTTTGGCACCGCGCACCGTGCGCAGGGCTCCGTCGTGGGCGCCGCCGAGTACATCCCGGCCGTGGCCGGCTTCCTGCTGGAGAAAGAGGTTGACACCCTGACCAGCATCTTCGCCGAGCCCGAGCGTCCGTTCGTGGCAGTCGTGGGTGGCTCCAAGGTCTCCTCCAAGATTGGCGTTCTGGAGAACCTCATTGAGTCCGCTGACACCCTGATCATCGGTGGCGGCATGGCCTACACCTTCTTCCTGGCCAAGGGCTATGGCGTGGGCACCTCCCTCAAGGAGGAGGACTGGATCGAGCGCGCCGGCGAGATGCTCAAGAAGGCCGAGGAGAAGGGCTGCAAGATCCTGCTCCCCATCGACAACGTGGTCGCCGACCACTTTGGCGAGGACGCCGAGGGCACCGTGGTTGCTTCCGACGCCATTCCCGACAACATGATGGGCATGGACATTGGCCCCAAGACCATCGAGCTGTACTGCGACGCCGTAAAGAAGGCCGCCACTGTGTTCTGGAACGGCCCCATGGGCGTCTTTGAGTTTGATCAGTTTGCCAAGGGCACCGAGGCCGTCGCTCGCGCGATTGGCGCTTCGGACTGCACGTCCATCATCGGCGGTGGCGATTCCGTCGCAGCAATCAATAAGTTTGGCCTGGCCGACCAGATGAGCTGGATTTCCACCGGTGGTGGCGCGTCCATGGAGCTCGTCGAGGGCAAGGCCCTTCCTGGAGTGGAGGCGCTTCTCGATGCGTAAGAGGATGATCGCGGGTAACTGGAAGATGAACAAGACCTTCTCCGAGGCAGTGGAGCTCGCAACCGGGCTCGCCGCCGAGCTGAAGGACGGCACAGGCGACGTGGACGTTGTCGTTGCTCCGCCGGCAGTGGACCTCAAGGGCGTTGCCGAGGTTATCGAGCAGGAGAAGGCCCCGTTCGCCCTCTCTGCCCAGAACGTGTACTGGGAGGAGGCCGGCGCCTACACCGGCGAGACGGCTCCCAACATGCTCGAGGCCGTTGGTGCCACGCACTGCATCATTGGCCACTCCGAGCGTCGCGACTACTTTGGCGAGACCGACGAGGACATCAACAAGAAGGCCAAGGCCCTTATGGCCCACGGCATCGTGCCCATCTCCTGCTGTGGTGAGTCGCTGGAGATCCGCGAGGCTGGCACCCACGTCGAGTTCGTGGTGGACCAGATCAAGAAGGACACCGCTGGCCTCGAGATCAGCGATCCCTCTAAGTACGTGATCGCCTACGAGCCCATTTGGGCCATTGGCACCGGCAAGACCGCCACGGCCGACGACGCCCAGGAAGTTTGCGGTGCCATCCGCAAGACCCTGGTGGAGATCTTTGGCGCAGAGACGGCCGCAGGCATCCGCGTGCTGTACGGCGGCTCCGCCAACCCGAGCAACATTGCCGGCTTCCTGGAGAAGGAAGACGTGGACGGCGCCCTTGTGGGCGGCGCTTCCCTCAAGGCCGACGGCTTTGCCGACATGGTTCGCTCCGCTATGGCATAACAGTTGCCTTAGACGCAACCTTATGGCCCGGGCTTCGGCTCGGGCCTTTTTTATTTGCACTATGCTATGTATATGATGTCGGTGGTCCTGAGCGTCTGTATTATGCGCAGGCATGCCGAGTAGATGAGTCCCGCCGCAAAGACGTACAGCAATATGGTGGCGTCCTGTATAAAAACAATGCACGTGGCGGCCACAAGCAAACTTACAACGCCCGAACACATTCTGAGCTTCCAACTTCCGCCCAACTTTTGGGCCTCTCTGCTCCGAAGAACGCTAAGCACGCCCGATAACGCATAGGCTCCCACGAGGTAGAGCACAACAATAATATTGGGGCTGTCCAAAAACGTAAGGGCGAGCGTGCCCACGTCCAAAGCGATAATGCCAAGATACAAGAGCATCTTTCCACCCACCATGTGCCTTGCCATCGTGAGGTAAAACGCCAGCTTTTTTATGCCGTACGCCATGAGCAGGACGCTAAGTGCAAGTGCTACAAAAACTATGCCGCTCTGGCCAGCCACAAGCAGTAAGACACCACTGGCTATCATCGCCAGTGCAAAAAGGACGCTCTTTGCCTTCTGAAAGTTACTCATTGCCGTGCCCCTCGGAACCCATTGGCTGGCTTGAAGCCCGTAGTGCCCGCAAACGCACGACTGCCATTATCATCTCTACGAGCAAAACAAAAGAGGTGAGCTCGATGGCCACTGTAACAACCATATCGACCAGCTCGAACGGGGAATGAGAGCCCGTAATAAAGGAAAAGAGGCTAAACAGGATGGATGCGAGCGACGGTATTGCAAGCAGCGTCGCAAGCACCAAACTGGTCTTTTGTCCACTTTTGCCATGACCCTCCGCGCGTGCAGCCAGACCCAAACGCAAGCGAATAACAAGGTCAATTAGGAGCATGACGCCTAGGACAAAAAAGAATAGAAGTGCCTCTTTGCCGGAGACTTCTCTGCCAAAAACCTCCCACATAAGCAAATCCATCCTAAGCACGGCAACGACCACCGTCTTTGCCAGACTCCAAACACCAAAGGCCATAACGCCGGTACCTGTGATTACCAGCGTGTCCTCGTATTGGCGTCGTAGCGCCTGCTCTGAAGGTTGCGTATTCATACGCACAGTGTAGCGCAAACCCCGACGCGTTTTCCAACAGCGCTGTGCCCATAGGGTACGTTGCCCAGAGGCGTGCCTATTGGGGATACTCCCCATCGGGTACATCGCAGGAAATCCGTCTAATTATGAGAAGACTATTCGCGATGTACCCGTAGGGGAGTATCCCCAATAGGCACGCCGCCATGGGTTCTCCAACAAACCGCGGGTACAGCACCCTAAGGTTGCTAGCGGGCGCTTAATCTATAATGGTTAGGATCAACGTCAGGGGGACAAATTGTCAAGCTATGCGGGACTAACCAACAAAGAGGTCGAAGCTCTTGTAAAGCAGGGAAAAGTAAACTCGGCACCATCCAAGTCCAGCATGAGCGTTGCCCGTATTGTGGCGTCGAACGTCTTTACCTACTTTAACGCCATCTTTGCGCTTTTGGCAGTCCTGGTTATTGCGGCAGGCTCGTTTAAAAGCCTTACGTTTTTGCCCGTGGTAATTGCAAACATGATTATTGGCATCGTACAGCAGCTCCGATCAAAAAAGGTATTGGACAAGCTGGCGCTTTTGGACGTGAGCGAGTACGTGGCCATACGAGACGGCCAAGAAGTGCGCGTTGCCTCTGAGTCCCTGGTGCTTGGGGACTTGGTGCGCCTGGAAAGCGGGCAGCAGGTCCCAGCGGATGCCGTGGTGGTAGAGGGAGAGGCGAGCGCAAACGAGTCGCTGCTTACGGGCGAGGCAGACGAAGTAGAAAAGGGCGTGGGCGACGAGCTTATGTCGGGAAGCTTTGTGGTGGCGGGTACGGTGCTGGCGCGACTCACATGCGTGGGCGAAAACTCGTATGCCTCGCGGCTCACGGCAAAGGCAAAGGAAGTTAAGGACAAGAAGTCCGAGATGGTGCAGGACATCGAGCGAATAATCCTCGTTGCGGGAATTCTTATTATCCCTGTGGGGTGGCTTCTGTATTCGCAGGCAATCACGCAAAACGGTGCGTCTTTTTCGGTGGCAATAACCTCCATGGTGGGTGCCGTTACCGGCATGATACCCGAGGGACTCTACCTTTTGGTAACAATTGCGCTGGCGTTGAGCGCCATGAGGCTCGCGCAGAACATGGTGCTCTTGCACGACATGCGCAGCATAGAGACGCTTGCGCGAGTGGACATTCTTTGTGTGGACAAGACCGGGACCATAACCAACGACAACATGGCGCTTTGCGAGACGTTTGCGGCGCCTGGGATCGATAAAACCACGGTCGAGCAGTACAAACAGACGCTTCGCTCGTACGTTTGCACGGTTCCCGACAACAACGCGACTATGGCGGCAATAAGGGAAAGCTACGGATCGGCGGAGCCGCTGGAATGCGAGGAAGTAACGCCGTTTAGCTCGGCACTCAAGTACTCAAGCATAGCTACGAGCAATGCGGTGTATCGCCTGGGTGCCCCCGAGTTCGTCCTGCCAAGCAATGTGCTTGCGACGTGCGAGGACGATGTAAGGAGCCGTGCGGCCGAGGGCATGAGGGTTCTTGTTTTTGCAGAGGGGGAGGGGAGCGAGACCAAGCCGCTGCTATTTCTTGCCTTGCGAAACGAGGTGCGTCCAGACGCGCGTGAGACCTTCTTGCACTTTGCGGAGCAGGGCGTGCGTACCGTGGTTATTTCGGGAGACAATCCCCTTACCGTCTCGAAGGTTGCCGAGGATGCGGGCATTGCGGACGCCAATCGCTATGTGGACGCATCTACGCTCAAGACCGATGAGGACGTTGCGGAAGCGATTCGTTCGTACGTGGTGTTTGGGCGTGTAAAGCCGGAGCAGAAGAAACAGCTGGTGCAGGCCTTTAAGAGCGACGGCCTTAAGGTTGCCATGACAGGCGACGGCGTAAACGACATCCTGGCCATGAAGGAGGCAGATTGCTCCATCGCCATGGGTGGGGGAAGCGATGCTGCGCGCCAGGCAGCACAGGTTGTGCTTTTGGATTCGGACTTCTCGCATATGAAGGAGATAGTGTCGGAGGGAAGACGCGACATCAACAACATAACGCGCTCTGCGACCTTGTTCCTGTACAAGAACATATTCTCGCTGTCGTTGGCGCTGTTTACGATCTTTGGGTCGTTTACCTATCCGCTCACACCCAGCCAAGTATCGCTCATATCCATGTTCAACATAGGTGTTCCAGCTTTTCTTTTGGCGTTCGAGCCAAACGAGCACAAGCAAGAGGGGCGCTTTGCAACCGAGGTGTTTATTCGGTCTTTGCCGGCGGCCTTTACCTCCTTTACCGCCATTGCCTGCATGATGATGTTTGCAAACCTGTTTGACATATCCCAAACGGACGTGGCAACCGCAAGTACGTATTTGCTTTCCGTGGTGGGCTTTCTCATTCTCCTTGGACTCATTAAGCCACCCAACGCATACCGTTTGGGAGTGGTTGCCATATGCGTGGTGGGCTTTATTGCGGGATGCGGCTTCTTTTGGAACCTGTTTGACATCTACAACATGTCCACGCGCAGCTGGGTGCTGTGCGGCGTCTTTGCCTTTGCCGAGGTGGGCGTAATGGGAATACTGGAAGCGTCCATCATGTGGCTAAAACGACGCATAGACGCCCGATAGGGAACCACGAATGGGGACAGCCCCTAAGCAAAGGCCTGAACCGCGAGGCGCCATGGAAAGCAGCCGCGCGCAGTTCCGCAGGAACGAGGACTGTCTGAGCACGGCGCTTGTCCATGG
Source organism: uncultured Coriobacteriaceae bacterium (assembly GCA_902793465.1). Lineage (GTDB taxonomy): Bacteria > Actinomycetota > Coriobacteriia > Coriobacteriales > Atopobiaceae > RUG440. The sequence goes on along the minus strand of CADBDT010000008.1, from coordinate 50,824 downwards.
CGCCGGGAGGTTCAGGCCTTTGCTTAGGGGCCGTCCCCTGTTCATACGAGCGTTCGAATACAAAACGCGGTGCTTGTCACCGCACATACTTTCTCCCCGCCGCGAATTCCGCGCGCCCCCGCCGGCCCTCGAACTCTCCCGCAAGCGAACGATGAGCGCTGCCCGGCCCCCGTTTTCTCCCGCAAGCGAATCACGAGCGAAGCGAGTGAGCGAACGAAGTGAGCGCTGAGCGTGCGGGAGAAAACGGGGGCCGGGCAGCGCGACCTACGTAGACCAAGCGTGTGGGAGAGCCCGAGGGCCGGCGGGGCGCACCGCGGGCGCAACAGATGCTGATTTTGGGGCGGCAAAGGAAGTATTGTAATTCGTGGAGAGTTTGTGCTAGAATGCTGCCCTATTGACTGTATCCAACACAAGGAGTTCTCGTGGGTCCTCTTAACATCGCACTTCTCATAATCATGGCCATATCGGCACTGTTTACTATTATCCTTATCCTCATGCACTCGGGCAAGGGCACGGGCGTTTCGGACATGATTGCTTCGTCCATGTACAACGCGACTGCAGGTTCGGGCATTTGGGAAAAGAATCTTGACCGCCTAACCGTTATTTTTGCTGTTATCTTTGGCATTTGTATTTGCGTAATGGCGCTCACGTTCCCTGTGGGAACAATCGCTGGCGCATAATTGCAAAAAAACTCTTGCACATTAGGGTATGGGTGTGTTAATCTTCTTTTTGCCGAAAGGCGCATAAGTCGGAGTGGCGGAATTGGCAGACGCGCTAGCTTGAGGTGCTAGTGACTAACTACACGGTCGTGCGGGTTCAAGTCCCGCCTCCGACACCAGAAATTAAGACGAGTCCCGAATGGGGCTCGTTTTTTGTTAGCTGTGTCTCCTACTTTCGCTAAGATGTAAGCAAGCGCAGAGGTATCGATAACGGGGAAGGGGCACTTATGATTGATCAGCTAACGGTATTCTTGCCAAATGAACCAGGAACGCTTGCGCAATTGGCGCATGTACTTGGCAGCAACAACATTCAGATGCATGCCCTTATGGTTGCCGATACCACGGAGTTTGGCATCGTACGCATTATTTGCGACAATCCAAAAAAGGCATCGCGGGCACTGGCAGAAAACGGATACCGTGCCACCACCACGCAGGTTGCCGCTTTCGAGATCGACAACGTTCCAGGCGGTCTTGCAAAAATCCTCTCCAAGCTCAGTGAGGTTAAGCTCAACGTGGAATACGCCTACTGCGCCTCCATAGGGTCGCGCACCATAGACGTGCTAAAGCTTACGGGAGAGCCCATTGGGGCAAAGCTGGTACGTGCGGGACTCAAAGAGCTCGATCCCGCAGATGTGTACGTGCCAGACGCGGAGTAGCAATTGACAATGTCCAACGGCATAGTTCACGCCAATACGGGTCTGGGTAACGAGGCAGATCTCTTGTCTACGCTGCTTACGCTTATGTCCGACGCTGTGTTGGTGTTTGACCAGAGCGGTACCATTCTTCTGGCAAACGAAGAGGCACGGCAAACGTTTCGCATGCTGCCTGGGGGCTTGGTGGAGCAAAACGTTAGGTCGCTGTTTCCCCCTGCCGCGACCGTCGACATAATGGAGGGACCGCTGGAGGCCGCGCTGCCCTTTGGGTTGGATGGTAGCTCGTCTGTAATAACCTGTGTTGGTGGCGACAACAAGCCGGTGCGCGTGCGCGTTCGTTGCGAGCGCGCGTCCGCCACCAGCGAGTCATACGTGCTCACAGCCCTTGCATTGGCGGACGAAGAGAAGGTCCAAAGGGAGAACGAGCGTCTGGTTGAGGAGTTGTCTCGTACCAACCGGAGGCTTTCTGGTACGTTGAGCATCGTGTTGGGGACGCTGGATTCCTTGGACATGGGAACGCTCTTTTCGCGCATCCTAGACAGGATAACCAATACGATGGACGCGTGGGCAACGCTTGCCTACATGGCGGAGCAGGACGGCTACAGGTTGCGTGGCTCTACGGAGTCGCTCGGAAACGCCAGTGCCCCTGCATTCGTGCCGTATAACCATCCCTTGGCCGAGATTGTGTACAGAGAGGGCAAGTCGCTCTGCATGCGCGTGCAGACGCCAACCAAGGAGGAGTTGCGTAAGGGAGAGGTGCTTACGCGTACGGTCCTGTGCGAGGAGGCGGGTATGTCGTTGGCCGTTCCTGCCGAACTCATGCCGCCGTTCTCGACTTTTGTGGTCGTGCCGGTGTGGTTTGGCGGGCACGTTATAGCGCTGCTGGTGGTTGGTTGGAAAAACGTGCACACCCTCCGAAAGGATGACATCCGCTTGCTGGATGCGGTTGCGGAGTATCTTTCCGTCCAACTTGCCGGTGCGTTTGCCACGCTCAAGGCACAACATGCCGACAAGCTCGAGTCGTTGGGTGCCAGCCTGAGGGAAGAGCTCTTGAGTGGCCCAACAGTGGATGCAGCGTTGCTGGATTCTGTGTTTAAGCAGGCTGCCGAGGGCGTAGAGGCAACGTGCGTCTCTCTTGCGGGCAACCACTACCAAAACGCAACGATTGCAACGCTGGACAGCACGCATATTGAGTCGATGCCGTTTGATCTTTGCGAATACTGCAAGGTACACGAGGTGCCCTGCGTCACAAACGTGAAAGAGGTCCGGGAACTACGCGACTGGCTTGAATCGCGCGGTGCGTTTCGCTGTGGCTTGCTAGTTGCGCTTGGCCGGTTTGAGGACGTGTATTACGCATTCCTCCTTTTGCGCGATCAGGACATGGAGCCCTTTGAGGACGTGGACGTAACGTTTGTGCGAAGGCTGGCCGACGACGTGAGGGAGATTGAGGCAGGGGAGCGTCTAAGAAACCGCGACAAGCGCATTTCTCAGGCATTGCAGCTTGGCATGCGCAACAAGCTCCAGAAGGTAGATGGGCTTTCCGCTCAGAGCAAGTATCTCTCTGCAACCGAGGCGGCATATGTGGGCGGAGACTTTTACGACCTAGTGCGTCTTCCCCAACGCCGTGCGTGCGCCATTATGGGCGATGTGTCGGGCAAGGGGGTCGAGGCGGCGTCGGTATCGTCGGCGGTAAAAACCGCGCTGGCGGCATATGCGTGGGAAGGCCTTACTCCCGCGCGCATGGTGAGCCTGCTCAACGACTTCTTGTTGGGATTCTCGCGTATCGAGACCTTTGCGACCATGTTTGTGGGAATTGCCGATTTGGAAAACGCAACGCTTTCGTATTGCTCTGCCGGCCATCCGCCCGCATTGCTATTTCGTGCGCGAACGAGCGAGCTCGTTATGCTGGGTGTTCAGTCTGGCGTGGTGGGTGCATTCGAGGGTCTGCGCTATCTTAACGGTGAGGTGGCGGTGGAAGATGGCGACATATTGGTCCTCTATACCGACGGCGTAACCGAGGCGCGCAACAGCGAGGGTGCCTTTTTTGGGGAGGACGGACTGCGTGACGCGTTGCTGCGCGAGGTATCGGCTGGATTCGACGGGCTCTGCGACAGGATCCTTGACTCTGTGTCCGCATTTGCCGGCGGCAGCCTGGAAGACGACGTTTCGTTGGTGGTCATGAGGTTCGACCACGTTGGCAACCCGAGCGAACAAAAGGTTTAGGCGAAAAAATCATATTGTGCGCATTATGTTGTGAAAAATAGGGAACAAGAGAAGTATGTCTCATGAACACGACATAGTATTGCTTCCCCTTTCGGGCGACTTGTGCGTTCGTAGTGCGCCTGCCTTGCGCGATACGCTCGATGGCTTTTTGCAAAAGGGGAGTCGACGCATTGTAATAAACATGGCAGACGTCCGATATGTGGACTCGGCCGGCATGTCGGTACTCATTGCCACAACAAGGCGCATGCGCGAGCGCGGTGGACTTCTTTCGCTGGTAAACGTTACGCCCGATGTGTTGCGAACGCTCAAGATATCGCGGATTGTGGATCTTATACCTGTGAGCGCTGCGGATGCGCATTGCGAGGTGCAGGCGCTGGATCCCTCGGTCCAGCCGCTTTGGCGCACGACCATCCCCGTTAATGCAGAGGACCTTCATGGGGTACGGGCTCGAATAGAACAGCTGGCGCAGCGCCTTTCCTTTACGTGCGACGATGTGTTTGATCTTACACTTGCGGCAGGGGAAGCCATGGGCAATGCGGTGGACCATACCTGTGGAACCGGTGTCCTAACAACGGTGAGCGCGTATCCCGACCGCATGGTGGTTGAGGTTACAGATTGCGGCGAAGGCTATGCCATTGCGGAGGGCGACGACCCCTGCTTAACGATGGACTGCGAGCGCGGTAGGGGAATTAAGCTCATGAGGCTGCTGGTGGACGAGGTAACAATAGAGGAGCGAAAGGGTGCCACTGGCACGGTGGTGCGCCTTACCAAGCTGCTTTAAGACCACAAATAGGGGGTACCCCTCCCTTGATAGGCCTGGATATGACCCTTTTTCAAAGCGAGGCAAATTTTTTTGAAAAAAGTGCTTGCATCTTTGCCCAACGTTGCGTATAGTAATTCCTGCGACGCGGGCTTAGCGCAGTTGGTAGCGCGCAACCTTGCCAAGGTTGAGGTCGCGGGTTCGAACCCCGTAGCCCGCTCCATGTATTCTCCGGCCGGTTATTTAATCGGCCTTTTTAATACATGGCGAAGTGGCCAAGTGGTAAGGCAGAGGCCTGCAAAGCCTTTATCCCCGGTTCGAATCCGGGCTTCGCCTCCAGAGTTTTCCCAGCTCAGATGCCATATGGCGTCTGAGCTGGTTTCTTTTTGTGGTGCGCCCACCTGAGTGTGACCACAAATAGGGGAGCACCCCTTTTGATTCCTGCCCCTAAAGAAGCGTCAGATCCTTCCGGCGGCCCAGAAAGCGCCGTGCTCAAACAGTCCTCGCATAGCTGCGGAACTGCGCGCGGCTGCTTTTTGGGCCGCCTCACGGATCTGAAGCTTCTTTAGGGGCAGGAATCAAAAGGGGTACTAGGGGGTACCCCCGCTTGATAGGTCTGCGGCCGCTCCTGCAGCTGCTCTGGTTTTTTCTTATGTGTCGCGTGTGTTTGCTACCATACGACAATAGACTCACTGGCAATTACCTGCAGCGAACGGAGCGTATACAGCATTGTGCGCAACAGTACATAATAGGATGGTGTATTTGGACCATGCCGCGGCTACGCCGCTGGACCCAGAGGTGCAGCGGTCCATGTTGCCGTATTACGACAAGTGCTTCTTTAATCCCTCGGCGCCCTATGCGCCTGCGCGTTCTGCTCGGGCAGACCTAGAGGCCGCACGTGCAAGGCTCGGGCGCGTGTTGGGCTCTCGTGCGGGAAACATTACGCTTACGGCAGGGGCGACGGAGGCAAACAACCTTGCGTTTGCCGCTGTGGATGGTCAGGTGGTTGCCGACGCGATCGAGCACGATAGCGTTTTGGCATGCGTTAACGCGCGAGGCGGTACCGTAGTGGGCGTTGATTCCGCTGGCTTTGTGAGTCCCGAGGCGGTACGCGAGGCAGTTGGTCCTCTTACCGAGCTGGTGAGCATCGAGCTTGCAAATGGAGAGATTGGTACCATACAGCCAATACGAAAGATTGCGGGCGTTGTTAACGAGGAGCGCGTGAGGCGCCTCGAGTGCGGCGATCCCCGTCCGCTCCTTTTGCATGTGGATGCGTCCCAAGCGGCGGGGCAGGTGTCCATTAACGTTTCCACGCTTGGCGCAGACCTTATGACGCTTTCTGCCGCAAAGATCTATGGGCCCAAGCAAGTGGGTTTGCTCTGGCATGCGGACGGCGTTGCGCTACGCCCGCTTGTGCTGGGTGGAGGACAAGAGGGCGGTCTGCGCTCGGGAACGGAAAACGTTGCCGGTGCCGTGGGTTTTGCCCATGCGTTGGAGATTGCGGAGCAGATGAGGACGCAGGAAGCCAAGCGCCTGCGAGGACTCTCTGGCCGTCTGAGATCGGGACTCAGCAAGCGTCTGGAGGGCGTGGTGTTCTCTGGCCCCGCAAATACCAAGAATCGGTTGCCCGGGCTTGTTCACGCAAGCTTTTTGGGCGTGGAGGCAAGACGCTTGGTTATTGCGCTTGAACGGCGAAACGTGCTCGTTGGCACGGGGAGCGCCTGCGCGGCAAGTAAGATGCGTGTGAGTCACGTGCTCACAGCAATTGGGATGGATGAGTCCGTGGCGCAGGGAAGCCTGCGCATGACCATGGGACGTCTGACGAGCGCCGAGGACGTGGACGTTGCCCTAGAGGCAATTGTTGCGTGCGTTACCGAGGAGCGCGAACGAGTGGGCTGGAGGAACATATGAGCGAGCTGGTGTATGTGGGCATGAGCGGGGGCGTGGACTCCGCCTTGGCGGCGGCTCTGCTGGTTGAGCAGGGCTACGACGTGCGGGGCATATACATGCGCAATTGGTCTCGCGACTTGCCGGGCTTCTCGTGTCCTTGGGCAGACGATCTGGCGGACGCCGAACGCGTGGCCTGCACGCTTGGCATAGACCTGCAGGTGTGGGACTACGAGCGGGAGTATCAAAAGACCGTTGTGGACTATTTGGTGGATGCCTACGCGCACGGGTACACTCCCAACCCAGACGTAATGTGCAACCAGACCATAAAGTTTGGTACCTTTGCCCAGCGGGCGTTCGCGGAGGGCGCAGACTACATTTCTACAGGTCATTACGCCTGCGTAGAGCCTGCGTGCTATGAGGGCAACGTGCCGCATCTGCTAAGGTCTGCCAACGAACATAAGGACCAGACCTACTTTTTGTGGCGAGTTCCTGGCAGCATGTTTGCTCGGACCCTTTTTCCTGTTGGCAACATAGCCACAAAGGACGAGGTGCGCCGCATGTGTGCGGAGCGTGGGCTGGGTGTGGAAAACAAGCCCGACTCGGACGGCATCTGCTTTGTGGGCCCTGTGGGCCTGCGCACCTTCCTGCTCGATGCGCTTGAGCGCCGTGCAGGAGACGTGGTTGAATGGGAGACGGGTGAGGTTCTGGGACGTCACGACGGCGCCTTCCTGTTTACGGTAGGTCAGCGAAGGGGACTCGACCTTGGTGGTGGACCCGCGCGCTATGTGGTGAGTACCGATACCACAAGCAACGTGGTCTACGTTACGGCAGACAAAAACTGTCCCGCGCTTTGGACAACCACGCTCGTGCTCGACGACGTGTGCTGGATAGCTGGCTCCTCTCCGGAGCCTGGTCGCTATTTGGTGCGAACGCGCCATACGGGCACACTGAGGGAGGCTCGTGTTCAACTGGGTGCGGACGGGCGCACGAACGTTGTTTTTGATGCTCCCATACAGGCTGTTGCGCCTGGCCAGTCTGTGGTCGTCTACGATGGTAGGGAATGTTTGGGTGGCGGTATTGCTGCAAAAGAGACCAATGGGGCTATTCGGGAGTAGTGCGCACATGGAAGCAACCGAACCAAAATACGGCGACTATGCACGCATGGCGGCAATGTCTGTGGACGAGCTGGCGCGCGACTGCGTTGCGGAGGCCTTTCGTGGACACGGCCCCGGTGGCCAGGGCATAAACACAACGGATTCCGCGGTTCGCATGACGCACGTGCCCACGGGCATTGTGGTGGTTAGCCGCGAGTCGCGGAGTCAGTTTAGGAACCGCCAGCTCTGTTTGCAAAAAATACGCCGTGAGCTTGAAATTAGGTCCAGACGCCCGACCGTGCGAAAGGCCACAAAACCCTCCAATGCCTCCAAGCAGCGCCGTCTTGGCGCAAAGCACGCCAGATCGCTAATCAAACAATCGCGAAAGCGTGTGCATGAGGACGAGACTTAGGGCTACTCAAGGCAAATCGCCTCGTCCTATGCAATAATTATCAGATTAAAGCATGCCGTTAAAGGGGAAGCGCATGAAGAAGCGTTTTGGAAAACGTGAGGCAGCCGTAAGCCTTTGCGTTGTGTTCTCTCTCATTCTAATGGTGACCATTTTTTCGGGTGGATTACAGCGTCCTGCCGCCACGGTAGGCGGTGGAGATGTGGTTATGCCACAGAGGCAGGATGGTCCGGCAAAAACTCCGTCGGATACACCACCGAGCGACACCGCTGTGGCGCAGGAGGCTGCCGCAACCGTTGCCACGCCCAGCATGGAGGAAGACGCCCCCTCTGGCGATTCGGAAGATGCGGACAATGTCGTTTTGATTGACAGCGGCGAGCAACAAGAGGCCCCGGCAACCAAGGAGCCGTTTGCAATGCCGGAGGGTATGGAGTGCGAGCCAGAAACCGCACTCATAACCGTTAGTCCTTCGGCGTCTGCGAGCGAGGTAAACGAGGCCCTACAGGCCATAGAGGGAATCTCGTTCGAACCGGTTACAGACGAGCAGATTGAGCTTGGACTCATTCGCGTAAGGCTTTCCGAAGGTATTTCCGTAGAGGAGGGGGTCAACCAGCTTCTGGCGGCAGATGTGGTTAGTGCCGCGCAGCCAAACTACATATATCGGGCCTCAGATCTTCTTTCGAGCAATGCGGCAAAGGACGACGAGTCGGCGCAGGACGCCACTGGTGGCGCGGGCAGTGCGTCTTCTGATGGCGCGGGCAGTGCGAATTCCGCCGCGGGTACCGTGGGGGAGGATGCCGCGGAGGCTCCGACAAGCAACACTTCTAGCACGAACTCTAATGTAACGAAGGATACCTCGGACGAGCCAGTCGGCACCGTGGGCAATGCCACGGCGGGAACGAGTGAGCCCAAGACGACACCCAGCGATGAGGCCGAAGACGCAAAAGAGGGCGTTGTTAGCGCAGAGAGCGGAACCGAGGTCTTGTCTCCAGCCGGGGAAGCAGCCGCGGGGGTGCGCGAAACTGCAAAGGTTGAGGCAGAGGCCTCCAAGGAGCAGGTAAACGACGAGTTTGCCAACGATCAATGGGGCCTCGATTCCATCCATGCACGTGAGGCGTGGACCCTGCAAAAGGTCTCTGGCGCCGTTACCGTTGCGGTTGTGGACATGGGCTTTAACAAGGATGCCGAGGACCTTAAAGACAACATGCTCCCTGGATACAACGCTTTTGCAAACAACTATGACGTTTATACTGGCTCCAGCGACCACCGGCAACATGGCACGCATGTTGCTGGAATAATTGGAGCGGTAACCAACAACGAACTTGGTGTGGCGGGAGTAACCTACAACGCAAAGGTTCTGCCCATAATGGCGGCTGGAATAGTAAAAGGCGAATGGGCCGCAACGAGCGAGAGCTTTTACAGGTCGTTCAGGTACGTCCTCAACAACGCAGCCAAAATGAATATTAGAGTAATAAACATGAGCATCGGGTCGCCGGCAATGAATGTTGAGTCCTGGGCGCGCAGGTACGTGGAGCAGGCCTATAAGCAGAACATCGTAACGGTAACTTCGGCGGGTAACCTCGTCTATCCCAACTACACGGCATACGAGCACTACCCAAGCGACATAGAGGAATGCGTTGCCGTAATGAGCCTTAGAAAGTCGGGATCTGGCGTAGCGCGAGCCTCTGACTCCAACTACAACCGAAACGCCTACGACTTTAAGGACATCTGCGCGCCTGGCGTCGACATTCTGAGTACTACTGGGACGGACAAAAAATACGAGAGCTTCTCTGGCACGTCTATGGCAACGCCGTTCGTGTCGTCCGTTCTGGCGCTTGAGTTCGCGGCCAACCCAAAGCTTACGGCCAAGGATGCCGTGTCTATCCTGTATGGCACGACGACCGACCTGGGAGCTGCGGGCTGGGACGTAAACTATGGCTGGGGTGAGGTTAACGCATACGGCGCGGTAAATGCTGCAAAAAACGGGCTACCTGCAAGCAAGCTTACCGAGCAGGCGAACCTTAATGCAAAGCAAGAAAGGCTTCGTGTAGACGCGGCCGCGCGCAGCATTACCTACCGCACTCACGTACAGTCGCATGGATGGATGGGCTGGAAGAGCAACGGCGCCATGAGCGGGACCTCTGGAGAGGCCAAACGCATGGAGGCCATAAACATAAAGCTGGTAAACGCGCCGTACGCAGGCGGCGTTATCTACCGCACCCACGTACAGTCCTACGGTTGGATGGGCTGGAAGAGCAACGGTGTTATGAGCGGCACCTCTGGCCAAGCCAAGCGCATGGAGGCAATCGAGCTAGAGCTTACGGGAAAGATGTCCGAGAAGTACGACATCTGGTATCGCGTGCACGCACAGAGCTATGGATGGCTGGGATGGGCCAAAAACGGTGCGAGTGCAGGAACGGCCGGTATGGCTAAGCGTCTGGAGGCAATACAGATAAGGGTTCTGCCCAAAGGCTCTGCCGCTCCTGGGTCCACGGCGCAACCGTTCGTTTTGGCGCAGGTTACCTACCGCACTCATGTTCAAACATTTGGATGGCAGGGATACACGTTCAATGGGCTCACAAGTGGTACGACTGGGTCTGCAAAGCGTCTGGAGGGCATAAACATTAGCTTGGTAAGCCCCACGTATTCGGGTGGTATTACCTACCGCACCCACGTGCAGACCTACGGCTGGCAGGGCTGGAAGAGCAATGGCGCCATGAGCGGCACCTCAGGCCAGGCTAAGCGTCTGGAGGCAATCCAGATACAGCTTACGGGCACGATGGCCAGCAAGTATGACATCTGGTACCGCGTGCATGCGCAGACCTTTGGATGGATGGGTTGGGCCAAGAACGGCGAGCAATCGGGTACTGCGGGTATGGCCAAGCGCTTGGAGGCCATCCAAATCGTAATGCTGCCCAAAGGTAGCGCTGCTCCAGGAACCACAAGCGGAGCCTTTAGGTCTAAATAGCCATTGTAGTCTGCTGTTTCTCCCACGGTATGTCCGAAAGTCCCTTGCAACGAAGGGGGTACCCCTTCGTTGCAAGGGACTCCCAGCCATCCAAATCTTAATCTAACTTAACGTCTACCCATCCCGTGGAGGATGCGCTCCTTGTTATGGATTAAAATACAATGGTATAGAGATCGTCCGCATTATCCACCATCCATGTGCAAGGAGCCATAATGAGCAATCCGCTTGCCGCCGACCTCGACACACTACGAAAGATCGTAGAAAGCACTGCAAATCAGGGACGCTATGCCCAGTTTTTCCACCTTACCCCTCCGGTGGGCTGGCTTAACGACCCCAACGGGCTTGCCCAGCTCGGAGACGTTTTTCATGCGTACTTCCAGTACTCGCCCTTTAATGCCGAAGGCGGCATAAAGATGTGGGGTCACTCCACGAGTGACGACATGGTAATGTGGGAATACGAGGGCACCGCACTTTACCCCGACCAGCCGTTTGACGTGGGCGGCGTGTATTCTGGCAGCGCTCTGGTGGAGGACGACACCTTGCACGTGTTCTACACCGGAAACGTAAAGCGCGAGGACGACGAGGGATACGACTACGTTATCACCGGACGCGAGGCAAACACCATTCATGTGACGTCCAAGGATGGCACGCACTTCTCGCACAAGAAGCTCGTGCTCGACAATGCCGACTATCCCGCGGACGACACCAATCACGTGCGCGACCCCAAGGTATGGCGCTCTGGCGACAAGTACTACATGGTACAGGGTGCACGCAAGAAAAACGACACGGGCGAGGTGCTGGTGTTCGAGTCTGACGACATGGATGCCTGGCGTCTGGTAAACCGCATTACCTCCGACGAGCCCTTTGGCTACATGTGGGAGTGCCCCGACTACTTTGAGGTTACCGATGACGCCCGCAGGCATACGGATCCCATTGCCAAGGTACTCTCGGTTTCGCCGCAGGGCCTTTCGGGCGAGGACTGGGATCGCCGCAACGTGTATGCGTCCGGATACTTTGTACTGCACGGCGACATTCTGGGAGAGTGCAAGCTCAACCCGTTTGCGCTCTGGGATGCCGGGTTTGACTTCTATGCTCCTCAAACGTTTGCTACGGCCGGCGGTCGCCGAATTCTAATAGGCTGGATGGGCATGCCGGACGAGAAGTACTATTCCAACCTTACCGTGGATGATGGCTGGCAGCACTGCTTTACCATCCCTCGCGAGATTACCGCTCGCAACGGCCGCATCCTGCAAATGCCGGTGCGCGAGCTGGAGCGGTATCGTCACAACGGACGCTTTTCCAACGCCTCGCTTTCTGCCGAGGGCACAAAGTGCTTTGATATGGAGGTCGTAGGCATTCAGAGCAGGGAGTTTAAGGCAACGATTGCCGAGGAACTGGTACTCACGTGGGAAAAGGGCCGCTTTGCCATGCGCTTTACAGACCAGGACGAGAAGTCCGTTGGCGCCGGCCGCATGCAGCGCTTCGAGCGTCTGGACTACCTCAACAAGGTTCGCGTGGTGGGCGACGCCTCGTCCATCGAGGTCTTTGTGAACGACGGCATCCTGGCCTTCTCCACACGTTACTATCCCAAGACCTACTCCGTTGAGGTAGAGGCGCCAAGCGCCGAAATACGTCTGTGGGACATCCAGGCGTAAGGGTCACTTTGAAAACGTCGTGTTGTAGTGGGGAGCATCCCAACGCCATTAAGTTAGCGCTGTGCACATAGGGGATATTCCCCTGCGGGTACATCGCGGATGAGCCGGACTCCAACGGAAGCCCTGCTCGCGATGTACCCGATGGGGAGTATCCCCTATGTGCACAGCGCCCCAGACCCTTAACATCCCCTCACGGCACCCCGTGACGTACCTTTTTCGACTCGTACCCTTGCTACAGGAAGTAGAGCAGGCAGAGGTATGCGTACGTGGGAAGAATGGCGGAGAACCCTGCGTTTGCCACGTCGGACGGTAGGCGAGAGAGCCACCTCTGACGTGCGGGGTATGCGATCCATGCCACGAGGGTTGCGGCGATGGAGTAAACCAGCGAGTTTTGCAGGCAAATTTGCCCCTGGAAGTTAAAGGGCATGTTGCGATAGTCCCACAGCTCGTAGTTGCGATTGGCTACCATGCCGGTAAGGTAGTCGATGGAGGTGCAGACGATCTGGTTTGCAAGGAAGCTTACGGCAACCGCCGGCAACAGGCGCCCACCAAACGTCTTGAGCAGGACCTCGCGTAGCGGAGAAAGCACACCCGCAATCAGGACGCCGGCAATGCCCTCCGCCGGGAAGGGATGCAACCACCAATCCCAGAGCATGGCATTGGACCTGTCGTAGTCACCACCCATGACTCCAAGGCGAATCAGCTGGCAAAATGCCATCTCTAGCCAATGGCCCACAATTGTGTATGTGGCATAGAGCGACACTCCGTTGCGTATGTGCTCCCCAACCGTAAAGGGAATGGACGGATCGCGTGGAGCTAGGTCCATGGGCTGGTCTAGCAGCTGGCGAGAGTCTGGGTTAAGTGCAAGCGAGAGCGTGCCGACCAGGCTTGGTATTGTGTACGAAACAACATCTGCTACCTTGTCGCCAATCGTTTGCTCCTTTGGCTGTTCGCCATCGTCGTTGGGAAGCGGGTCGCGCCAGGCTGATATGGCAGAAAGCCCAGCTGTTACGGCGGTTGATGCTATGGAGAAGGGGAGTGCAAGGCGCTTGTGCTTGTGCAGGAGCCACATTGTGGTGCCAGAGGTGGCTACCTGATAGATGTCTCGCAGCGTGTGCCATCCATAGTAGTAGTCGTGTGGCCGATGGCGCGTTGCCGACTCCAGCCTTTCTATGATTGCCTGTCCGTGCCCGAGAGCTGCATCCAGAACGCCTTCGAATAATGCACCCATACGTTGTCCCTTCTATAGGTTGAGAATGGAGAATCTAGTGTCTGGTTTGGGTTCGATGGCCACTGCGTTGCTCAGCCTGCCCTCAATCCACGTCTTGGGATTGTCGATTGCCTCCTGAACAAGCCGCATGAATGTGGATACCTGCTCCGACGTGCCTTGTACCTCGCAGGTTACCGACCCGTCGTCCATGTTGCGTACCCAGCCGGTTACCCCTGCTTCCTGGGCACATCCGTCAACAGTAAACCTAAAGCCAACCGCCTGAACCTTACCGGTGTAGGTAAGGCGCTTTCGAATGGCGCCTGCAGGGATGGAAGGCTCAACTTTTGGCTTCCTTGTCCACGGCCACCTCATGGGAGTTCCTTTCGTAAGTATTGCCTTCTCTAGCTTAGCGCATCTTTGCGTGCGTCTGACCACAAAAAGGCTGACAGGGCTCCTGAAACCCTGTCAGCCTTTTACACCTGCGACAGTCTTCCTGAGACCCTGTCAGCTTTTTATACCTATGCCAAGTCGTCTGCGGTAACAACACGATAGCCCGCATCGGCTATCTTCTTTGCGGCTGTTTCGATTTCGGACACCTTGAGGACGTCCACAGCCTCGGTCTTGCCGACCGAGAAGCAGTAGCCGTACTCGATGTTGAGGTCCAGCGAATCGAAGGTCTCCAGAAGCTCCGCAAGACCGCCAGGGCGGTTTGGTACCTCGACCGCAAGCACCTTTGTAACCAACGCGCGAAGGTTGGCGGCACGCAAGGCGTCCACCGCTTCCTCGGGCTTGTCGCATACGATGCGCACTAGGCCGTAGTCACTTGTCTCGGCTATCGTAAGCGCATACATGTTTATGCCAGCATTGGCCAGTACGCGCGTGAGTTCGGACAAGCGTCCCTTTTTGTTTTCTAGGAATACCGTAACCTGCTTGAGCATTACTGGTCATCTCCTCTGTTGTCAACCACGCGGACGGCCTTGCCCTCCGAGCGCGGTATGGAGCGCGGCTCCACAACGCGTACGCGAATGCCAACGGAGAGCGCGCTCTTAAGCCGCGACTGCATCTCGCGCTGGAGCTGCTCGATGGCGCGTACCTCGTCGAAGTCGAAGTCGGGATTGGGCTCCACCTTGAGCGTAACCACGTCCAGATGCCCCTTGCGCGTGAGCTCGATCTGGTACCAGGACGAAACCTGGTCGAAGGTCTTCATTACGTCCTCAATCTGGCTTGGGAACACGTTTACGCCGCGAATGATGAGCATGTCGTCGGTGCGGCCGTGCAGGCGGTCGATCCTCTTGTGCGTCCTTCCGCATTTGCAGGGACCAGGCAGGATGCGCGTAATGTCGCGCGTGCGGTAGCGAACTACCGGTGTGGCCTCGCGGTCAACCGTGGTAAGAACGAGCTCGCCCCACTCGCCGTCGGGCAGCACCTCTCCCGTCTTGGGGTCAATGATCTCGGCGTAGAAGTGGTCCTCCGCCAGATGAAGCCCGTTTTGCTCCATGCACTCAATTGCGACGCCAGGTCCCATGGTCTCGGTAAGGCCATAGACGTCCAGAACCTTGTATCCAAGCTTCTTCTCTAGGTCGCGGCGGAAGTTGTCGCTAAACGCCTCCGCGCCATGGATGCCTGCCCTAAGCTTGAACTCCTTCTTTGGATCGATGCCCATGGCAAGGGCCGTGTCGGCAAGGTGCATGGCATAGCTGGGCGTGCAGCACAGGATGGTGGAGCCCATCTCGCGCATAATGCGAATCTGGCGCTCGGTATTTCCCGCGCTCATGGGAATGGTGGTGCAGCCAGCCCTCACGCAGCCGTAGTGCGCGCCAAGTCCGCCGGTAAACAGGCCGTAACCGTAGCATATGTGGGCAATGTCGGAGGGGCCTCCGTCGGCATACCAGATTCCGCGCGCAAAGCAGTCGCTCCAGATGTCCAGATCATGCTCGGTATAGCCACCTACGGTCGCAATGCCGGTGGTACCAGACGACATGTGAATCTCGCGAACGTCGTCCATGGGTACGGCGAACATATTAAAGGGATAGTTGTCCCGCAGGTCCTGCTTGGTGGTAAATGGTGCCTTGGCAATGTCTGCAAGCGTCTCGACCGCGTAAGGATCGAATCCGGCTTCGTCAAACAGGTCATGATAAAACGGAACGTTCTCATAACAGTCAATAACGGTCTTCTTTACTCCCTCGAGCTGGAGCGCCTCCAGCTCCTCGTGAGGTGCCGTAAGGATGTCTTGCGGCTTTTTCATAACTGCCTCCCTTTTACACTCGCGCACGGCCAAGGCATCGTGCCAGTACCGCACATATGGGGGCTATTCTATAGCCACATTATTTCGATACGCTTTCCGTATTTAGGCTGTAACATTTTTCAAGCACCTGCTACGCCCATTTTCGATTAGCTAATCAGTCGTTGGAATCCATCGACCGCAGCAGCTGCTCCAAAAGCGTCTTGAGCTGCAAGGCATCGTCGCGATTCATGCGAACGCATCCGCCAATGCACCTTGGGACTTCCAAGGCCTTCTCGCGCAGGGCACGGCCCTCGTCGGTAAGGTAGATGAGCACCGATCGCTCATCCTCCTTCGAGCGCTGGCGCAATACGTACCCATGCGACTCCAGGCGCTTGAGCAGGGGAGTGAGCGTAGCCGAGTCCAGGTACAGACGCTTGCCAAGATCCTTTACGGCAACACCGTCTTGTTCCCATAGGGCCATCATTGCCACATATTGCGTGTACGTGAGGCCAAGCGGATCCAAAAACGGCTTATATCTACGCGTGAGCTCCTTTGAGGCAGCGTACAGCGGAAAACACAGTTGGTTGTCCAGTGCCAAGGAATCGAATGTATCCATAATAACCTCTATTTCCTCAAATAATCGTGCACAATTATATCACAATATTTCTCTCTTCAAAACAGGTCGACACAATTGGCTGGATTGAGAGCCCCTTGCGTAGTATGCTTGGCATCCCAACGGGAAAGGGGGTAATGCCATGCCGAGCCCAACCATGGAAGATGCGCGCAGCGTGCTAAAGGAGCGCTTTGGGTACGATGACTTTAGGCCAGGGCAGGAAAAGGTAATTCAGGCGCTTCTAGAAGGTCGCGATGCCCTTGCCGTAATGCCTACCGGTGCTGGCAAATCCCTGTGCTACCAAGTGCCTGCTGTGTTGTTTTCTGGGCTTACGCTGGTGGTTTCGCCCCTCATATCACTTATGGACGATCAAGTGCGCTCGCTTAGAGAGGTTGGTATTCGAGGCTCGTACTTTAACTCCACGCTCAAGCCTCGCGTGCGGCCCGAAGTGCTGCGACGGGCGCGCGAGGGATGGTACGACATTATGTATGTGGCTCCAGAGCGACTGAGCGACCCGGCCTTTGTGGAGTTTGCCGCGGCGGCAAACGTGCCGCTCTTGGCGGTGGACGAGGCACACTGCGTGAGCCAGTGGGGCCAGGACTTTAGGCCGGCGTACAGTGCGATTCGCGAGTTTGTGGAACGGCTTCCGCATCGACCAGTGGTCGCGGCTCTTACCGCCACGGCTACCCATCGCGTACGCGGCGACATTTCGTATTTGCTGGGGCTGCAAGACCCTCTTGTGCAGGTTAGCGGTTTTGATCGCCCCAACCTGCGGCTTGCCACCCACATGCTTACGCCGCGCGAGCGAGAGCGATGGCTCGTGCAATACCTGCGCAGGCATAAGGGCGAGTCCGGAATCGTGTATGCCATGACGCGGAAGCGCGTGGACGAGCTGTGGGACAAGCTCCAGCTGGAGGGCTTTAGCGTAACCTCGTATCATGCGGGGTACTCCAACGAAGAACGCAGCGCGGCCCAAGAGAGCTTTGCCCGCGATGATGTGCAGGTTATGGTGGCAACAAACGCCTTTGGCATGGGCATAGACAAGTCCAATGTGAGGTTTGTGGTAAACGACGGCATGCCCTTGTCACTCGAGGAGTACTACCAGGAGGCTGGACGTGCGGGACGTGACGGGGAGCCGGCCGAATGTCACCTGCTATGGAGCAAGGGAGACATACGCACGGCCCATTACCTCATAGACAGGACCGAGTTTCCCGAGGGCCTGCAGCAGGTAGAATGCAACGCCCTTATAGACAACCGCAACCGCCTGCTCGGTGCCATGATTGGCTATGCCATGAGTACGTCCTGCCTAAGGCGCAGGATCTTGCGCTACTTTGGCCAACAGTTCGATGGGGTGGACCAAAAGTGCACAACGTGCTCCGTATGTGGCTGGGAGGAGCCAAACAAGGACTTGGGACCTTCGCCTCTGGAGGAGTTGGAAACGACGCGTGCCCATGTGCGAACAAGTGCTGGAGCTATGGACAACGAGACTTTGGAGGGGGAGGACGAGGAACTTTTCAATCGCCTGCGAGCGCTTCGCAAGCAGATTGCAGACGATGCCGGAATGCCGCCCTACATTGTGTTTTCCGACAAGACCCTCAAGGGCATGGTGCGTATGCGTCCCCAGACGGAGGAGGAACTCCTGCAGGTTTCTGGCGTAGGACAAAAGAAATTTGCGAGCTACGGCGAGGCGTTTTTGGAGGAGCTTCAGAGATAGCGCGGGCTGTGGCATAATGAAGGCTCGTTTTAATGTGGAGGAGTAATCGTGAAGTTTTCCCTGCCTACCTACTATGCGCCAGATTTCGAGCGTGAGGAGTTCCTAAACGCTCCCGATGCCACAACCGCCAGGGTGGAGGCCAACGGCGTTGCGCCACGTGGTTACCACAGCACCTCGATGTATCCCGAATACGTTAAGGTCGCAGGAACATGGAGGCTGGCCAAGGACAGCAGGATGGACTCTTCTGTTGTGGTTAGCCCAGATGGCGAGCTGCTGGTGGTCGAAAACCGTAACCTGATGGAGGGCGACCAGGTGGTCTTGGGTCGCACGGAAGACGGGTCGGAGGGCATCTACGTCCATACGGATGGATTTGTGGACCCAAGGGCTGCAAAGAGCTCCGACAAGTTTGTGTTCAGGCAGGGAAGAAGTCGCGAGACGGCGTTTGCACGCGACTACGACCGGTTGTTCGAGCTGCTTAAGTACGAGCGCGATCACGGGAAGATAGTGTGGGTTATGGGTCCTGCGTTTGCGTTCGACCACGACGCGCGCTTTGCGATGCAGCGCATTGTTGAGGCGGGTTATGTGCAAGGCGTTATGGCAGGCAACGCATTGGCCACGCATGACCTTGAGGCTTCGATGCTCCACACGGCGCTCGGGCAGGACATCTACACCCAAGAGTCGGTAAAAAACGGCCACTATAACCACTTGGATGTAATAAACGAGGTGCGTAGAAGTGGCTCCATTCCGCAGTTCGTGAAGGATCACAACATCCATGACGGAATAATGTGGAGCCTAGTACAGCGCGACGTTCCCTTTGTTCTTACGGGATCCATCCGCGACGACGGTCCGCTGCCCGAGGTAGTGGGGGATGCCTATGCCGGGCAAGCGGCCATGAGGGACATGGTGCGCGATGCCACCACCGTAATCTGCCTTGCCACCATGCTACACACCATTGCCACGGGAAACATGGTTCCCTCGTATCGCGTGGTCAACAACACGGTCCGTCCCGTGTACTTCTACGCGGTGGACGCAGACGAGTTTGTGGTAAACAAGCTCCTCGATCGCGGCAGCCTTTCCGCAACCACGGTGGTAACCAACGTGCAAGACTTCATAACCATAGTTGCCCGCGGCCTGGGAGTCTGGTAGGAAGCTTTGCGTTGAGGGGCAACAAGAAGGGACTGTCCCAAAAGAAAAGCCGAATCCGCGAGACACCATGGAAAGCGGCCGCGCGCAGTTCCGCAGCGCGGGCAACCGAGAAGGTTCGTGGGAGCTTATCGCGCGAGGACTGTCTGAGCACGGCGCTTTCCATGGTGTCTCGCGGATTCGGCTCTTCTTTAGGGTCTTCTCTTCTCGTGTTAGAGCAGGTAGGCATAGATTGCCCAAAAGTGCAGGAAGGTGCCCACAAGGCACAGGACGTGAAACACGCTGTGCATGTACGGCCGGTTTTTGCCCAGGCCGTAGAGCACCGATCCGACGGTATAGGAGACGCCTCCTGCCACTACGAGCACCGCGCAGGTGATGCCTGCCGTGGCAGCCAAGGTGGGAAGTCCCGCCAAAAACGACCAACCGCTAATTAGATGGCATGCCACCTGGATCTTTGTGTACTTGTCCACATCTATGGCAGAGAATGTGATTCCGAGCACCGTAAACAGGGCGACTATGCCAAAGAGCGTCCAACCAAGCGGTCCACCAACGCCAAGCAGCGCAGCGGGAACATAGGTGCCAAACACAAGAAGGTACACGTTGCAGTGATCGACTACCCTTAGCACGCGTTTGCCCATGAGCGTGGGGGGAAGCGCGTGGTATACGCACGATACGGTGTACAGCAATATCATGGATATGCCAAATACCCAGGCGCAGGTTAGCGATAGAGCGCTGTGTGCCCTGTTTACCATAAGGATGAGGGCCGCCACACTAAAGAGAGCGCCTATTCCATGCGTGATGGAGTTTACAAGCTCCTCACCAACGCTGTAGTTTGGAATCGAGATCCTAGACATCGCATTCTCCATGGCAATCACCCAAACAATGCTCGCGTGTTTCTCAGTCCTTATAGTTATATATAATACCATATCTAGAGTTGAAAACTAGATAAGGTAATAAGTAGAATAAGGACAGGCATGTTTCAATGTGACGGGATGTGCGTATGAAGGACAACAAGGAATTTGACTCTGCTTGCGGCTCGTGTGCCTATGAAGCGCGCACATTGCCGCGGTGGGACGAGCTTCCCGACTTTGGGCTCTATATGGACCAGGTTATCTCGCTCATGGAGCGATATTTGGGGCAACCCGTAGCGCCAGGGGAGCGGGGCCTTACGACGTCGATGGTAAACAACTATGTAAAGACGGGGGTCGTGCCTCCTCCACAAAAGAAGAAGTACGGGCGCCCGCATCTAGCCTGCTTGATTGTGGTGTGTGCCCTCAAGCCAGTGCTTCCCCTGGAGATAATACGGCAGATATTGGCCAAAAGACTTGCAGAGAACACGCTGGAAGAGACGTACGACGCCTTTTGCGAATACTTTGAGGAAGCCGAGCGTTCGGCACTCGAGCTCATTGAGTCGTTAAGCAAGACGTCCGAACCGCAGAATGCGATAGTTGTGGCGACGCTCAACGCCCAAGCGCAGCGAAACGTTGCCCTCGCGTACTTTTTGCAGATGGATTGCGAATGAACGGGGGACGTGTCAGGTGTTCAAAAATGAACACCTGACACGTCCCCCGTTCACGGATTGACTTCTTGTCTATGCGGGCATGCGGCCGTCGCACAGGTAGAATACGGCCAGCAGGCCCGGGCCGCAGTGAGCGCCAATTACCACGCCAAGCGAGGTAATGGAGATGTTTCCCACCTGCGGATAGGCGGCCTTAATCTCGTCGCGTATGAATTCGGCATCCTTCTTGCAGTCGGCATGTAGGATATGAAACTCAACGCCCGTTGGGTCAATCTTCGCAAGGTCGTTTAGGATGCTGTCACGGATGGTCTTGAGCGACGACTTGCGTCCGCGCACCTTGCTCACCACGTCGAGCGTGCCCTTGTCTGGCACATAGAGAACCGGCTTAATGCTAAGCATGGTTCCAATGAGCGCCGATGCGTTGGATACGCGACCGCCTGCCTTCAGGTACTTTAGGTCGTCAACTGTAAAGCGATGGGCAATGTTGAGTTTGTTTGCCTCGCCCCACGCTACTACCTCGTCAAAGCTCGCGCCTTCCTCTTTGCGGCGAACCATCTCGTAGACCAGTGTGCCCAGCCCGCCGGAAATACAACGCGTGTCCATGAGGTAAAACTGCTGGTCGGGAAATTCGGCACGTACCTTCTCGGCTGCGTTTATCGAATTTGCGTAGGAGGTGGACATCTCTTGCGACATGTCGCAAAACACGACGTCCTTGCCCGTCTGCAGCAGCTCGCGGAAGAATTCGACGTAGGCAAATTCGTTGATCATAGACGTATGCAGAAGATCGCCCGACCTCATTCCCGCATAGACGGCCTCGCGGCTTTCTTCTTTGCAGTCGTCTTGGTAAGGCGTGGTGCCAACGGTATAACTATAGGCAATAAAGGGAATGTGGTGTTCATCGAGCCACGTGCGCGGAAGGTCGGACGTTGAGGCGGTTGCAATTATGTAGTCAGACATGCCTTTCCTTACTTTTTATCATAAAAACTTATGGTGTGCGGCGCTTATTGTAGTGAATACTTACGTTTAGATGCACGACAACTGCGGTCGTTCACGATTCGAGCTAATCTACACGCCTTCAGTATTAATAGAGCCACAAGCAAG
The DNA here is from genome assembly GCA_902793465.1 of uncultured Coriobacteriaceae bacterium. Taxonomy (GTDB): domain Bacteria; phylum Actinomycetota; class Coriobacteriia; order Coriobacteriales; family Atopobiaceae; genus RUG440. Next base: position 28,929 of record CADBDT010000008.1, on the reverse strand, counting down.
GGATAGTCCCTTGCTTGTGGCCGCGGTTAGCTCGACCCGTTGGTTATCTGGTGTTATGCGCGGACCGACTTGTTGGGATCGATGGTCATGGACTGGAAGCGATTTTGCATGTACTCATCGTTAAAGTGCTCGGCATAGAACTGTTCGATGCCTGGCTGTGGCACGTGTCCCGCTCGGCGTGCGCCCCAATTGTCGAGCGCCTGCAGGGTCATAACGCAATTAATGAGCATTAGAGTAGCGCATACGGCAGTTACGCTGTAGCGCCACTTCCAAGGAATGGCGTTAAAGAGCTTAAGGAATATTGGCAGCAGCAGCTTGATCCACACCGTGCCAAGAAAACCGAACATGGAGGCAAAGAGCAGGCAGGTGCGCCCGCCAAATATGTCGCCAAGGAACTCGTTGGAGTAGTCCCAGGCCGTTGCGCCAAACGACACTTCCATAAACCAGCTAACAAAGTACTCAAAGGCACCGCCAATTATGGTGCACACAATAAATATGAATATGATGTTGCGGTCTTTGAAGCGGTTGAGCGCCATGGTCATAAGCACGCCGCCAATGCCGTAGATGGGGGAGAACGGACCCCAGAGCAGGCCAGCGCGATCCTGATAGACGCCAGGCTCAACAACGACCATATGGAAGATGATCTCTACAAAAAGGCCAACGACGCATCCCACCATAAATATCCAGAACAGGTTAAAGAAGTCGAGACGTATGTAGCCTTCGCCCGGGTCGGCCAAGCCAAGCGTGCCTTGCTTTGCATGAACCTCCGTATCCAGCTTTCGAAGACCCGCGTTAAGGTTGTTCTCGTTTGTTAGCGAGGGATTGAGGTAAGCCGAAAGCGCAATTTGCACCGCCAACGTAACAAAGTTGAACAGAAGAACCCAGCCTATGCCATACAGCATAAACTCGCAAATCAATGAGATTACGGTTACGCCTATGTTCACGTTAATGAGGGCGCTGGCGGCTCCTCGCCGTCCCTTTATAAGGCGGTATCCCACAAGGAAAGAAATTACCGAGGAAGCAAATGCGCAGACCGAAGCCAAGATAATGACCACTGCAGTGGTTATGGTTATTTTTCCCAGTTGCTCTTGCAGCCATCCACTGTTTATAAGGGGAAGCAGGGCCATGACGGCAGCGACTATGCTCAGAATGCTCCCCGCAATTAGGAGGATGCTAAAAACACGTAGTGGCATGGGAAGCTTGTCGAAGGCTAACCCTTTTGTGCGGTTACGCACGATCATCATGATCTCGGAGCGTTCCTTGGTAGTGAGTGGCTGCTCCTCGCTGCGTTCGCGCGCTGCCAAAAGAATGGTTTCGACGTCTTGTTCGTCGAGCAATCCATCGGAAACAGCGTTGCGCGTCACTTCCAAAATGTCGATTTCTGCCATACGTTTGTCCAATCTAATTGCGTTGGGCAAGCTTGTGCGCTGTCTTACCCATGAGCAGATCGCATGGGAACCGCGCAACAATTGTTCGGCTGTTGTAAACTGCGGCCCCGCCTTAGCAAGAGTATTGTAGCATTCGGACCTATCAAGGGGGAGTATCCCTCTTGATAGGCACCTATCAAGAGGGATACTCCCCCTTGATAGGTCAGGCCGAGGCAATTTTATTCACGTATTCTCGCTGCGATACGAACAGCTGGGAAACGAGTTCTCCAAAATTATTGGGAAAGTCGGTGTAGCCAACGTATGCATTGTAGTCAGCAAGGGCGAACAACCGTAAGCCCTGCACGAGCTCTTGGTCGCGTCCAACCATCAGCGGACTTGCGGCAAAGCGCCCTTGCAGAATCTTGGCCATGCACTACGATATTATGTATAGCGATATGAAGGGACAATTCATGGAGCACACCGCGGATTCAGAGGAGCAAAACGCGCTCTACGAACAGCTTCGGAACGAGGCGGCGTCCTTGGATACGATTCACGAGATGCTCGGTTCGGGTAAGTGGACCATGGACTTCGACGAATCTGGAGCCATGACCAGTGTTAACTGGAGTGACGAGTTTCGTCGGATGCTGGGCTATAACGACTGGGACGACTTTCCTGGCGTATTGGAATCCTGGTCCGACCTGCTGCATCCCGACGACAAAGAGCGCGTCCTTAAGGAGTTCAACAAAACGATTGCCGACTATACCGGCAAAATGACCTACGACGTTGAATACCGGCTCCTCACAAAGAACAGGGGTTACCGCTGGTACCGCGCAGTTGGAAAGCCTACGCGCAGGCAAGACGGCTCGCCAATTACCTATGTGGGTGTGTTTTTGGACATTACCGACCAAAAAGATATGTTCAGCAAGTTGGCGCAGCAGCAGGAATCGCTGAACGCGGCCCTTGAGGAGGCGAATCAGGCCAACAAGGCCAAGACGGCGTTCCTTTCTAACATGAGCCACGAAATTAGAACCCCGATGAACGCCATAATAGGCCTAAACAACATTGCGCTAAACGACCCGACGATTTCTGCTAAAACGCGGGAGTACCTGGAGCGAATAGGGATGTCGGCCCATCATTTGCTGGGAATCATAAACGACATTTTGGACATGAGCCGCATTGAGTCTGGTCGCATGGTAATTAAGAGCGAGGAATTCTCGTTCGCAAAGATGTTGGAGCAAATAAACACGATTGTGAGCGGGCAATGCAACGACAAGGGACTGCAATACGATTGCAGGACTGTTGGGCAGATTGAGGACAGCTACATTGGCGACAACATGAAGCTTCGCCAGGTGCTCATCAACATTTTGGGTAACGCGGTAAAGTTTACTCCGGAAGGTGGCGCGGTTGGCTTTACCATCGAAGACGTAAACAGGCTTAACCACCAGGCTACGCTGCGCTTTACCATCCGTGACACCGGGATTGGCATGAGCGAGGAATACCTGCCCCACATCTTTGATGCCTTTAGCCAAGAGGACTCCACCTCAACCAGCAATTATGGCAGTACGGGATTGGGTATGCCCATTACCAAGAGCATCGTTGAGCTCATGAACGGACATATTGAGGTGGAAAGCAAAAAGGGCGTAGGAACGACGTTTGTCGTGACCGTTACCCTAATGCAAGCCGATCACCCAATGAGCGAAGCGGATGAGTTCGAGCTGCATCCACACGAGATGAGCGTGCTGGTAATCGACGACGACCGCATTGCGTGCGACCATGCACAACTCGTCCTGAGTCATATGGGAATTACGTGCGAGACGGTACTTTCTGGCGAAGAAGCAGTGGAGCTGGTAAGAATACGCCATGCTCGCCGAGAGGACTTCAACCTCATTCTTGTGGACTGGAAGATGCCGGGTATGGATGGGGTAGAGACGACCCGGCAAATCCGCTCGACCGTGGGCAAGGATACGCCCATCATTATTCTTACTTCCTACAATTGGGAAGACATAGAGGGGGAGGCGCGCGAGGCCGGAGTGGATACCTTTGCCTCCAAACCGCTGTTTGCCGGCACGGTTTTGGACGAGTTCCGCGCGGCGTTTCGAAAGAAGAACCCCGTTTCGTCTCGCTCTACGGTGGACCTTAAAGGCCGTCGCATACTGCTTGCCGAAGACATGATGGTTAACGCAGAAATAATGATGATGGTGCTGTCTATGCGGGAAATGGACGTGGATCACGCGCAGAATGGCAAAGTTGCGGTAGAGATGTACCAAGATCATGGGGCAGGCTATTACGACGCCATTCTAATGGATTTGCGTATGCCAGAGATGGACGGCCTGGAAGCGACGCGGACCATAAGGGCCACAGGCCAGGCGGACGCCAAAACCATCCCGATTATCGCGCTTACCGCAAACGCTTTTGACGAAGACGTGCAGCGCAGCATGCAGGCGGGACTTAACGCCCATCTCTCGAAGCCGGTCGAGCCCGATCTGCTGTTCGAAACCCTGGAGGAGCTGCTGGCAGAGTAACCTATCAAGACCTGCCCCTAAACAAAGGTCGAAACCTCCCGGCGCTTATCCATGGCACCACGATGTTTCGGCCTTTGTTTAGGGGCAGGTCTTGGCAGAGATTGGCAGGTCACGGCATACGCGGTTGCTTTGCTCTTTACGCCACCAGCCACTTGTGTTTTTCGACGCTGTAAAGAGGGATAAGCGGAATCATGATGGGCGTCGTTTTAACATAGCGTTGGTATTGCGGGTCGTTTCCGTACGACTTGTTCTGGCGGATCTCCAGCCTGCGGGCCCCGCCAAACATGACGTAGATGATGCCTATATAGCCGAGGAGTGCCGCAATCCACTGTAGGGGACCAACGTAGATCGTAATGCCGCTAACAAATACGCCCGTCCAAAACAGCATCTCGCCAAAGTAGTTTGGGCAACGAACTATGCGATACAGTCCCGTGTCCACAAAGCGGCGTGGATTCACCTTTTTCGCTGCGTTTTTTTGCAGGTCCGCAACGGATTCAACAATAAGGCCCACAACGCTAATAATTAGCCCAACGACGAGCAGGGCGTCGGTCCCGGAACCGTTAACGAACCTAAAGATAACGGGGGAGGTCTCGCAAGTGTAGAGGAGGGCAGCGCTAATCCAAATGGCACACTTGGCGGCTATGCTCATACCCTTGCCGCTCTTGATTTCTGTTTTCATCTTTGAGTTGTAGCTCGAGGATCGTAATTCCCTAAACGCGAGGTACCCTCCGAGCCTAAGACCATACACAATAAACAGTACGCAAGCGCATATTGTTCCCGGAGTTAGTTGCGCGCGTCCGGCAATAAGCAATGCTGTGCCAATTGCCGCAACGGCAAAGCCGTAGCCAATCGAAATAAACCAGACGTACTTCTTAAACCCCATACTGCTAAAAACGAGCGCAACAACGAACATTGCCAAAAACAAGAGCATGCTAACCTCCGTGTAGGGTTTAGTTATTCGGATTCCTTGACACCGTACATGTGCTGCAGAATGACCCGCCTTGCCGTTTGCTTGCCAAAGAGCTTGGTAACCTGGTTGACTGCCGGCCCGCCTTCTTCGAACAGCCTCTCGGCGAAGGACTGAACCTTTGCTGCTTTTTTCTTGGGATTGCAGGTCGGTGCAGCCGCAAGCAGTTCGACATAGGTCGTGAGGTAATCCTGGGCGGCGTTTGACATGCGTTCCGTTTGCCCCCTGCCCTTTTTGTGGAGCGAGCAGGGATACAAGATGTCGTCGTACCAATGGGGCTCCCCTGCTGGGGCGTCAGGAAGGTCTGCGTATTGGTTGCGGGCGCATTCAAACGCGTCGTTGCACTCGTCTGGCCAGGGCACTAGCTGCATGTTGTACAACTCGGCAATCTGAGTCTCGGTACCAAAGGCCTTTACCCAGTCCAGGTTGAACAATGGGACATCAACATCTGTAGGGGCTACGATAACCGTCTCCATGCGCATGAGCCCCAAAAACGCCTTCATCTGCATGACGCAGAGGTGGCCGACCCCAGGGATTTTCCAACTCTCGGTTTCGAATGTCATGCCCTTTGCAGAAAGGTGAGCGTCTGAGCCCAGATCTTCTTGCCGCAATTCATACGTGCGTCCGAGCGCGGATAGCACGCTGTTGCGAAGCGCCGTCCGTTTTGCCATAAAACCTCCCCATTTTGGTTTCAGGGGTAATTGTACCTGTCATAAAAAAGCTGGCAAGCGCTAAATTGCTTGCCAGCTTTTATCTTATTGGACTTGGACCAATCGGCGTCCTCGTACGAGAAGTGAACGGAAGACTTCGAGCTGAGGGAGTAGACGAGCAGCAATAGGTACTCCGCCCAAGCAGAAATGCTGGTTGCGAGCCCCATGCCAAGCATGCCCCAGCCGAGTGTGCCAGCCAAGATGTCGAGCACCGCATTTACAATAACCCCAACTATAACCGTAATGCGGACCACCTTACCGCCGCCGTTCATCTGCACGATGGGGATGAGCAGGCTAAACATTACGACTCCCGGCGTGCCGACCGCAAGGCCCTTGAGGTGCATCTCGAGGTCGGGCAGTAGGTTGGCCGAGTCTCCGTTGGCGGCGAGCAGCGTCGTCCCCGCTACGAGGTCGCCGTTTGCCTTTTGCATCATTGTTATCTTTTTCACTTCGACTCTCCTCTCAGTTGGTGGCACCATGGCAAGGCGAATGTACGTGCCATGGGGCTACTGGAAAAGAGCCGTGCCGCCACGTTGGCGACACGGTCCGTGTCATCGCTCTCTAGCAGGTGTTTTGCGCTACCTGCGTCTGAGTCTCACAGCGATGGTGCTAAGGTAGTCGAGCGCGCCTGTCTCAACGGCGGCTCGATCGCCCTTGGCGTACTCGTTATCGCATTCGATCCAGTCTGCCCACGCCTCGCGTGTGCAGGCCATCTCGCGCATATCGAGAATGTCGACGCCCTGCGTCTGTGAGAGGTTGGTCCTCCACCAGCCTATGTCGTGCATGTAGTCGAGCTGCTCGGGGGTCCAGGACGCGAGCAGGCACGCGGGCAGGTTGTCGTGGCAGTCGCGCGTCATGCCAGGTATGGCAAAAAGAAGTTCGCCGCTTCGCTTTACGAGCGGCAGCAGGTGATTGCCAAGGTAGCCCGGGTCGCGGCCGAAGTAGTTGTACGAGTCGACGCATACCACGGCTTTAAAGAACCCGTGCGCGAAGGGGAGTGCGGTTGCATCGGCCTTTATCGGGATGGCCTGACGGTTGGTGAGGCCGCATTCCTCGAAGAATCGCATGTTGTCGGAAGGGTCGCTCCACAGGTCGGCGGCATATACGATGAGTCTATACTCGCGCGCCATGAGGGCACTCGTGAGGCCCGCGCCGCTGCCGAGGTCGAGCACGACTGAGCCTGTCGGAATGCTTGCGTAGCCGAGCAGCTCCTCGCAGAGCTTGAGCGGGTTTGGTCCCATGCTGCGCTTGCGCATGGTGGATAGAGGGAAGGTGCCTGCCTTCGGGAAATTCATTTTTTTGTCCTGTTCTATGAGAATCCGTTACTGGTGCAGGGATTCGGAACGCAACAAACCTGGGGCAACCTATGTGCCCTTCTTAAATCGTTAGGTTCTAGCGTTCCCTACAGAACAATGACCAAAAAGACATCCCCTTGGATGGTCGTCGGCTCGGGGCTCCCTTGCCCCGTGAATCGGGTATCACAATACCACAAATGCATCATTATTTGTAGTCTTGAAATGCGCTCCTCTTCGCGGTATTAAGCATTGACCGCAATTTTAGAAGGGGTGTGCTCATGGAGATTGGAATGTGGCGTGCATTGCCGGCGGGCGTTGCGGAGTCGATGTTTGCCAAGGTGAATGGGCGTCTAACTGCAAGCGGCTTCTCGATCACGCGAGAGGACGTTTTGATGCTTGCCGAACGCCGGGCCGAAGCGCTGGCAGAGACCGAGCGCGTGGAGTTTGGTACCCCAGCCGTCGTGGAGGTGGCCGAGGCCTTGGTAGGCTCACCGTGCTTCTTGCAATAAAACGTGGCGGAGGTGCTCGCCAAACTGCAGGACCCCTTCTACACCATCCGCGATAGGTAGGGACGCGACAACAAAGCGTAAGTCGCCGTTTTCGGACAGTCATCGGCGAGATGAGGCTGGCTCTGCGCAATTCAATTGTCTGGGGCCTATGGTTTCGTGCTGTACGAATACACCTCGTGAATCTCGTGGTCATAGCCATCGTAGAAGCCGACCGGCATGCCCTGCACGATTCTTGCGCCGCGGTTGTACAGCACGAGCATCTCGTCCGAACTCTTGTTAAAGCTCAAACCTTCGATCTCGCCTTGTCGTTGGACGTCGTCGAGTGTCCCCGCGAGCCTCACCTTAACTTCGGATGCCCCATCAGGCAGCTCAAAGCAGTAGACATGGTCCGGGGAGTCCTTGTCGGCATCGCCATCGTCGGCGGTAAGGTAGTACGTGCCATTGCAATAGGCGATTCCCTGTATCCATTTTGGAGAAGGGGAGAGTCGCACTTTTCCCAGGTATTCGCCCGTATCGAGGTTGTAGTTGTAAATGTGGTTGCCAGTGTTAGTCCATGCGCACATGGAAACGACCCTCGTATCGGGGTTCACGCAGATGCCACTGCACTCGTCCTGGCCACTTTTTTGCTCGAAGTTAAACGTGCGTTTGAGCTCCAGCGTGTCTCCGTCGTAGATGGCAATCTGTATGTTAGAGGCAACGCCATCCTTGAAGAGCTCTACCCCGCAGTACACCTCGTTGTTGTATACGTCAATGTCGCCGATGTGGTTAACCTCGAGCTCATAGCCCTTATCGAAGGGGGCGCTATTTACCTTTATGCAGTTCCACTTGCCGTCATATTTCGATAGGGCGGTCGATCCGCTAATCCAATACTGCCCGTTTTCGGTTGCGACTCCCTGCCTGCCATCAACCTCTACCGTCTTGGTAAGGAATCTCGATTGGGTATCTGTGCTGCCCCCATTGTTGGGAGCCGATGTGCTTTGCGCGCATCCCGCTATAGGTAAAACGACGGCCAGCGAGACTGCAATTGCCGCGAATGCACCTTTGAACCGACTGTGCACTACGATTTTCCGCTCCATTTGTGGCTCCTCGTAATTGATACGGGAATGCACCGTACTTATATTTAAAAAAATAAGGAGGCGCGTACCATGGTACTGAATAAACTGGACGAAGAAAAGCTCAAAGATATAGATGGCGGCTGGTATCAGAGAATCACGAAGGCCTTGTCCGGCTGGACAAACCTGAGCGATATTGGAATTCCGGCCGATGGCTTGGCTCTGCAATGAGCTGAGTTCGTTACCCTTACCAGCATGTCCGCTGAGTTGCCCTCTAGACGTGTGCCGCATTCTGGAAAATGCCCGTTGTTTACGCGCGCCACTCGCTTTCGTCTAAACGCGACCGGCACCATGTTACGATGCCCATCTGGTCGTTGGCGCAGTAGCGGTACATGGGGTGCGCCGACCAGCGGAACGACTCTATGTCGTAAATTGACGTAATGGACGACAACGGCAGCTCGTTGGCAGGCGCACTTGTCATCTTCCACCCCAGCTTTTTTTCTCCGCCGTTGATCGCCTCTAGCTCCTCGTCGCTGAGGTCGTATCCCTCGTCCTTCGCAAGCTCAATAAGGTCCTCGGGTGTTGCAGACGGTACCGTGTGGGCAAGCAATAAGACGTTGTACGCCTACTTCCGCATAGATACGGCGGGAACGTCGGGGTACCTGACGGGCTTCTAAGTGCTATTCGATGCGCGCATGTGGGCCTCGCCACAGCGGTAGAGCTCGTTTAGGGCGACCCGGTGGCGTTTTTGGAGAACATCAACTCGCACATGCCCACGTCGGCCGAAAACGAGCCCGAACGGCGTGGCGATCATGATGCCTATGGCGTATTGCCAGGTAAGCTGCACCATGTTGTCGTCTAAGCCGTAAGAGGCGATTATCCCTGCCACGAGGGGTATCTGAATGACTGACATGATGAGCGCGCCGATTACCCCTTAAAGATTCTTCCCTAGTTGGCATCGTTGCCAACGTTGACACCATGGCCCCGGCCGTAATACTTTGAGAACAGCGATGCCATCATCGCGTACGCAGATGCCACATATGGTATCGCAGCCGGGACGAAAGCGGCATCCGCCATCCCATGCCCTCGTTCATGGCGTCTCTGCAGGGATTGCAGATGCCACACGGCTTTCCGTTCACCGGGGTATGGCAAAACCAAGTCTTGCGCATGATCGGCATCCATCCGTTTTGTTCCGCGGCTTGCAGCGCATCGAGTTTGCTCACGCCCAGCGTTCCGAAATCAAGGAGACCGAAGACTAGCTCCGCGTCCGTGCTTTTCCCTTTCGATACGGCGCGATAGCGCACCTCCGCCCCAAGACGTCCCTCCTCGCATGCCACCAGCCGGCATTGCGCGTTGATGGCGGTTCTCGCCTTGCTGCGTCGCGAGTTTTCCACGGCGCACTCGACGCGCACGCCGAGCCCTTTGCAGAGCAAGGCGAACAGCTCGTACTGGTAGCCGAGCTTAAAACCGTCCGCGAGCCTTGCGTAGGCCTCGGATATCTTATCGTCAGGGAAGTCGTGGGCTATTGCGTTGCGGTCGTAGAGCTCCACGTCCAGCACACGAGCTTTCGCTATGCCACGGACATCCTGCAGGATATTGCACATGGCCAAGAGCTCGAAGGGCATGCCCTTCCTATTGTGGTCTCGGATGTACATGGGGCGTATTGAAAGGCCATCTTCCTGGGAGAGTTGGAGGAGTCGGAATGTGGAGTCCCAGCCCCCGCTCCAAAAAAGCCTGACTTTACGGTCCACCAGAACTTCCTTCATCCATTAAGAGCGATTCGATTTGCAGGGCACGGTACCTGTCCAGTTCGTCAACCGGACGGGTGCCTCTGCCCAATCACTCGCCCGGGTTGTATCCGTCGGCATCACAGCCCCAGTCCCTGTTGGGGCACGGCTTGCCCCAGCCGCCAGATATGCCCTCCAGCTCTTCGTTGGAAAGCTCATAGCCCTCTTCTTTGGCAAGTGCCATAACCTCCTCGGGCGTCTCGCAGCCCTTGAGCTTCGCTTTTGCCTCGTCGGACAGGCTATCGTAGGAGTTGTCGTGTGCCATGATTATGTTCCCCTCTCGTTGTCGCACTAGAGATGCGTCCCCTTTATGGAACGGACTGCGATGGAAACCTTGGGCCGCTTGTGTTCCTACGAACAATTTTCCACCAAGTCGCAGCCCACAACAACCTCATCCATGAGATGTGCCCTATTTGGTGTCCCGTTTTGCGCCCTAAACAAAAGCAGGTAGACGGTATAAGCCATCTACCTGCGTCTTTTGTGGTGGGCGTTACAAGATCGATTCTCATGTACGAGTAACCGGTATTCGAGCTCGACCACACGGTGCCGTTGCCACTCCGATTTCACCCTGAGGCCCGGTTTCGCCTTGGATGTCCTGGACGCCCTGCGGTCCGCGAAGATCTGCAGAGCTGGTTCCAGACGCGCTCGTTACGGTCAGCACCGAGCCGTTCCAGCTGTGCGTGCAAGAGACGCCATCAACGCCTGCAGGGCTGGTCAAGCCTTGTGGACCAGTATCGCCGGTATCGCCTTTCGGCCCTTGAGCCCCTGTTGCGCCTGTGTCGCCCTTATCGCCTTTTGGACCTTGTGGTCCGGTTGCGCCTGCACGGCGCCCTCAGCCTCCTGCATCGCCGCAGGATAGTAGACCTCGAACGTCCCGGAAGACGCGTCGACGGCCGAGAAGGGCTCGGTCCCGCGCTCGCCGGTCACCTTGTGCTTCCACACGAAGTAGACCGTCGCGCCGGTGAGGTTGGCCGCTGCGCCGTTCTGTCTGACAGTAAGCGAAATCCCGCGCCCGCAAGCGTCGGCAGGGAAGCCGCCAATACGTCGCCGAAACGCTCGTCGCAGGCGTCCCAAACCAGCTTATGAAGTCCGTATCCGTCGAGCACGAAGCACCTCCCGCATTTCTATTGCAGGATGATGCTACGGCCCCGTCACAAGCTATTCCGAGCAGCCGATTCCTGCACGGACGACAGCAGCGAGCGCAGACCCTCGCCGAGCTCTGCGGGGCCGAGATCGCGCCCGCGCTCGTACCACAGCGTCGCAGCCGCCAATATGCCCGAGGCCGCGAACTCGAACAGGTAGGGGTCGAACGCCCCGCCATCCAGGCCCAGCCCGCGCTCCGCAACTGGCCTCAGCGCGTCCTTGAGCTTTCGGGAGAAGCCGGGGTCGCCCGCATCACCCAGCAAAAGCGACATCCTCTCGCCGTGAGCGACGTACACGCGCTGCACGATGCCCGCCGGGTCGGCTCCGCCGGTGGCGAAGGCGCGCTCTGCCTCCGCGCCGAACGCCGCCGCGAGCTCGTCCTCCATGGCATTCATCACCGATAGCGCGTCGTCGAAGTACTCGTAGAAGGTGGAGCGATGCACGCCCGCTGCCTTCACGATCGCGCTCACCGTCACCGCCCGCGCGGGGTCGGCCGCGTAGGCCTTCCAGCATGCGTCCATGATGCGCCGCCGAGTCGCCGCCCTGCGCTCGGGGTCCTTGTTCGCCATGCAGTCCTCCCATCGTCCGACACTCGCGCCCGGATTGGCTGTTGATGATGCATCCCAGACGCCGTAGGCTAATCATCAGACAGTGTATCGGATAATCTTCGGAAGCGAGGTTGCGTATGAAGGAGCTCTGGGCGAAGTCGAACATCTGGATACTCACGGCGGCCGGGATCGCCGTGGCGGCCTACATGGCGCTCGCATGGGACGCGATGCTCGCCGGACAGAGGGCGCTCGGCTTCTTCGTGGTCGCCATCGTCCTGCACGAGTGGGAGGAGATGCGCTTCCCGGGCGGCTTCTACGACCTCATGACCAGGAAGTTCGGTATCGAAGGCTACACCCAGCAACAGGCCGGCCTCTCACATGGCGCGGTGGTGGTCGCCATCGCGCTCTTCGCCTTCGTGCCGTTCCTGCTGTGGGAGCGGGCGCCCTGGCTCGCGGGCATCCCCGTCATCCTCGGGTTCTTCGAGGCCGTCATCCACGTCGTGGGCATCAGGATACACAACCTGCCGCACCCGTACTCGCCCGGCATGGCGACGGCGCTGCTGTGCCTGCTGCCGAGCTCGGTCGCCATCGTCATGCTCGCCACGCCCGGCATCGGGGTAGGCGGATGGGCGCTCGCGGTTGTGTGCTACCTCGCCATATTCGCATGCATGGAGGTTATGGTCTGGCGCTCCTTCGGGGTCGACCCGCGCACCATCCCAGCCCGCATGCGCAAGGTGGTTTCGGGCATGCGCAGCTAGAAGTTGAGGTCGGCCAGCTCGTCCAGGTTGTCGATGGCGGTGGTCACCGTGCTCTCCACGACCTGCACCGAGGTCACCACGCTCAGGTTGCCGTCGATGCCCGCCACGTCGTCCCGCAGGGCGGCAATGTCGGCTGCAAGAGAGCTCGTAACCGCGTAGTCGACCTGCTGCACCGTCCCGATGGTCACGCGGCAGACGACGGCATCGCCGAACGCGCGCACGCGCTTCACGACGCGAGCCCTGAGCCGCCACTCGGGAGTCCTGCTCGAATCGACGACCGCCACCTCGTCGCCCAGCCCGCACTCGCCGCCATCCAGGGCCGCGACGTCTATCTCGTAGGAGACTTTGGGCTGAACCGCATCGAGAAGAGCCTTCCTCGTCAGTGCCAGTAGCCTGGTGGGGTCGTCGCACTCCGAGAAGGTCACCTGCCCGAACGAATGAACCTTCGTCGTCCTGTCGGCGTTCCAGCGCCCCCAAACCAGCCGCGCGTCCTCGTCACCGACCCAGTTGACCCCGCCGTTCACCTCGCCGAAGGTGAGCTTCTTGCGGTAACCGCCGGTGTAGCGCCCGTCCTCGTCGGTCACGGGCAAGCCCGCGCCGAACCCGTAGAGTGCCGTGTAGACGTCCTGCTCCAGGACCGTGCGCGTGCACCCTGCCATGTTCTTGCCATAGGTGAAGCGCAGCCCGTTCCAGCTTCCGAGCTGTGTCTTGAAGCGTATGGCCCTCGAAGTCACCCGACCGCCAACAATCGTTATCACGGGCTCGACCTCGCCGCCCCAGACCTCGGCGACCCTCCGCAGCGCCCAGAGCGCGTTCACGTGGTAGAGCACGCAGCCCGCCGTGCCGGCAACGTCGCACGATGCGACCGACCAGCACCTTTCGTATCGTGGCCGACAATGAATTCGGCCCCTTAACCTGCTACAAGGCTAAGGGGCCGTCACAAAGTCGCTCTGCGATTCAGGCTATGGAGTAGGTATCGTTGTTTCGGTAGGAATCTTGATCTTCGTGACAATCTCGTTGTAGAAATCGGCCTCAACTTCCTCGGAGTCAATTGAGACGACAAGTGCATATCGAAGCTTTTCTGTACGCTTTCCGAGAGACTTGAGTATCTTCCACCAACCTCCTACAGGGTATACGGCTACATAGCGGGCATCACAAAGATCTGCTGCGCTCATTCGTTTGAAATCGCTGTGTATGAAACCTACATCGCGATTATCCTGGCCAAGATACCACTCGCTCGAAGCCGAGCCTCTGGCATAGTCTGTCTCGCCATCACGCATCTTCTTGCTAACGAATCCTAGGAACTCGTCGTAGTCTTGATTCTTGCCGATTACTTGGAACCTCAGTCCGCATGACTGATACTGGAACTTGTCTGTCCAACCACGCTCGCCAGGATTTGGCTCAATGAAATACGAGAGCGTCACTCTGAGTTCAACTTCTTTTTCGCCGAGCCCGAGGAGCTCTTCCTTTGGCCAGGGGAGCTCATGCACGCGCATTTCATTGCAGGTCCCGTCTTCCTTGAAAGGCTGAATCTCGCCCTGAATGATGAGGTTAACCCGATTGTCGAGTGAACCCAGTGCATAGTTAATGCTCGGAATGCCCCATCCACATGTTCGTAGAAGATCGCGCCTAGGCCCTTTCGTCGTATCGTACTCAGGGAGGAACTGCCGCTTCATCGCGTCAGTCCATCGTGCCGAATGCACGAGGAGGGCGCGTACGGTTTCGGGCCAAATCCCTGGATGGGCATCCATGATGCGCGCTGCCATCCAAGACGCTTGGGCTGTCGCTGAACTCGTTGCCCTAATGCTTGTGAAGTAACTTGAAGGTAGGTCGTTGCTGGTGCTCAGCTTGCTCATGTCAAGGCTGTCTAGCCAGTTGAAACCATCAGTTGCGAGATTGCCACCATCGCAGCATATCTCTGGTTTTATTGGCCACATGTCATCCCATATGTGCGACGTCCGGCTATACGGGCAGAGGGCACCCTTCTCAGCCATTCCCATATAGCTTTCGAAGCCTACCTCGTTCGTTGTCACATCATCTGAGTATGCGCCGACCGTTAAGGCGTTCCATGCCTGTGCGGGACTCTCTACTGGCGAAGTCAGGTTTGTCCCAGGATAGGGCTCAGCGCGAAACTCATTTGTATCTACATTACCGGCGCTTACGAGCAGGAGCCGCTTGTCCTCATCATCTTCGCCGACCGCAGCGGCCAGCTTATCAACTTCCGCAGACCAAGATGTCGGCGAACCATCAGTAATGCTGCCGTCATCAGTCACCGCCATGCAGAAAACCCTGTTTGAGGCGGGCTGCGCAAACTCGATTTCGCTGACTGCATCTCGCGTTATGACGCCATACATACTCTGTTCGTTTGCGCCGGAAGGGGGGAAGATTCTTACGGACTCAATATGATGGCCTACGCTAACCGGCTTTCGGCTTAGAACCGCCGATTTCAGGTCGTTGTAGAGCGCAACGCCCGCCATGCTGGTCCCATGCCCATCCGCATCGGACGAAGGCCATCCGCTACGGGCAGAAAGGACGGTACCATCCTGCACTGCTGGCCTCAACAATGGGTGGCTGGCGTTGACTCCCGTGTCGAGAATGCAAACGGACGTGTCAAAAGCGTCAGCAGTCAAACGTCCAACAAGATCGTCGACAAGCTCTTTCTGAAAGCGCGCGTCCGCATTGACAAAGGTTGACGTCGGCTCCGCAGCCCGTCGAATCTCCGAAACAGCCCCGACCGCGCGAAGCATTTCTTCAATGCCTTTTCCGTTGAGCTTTGCCATAACGACAGCGCATTCTGGAAAGACGAGGTGATCGGCCGATTTCTGGATATTGTGGCCTTCGCAGTACGCTGCGAATTTGCCGAGGGCATCCTCGGCAGAAGTCTGAGAAGTGTTTATCCAAATCTCACACCAGATGGCAACCCTATCTGGGTACTCGTCTGCCTCTCCACTCCAAAAGGACTTCGCAGTTGGCCTTGAAACTTCATCGACATCTTCAACGAATTCCTGATTACGTGGATGCCCTTTCTTGGTTGCTTGCGACTCGTCAGCATAATCCGTTACTTTCTTGCGAAAGAAACCCTCTTTCCCTCGCGGCACGAATACAGTAGCCGATGTTCTGCCGGTGTCCTCGTCGGTATCCATGCGCAGGAGTACGACTTTATGGGTGCGATTCTCGAAAGCCTCGGGATCGAGAGGAAAACGAGGGGAGCTATTGAATTGGAGATAGGTACCACCGCGCTCCTCGGCGTCCTCATCCTCTTCAGCTATGGCTGCATCGATTTGTCGTACAAGCTTGTCCGCATGCGCTTTTCTATCCCTCTCGGGACGCTTAGCCTCGCCGCCACCCCCGCTCGGCCGCTCGTAAGGGCGCGTTTCGGAAGTATCGGCAAGGAAGATATTTGGAAGCATAGGCTAGCTAACCTTCTGGTCGACTTTGTAAACACCAAGCCGCTCACCAAGGAGCGTAGAAAGTATTTCCTCAGTTATAGGCTCATTGGAGAGCAATGAACCCTTGATGGCGTCGTTGCACACCTGCACAATCTCTGCTTGACACAGCAAGGAGGCCTTCTCGGCAAGCTCGTCGGTGGTATAGAAAGTCGTATCGTAACCGCCGATAACCGAGTCGATGATGTGCTTGGCCTCTTCGGCTGTGGGGAGCTCATAATGAAGCACGTCATCAAACCTGCGAAATAGGGCATGATCCAACATCTGCCTATTGTTTGTGGCGGCGATGATAATGCTATCCGAGCTGTCGCTTTCGATGAACTGCAGGAACGAGTTGAGGATGCGCCTCATCTCGCCGACTTCGTTATCGAGGCTGCGGTCTGCACCAATTGCATCAAATTCGTCGAAGAGATATACACCTACGTTGCGCTCGATGGCACTGAATATCTGACGAAGCTTGACGCTTGTCTCACCCATGTACTTAGTTATGAGCTTGTCCATCTGCACCGTGAACAGAGGCAAAGACAACTCAGCCGCAATTACGGTTGCCGTCATAGTCTTTCCCGTGCCTGGGGCGCCTTCAAGGAGGATGCGCCGCCTGTTGGCATACCCGTAATCAGCAAGCTTGCCACGCTGACGGTATTCGTCAATGATGCGCTGCAACTTGGTCATGAGCGCATCAGAAACGATGAGCCTGTTCAAGGGTGTCGTAGGATAAGCCACCTGAAAAAGACCCTCAATTTGCGTGAGGTTAACTATCTTCGCCTTTTGTCGCTGCTGCTCGGCAAGAGTCTTGAATTCTCTTGCAGCTTGGGCGTGTCCACGCTTAGCCTCATAGGCTGCTATTTGTAACAGGCACGACCTAAACGCATCATCATCGCCGGAGTAGTGAGCTTTGGCGAGCTGCTTTACTTGGTCGTTTGTAGCCATAAGCCTCACATCCTCCCTTCATATCGTCACATTCGCAACATTAGATTATATGGCGATTTTGTGAACATGGCTATAGGTCACAGTCAACCTTCGGCAAATGCGCACAAGGCTGGCAATCAGCCATGCCCACCGTAAGGGAGGGTCACATGGTCGCTCGCTTGTGTTCGGTATTTACTTGCTCAGGTAGCAGTCAAGTAATGAATCGCGCTCCTTGCACAAAGCTTCGATTTGCTGGTATAGCTCAGCTTGTTTGCCACTGCTGCTCGTTAGGTACTCTGCAAACTCTGCCTGCAAATCCATAGGAGGCACGGGTATCGAAATAGCAGCCAACATCTCTTGATTGAGGTTCTGTATGTTTGAACCCTTGCCGAACATCTTGCTTCGCATCGAAGGCTGTTTCAGGGCGCTTACGATATAAGGCGCAAGCACTTGTTTCGAAGTGAGCCTCAGCCTAATACAGAAACCACTGTAGACCGCCTTCTCCTTGTGGGGATACACTACAAGACAGCGTCCGACCAGTTCTTTGTTCCCATTCGAGCGCACAAAGACGATATCGCCGTCCTTCAAAAAGCACTCGTCGCCTGGCAATGTGTTAAGGCTGATGGCCCCCAATTCTCCCGTACCTTCGATTGCGGAACGGTTTTTGAAATCTGCGACGCCCAGGCACGGGATTTGCACCCCATGCTCTGACGAGCTGTAGTTCAGCCCATTTCTACAAGTACCGAGTTCCATGAGGCCAGTTGTCTTCCACCTCCGCGGGTTGTCTGCAGGGTCGCCGAATAGTTCAATGAATCGAGCCCTGATGCCCTCTTCGATTGCCGTTAGCTCGACGTTTTTGTCCTCTATTGAACCTGTCAACGTTTTAAATGCCTGAACGATTCTGCCCTGTTCCCCAATGCTGGGCAGAGGTATCCGATATCCCAGCAATGCGTCCTTATCGCCACGCGGCCTGCCTGTTCCAGTGAATGTCGACATGTCGTAGTCAAAGAAATCGCTCTGCCATAGGAGCATGTGCAGAAACTCCGGGAGGACCCTGCTCGTGTCCTTGCTGCGGAAGACGAGCACGTCCTTCGAGCAAGCGCCGTCACGATCAGCCAGCCAAATCTTCTGCAGGTAGGGGCGGATGTTCGAGACCAGCGTGTCGTCTTGTCTGTACGCGGTTCCGCCAGACGCCGGTGCGTCCCCCTTGTAGGGTGTGATTCCCAGCCTTCCCTTCACCATGTTTTCGGTTGTGACGTAGGAATCGAGCACAATACTATCCTTGCCTGCGGCCTTCGTGACATAACCAGCCACGTCCCCGAGGCTCGCGACTTTCACGCCGGGTGCGTACACTCGCGGCTTGTAATATGTCCTAGGCATGCGAAGCGACTTGTCGAACCTCTCGCCGTCGAAGTCAATGAAGTCCTGCGTGTCGGCGTAATAGAAGTACTGGGACAGGTCTTCTGCCGCCAGAACGCCGCCTGCAAACCATGTCCGTATCACATCGCAGAGCTTCGGTTCGTTACCCATGGGGCCATTGGCGTAGAGCGCGCCGCCTTCTTCGATGATCTGTATTCCCTCGTTGCCCTTGCGGTTGCTCCACTTGTAGCCGAGGAATGCCGCTATCTCCGACGTCTGGGTGGGTGAGTTCACGACCAGAGTACGCTCGCCTCGCACGAGTGCGAACACCCTCAGTCGCTCTCGCTCTTCGTCATGAGCGAAGCGATAGAAGGCCAGGTCTTCGTCCAGCTGCTTGTCGTCTTGGGACGCAGCTTTGTAAGCACGGGTCTTACGGACGTTGCGGAGCGTAGCGGATTTCTCGAATGTGCGGTAGTACGTCCCGAAATGCAGCGAGTCCTCCCATTCCTGCCACGGTGTCGCGCGTCCCACGAAAGCTGCGTAGTCGCTCTTATCGCACCGTATCATGTCGAGATAGGCGGCGAAGTCGTCTGCGTCCTTCCACCCATCGAGGTTCGCCTTTCCGAACACGGCTTCCACAAAGTCTTGCGCGCAGTCGTCACGCGTGGGCACCTCGTCGAATCGCCTAAGAAAGAGGATTGCGACGTTCGTGCCCGTTGCGGCGAACGTGCCAGAGCCAAAGCGCGCTATGGCAACAAGCTCGAACGACCTCAGGAGTACGTCCCTTGCCGCGATGAAGCTGGAGTTGGTCCCCTTATCCAGAATCGAGCTCGGCAGGATGATGGCGGCGTATCCACCCGGCCGTACCAGCTGCGCAGCGCGCTCCACGAAGAGCGTCTCTATCTCGGAACCGTTGTCCGAAACATGTTCGAGCAGCTCAAGGTCGTTGTTGTGCAGCTGGAGATGGGGTTTGAAGGCCGCGACCGAGTAGGGTGGATTGGCCGTGAGAATATCGAATTGACCAGCATCCCTCCTGCTGTCGATGCCCTTCTCAGGGTAATTCTCTAGGCCGTCACCAAAGACAATCTCGCCGCGACCAGCACCATGCATGAAAAGCGATATGCGCGACACTCGAGCGAGACGGTAGTCCTTCTCCACGCCGACCAGACCGTTACGTACCCACTCCCTGTCTTCGTTGGGTGTGTACTGGAAGTATGGGTCATACGGAACAGCTGCTTCCAAAATCTGCTCGAAGCCCTCGGTGAGGAAGTGCCCCGCGCCGCAGGCATAGTCTATGACGCGCGGATAGTAAACTTCTTCGCCGTTTCCCCGCAGGATATCGTCAAGCGGGAGTGATTTCCAGATGAATCGGGTGATGGGCATGGGTGTAAAGAACTGACCCTCGTTCTGCTTGAAGCCCTGGTTTAGCAGCTGCTCGAATAGGTCGCCGAGAAACTGCACATCACCCGAGTCCACGATTCGATACGGTTGAAGGAGCTGGACGACCTCGACGAGTACCTTACTGTTTTGGAGGAAGAGCTGCTCATTGTGGACATCCTTGAATGCGAAATCGCTGTTTGTGTAGAACTTGAGCTTGCGCAGGGTCTCGTTGAGCTCTGCGATGAGCTTCGCCCTCCTCTGCCCAGTGTATCTGCTGATGACGCTCTCGGCGTAGTTGCTCGGCACGTAAAGCACATCCTCGCGCATGAGCTGGCGCATGCCCTCCGAATGGAGCCTCTGCAGCCTATCCTGTAGCGACTCGTAGGTGTCGCGCCCCTGCCGATACTGAAAGTCGACTTCTTGGTTGCTGGTCTTCGACAGTTCGTCTTGGAGCTTAGCGATGAACAGCGCCACGAGCCTGTTGAAAGCGTTCTCCTTGTCCGAGACATTGTTGTGGCGAAGGATTTCCTCGAAGCGGTTTACGATGCGGTCATCAGCGGTGAAATCAACGAGGTCCTTTTTCAGGAGCGGCGGAATCGTTGGGTGATAGGCGGTAGAGCGTTCCCCGAAGAGTATGTTGCCCTCCGTCTGCTGGTTGTATGTCTCGGTCCACACCTCGTAGAGCATCTCAACTGTGTGAGCGGTAGCATACAGCGCGATGCTGTCGTCTTTCTTCGCTAGCTCCTTGTAGTTCTCGTCATCCTCGCACGTAACCGACTTCTGGAATAGGATGATGTCTCCGTCCTGATAGTCGCAGGCAAAGAGGACGAGCCACCGCGATGCCCGTTCTTGCTGCCAATAGGAGAAGAGCTGCCCTCCGTCGGACTGCATCGTGCGCCACTCGTCGCGGTACTCCTTGCCCGGCGTCTTGCATTCGATGATGGCGAGCGTGTCGCCTCGCTCGTCGTTAACGCAAATGTCAGCCCGTCCGCTCTTCTGCTCGTGGCCAAGCGACCACTGCCTTTCGAGCTCAATAGACTCGGGCCGGTATCCCTTGTCGAACAGCTTGGTGACGCATGCCAGCACCACGAAGTTCTCGTTGTCGGAGAAGTTGCAGGTGGTCGCCACGTTGACCTTGAATCCGACCGACGTCGGATATGAAATCTTCTCGGAGTCGAAGTCAATAGAAACCGAAGCACCAGTGTCAGGCCAGGTTTTCGTATAGCAAGAACCCAGCAGGTCCTTTGTGTATCCCAAGGCCGAAAGGACCGCTTCTAGGTTTTCTCGGGTAATCACCGCGCGTCTCCATCATTCCGAGTGCTCGATCATTAGCCGGGCGACTGCTCGTTCGCCAGGCTCCTAACACGAATCACTCCCACTAGCCATTTCTTCGTAACGATTAATTATACCCGCGAACTATCCACGTTTTGCTATGCGCTCGGCATCGTCACCGATTGCAATGTGTGTACGGTCTACATCCCTCACGTCGTTCAATTTGTTTTGCCGCCATCCCTGGCTGCTGACCTGGCCGCACGCTACCAACAACGGGTTGTCCGCAGCCCGGCCGCCCACGCTCCGGGTGTGCGCTCGGGCCGTTCGTGCCGTACGCTGCCCACGCGCCCATGGGAGTCTCCCGTACGGCCAGCCGTCGGCTCCGGGCGGACTTCGCATACGCGCCTACAGCAGCCCGCTGGCGCGGTCTGCCTCCGGCCGCGTGCTCAGCCTGCCCTACGCCGCCGTCTGGCCTAATGAAAGGTCAACGGGGGCGTGTGGTCAGCGTGCGTCACGCCCGGCCAGCGGCGCACACCCTACGCACGGTCGTCCGGCCTGCTGCCGTCACGCACTCGTTCGCGCCCGTCCAGTCCATCAGCCAGCGCGGGCGGCAAAGGCACCCCGCAAGCTGCCACTTGGCAGCGACCACAAGCTATCTGAACTCCGTTTTTCGGAGCACGCGACCGAATCCCGACAAGGCTTACCGTGAGTCATTTCGGGCTCCATACAGCTAACCTGAGACCGTCTGCTGCTCGAAACCCCACGAGCCAGCAACACAGACAGGAGGCCGACAGCTACTCTTCAGCAGGCTCAGGTGCCGGTAGATACGGCTTCCAATACGGACACTCTTTCCAGTTGCCCACGAAGCCCATGCGCTCCTGATTGCGCCGCGAGAGCTTCAAAACCTTGTCCAAGAGTCTGGCACGCCATTTAGTGTCGGGAGCCACGCGCTCGAGCAGGTAGCTCAACACGGTGAGCGTGCCAAACATTTTGTCGTTCTTTACCTCGTGGGGATCGTGCCACTCGCTTGCCCTCGGAATCATGGGCGGGTTGCCGATGATCCTGTTCCATAGACGTCCGTGATGAGCACAAATGTTACGAACGGTGTTGACGGTGACGAGCCACGAGTCGAGGACCTTGGTGCTTACCCCGAGCTCCTTGGCGATAAGCTGCCGGACGGGAACAGGTGAGCCCTTGTAGAGTGTAACCACCATGCCGAAGTCCATCACGTTCACGAGCATCCAGTAAGGCGGCAGGTCATGTTTGTCGCCGTACTTGTCATGAAAGTGCTTGGCGAAGGGCTCGCCGGTTTTTGCCCTTCCGCACGCGTCGTGGCACTTGTCCATGAAGTGCTCGTAACGCTCCTCGGTCAGGCGTGGGAGGTTGTTTCGGTCTAGGAAGCCAAAGGGGCCGGTCTGCTCGGCCAGAAGGTATGCGAGCTGCGTGCGCATGTAGACCTCAACGCGTTCCACGGCGTCCAAGACGACGAGGCGGAACTGCCGGTCGAACACGTACATGTCCCAGACGCGTTTGAACGTGGTTCCTTCCCAGAACTCATCTGAACCATGTTTCTTGTAGATGTGCCAATAGCCGCTCAGACGGTAGTAGCCGACGTCTTGCAGGTGGCGGATGAGGTCGTCTCTGTCTGCGACCATCCCACGGTCCTTTATGAGAAGATCGGCTTGCTCTTCAAACGTCAAGAACGGCTTGGTGTACTCCATAGGCAAAGCATCCTTAGAACGGCAAAAACCCGCCAGTGTGCATCGTTGAGAGGCCAGGCGGGCTTACTGAGGACAGCTTACCACAGCCGAGCGGGTTTTATACGAAAAACCATCCCGAATGTTTGCCGCCGGTTGCCTACGGTCTCCGTTCGTCGTCTTCGCGGGTTTTCAAGTCACGCGCTCTTGATTTGGCCGTCTTCTCGTCTTCGCCATACCATTTCTGCCGATACTCCCAGGGGTGCATGGTGACACCCACCTCGGCCATGTCCTGCGCCTTCTCGGCGGCGGTATCCTGGATGATGGAGACGTCGTGCTGCACGCGCCCGAGCCCATCCTTGTCGCGATAGTCGTAGAAGTCCCCGCGAGCACCCATCCAGTCATCCCAGCTGCGAATCCAAGGCTCCATGTCATCCAGGGGAAGAACGAACCCAAGCCCCGCAGGCACTCCTTAACGCGCTCGGGCACCCAGCACTCGTCCATGGTATTCAAGCTCATGAGAAGACCTCCATCAGCTGTCGTAATCGTCTTGGTGAAGCATCGCCCATCGTCACAACCTCGCCCGTGCCTTAGAATATGGACGAGCAAATCGGCGTTTGCAGAGGTGATCGTTTTGAAAAGAGGAATAAGACTTCTATATTATGTTTCAGTAGTAATCAGCGCTTTGGTGGGGTTATGGCACTTCTTTGTCCCATGGATGTTCCAGTGGTATGACTACCTTCCGACGCAATACGAGAATCTTATAGTTGGGATCGACTATACGAACTACTGCTTTTCATTGCTGCTGTTTGGTTTAAGCGGCATGTTGATCTTGCTGGGTAAACGGGCTTTGGCAATGAATCGTGAAGTGATCTGTTTCTATTTCTTTCTTACGGTGGTTTGGATATTCAGAGCGTGCCTTGCCAGTTTCATTGAGCCATGGCCGCTGCAGCCGATTCCAGCGGCTGCGATCGGGCAACTGATTGCTTCAGATGCATTGGCCGTTATGATGATGGTTGTTAGTGTGTACCTTATTAAAGAGATTGGAAGAGCGTAGCAAATTCAAGTTTGCACGGGTGTTCCCTCACGTGCACAGGCACCTTGTGCACACTTGTACCTTAAAATGCTGAGAAGAATGAACTGCAATCAGATCTGACGAGGTGCGCCAGATGAAGAATGGGAAAGTGCCGAACCCGAACACCGTTCACCCCATAGCCGGTTACGAGAACGAGATCTACGTGAAGCCGACCATCACGAGGCCGAACATCATCGTAGGCGACTTCACCTATATCGCGGATTCGGAATTCGAGAGCCATGTGACGCACCACTACGAGTGGAATGGCGACAAGCTCATCATCGGGAAGTTCTGCCAGATAGCCGCAGGCGTCGAGTTCGTGATGAACGGCGCCAACCACCAGATGAACGCGGTCTCCACGTTCCCGTTCTACACGCTCGAGGGTTGGGAAATGGAGCCACCGTCGCCATCCGACCTGCCGCTGAAGGGCGACACGGTCATCGGCAACGACGTCTGGATCGGGCAGAACGCGGTCATCCTCCCAGGCGTCCAAATCGGGGACGGGGCAATAATCGGCGCCAACAGCGTAGTGGGGAAAGACGTCAAGCCCTATACCATCGTCGTCGGCAACCCTGCGAAGGTCTTGCACAAGCGTTTCGATGACGAGCTCATTGACCTGCTCCTTGCGTTCAAGTGGTGGGATAAGGAAATTGAAGAGATAAACGCCCTCATCCCTCTCCTCACGTGCAGTGATTTGGAGAAGGTGAAGAAGAAACTAATGAGCAAGCTTGCCGAGCACTAACCCCTGAGCACGTCGTACATTGCCGCATAGCGCACTGCGTCTATGGAATGGTCGTGTCTTCGTCCTTGTACTTGAGGATGCCTTGCCGGCCCTTGCGCTTGCGGATGCTCGCACTCGTGTAATGCATGAACTTCATGATTCGATAACTACACTCTGGGACGCCAAATTTGAGAGAGCTCGCATTGTCTTTTCCAGCACCATGCCTTTGCGGAATTGCTAGAGCGTATTTGCTGCATAATTTGTAGCAAGAATCTACAGCATATGGGAGGTGCGCCATGCCTGTGATAATGCCAGTCTCAACGCTCCGCAGCTACACCGAGGTACTTGACGACGTGCGGCCAGGCTCGCCGGTCTTTCTGACGAAGAACGGACACGGGCGTTTGGTTCTTGACGGGCGTGACGTAGCTTACGCCCTCGATGTCGCGCAGGTCGAAACGAGCGGGGGCACCGTCGGTTCCAACAAGCAGGCCAAAGCTGCCATCCGTCAAATCGTCAGGCTCGGCAAAAGCTGCCGATCCCATGCCGCAAAACGCCAGCAACACGAAAAGCGAGAGGGCGACGGCACCCTTGGCAATTCCCCTCATGCGAAACCCCATTCTGTGAAACAAGAGATTCAGAAAGGAACCCTGTCATCCTATCATATTATATAGGTTATACCCTTTGGTCGACCTGTGCGTATCCACTCTCACAAAGCTTGATCGAAAAACTAAGCGCAACGTTGCAAGGGTAAACGCAACGGGTTTCGGTTAGTCCTGCAAAACGGGGGTGTCCCGCAGTCGCGAAGTCGATCTTTCGCGCCTGCGGGAGGCGAAAGCGCTGCCCGTCTTGTAGCCCACGTTGCGCGTGTAGTCCCCAAGGCCCGTGATCTCTATCTTCGGGATGAGGATCTCCTTGGCGTTGCGACCGGCTCGCACCATGTCGCTGGTAGGCGGCTACGGCACCGTGTGGTCCAGCAGCAAGACGGGTTACACGTACTTCCGCATCGACACGGCGAGCACGCCGGGATACATCATGATAGCGTAGGACGACAATTGGACGCAGTCCGGAGGTCAGTGTTCGAAAGACGATCGCACCTGTTCAACGAACCTACTTGCAATGGGAGTCATAAGCTGTCGTTTGCCCCATACGAGGTAGAGCGTCACCTCGACGGGCGGATCAAGCGGACGGAAAACGAGGCCGCTTTCTGGCGAAGTGTCCACGAGGCGGTCGAAGGTGAGCAGCAGCCCCAAGCCCTCGCGGGCGAACACCGATGCGTTGTATGACAGCCTGAAAGAGCCTTCTAGGCGAAACCCCGCAAAGCAATCGCCCGCCCACTGCGCGATGTCTCCTCGCCACCCCTGCTCGGACACGAAAAGCGGCTCGCCCACGAGATCGGATGGCGTTACCGTCACATGCCGCGCGAGCGGATGGTCGTCGCGCATCACGGCGCCCCACCAGTCGCGCTCGGGCAACTCGATCCAGTCGTAGCGCCGAGCGTCTGGGCGCTCGCAGAGCAACGCAAAGTCGAGCAGGCCTCGGTCGAGCCGCTCGATCACCTGCTCGGTATCGCCACTCGTCACGTGATAACGCAGTCCGGGACACGACTCCTTGAGCTTTCGCAGCTCCTGTGCAACGAGGCGTATCCGATACGACTCCGCCATGCCCAAGCGAAGCTCCCCAGCAAGCACGTCGTCTATCGAACGAAACTCGTCCTCGATCTTGTCTGCGAGCCCCACCAAGTCGCGCGCGCGATCGCGCAGCAGGCGTCCCGCGTCGGTGAGTTCGATGCTAAAGCTGTGGCGTACGAAGAGGCACGTATCCAGCTCTGCCTCGAGCGACTTGAGCGCCTTGGAGAGCGTCGGCTGAGTCAGGTGCAGCCGCGCTGCGGCACGAGTCATGTTCTCTTCTTGCGCCACAGCCAGGAAGTAGCGCAGCGTGCGAATCTCCATAGGCCTCATCCCAGTGATAGTCGTAAATGTTATATCACGATATACGATATTACCATTAGCGTGATGTTGCGTAGAGACGGATAATACGAATAAGCGGAACAACACAGCAGAGGAGCGCGCCATGATCCAGACCGAGAACCTCAACCTCGTCACCGAATGGGACAAGACCTTTCCCAAGAGCGACCTCGTAGCCCACGAGAAGGTCACCTTCCCCAACCGCTACGGCATCACGCTGGCGGCAGACCTCTACGTACCCAAGGCAAGCGAGGGCAGGCTCGCTGCCATCGCTGTGTGCGGGCCCTTTGGCGCCGTGAAGGAGCAGTGCTCGGGCCTCTATGCGCAGACGCTCGCCGAGCACGGCTTCTTGACGCTCGCCTTCGACCCGAGCTTTACCGGCGAGAGCGGCGGCCAGCCCCGCTACATGGCCTCACCCGACATCAACACCGAGGACTTTATGGCGGCGGTGGACTTCCTCAGCCTGCACGATCGCGTGGATGCCGAGCGAATCGGCATCTGCGGCATCTGCGGATGGGGTGGCATGGCGCTCAACGCCGCGGCGCTCGACACGCGCGTTAAGGCGACCGTGGCCTCCACCATGTACGACATGACCCGCGTAAACGCGAACGGATACTTCGACTCCGAGGACAGCGAGGAGGCCCGCCATGCAAAGCGTGAGGCGCTGTGCGCCCAGCGCCTCGCCGACCTGCGGGCAGGCGAGTACGCGCTCGGCGGCGGCGTGGTAGACCCACTGCCTGCGGACGCCCCCAAGTTTGTGGCCGACTACTACGACTACTACAAGACGCCGCGTGGCTACCATCCTCGCTCGCTCAACTCCAACGGTGGCTGGAACGTCATCGGCTGCCAGTCGTTCATGAACCAGCCCATCCTACGCTACTCCAACGAGATTCGCACGGCCGTGCTCATCATGCACGGCGAGGAGGCGCACAGCTGCTACTTCGGACGCGACGCATATGCGAGCATGGTCGACGGCAACGCATGCGTCGACAACAAGGAGCTGCTCATCATTCCCGGCGCTACGCATACGGATCTCTACGACGGCGGTTCGACGGGGTCCATCCCCTGGGACAAGGTCGAGGGCTTCTATCGGCAATACTTGTAGAGGGCCAAGCGGATGCACACCACATTGAACAGGCGCTCCTTCGTGCGGCTGGGGCTGACAGTTTCGGCCGCGTTCGCTTTCTCGGGATGTGTTGCGCAGGGAGACGCGTCCCGATCGCGCACGGCTGGGGACGGCGCCGCCGAGCCCGGCCGTTCGCCTGCCGCAGAGCAAGGCGGCAACGTCAAGGCGGAAGGGGCATCCGCGGAAACGTCGAGGACCGTCACGTTGAACAGCGGTTACGAGATGCCAACGCAGGGGCTCGGCACGTATGCGCTCGACTACACGACGTGCGTAGGCTCCATCCAGGCGCTTGCTGCAGCGGGCGGGAGGCTCATCGACACGGCATACATGTATCACAACGAGGATGCAGTGGGCGAGGGCGTGAGAACCTGCGGCGTTCCGCGCGAGGAGCTCTTCGTCACCACCAAGCTCTACCCGAGCCAGTTCGCGGACCCAGAGGCGGCCATCGATGAGGCCATGGCAAAGTTGGACATTGGCTACATCGACCTCATGCTGCTGCACCACCCCGGCGAGGGGGACGTCGAGGCCTATCGGGCCATGGAACGTGCGGTCGCTGCAGGCAAAGTGCGCTCGCTCGGGCTCTCCAACTGGTACATCGATGAGCTCGAATCGTTCCTCCCGCAGGTGGATACCGTTCCCGCTCTTGTGCAGAACGAGATCCATCCCTATTACCAAGAGCAGGACGTCGTGCCCTATATCCAGAACTTGGGTATCGTGGCCGAGGGTTGGTATCCACTCGGCGGACGGGGACACAACGATGGGTTGCTTGCAGACCCCGAGCTCAATGCCATCGCCCAGGTGCGCGGCGTGTCTGTGCCTCAGGTGATTCTGCGTTGGAACCGTCAGCGCGGTATAGTCGTCATCCCGGGATCGTCCAACCCTGCGCACATTGATGAGGATCTTGATATACATGGCTTCTCGCTCACTGAGGAAGAGATGGCGCGCATCGCCGTGCTCGACAGGGCAGAGAAACACGACTGGTACTAGGAGGGCGTTCCTTTGGACCCCTATGGGTTTGGCGAGCGTTTAGGCAATGTCCTCGACCTGCTGAGGCTCGGCCATTTCTCATTGTTCATCATTGTGCAGCTCCTTTCCAAACAGCGACTTCCCGGACACCATGGCCTGTCCTGAAGGACACCACGCAGGACACCAAGCCCAACGTGGACACCATGGCCCCGGCCTTACGATTCGTGATTCAGCCTGTCGATTGTTTTGTAAGGTAACCGGCCGAAAGAGGAAAACACCCGACTTTTGACGAGACTCCCGTTTTTGGTGTCCTATTTGGTGTCCCGTTTAGTGTCCTAAACAAAAGCAGGTAGACG
>CADBDT010000007.1 GCA_902793465.1 uncultured Coriobacteriaceae bacterium | reverse complement strand
GGGGCAGGGTCCGAGACCCGTCACCGTGCGCGACTGTTCCCATCTTGTGTTTGCTTAGCCAAGCCATTGAACCTTGGGTACAATGGGTAACACTTGTGATGCCGAGGAGGGTTCGTTTGATTGCTCTTGTAGACAAGGTGGAAAAGTCGTTTGGCGGGCGTCTGCTGTATAGCGGTGCCACGCTGCAGCTCAACGCCGGCGAGCGCTGGGCGCTCGTGGGGCCAAACGGCGCAGGTAAGACCACGCTTCTAAAGATCATAATGGGCCAGGAATCGGCGGACGAGGGCAGCGTTGCCTTTGCCAAGGACACGACGCTTGGCTATTTGGAGCAAGAGACCAAGCTTGCGGGGAGCAAGTCCGCCTTGGAGGAGGTCTTGGACTCTGCACATGAGATTCGCGACCTCGAACGACAGATTGCACATCTGGAGAATATGATTGCAGATTCGAGCGAGGGTTCGGAGCAGGACGTGCTGTTGGAGCGCTACGGCCATGCCCAGGACCGCTTTGAGAGGCTGGGTGGCTACGAACTCAATGCGCGCGCTCGTGCGATTCTTGCCGGACTGGGTTTTCCCGTAGAGGACTTCAACAAGCCTGCATGCGAGTTCTCTGGCGGATGGCAAATGAGAATAGCGCTCTCCAAGCTCCTGTTGCGCCATCCCGACGTGCTGCTGCTCGACGAGCCCACAAACCATCTTGACCTCGAGAGTGTGCAGTGGCTCGAGCAGTTTTTGGCAGGGTATGACGGCGCAGTATTGCTCGTGAGCCACGACCGTACGTTTATGGACGCATGCGTGAGCCATGTGGCGTCGCTGGAGAACAAGCGCCTGTACACGTATGCTGGCAACTATTCGAGCTATCTTAAGCAGCGCGAGGACAATCTGGAGCAGCTGCGTGCAAAGAGGGCCGCGCAGGAGCGCGACATAGCGCACATGGAAACCTTTATCGAGCGCTTTAGGTACAAGCCCACCAAGGCCAAGCAGGTTCAGGAGCGGGTAAAGCGCGTGGAAAAGATCCGCGAGGAGCTGGTGGTGCTGCCGGAATCTCATCAGACCATGCACTTCAGCTTTCCCGAACCACCGCGCACCGGCGACAAGGTTGTGGAGCTCACAAACGTGTCCAAGCACTTTGGCAGCAACAGGGTATACGACGGCGTGGACCTTGCGCTTTATAGAGGGGACCACGTTACTCTCGTTGGTCCCAACGGTGCTGGCAAGTCCACGCTCATGAAGCTTATGGGGTCAACAATCTCCCCCGATGCGGGAACGGTAGAGTTGGGAAAAAACGTCTCTCATGCCTATTATGCGCAGCACCAGCTGGAAACACTCGATCCCGCGAACACCGTGCTTGGCGAAATAGACACGGTGGCTCCGGGCTGGACCAGTTCCGAGGAGCGTCGCCTGCTTGGCGCCTTCCTGTTTCATGGGGACGACGTGCTAAAGCGAGTGTCGGTTCTTTCGGGAGGAGAGCGGGCACGCCTTGCCTTGGCAAAGATGCTCGTGGCGCCCGACCCGCTGCTGCTTTTGGACGAGCCAACCAACCACCTGGACATAGACTCGGTGGACGTGCTCGAGCGCGCGCTCAGGGACTTTCCAGGAACAATAGTGCTCATTAGTCACGACGAGCATTTGGTGCGCGCCATATCAAACAAGGTCGTGGACGTGCGCGACCACAAGGTTACGGTTTACGAAGGCGACTACGACTACTACAAGTTCAAGCGTGCACAGCTGGAGAGCGAGGAGCAGGATGCTGCAGGTGGCACTAAGCCTGTGGCTGCCAAGACTCAGGCGGCTGCGACGGCGGATGGAGACCAAAATGGGAGGGCCAATCGTCGCAACGTAAAGACAAAGGAGCAGAGAAGGGCGGAGGCCGAGGCACGGCAGGCACAGAGCAAGGCTCTCGCTTCCACCAAGCGTCGCCTTGCGGAGGTCGAGGCTGCCCTCACCCCTGCGCAGGAGCGCTATGCCGAGCTCATGGAGCTCATGGCGTCGGAGGACTTGTACAACGACGCGTCCGCATTCGACGCGGCTATGACAGAGTACACGGCCCTCTCAAAGAAGATACCCCTGCTTGAGGAAGAGTGGCTTGAACTAACGGAAAAGATGGAGGCTGGGGTCAATGGCTAAGCATTTTAAGGAAGATGCCACAGAAAAGACGGCAACTATGCGCGTGCAGCGCGCACAAGAGATTCCACGTGGCAACATTCGTGCGGAGGAAACAGGCACTGCCATGCCATATGGGCAAGCAGCAACGTATAGGGGACACTATGCCGATGCGGCGCCTACGGGCGGTTTCTTTGTGGACGATATTCCGGCACGCGGCGGGATATACGCCTTCGGTCGGGGAGTCTTGCTCTTGCTTGCATGGATATTTCGCCTGGTGGCGATTGCGGCCGTGGCAATAGTTCTTCTCAACGCGCTTTCGCTGCCGGTGGCGCGGGCGGTCCTTACCAATATTACGGACACCATAACGGCGTATCTCCCCTGGGGCGGAGCTGGTGCGCTTTTGGTAGACACGCCCTTTGGTGGCGTGTTTAGGGGCGACATTGCAATCGTGGCGCTGGTGCTTTTTATAATCGATTGGCTCCTGTGCAAAGCGCGCAAGGCGCTAAGGTAGGTGCGTGCCAGGCATGTTTTCGGCGGACATTCTCGAGATTGCTATAACGGTTGCGCTGGTGCTGCTGTCTACCGTATTGCACGAGCTTGCGCATGCGGCGACGGCAAACGCCTTGGGAGACCCTACGGCAAAGGAGCAGGGACGGCTTACGCTCAACCCCCTTGCTCACCTCGACCCCGTTGGGTCGGTGGTGCTTCCGCTCCTTATGGCCATGGCTCACGGTCCCATATTCGCGTTCGCTAAGCCTGTGCCATACAACCCCAACCGTCTGCGGCACCCAATTCGCGACGAGGTGCTGGTGGCCTTGGCGGGACCTGCCTGTAACCTCGTTCAGGCGCTAGTGGGAACGCTCCTCTTTGGAGGCTTCCAGTTTTTGGCGGTGCAGACGAACATGGAATTTGGCATTGCATATGCCATCCTAAACACCATTGCAACGTACGTGTACGTTAACCTCATGCTCATGTTCTTTAACCTCATACCCCTGCCGCCGCTGGACGGCTCTGCCATCATAAGCCCTTTCTTGCGCGGCGAGGCGCGTCGCTGGTACTACCAGGTGCAGCGATACTCGCTGCCCGTGCTCATAGGAATAATGTATCTGGTGCCCATGGTGCTGCACGTAAATCCGGTGGCTATGTATATAAATGCCACTGCGGGGAATCTGTCTAACCTACTGTTGGGAATCTGGAATGTCGTATAGGGTTCGCACGCAGGCGTTCTCGGGACCGTTTGACCTCCTGCTTACGCTGGTGAGCCGCCAGAAGCTTGCCATTGGTTCCATATCCATTGCCGAGGTGGCCGACCAGTACCTCGAAGAGGTCCGGCGCATGGGCGAGATGGACCTGGAGGTTGCGAGCGACTTCGTACTGGTTGCATCCACGCTCCTAGACATGAAGGCTGCATCGCTCGTTCCGGCGGAGCCCATACGGCGTCCGTTGGAAGACTTGGAGGAGGATGAGCTGGAAAACCTCTCGCCCGACGAGGCGCGCGAGGTGCTGGTGGCAAGGCTTGTGGCATACAAGCAGTTTAGGAACGCGGGTGCATCACTGGGAAGCCGCATGGAAGCGGAATCCCTTATGGTGCCGCGTACCGCGGGTCCCGATCCCGAGTTCATGGGACTCATGCCCGACTACCTGGAAGGCATAACGTTGCGAAGTCTGGGGGTCATAGCCGCAGACCTTACCGCGCGGCGCGAGAGCTTCCTCTTGGATGCGGAACACGTTGCGCCAAAGCGCATGCCCATAGTCCTCACGGTTGCAGCAGTGGATCGAATAACGCGTACTCGGGGTGTGGTTACGTTTTCCGAGTTGCTGGAGGGCAACACGTCGCCGGAGTCGATAGTCGCCACGTTTCTTGCGATGCTGGAGCTCTTTAAGCGCGGCTCCATTACGGTAATGCAGTCGCAGGTCTTTGGCGAGATAGACATTGCAAGGGTGGAGGGCGCCCCTGCGTTTGAGCTGGACGAGGAGGCCCTTACCAGCATTGATGGAGAGGAATACTAATGCGTGAGGTTTCTACCATAGACCAGGGATCGCTCAAGGGCATTCTGGAGTCGCTGCTGCTGGTGTCCACCGATGCGGTTTCCGTGCGCGAGCTCGCTCAGGCGGCGCAGGCGGACGAACAGCAGACGGAGTCGGCATTGCGCGAGCTGAGCGCCAACTACGCAGACGCGAACAGGGGAATCCAGCTGCGCGAGGTCGCAGGCGGCTGGCGGCTGTTTACGCATCCCGCATACCACGACCAAGTGCAGGCATACGTGCTTTCCTGGGACAAGCGTCGCCTTTCGCAGGCGGCCTTGGAAACGCTTGCGGTCATCGCATACCACCAGCCGGTTTCGCGCGAGGGCGTGCGGTCCGTTCGAGGCGTTAACTCCGACGGAGTTATTGCCTCCCTGCGCGAGAAGGGCCTCGTGCGTGAGGTGGGCAAGGACGCCCGACAGGCTGCGCTGTTTGGGACAACCACCACGTTTTTGGAGACCTTTGGCCTTCGCTCTACAAAGGACCTGCCGCCGCTCGAGGACTTTGCCCCCGACGAGGAGGCGCAGCGCTTTATTAGGGAGAGGCTGTCTGGTCGAAGCGAGGCGGTGTCTTTGGAGGAGGTCGCCGAGGACCTGGACGAGGAGCAGGAGCTCCTTGGCAGCGTGGACGAGCTGGACGAAGAAGTGCTGGACATGCTGGCCTCAGGCGAGGGCGCGCCGGTAGACATGGATGGATCTGCGGATGGCGAGTGAGGAACGCATTGTACCTATGCGTCTGCAGCGATTTCTCGCACGCGCTGGGGTGGCTAGTCGGCGTGGCTCAGAAAAGCTTATGACTGCCGGGCGCGTGCGGGTAAACGGCGTTGTGGTAAGCGAGCTGGGGAGCAAGGTTGACCCCCTAACGGACACCGTGACGGTGGATGGACAGGAGGTGCGACTGGCGGAGCGCCCGACGTATTTGGTGCTCAACAAGCCCGCCGGATACCTAACGACCATGAGCGATCCCCATGGCAGAAGATGTGTTGCGAGTCTGGTTCCTTGTAACAAATATCCTGGGCTCTTTCCCGTTGGCCGGCTGGATGCCGACACCACCGGTCTGCTCCTGTTTACCACAAACGGCGATGCCGCCCAACAGCTGCTTCATCCCTCCAGGCACGTGAGCAAGCATTATGTGGCCACGGTTGAGGGGGTTCCCACACAGCATGAGCTCGATCGCATAAGAGGTGGAATAATGCTCGACGATGGGCCAGCCCAGCCCGCCGAGGTCGAGCTCGTGCAAGCGAAGGCGCAAAACAACACCTCGGTGGTTGGGATTACCCTTAAGGAAGGACGAAAGCACCAGGTAAAGCGCATGCTGGCGGCAATTGGCCACAACGTGGTAAAACTGCATAGAGACACCTTCGGGCCACTTGGGCTCAAGGGCTGCAAAGAGGGCGCGTGGCGCATGCTCGACGAGCGCGAGGTCGCGAGCATAGAGGCAATCGTGGCACTTGGCAAGCAGAGGTAACATGCGCTTTCGTGAGCTTTTTGCTTGACGTGACGTGGACTGTGCCGATTGGGGATACTCCACATCGGGCACATCGCGAATAGTCCTCTAATAACGAGCGGGGATTCCCGCAATGTACCCGTAGGGGAGTATCCCCAATCAGAACGCTTTTTTCGAAATGCCAGAAGGCATTAACTGTTAGACTCTTTTATCGTTAGGTGGGCGTTTGCGCAGCAATCTTGGTTATTAACGTTACAAGCTGCAAGATGGCGCCGGTGCGTTAACCAATTGTTTGCGGGGGACACTATGGAGCAAAGGCTATACACAGAGCTACGCATGCTGTACTCAATCGGCCTGTGGTCGTTGCCAATTCGTCCCACGGCGTTGAGCTTAACTCAGAGGATTCCAACTATCATATGATTGCCTTCTCGTGGTGGGACAACTGGATTATGCTGGACGTCTTTCACGGAATGACGGATGGTACTGGAGCCTATGAGGTTATTCGAACGCTGCTGTACTATTACTGCTCCAAACGGTACGGAATCGCTTTGAGCGAGGAGGGCATCCGCCTGGCAGGAGACCAAATCCCCGCAGCGGAGTGGGCAGATCCCGTGGTGGATAGGACGGATCTCCCAATTCCCCCGCGCAACGAGATGCCCAAAGCGTTGAGTCTCATAGACTCTGCTGGCCTGCAAGACGACAAAACGCACACCGTCTACAGCGTTGCCATTCGCGAGGACGAATTTATGAGGTTTACCACCAAGAACAACGGTAGCCCCGCAACAATGGTATCGCTGCTCTTTAGTCGCGCTATCGCAAGGCTCTATCCAAATCCGAAGAACATCATCAACGTTTCTCTTTGCGTTGACCAGCGAAAGGCACTACATGTGCCGCTGGCACATCATTGTTTGGTTGGAGCGGCGTTTTTGGAATACGGGGAGAAGATGCGCAACCTGCCCATCGACGAGCAGGCCCCAATCTA
This sequence comes from uncultured Coriobacteriaceae bacterium, assembly GCA_902793465.1. GTDB lineage: Bacteria > Actinomycetota > Coriobacteriia > Coriobacteriales > Atopobiaceae > RUG440. The sequence goes on along the minus strand of CADBDT010000007.1, from coordinate 74,913 downwards.
TCGAAAGATGGTCTCTGAGCAAACCAAAGAGGATGTGGTCTTAGCAGGAGTGGCCTCACAAAGCGGCATTGCACAAATGCTACTTTCCAAGAACAGCGATCAAGAGAGGGTTGAGCTTACAAAAGCTATTGGTGCTGTTGCAAAAGACGTTATAACCGTGAGTGTGAGCTACGTAGGGAAGGCAGACTTTAAAGAGGCGGAGCGCTATGTTAAGGACTTCAGCCTCTGGACAAGCTCCGCGGCAAACGGTATGACCATCGAAGTGTCGGCAGTCAACGGAAGGTTTACGCTCGATTTTATTCAGGTGTTCTCGAACCCCATTTTTGTAAACGCGTTTTTGGAGGAGCTGGAGCGCAACGGAATCGAATACGACCTGCAAAGCGTAAACGAGCTGGAGCTTTCGAACATTCGGCTTCCCTGGACGGAGTAGAAGTTCCAGGTTGGCGCTACCTTTCGGACAGCCTGAGGGAGCTATCCGTGGTCGTGCGGTCTTGTTGGCATGGGCTTATCAACAACTTAAATAATGGCGCAGCACTTGCTAGTGTGTGAGTTTTTGTCACTATAATCCCAGTTGACGTACAAGATTTTTTTCTTCACAGACAAGTGCTGCGCCATTTATTGCAAAAATAATGTAGTAGGTCAGAGCCGGCCCAAAGCCAAGCTGCAGTTTCACTGAAGATTGGACAAACGGGCTGGCATATGCGTCTGCAAAGGATATTTTTGTTCTCGTTAGTTGCTATTTGGCTATACGGAGGTATTACGTGAAGGTAGCTATAGACGGGCCTGCGGGCTCTGGAAAGTCCACGATCGCTCACGCCCTGGCGGAGGAATGCGGGCTCACCATGCTGGATACGGGCGCAATGTATCGTTCCGTTACGCTTGCGTGCCACGAGCGAGAAATAGACGTTAACGACGCCGAGGCGGTTACGGAGCTTGCCAAAAAAGTGAGCATTGCGTTTGGCAAGGCCGAGGACGGCACCCAGACCGTATCGCTCGACGGGCAGGACGTTACGTCTGCCATCCGCACCCCTCAGATCGATGCGGACGTATCGGCCGTATCCGCGATTCCCGGCGTGCGCGAGGCCATGATTGCCCAACAGCGTGCGCTGGGGGAGTCCGGTGACGTGGTGGCCGAGGGACGCGACATTGGCACGGTCGTGTTTCCCGATGCAGAGGTCAAGGTGTTCTTAACCGCAAACCCCGAGGAACGCGCGCACAGGCGTGCGCTGCAGCGTGACATAGACGACCCCAACAAGGAGGCGGCAATCCTGGCTGACCTCAAGCGTCGCGACGAGGCGGATTCCACGCGCGAGGTCGCTCCGCTTAGGCCTGCCGAGGACGCAACTCACATAGATTCCTCGTCCATGACCATCGAGGAGGAGGTTGCCCAAATTGCCGCCCTCATAAGCGCGGCAAGGGATGCTGCGGCCAGCGGATCTGCTTCCACGGGTGCAAAGGACGAAGACGGAGAGCCCTCAAACGAGGATGGCGAGCACGTTCAGGCGGCTGACTCCGCAGAGGACAAGCCCGTGGAGAAGCCCGAGGAAGAGAAGAACGCACCAAAGAAGCCCAAGGAGAAGAAGCCCGAAGATCCCAACGACAAGTACTACGACGGGAACATGCACGAGTTTCCTCTGGGATGTCGTGCCTTGCTTGGCGCCTCCATCTGCGTGTGCGGCGCGTTGTCAAAGCTCCTATGGCCTTGGAAGATAGAGAACGGCGAGGCCATGTGGAACGCAGAGAGCGGGCAGATGATAATTATGAACCACGTGTCCATGCTCGACCCGGTGGTGCTTGCCGTGAGCGACTGGGCCCATGGACGTCGCCTGCGCCCCATCTACAAGAGCGAGTTTGACAAGCACAAGATTGTTAACTGGTTCTTTGCACGTATTGGCGCCATTCCCGTAAAGCGCGGTACGGCCGACATAAAGGCGGTGCGTCGTGCGCAGCGCGCCCTGCAGCGTGGCGAGGACATCCTTGTATTCCCCGAGGGCACGCGCGTTCGCTCCGACGAGCAAGAGGTAAAGATCCACGGTGGCTTTGCCCTTATGGCCCAGCTCGCAAAGGCGCCGGTCCTACCCATAGCCATCGTGGGTGCGCGCGATGGCGCCCCTGGCGGAAACAAGCCCCTACGTCCCCATCGCATTTTCATGCGTGCGGGCGAACCCATAACGTTTGACCAACTGGGCGTAAAAGGCAGGAAGAAGCAGGCCGCTGCCATGGAAAAGCTTGCCATGGAGCGTGTGTACGAGCTTCGAGACGCGCTTCGCAAAGAGCACCCCGGAAAGGCCTAGCATGGCGCGGGTTGTTGTGGCAGACGAGGCCGGCGCCTGTTTTGGCGTCGAGCGTGCGCTAAGCATGGTGCTTGCGGAAGCCAAAGAGGCAAAAGGTCCGGTTCACACGCTTGGCCCCCTGATTCATAACCCTGTGGTTGTAGAGGACCTTGGGCGGCGGGGCGTAAGCGTGGTGGAGGACCCGCAAGAGGCACAGGCTGGAAGCACGATTTTTATGCGTACGCATGGGGTTACACCCGAGGTGGAAGAGCACGCCAAGCAACTTGGCCTTCGTGTACTGGATGCTACCTGCCCCTTTGTAAAGAAGGTTCATCGTGCCGCCGAACAACTTGCCGAGCAAGGTTACCAGGTAATCGTCGTGGGGGAGTCGGGACATCCGGAGGTCGAGGGGACGGTTGGCCATGCACCAGGTGCCGTGGTCGTAGGGTCACCAGGGGAGCTCAAAGACGTAGAGGTGCTGCGACGCGTGGGACTCGTGGTGCAAACCACGCTTGCCCAGGACACCTTGCGGTCCGTGGTGGCAGCACTAGTTGGCCGCTGCGACGAACTGCGTCTTATAGACACGATATGCGATGCTACGGAAAAACGGCAGAAGGCTGCGGCACAGCTTGCGTCCCAGGCAGACGTAATGGTTGTTATCGGCGGCCGTAATTCCGCCAACACTACGCATCTGGCGCAGATATGCTCCACCGCATGCAAGAGGACACACCATGTGGAGCTTCCCGACGAGCTGGAGCTTGAGTGGTTTGCCGGTGCGGACCTCGTGGGGATAACCGCGGGCGCCTCTACGCCGGCCTCGCAGATAGAGGCTGTGCGTAGTCGCGTATCGGAGTTTCTTGTATCCGAATAAGCTGGAAGAGGAAAGGCGCCGCAACGGTACGAGGGGAGGTAGCGCATGGCAGCCAGTCCCATACGGGAGGGCAGAGCCGACTACGCGAGCACGCGCGAGTTCCGTGGCGGGGCTTGGGTCTCCAGCGTTGCGGACGGCAGTCCCGCCTGGGAGGCGGGTCTCGAGCCAGGCATGCGCGTGGATACCGTAAACGGCGTGCCCATGGAAGACATTATTACCTGGCGTTGGGAGGCGGACGGCAGCGAGGCGGAGCTGGCGGTTTTCGATCCCCAGGATGGCGAGGAATACGCCTGTACGCTGGTGCGCGAACCGGGCGAAGACTGGGGTGTGGAGTTTACCGACGTTCTCTTCGACGGCATTCGCACCTGCGTTAACGCATGTCAGTTTTGCTTTATGGCCATGCTTCCCAACGATGCGCGCGCCTCGCTCATGCTTCGCGACGACGACTATCGCCTGTCTTTTTTGCAGGGCAACTTTGTTACGCTTACCAACCTTACGGATGAGGACGTCGAGCGCATAATACGCTGCAGGCTAGAGCCCATGAACGTGTCTATCCATGCCGTGAGCCCAGAGGTGCGCATACCGCTTATAGGCAGGCGGGCCATGCGAGGCATGGAGGTGCTGGAGAGGCTTTGCGAGGCGAACATAGAGATACACGGCCAAATTGTGTTGTGCGCGGGCATCAACGACGGCGAAGAGCTGCGACGCACGTTGGAGTGGGTGGAGGCGCACCCGCAGGTAACGTCGTTGGCCATTGTTCCCTTGGGCTACACCAAGTACTCGAAGCGCTTCTCGAGCTCGTTTTCCGAAGACTTGGAGGCTAGCAGGAAAGTGGTCAAGCTGCTCGAGCCGTATCAAATGCGGGCTCGTGCTCAGCTGGGCATTACCCGATTCCAGCTATCGGACGAGTTCTACATCGACGCAAAGCTTCCCATTCCCGAGGCCAATACCTACGATGGATATCCGCAGTTCTACGATGGCATAGGAATGCTGCGCTTCTTTTTGGACGAGGCGGACGAGCTTGTGCGAACAAGATCGGATGGCCTGCAAGCGGCGGGTGCCGCTCTCGTGGCACAAAACACGCAGGCGATGCTGGTGTGTGGTGAGGGTGCCGAGCAGGTCTTCGCCCGCCTTTGCGAGGTGTGGGAGGCGCCGGTTCGACCGTTTGCTGTGCGCAACGACTATTTTGGCGGCGACGTAAACGTTACGGGCCTCATTGTGGCAAGCGACTTGCTCGCGCAGTTGCCATCCGATCTCACGGGTGTTCTGGTAGTCCTGCCCGATGTGATGTTTAACTTCGACGGCATTACGCTCGATGGCGTTCGGCGGGACGAGCTGTTGGCCCAAATAGAGGATAGGGGAGCGATAACTGCGGTTTGCGTCCCCAATCCACCAGACGTCCTGACGGCCGTGCTGAGCTCGTTGGAGTAGTGTGGGAAAACCATAACAGCGGCCGCCATCGAACCCGGGAACGGACGAGGGGGCGGCAGTGCGGAGGAGTGCCGCGCGCAGTTCCGCAGCGCGAGTTACCCATGAAGGTTCGTAACAGCTTTTCGCGCGAGGACTGTTTGAGCACGGCATCCTCCGCACTGCCGCCCCCTCGTCCGTTCCCGGGTTCGATGGCGGCCTCCGTCGTTGTTTCGTTGTTTGAAAGCCAGCTCTTTGGCTTATCTGTGCAGATACAGGGCGCGTCGGTGAACGTGATAAAATCATCCCCTGAACGTAACACGCAGGAAAGGTGGCCCCATGGCCAAGCCTATTGTTGCCGTCGTCGGACGGCCAAACGTGGGAAAGTCCACGCTAGTAAACCGCCTCGCAGAGCGTCGCGAGGCCATAGTACACGAGTCGCGCGGCGTAACACGCGACCGCTCTTATCACGAGACGGACTGGAACGGACGCGAGTTCGTGCTGGTGGATACTGGTGGTATTGAGTCCATTCACTCCAAGGATACCTTTGCCCCGCGCATTCGCGAGCAGGCGCTTATGGCATGCGACGAGGCGGACGTAATCGTGTTTGTGGTTGATGGCACGGTTGGTCTTACCGACGAGGATGAGGAGGTGGCGAGGGTTGTTCGCCGCTCCAAGAAACCTTCGTTCCTTGTGGTAAACAAGATCGACGACCCTGCCCATGAGCTTGCCACCTGGGACTTCTATTCGTTGGGAGTCGGTGAGCCTCGGCCAATATCTGCCGGGCATGGGCATGGAACGGGAGACCTGCTAGACGACGTGGTGGCAGCATTGCCGCCCGAGCACGAGCAAGAGGAGGTTGTGGACGACGGCGCCCTAAACATTGCCATAATCGGGCGGCCCAACGTGGGCAAGTCGTCGCTTACGAACAAGCTCGTGGGAAGCGACCGATCCATAGTAAGTGACGTTGCGGGCACCACGCGCGATGCCGTGGACGTGGTGGTGGAGCGCTCCGGAAGTCGCTTCCGCCTGGTCGACACCGCTGGAATGCGTAAGAAGTCACAGGTGCACGAGGACGTGGAGTACTACAGCATGGTCCGCGGACTCATGGCCATGGACAAGGCTGAGGTGTGCCTGTTGGTGGTCGACTCCTCGGTGGGTGTTACCGAACAGGACCAAAAGCTGGCGGTAATGGCCATCGAGCGCGGATGTGGGCTCGTAATATGCCTTAACAAGTGGGATCTGGTGGCCACCGACCAGCAGCGAGAGGACATAGAGACGTCCCTCGCGCGTCGCATGCCGTTTGCCACCTGGGCGCCGGTGGTGCGCATCTCTGCGCTTACGGGCAGGTCCTGCGTACGTGCTCTGGACCACGCCAGCCGTGCGGCGCAGGCCCGTGCGAGCCGCGTGCAAACGTCCAAGCTCAATGCCCTTCTGGACGAGATACGCCAGTCCGGACACACCGTGACGCAGCGCAACCGCAGGCTCAAGCTCAACTACGCAACGCAGGCAAACACCTGCCCGCCGACCTTCACGTTCTTTTGCAACGCCCCCGACCTGGTGGACGACAACTTCGAGCGGTTTATGGAAAACCGGCTAAGAGAGCGCATCGACCTCGTCGGCACCCCGATTCGCCTCAAGTTTAGGAAGAAGGACTAGCTGTGGATTCGCTAACCATCGTAATGATTCTTGTCGTATTGGGGTCCTACCTCATATGCGGCATACCGTTTGGCCTTCTGGTGGCCTCTGCGCTCAACGGCATAGACGTGCGCAAGACGGGCTCGGGCAACATTGGAATGACAAACGTGGCGCGCTCTGCGGGAGGCAAGGCTGCCGCCATCACCTTTGCCTTGGACGTGGGCAAGGGCGTGGCCTGCGTGCTATTGGGAAAGCTCATAGTCGCAAACGTGTGCTTTGGGGGCAACTGGGACATGATCGCGTACAACGCGGCGTTCGGTTGGGTTGGCTCCACCCTGTTTGCCGCATGCGTGTTCGGCCATGTGTTTAGCCTGTACCTCCATTTTCACGGTGGCAAGGGCATATCCGTGGGGCTGGGCGCGGGTCTTGCCATGTGGTGGCCCATCGGCCTAGGTATGCTTGCCGTGTTCCTGCTGCTCACCATTCCCACGCGCTACATCTCGCTTGGCTCCGTCGCAGCTGCGGCGAGTCTTCCCATACACGCCGTTCTCTGGGGCATGAACCTGCCTGCGATCATCCCAACCGTGCTCGTTGCGGTGGTGGTCATCTGGGCACACAGGGAGAACATCGGTCGCTTGGTACGTGGCGAGGAAAGCCGCTTTTCCGTGCATAAGGACAAGGACAAATAATGGGCGAGGCAAAGCCGTCTTCTAAGGCAGCGCGCGTTTGCGTTATAGGCTCGGGCTCGTGGGGCACCGCCGTAACGTCGCTCTTGAGTGCGCGCGCGGATTCCATTGGCCTGTGGTGCCACGAGGCGAAGGTCGCCGACGCCATAAACGCCACGCGCCACAACCCCATACAGCTGCCGGATTTCGAGCTTCCGGCAAACGTGCAGGCGACCGCGAGCATGGAGGAAGCCACCGCCGGCGCGGATGCTGTGCTACTGGTGGTCCCTTCTGCCTTCCTGCGCGAAACCTGCGCCAAGCTTGCCCCATACGTTGGACAAGACGTGCCTGTTCTTGTGCTTACCAAGGGCGTCGAGCGGGGCACTGGATGTCTTATGGCTACCGTGGCCTCACAGGAGTTGGGCAACGACGAGCGCATAGCCGTGCTCAGCGGCCCCAACCACGCAGAGGAAATAAGCCGCGGAACCATATCTGCGGCAGTCGTTGCCGCATCCGACGAGCGTATTGCACGATACTTCCAGCAACTGCTGGTATGCCCGGCGTTTAGGGTCTACGTTACCAACGACGTTGCGGGCGTGGAAATATGCGCTGCCGAGAAAAACGTGATTGCCATAGCCTGTGGCATCGCTGCCGCCCTGGGCGCTGGCGACAACACCCTTGCCGCACTTATGACGCGCGGTATTGCCGAGGTGAGCCGCATTGCCTCCTCCGTGGGCGCAGACCCCCTTACCTGCATGGGTCTGGCGGGCATGGGCGATCTGGTTGTTACCTGTACCTCTCGCCATTCGCGCAACAGGACGTTTGGCGAGGCGTTTGTAAACGGGGAGTCGCTTGCGGACTACCAACGGCGCACCGGCATGGTTGTCGAAGGCGCAGAGGCAGCTGCGAGCATCCTGGAGCTCGCCCGCGCACACGACGTGCAGGTGCCCATAACGCAGGGTGTGTACGACTTGCTGTACAACAACATGCCGCTCGCGGAAGCAATCGATGCCCTGCTTGGCAGGAACCCCAACGAGGAGTTCTACGGCGTAGCTAAGTAGGGGAGACCACAAACGGGGACAGCCCCTAAGAAATGGTCGAAACCTTTCGGCGCCATGGACAAGCGCCGTGCTCAGACAGTCCTCACTTCGTTGCGGAACTGCGCGCGGCTGCTTTCCGTGGCACCTCGCGGTTTCGACCATTTCTTAGGGGCTGTCCCCGTTGTGGTCCAGACGTTCTGGATAGTGTCCAAACGCAACAAAGCGGGCCGTCAGGGGAAGGAGTTCCTGGCGACCCGCTTTGTTTTGAGTCCCTTGTTCGCGCGTCTGGCCCCGCGCGAGTGGGAAAGGAAGGAAAGGATGACTTTGTTTGTGTCATCTGACTATTACTACGTGGCTCGAATGCCAGCGTCCCACGTGGCAACCTTCCTTCACATTTCGTGCACAACTTTGTTCTTTAGCAATTGACCAAGTTATTCCATTAGATAGAGCTGACCAGAGAAAGGCGCCAGCGTGCAGGTTAGCTGGTTGTTTGCAAGCTTGAACCAACGACGGTCGTCCTCGTACGTCGAGCCGCTAAAACGCTTCCAGTCGGTGTTGAGCAGAATCTGCGCGCGACGGACGTTGTCGAGGCTTACCACATAGCCTGGCAGCTCCTTGTCCGAGAGGTTGAGTACGCAGAGCATTCGCTCGCTTGCGCTGCGGCGTTCGAAGGCATAGACCACATTGGTGGGGTCGGATACCTGTCTCCATGCAAAACCCTGGCTGTCGTAGTCGTTTGCCCAGAGCGCCGGGTGGTTTGCGTGCAGGTCGTTGAGCTCTACGCAAAAGCGGTAGAACGAGTCATGCAGGGGGTATTGCCTAAGCGACCAGTCCTGCTCGCGGCACTCGTCCCATTCGCGTAGCTGTGCCAACTCGCAACCCATAAAGTTGAGCTTCTTTCCCGGATGCGCATACATGTACAAGGCAAGGGTTCGTGCCTGCGGAAACTTGAGGTCGTAGTCGCCCCACATCTTTTGCACTATGGTGGCCTTCTCGTGCACGACCTCGTCGTGCGAGAGCGAGAGCAAATAGCGCTCGTGCGGGTAGTACATCATTGAGAAAGACAGCTTGTTGTAGTGGTCGCTGCGCTCCTTGGGTGGCGTGCGAAAGAGGTTGAGCGTGTCGTTCATCCATCCCATGTCCCACTTGTAGTCAAAGCCAAGGCCGCCTCGATCAACGGGTGTGGTAACTCCGGGATAGTCGGTCGAGTCCTCGGCTATGAGCATGGTGTTTGGATTAAGGTACTTGAGCCCGCCGTTCATGTTGCGTACGAACTCAACCGCAGGGGCGTTTATGCCGCAGCTCTTGTCGCCGTGCTTGTAGATTACGCGACTTATGGCGTCCATGCGCAGGCCGTCAAAGTGATACGCGCCAAGCCAGTAGTTGGCCGCACTCTGCAAGAAGGAGCGAACACCCCCGCGCTCGTGCGCAAAGTTATAGCTACCCCACTCGCTCTTGGCCTCTTTGGGATCGGTAGGCTCATAGAGGGGAGTGCCGTCGTAGAGCGCCAGGCCGTAGTCATCCGTGGCAAAGTGCACGGGCACGAAGTCCAAAATAACCCCGATGCCCGCGCAGTGGAGCATGTCCACAAGCTCCATGAGCTGGTGAGCGGTGCCATAGCGGCTGGTGGGCGAGAAGAATCCCGTTGGCTGGTACCCCCACGAGCCGTCGTAGGGATGTTCCATGAGTGGCAGGAACTCCACATGGGTGTATCCCGTCTCTTTGAGATAGGGAATTAGCTGATAGGCAATCTCCGCATAGGTAAACCAGTCGCCAACATACGTGCTCTGGTGTACACCGCTGCGTTTGCGCCAGCTGCCAAGGTGAAGCTCGTAGATGTTGAGGGGCTCGTCGTAGCAGGTAGAACGGTTGGACATCCAACCGTCGTCGTGCCATTCGAACGTAAGGTCGCGCACGATTGAGCGATGCGACGGCCGCAGGTCCATACCATAGCCATAGGGATCGCAGTGCTCGTGGGCTTCTTCGTTGTGATGGATTATGTAGGTATAAGGGTCACCTGGGCCCATGCCGTCCACATGGGTTTCCCATATGTTCCCGTCTGCAACGCGTTGCATGGGCACGTCGTCCCAGTTGGTGCGAACGTAAACATGCTCGGCTGCAGGTGCGTATGTTCTAAACGTAACGCCACCGTCTTTTAGGTGTGCGCCCAGCCAGGTATGGGCAAAGAAATCCGCCCCAGCATAAAAGTCTTCTAAATTCATGAAGCCTCCCGCCTGTTTGCACGTAGCCGAAGCATAGTACTCCAAACCATGCAAGAGGGCAAACCGTGCAATAACTGACCACAAACGGGCTACAGGTTCGACGACGTGTCGTGCCTGCAGACCGCGCCACCCATCAGCCCGACCAGCAAGGCACCGTGGATAAGCGCCGTGCTCAAACAGTCCTCGTTCCTGCGGAACTGCGCGCGGCTGCTTTCTACAGCGCCTCGCTGGTCGGGCTGATGGGTGGGGCGGTCTGCAGGCATGTATTACCACCATGGGCTTTCGTAGTACCCCTTATTTGTGGTTTGGGAGGCATTGCGGGCAGTTGCTGCAGTGCATGCTAGAATGGGTGCATAAAGGTTCGAGCAAACGGGAGCTGCCACATGACCAAGAACGTGCGAATTGCACCATCCATCCTGGCCGCGGACTTTCTTAGACTGGGCGAAGAGCTGCAGAGCGTAAGCAACGCCGACTTTATTCATTACGACGTTATGGACGGCGACTTTGTGCCCAACATATCATTTGGACCAGGGATTCTTCGCACTGTTAAGCGCGGTACGGACCTTCCGGTAGACGTTCACATGATGGTGAGCAACCCCGACGAGGTGTTTCGCGACTACCTTAACGCCGGCGCAGACGTCCTTACCTTCCATCTTGAGACCTGCAAGCACGCGCATCGCATGGTCGACGAGATACATAAGCAGGGGAGGAAGGCCGCCGTTGCCATAAACCCAGGTACGGCTGTGTCTTCGCTCGACGCAATAATAGATTACCTGGATATGGTGCTTGTTATGTCGGTTAACCCGGGGTTTTCTGGCCAGCAATTCATAGAGCACACCTACACGCAGCTCTACAAGCTTACCGCCTTGTGCAAGAGCCATTCCGTACGCCCGTTGGTAGAGATCGACGGCGGTATTTCGGCCGCCAACGCCGCACGGGTTGTGGCGGCAGGAGCAAACGTGCTGGTGGGCGGTAGTGCCGTGTTCGACGCTCCCGACCATGCGCAGGCCGTGGAGAACATGCGCAACGAGGGAATGCGCGGCATGGAGATGAGGGACCTGTGAGCCCTCAGGTGCTCCGGCGCATATATTTGGACTATGCCGCGTCGGCACCCATACGCCAGGAGGCCCTGGATGCGGAGCGGGCATACGAGAGCAGCGGCTATGCGGGCGCGAACCCCAACTCGCTCCATACGGCGGGGCGCGAGGCCGCTCGTGCGCTGGACGGGGCGCGCCGCGATTTAGCGCGGCTGCTCGGCGGCAGGTTTCGTCCTTCCGACGTGGTGTTCACGTCCGGCGGCACCGAGAACAACAACCTTGCGCTCGTGGGAATGGCGCAGGGCGCCCGCGCCAAGGACCGGCGCAGGGTGCGCGTCCTGGTATCTGCGATCGAGCACGACTCCGTCCTCGACGTGGTGCCGCACATGCGTGCGCTCGGGTTCGAGGTCGGCCTCCTTGCGCCGTCGCGCGAGGGCGTGGTGGAGGCGAGCACGCTTGGAGCCGCACTCGGCGACGGCGGCGACGTGGCCGTGGTAAGCGTTATGGCGGCAAACAACGAGACCGGTGCCATCCAACCCCTTGCAGACCTCGCTCGCCTTTCTCACAAGGCGGGCGCCATGTTCTACACCGACGCGGCCCAGGGATTCGCGAAGGTTCCCCTCGACGTCTCGGGGTGCGATGCCGTGGGAATCGTGGGTCACAAGATTGGCGCACCGGTGGGAACGGGAGCGCTTGTGGTAAGGGGCAACGTGTCGCTTAGGCCACAGACGTTCGGCGGCGGACAAGAACGCGGCATACGTCCCGGGACGCAGGACGTTCGTGGGGCGCTGGCCCTGGCTGCCGCAGCCCGTGCCTGCTCCGTGGGTATGGAGCGCGAGCGCGAGGAAGTGCGCAAGCGCACGGACGGGCTGTACGATCGCATATGCGCACCGGGTACGGGAATCGTTCCCACCATGGGCAACATGGCGGAAGCCGACCGTCTGCCCGGCATGGTGAGCGTTATGGTTCCGGGGCTGGACTCCGAGTCGCTCGTGCTTCAGATGGACAACCTCGGCTTCGAGGTGAGCGCCGCGTCGGCATGTGCGAGCGGGTCGCTGGATGCGAGCCATGTTCTTACAGCTATGGGCATCTCCAGAAACGACGCGCTCGGATCTTTGCGCATATCGTTTGACGAGCGTGTGGGTCAAGAGGAGCTGGATGCTTTTGCAGACGCCCTTATGGGGGTCGTGACTTCGTTGCGCTAGCCGATTACCCATTTGCGGTGGTCCGGCTACCTTATAACTTATGGCATGTAGCTCTCATGTGGTTATGCCCCATAATCTATCCCCATATTCAAAAGAGAATTGCAAGCGCATGCATAGGGGTAGAGATGAGCTACAAGCTACTCAACGTAAGGTATTCGCTCGTTACCATAGGATCTATGCTGTTGGCTAGCGCCACCTTTGGGTTCGCCTACAACTTCCTCTCGCAGAGCGGCTTCGACGATGCGACAACGGGAACTACCATATCGCTCATCAGCCTGCTGGGAGTATTCGTGGGGCCGTTTGTTGCGGACATCGTTGATCGCTCGAGCAAGCTAACGCAAAAGATGTTCATCGCTGCTTCCATGGTCGTTTGCGCGGCGTTCTGTGCGCTGCTGTTGGTGGTGCCGGCAGGCGCTTTTTTGATCCTGCCTGTCGTCGTAATCGCATTCATGAGCGCAAGCGTGGGAGTTCCGCTGCTCAACGGCATGGCGTTCATATACGAGAAGGCCGGCGGAGTAATAAACTATGGCCTTTGTCGTGGGTTGGGGTCGGCCGCCTTTGCCGTTGGGTCCGCGGTTCTGGGTAGGCTGTGGGCAGCAATGGGTCGTACGTCATTGCCCGTATGGTGCATTGTGAGTGCCGTGTTCACGCTTGTGGCGGTCATGCTCATGCCCGATGCCCCAAAAGACATGGCGGGCAACAACAAGCACGAGAATGTGGAAAAGCCGATATCCATATTCCAGTTCTTCTCTCGATACAAGGACGTTACGCTGGTGGTGCTGGCGTTGGTCCTCATGTACTTCTGCCACTATCTGATCCAGACCTATATGGCAAAGATCATCGGCACCTTTGCAACAAGCGACGTGGAGGGAATTCAGGGAACAGCCCTCTTCATACAGGCCATGTCCGAGCTGCCCTCGATGTTTGGGTTCTCGTTGCTCATGCGGAAGTTTGGCGTTCCAAAGATCATCGTAGCCGCCTCCGTGTTCTTTACCGTAAAGCATGCGATTGTCCTGTTTACTAGCAACGCTTTTATGCTCTACGGGGCCATGGCCCTGCAGATGGTAAGCTTTGCCGCAATATTTACTGGCACGGTGTATCTTGCCAACGACTACGTGGGCGAGGCAGACCGCAACAAGGGCCAGGCGGTGTTTGCAGCGTCGGGCGCCGTCGGCATGCTCCTTTCGAGCTTTCTGGGAGGATGGTTGTTCCAGTTTCTGGAGGTGCGCCCGGTGCTGGTGGTTGGCGTTGTCGTATCTACGTGCGGTACGCTGCTCATGGTCTACGGCATTCGGCGTCTGACTGCAGGCGCAAAAGGCCAGTAATAGAGAGTCCAGTCAGGCGGTAGGCCCAGGGGGAGCCGAGACGGGCGGCGGTATGAAGCGAGGCGGCATGGACCGAGGCCGCGCGCAGTTCCGCAGCGCGGGAAAACCATTAAGGTTTCGTGTTCGCTAATCGCGCGAGGACTGCCTGAGCACGGCCTCTTCCACGCCGCCTCGCCATACCGCCGCCCGTCTCGGCTCCCCCTGGGCCTACCGTCTGTGCACGAACGCAGCAGGGCCGTGCTACATATTTTCGTGCTGATGCGCTCCGTTGGTGCGTGCAACGTGTAACATGTAACCCAAGCATCTAAAGTGTGGAGGTGGCCATGAAAGAGACGGAAGCTTTGGTGCGCATCCAGGAGATCGACCTTGCGCTCATGCGAAGCAAGAGCAAGCTCGACAACATGCCGCAGGCAAAGAAAAGGCTGGCCGTTGCTACCGCCCGCAAGAAGCTTGCAGGGGAGATATCCAAGATCGTGGGCATACGCAAGGATGCGGACATGGACTTGGAGGAAAACGAAGCCTCCCACAGGCGTGCGGAGGAACAGGTCGAGGAGATTCAGGAGAAGTACGCCTCCGGCGAGGCGGGCTATCGCGAGCTGGCCGATCTCGAGTCGCGTCTTTCCACGCTGGCCAAGCGCATGGAAAAGCTCGAGTTCAAGCATGGCGACCTTGTTGCGAAGGCCGAGGTGGCCCACAAGCGCGAAAGCGATGCCCTTGCGCTCGACAAGAAGCTCCAGATGGAGGACGAGGCGTTGCTGGAGTCCCTTAACCAGAGCACGGCTCAGGTGCGACAGGGCATTCGCGAGCTTTTGGCGGAGCGCAAGGAAGTGTGCCAATACCTGTCCGACGACGTGATGGCCCGCTACGAGGCGGCCGCACGTAGGTTTGACGGCCTTGCGGTGGAGACGCTGCGTGCCAGCCAGCCTTCCATCTGCCGCGTAACCATTCCCGCAAGCTCGTTTGGCGACATACGCCGAGGGCCTAGCATTACCGAATGCCCGTACTGCCATAGGCTGCTGGTCACCGACGGCATGTTTGACCTCAACGCATAAAGAGGGGGCAGCGTGACAAAAAACGAGAACGCGCCTCGCGTGCTGCTCTGCGTGAGCGGCGGCATTGCGGCGTACAAGGCAGTGGAGGTACTCAGGCTGCTGCAAAAGAGCGGCTGCGACGTGCGCGTGGCATGCACCGAGGACAGCCTGCAGTTCGTGGGTGCCGCAACGTGGGAGGGACTTACGCATAGGCGTTTGGCCCATACCCTGTACGACGCGCCCGATTCCACCATCGCGCACATAGAGATGGCTACATGGGCAGACGTCGTGCTCGTGGCCCCGGCAACGGCGAACATAATGGCAAAGATGGCGTGCGGCCTTGCCGACAACATGGTGTCCGCAACGCTTCTTGCGGTGCCTGGACAAACGCCTGTGGTCGTAGCACCCGCCATGAACACAAACATGTGGCTTTCGCAGGCCACAAGGAACAACGTGCGTGTTCTGTCCGAGCGCGGGGTGCATTTGGTAACGCCCGAGGTTGGCCATCTTGCGTGCGACGCAGTGGGCGAAGGCAAGCTTGCACAGGTAGAAGACATTGCCGCAGCTGTTCTGGCCGTTCTTGGCCATCAAAACGATAGTATGACCAACAACGAGCCCGAGCAGTCGAACTTGTCACTTTCTGGAAAAACCGTCCTCATAACGGCGGGTCCCACTCATGAGGCCATAGATCCGGTGCGCTACATAGCAAACGCGTCGAGCGGAAAGATGGGCTACGCAATTGCGCGGGAGGCTCTGCAGCGCGACGCACATGTGATTCTGGTTTCTGGCCCTGTGTCAATAGAGCCGCCAGATGGGGCGGAAGTCGTGGATGTGGTTTCGGCAGCGCAGATGTATGACGCTGCGGTGAGTGCGTTCGAGCGTGCGGACGTTGCCATATGTGCGGCGGCTGTTGCCGACTACACCCCAGCATGTCCTGCCGACCACAAGCTTAAGAAGAACAAGGAAGACCTCGAATCCATTGCGCTGGTAAAGACCAAGGACATCCTTGCAAAGCTGTCAGGCTGCAAGGATGAGGGACGTCACCGCGTGGTGGTGGGATTTGCGGCCGAAACAAACGACCTCGTAAGCAATGCCCAGGCAAAGCTTTGCAAGAAGGGCTGCGACCTTGTGGTGGCAAACGACGTGAGTCGCAAGGACTCCGGGTTTGGCTCGGACACGAATCGCGTTACGTTGGTGTTTAAGGACGGCGTAGACAAACTGCCCACGCTCTCGAAGCAGGATGTGGCTGTACGTATACTGGACACCGTGTCCTCAATGCTCTGATTCTTATCTCTTCTGTTTGGTGGTAATGCAATGTCTAACAATCCAGGTATCGTTCTGGGATGCCATCTTTCGGCCGCAAAAGGCTTTGCGGCCATGGGTCGTACTGCCACGTCAATAGGTGCAAACACCTTTGCGTTCTTTACACGTAACCCACGTGGTGGCAACGCAAAGGCCATAGACAAAGAGGACGTGGCAAAGCTGCAAGCCCATATGGACGCAAATGGCTTTGGCAAGCTTGTGGCCCACGCTCCGTACACGCTCAACCTCTGCTCCGCTAAGCCTGACGTCGTGGATTTTGCCCGTCGTGCCATGGCCGAGGACCTACAACGCATGGAGCTGCTGCCACACAACTACTACAACTTCCATCCCGGAAGCCACGTGGGGCAAGGGGCAGACGCTGGCATAGACCTAATATGTGCTGGCCTCGACCAGGCATATGAGCCGGGTATGAAGACGACCGTGCTGCTAGAGACGATGGCGGGAAAAGGCTCCGAGGTGGGGAGGACCTTCGAGGAGCTCGCTCGCATTATGGAGCGCTGCAGATGCGGCAACATGCTGGGTGTGTGCCTGGATACATGCCATGTGTGGGATGGCGGATACGATATACGGGAGAACCTGGAAGAGGTTCTGAGCGAGTTCGATAGGATAATAGGGCTCGAAAGGCTCAAGGCATTGCATCTAAACGACTCCAAGAATCCTCGTGGGTCTCACAAGGACCGTCACGAAAAGATTGGCAAGGGCCACCTTGGAATACAGGCGTTTGAGCAGGTGGTATGCAATCCCAAGCTGTGCGACCTTCCCATGATTCTAGAGACGCCCAACGAGCTGGACGGCTATGCGGCCGAGATTGACCTGTTGCGCAGGTTGCACCAAGAGGGGGTGCGCTAGTTTGGGCATACTCATTGGCGCAGAAAACCTCTGCCACGAATGGCCGGGAAAGCGCGTGCTTGCCAACCAGACGCTCGGCGTGTACGAGGGCGATCGCATAGGGATCGTAGGGCAAAATGGCGATGGTAAGTCCACGCTCCTCTCGCTTTTAGGACAAGAGATAGAGCCCGACAGTGGCTCTGTTGTGTATAGAGGCGGAATATCCGTTGGCATGCTTGGCCAGGGGGACCACCTGAGCGATACCGCAACGGTACGTGAGGCAATTGTGGGGGATGTTCCCACCTACGAGTGGGCATCGGATCCAGTCATACGCCAGATTTTGGACGAGCTCGTGGGTGACCTGGACTGGGAAGGGCGTGTGGGGAGCCTTTCTGGCGGACAACGGAGACGTGCCGACTTAGCCCGCCTGCTTATTGGCCGCTGGGACGTCCTGCTGCTCGACGAGCCCACAAACCACCTTGACCTTCATGCCATACGGTGGCTCGCGCAACACCTGCAGGGAAGATGGCAGCGCGACAGGGGAGCGCTGCTGGTGGTAACGCACGATAGGTGGTTTTTGGACGAGGTGTGCAACACCATGTGGGAGGTCCACGATGGCAAGGTGGATCCCTTTGAGGGCGGCTACTCCGCATACATACAGCAGAGGTTGGAGCGCGAGCGGCAGGCAAAGGTCATAGAGGACCGCAGACAAAACATGTTGCGCAAGGAGCTCAATTGGCTCGCACATGGGGCAAAGGCGCGCACGAGCAAACCAAAGTTTCGCATAGATGCCGCAATGGCGCTCATAGAAAATGACCCGCCGCTCAGAAACCCGGTGGAGTTGCATCGTATGGCCATGAGCCGGTTGGGAAAGCAGGTTGTCGAACTGCGACAAGTGAGCCTGAGCTACAAGCTGGACGATGGAACCCACGGACCCAAGGTCCTCGATAACGTGTCGTGGATCATAGGGCCTGGCGATCGCGTGGGAATACTTGGAGAGAACGGCGCCGGCAAGTCCACACTGCTACGCGTTATTGGCGGCAAGCAAAAACCAACTGCCGGATGGGTAAAGATCGGCAAAACGGTGCATTTTGGGTGGTTGGGACAAAGGCTGGAGCAACTTGCGGAATACGACGATTGGCGCGTAAGCGAGCTTTTGGGAACCTTTAAGCGCTACTATGTCGTAAACGGAAAGACCCTGAGTCCAGAGCAGATGGCCGAGCGACTGGGGTTGCAGCGCAAGGAGCTCATGAGTTATGTGGCCGATCTTTCCGGCGGCCAGAGACGACGTCTTGCCATACTCTGCGTCCTTATGGAGGAGCCAAACGTACTCATTTTGGACGAGCCGGGAAACGACCTCGATACCGACATGCTAACCGTGGTGGAAGACTTGCTAGACACCTGGCCGGGAACACTCGTTATGGTTAGTCACGATCGCTCGCTTCTGGAGCGCGTTACCGACGACCAGTACTCGCTCATAGACGGAAAGCTCTTGCATTGCCCTGGCGGCGTGGACGAATACCTAAAGAGGCTCGATGCTGCTCGGGCTACGGACAAGCGCACGGAAGGTGGCGATAAGGACGCTAAGGAGTCTCGTACGACTCAAGCCGGTCAGCTCTCAAACGCCGAGCGTCGAGAGCTCAAAAAGAGGTTTGATGCGGTGGAACGCCGCATGAAAAAGAACGAAGACCTTCCCAACAAGTTGCGTGCCGAGCTTGCGCTCGTGGATCCAACGGACTTTGCGGCGTTGGTGGCCAAGCAGGAGGAGCTTGATGCCGCAATAGGTGCGCTCGACGAGCTGGAGACCGAGTGGCTCGAACTCTGTGAGCGACTTGGAATCGAGTAACGCATATTGTTATTAATATGCTGCCGTGTTCGTATAGACACGCAGGTTAATATGATAGCTTTATGAAAAAGTTCGTAGGGTACGCGCGAACGAGCGCGGAATGAGGTACATATAAATAAGTTCCATCCCTTCCTTGGCGCGAGCTGGTCCCCAACCGGCTCGCGCACCCTTTTTTGCAAAGACATAATATGAGGGCTCCGACATCGAGTCATCCTGCCTCGCGCCTCGGCCTTCGTCCGGGGGGCAGGATGCTACCCAGCAGTGTACCTACCTGCAGAAGCTACTGTCTGTTCCTAGCCAATCGTGTTCTCTACGGTCTTGTATGTTTCGCTGTTCTCTATGCGACGCACGAGCTTGCGAATAATAATTATGGGAACAACAATAAGGACGATGGTGGCTACGCCGCCAACTATGTTTTTTACATCCGTTGCAAGCGACTCTTCCTGCATTTCATCGCCGTCCTCGGCAACCAGTCTTACCTTATTCAGCTTCATCTCTTACTCCTCATGTCGGAAACGGCAAAATTGTATCATTCCTAATACACGGCTACTAGATAACAATAAAGTGCAGCGCTGCCTCGAAGGCGTAGAAGCCAACCAGCCCAAAGAAGAGCGCGTCTACCCAGCTTTCCTTCATCATTCGTAGCCCACGGTCCATAAGAGGATAAACGACCCATACTATGAGCGTGGCCGCAATGGAGTAGACGAGAGAGTTCTGCAGGCATATCTGGCCCATAAAGTTAAAGGGCATGTCGCGATAGT
Organism: uncultured Coriobacteriaceae bacterium; assembly: GCA_902793465.1. Taxonomy (GTDB): domain Bacteria; phylum Actinomycetota; class Coriobacteriia; order Coriobacteriales; family Atopobiaceae; genus RUG440. The sequence goes on along the minus strand of CADBDT010000007.1, from coordinate 55,441 downwards.
CCCACAGCTCGTAATTTTGGTTGCAGGTTATGCCGGTAAGAAAGTCGATTGATGTGCATACGAACGCGTTGACAAAAAACGAGATTGTTAAGGCGGGAAGCACGCGACCTCCCATGCGATACTGTATGAGGTGCTTGAGCGGAAACAGGAAGAGTGCGACCATGGCAAGCGCCGTGCCCTCTGCCGAAAACGGGAAGAGCCACTGGTCCCACAACATGGCGTTGGTGGGATCGTATCCGCCCATAAATACCCCGGCAACTATGAGGCGGCAAAAGAGCATCTCGGCCCAGTGTCCCAAGAACGAGAACACTATGAAGTAGATAATAAGGTCCCGCCAGAACTCCCAGGTGCGTATGCGAAACCTAAAACGCTTTATGTCCCAGCTATTACCCTCACGTGGCGCTTCGTGCTTGTATTCCATGCACAGCACCTCGCGCGGCTTTTTTGCAAACGCGAGGTATGCGATAACCGCTATGGCAAGAACGTATTCCACCACAACGAGTGCGGTACTTGCGTATGGCCCCATGGCTGCGAACACTGGCGCATTGGCGTGCAAAAAGAATATATCGATAATGGAAAACACCATGCAAATGGCCGTGGTAACCATGCAAAAATACCGTGCGCCAACCATTCTGCGCTGCAGCATCCACACGGCCTGGGCCGATGTTGCCATTTGCACTATTGCTCGCAGCATGGAAAAGTCGTACACGTGGTCTAGGCTTCCCTTGGGGTTAAGAAGGGCGGCATACCCAAACCCCACGGCAAGTATTAACAAATAGTAGGCCTGCACACATCGCAGGCCTACTCCAAGGGGCTTACGTCCCTCTATCATGGTTCTCCTATCACTCGGTTGGCTGGTTGCCAGTTGCGTTTTCGACGCTGCCGGCAGCTGCCAGAAGGTCAAGCTCGTCCTCGTTGAGCTCGCGGGCGTCGTTCGATTCCTTGTTAAGCTCCTCGAGCATGCGGTTGTAGGCGCGCAGGCGACCCTTGCTCAAAAACGAAAAGTCATAGCGCATATCGGGCAGGTTGTTGGTATTCGTTTTCATGTTAAGACTCCTTGTGTCTTCTAGGTTTCAATCTCTTACAATCTACTACGCATCTATCCCGAATGCGTCCCAAACTTTTTTGAAAAAATCTGCCAGGCAAAGATGAATGCGAGATTATTATTATTTAGTAGATACGACCCAAAAAACGGCGTAATGACGAGTCTTTGGTAAAATATCCACGCAAACAAGCGGACAAGGGGATTCGTCATGGGATTTTCCATTAGGGGAAACAGAATTAGGCGTAGGGACCTCGATGGTCTGTTTAACGAGTACTATTCTCGTATCTTCAACTTTATTTACTATAAGACGCTCAACAGCAGTCTTGCCGACGAGCTGACGAGCGACGTAATGGTTAAGGTCGTTCAGAGCTACAAGACGTTTGACGGCACCCGGGGGAACCTGGATGCGTGGATGTTTAGGATTGCGCGAAACACGCTGTTTAGTTACTTTCGCTCAAGTCGCAACAACGTGGACTTGGATGCCGTAAATCCTGCGGTTCTTTCGTATACCGAAGACGACCAGCTCGACGAGACCGGCGAGACGGTTCGCGACCTTCTAAAGATTCTTACCGAAGAGGAGCGAGAGCTCGTTTACCTCAAATACTGGGAGGAGCTCTCGAACAAAGAGATTGCAGAACGACTCGACCTCAACCCCTCGACCGTCTCTACTCATCTGTGGCGCGCCAACAACAAAATGCGCGACGCGCTTGGCAAAGAATAGGAGGATCTCGTGACGAGATCTTTGCTTGGAGGGCGGTTCTCGCTGATCGTCCTGGTACCGTGCTTAGCTCTGCTATGCGCGCTCTTTGGCTGCAAGGGCCTTAAGAGTGGTTCCGCTGCTGCGTCCAACCAGTTGGAGACAATAGATGTCTCTCAGGCGGGGCAGAATGCTGTGCAGCTGTCCGATGCGGGCAAGAAGACTGCCACAAGTGAAGACGGCCGACTTAACCTGCTTGTGTTGGCAAACAAGAGTACAAGTTTGCCAGAGGACTGGGAGCAAAAGCTCGAGCTCGTGGAGTCCAAGAACACAAAGGGGGACACGGTACGTCTGGACAAGGTGGCAAATGACGCGTTTGCGGAGCTTAAGGACGACCTCAAGAACAACGAGGGCATTGTGCTGGAAGTGGGTTCGGGATACCGTAGCGCTTCCGATCAGCAAAAGCTGTGGGACGACTACAAGAAGGAATATGGCGAGGACTACGTAACGGAGTACGTGGCAAAGCCAGGACATTCGGACTACAACACAGGGCTCTCGTTTGATGCCATATTGCTGGAAAATGGCGTACCCGTAACCAAGAAGGAAGAGCTCTTGGAGAAGGTGAGCACCTGGAAGACGGTTCACGCTTATCTAGCCAAGCACGGGTTTATCCTCCGCTATCCCAACGACAAGGAGTACTACACGGGGTATTCCTATATCCCTTGGCACTTTAGGTACGTTGGAAAGGATTCTGCCGCAGAGATTATGGACAGGGGCATTTCCCTGGAAGAGTACCTGGACACCTCTTCCGATGCGAGTGTCTCGCAGGAGTCCTCGTCGAGCTCGCAACAGAGTTACACTGGCAATGCGGGCGGAACGAACGACTATGGTACTGGCTACGACACATCCACCGGTTACGACAACACCGGCGGGACCGGAGCGCAGAACGGTTACGACAACACCGGCGGGACCGGAGCGCAGAACGGTTACGACTACACCGGCTACGACAACAGCTACGGCACCGATACGGGCTACACATACTACGGCGAGTCGTATTAGACGAGAGGGCGGCGAACCTGTGCCGTGAGGGGGCACTCCCACCGCTATTTAGTTAAGGGTCCGGGGGAGCTGTGCACATAGGGGATACTCCCCATCGGGTACATCGCGAGTAGGGCTTTCGTTGGAGTACGGCTCATCCGCGATGTACCCGCAGGGGAGTATCCCCAATGTGCACAGCGCTAACTAAATGGCGGTGGGATACTCTCCGTCGGGTACATCGCAAGTAGCGATTCCTTTGCGGGCTGGCCTATCCGCGATGTACCCATAGGGGAGTATCCCCACACGGCACGCCACTCCATCACGAGTTTTCGGACAGTCTGTGGGATTATCCCCAATTTGCGGGCCACTACCGCATGCGGATTTGAATGTTGATGGACGGTCCGCATGCGGTACCTTTTTGTCGTACGCATAGGAGAGGAGACCATATGGATGTTGGTTCTTATGATGTCGTAATTATCGGCGCTGGTGTTTCTGGATGCGCGGTGGCACGAGAGCTGTCTAGGTACGACGCGAAGGTCTGCGTATTGGAACGCGAGGAGGACGTCTGCTGTGGAACGTCCAAGGCGAACTCCGCCATCGTGCACGCGGGTTTTGACGCCCAGACCGGCACGCTTATGGCAAAGCTCAACGTAGAGGGAAACGCCCTTATGTGGCAGCTGGCCAAGGACCTGGACATAGGCGCCATCCAATGCGGATCGCTCGTTGTTTGCACCGACGAGTCCGCGCGCGACGGACTTGACGAGCTGCTGGCACGCGGCAAGGCAAACGGCGTGCCAGACCTGCGCATTGTGGAGCGCGAGGAGCTCAAGGAAATGGAGCCCAACATCTCCGACCAGGCCGTTGCTGCCTTGTGGGCACCGAGCGCAGGCATAGTTGATCCCTTTGGCCTTACCATCGCACTTGCCGAAAACGCGGCCCAAAACGGTGTGGAGTTCGAGTTCTGCCGCGAGGTTACAAGCGTGCGGGCAGAGCAGGATGGCACGTGGCTGGTAGGCACGACCGCAGGCGATGTGCGCGCGCGGTGCGTGGTAAATGCGGCCGGCGTCTATTCCGATGCGATTCACAACATGGTAAGCAGCCAGAAGATAAGCATTATTCCTCGCAAGGGAGAATACCTGCTGCTGGACACAACAGCCGGTCAGCATGTGAGGCATACCGTGTTCATGCTGCCCACAAAGATGGGCAAGGGCGTGCTTGTGAGCCCCACGGTTCACGGAAACCTCCTGGTTGGTCCGACTGCGCTCGACGTTGATGACCCCGAATCGACGGACACCACTGCCGAAGGCCTCGCAGAGGTGGCGCAAAAGTGTGCGCTAACGGTGGCAAACGTTCCTTTGCGCGAGGTAATTACGAGCTTTGCCGGCCTGCGGGCGCACCAGCCAGATCACGAGTTTATTATTGGTGAGGTGGCGGATGCCCCGCGGTTTGTGGACTGTGCGGCAATAGAGTCTCCTGGACTTACGGCCAGTCCCGCCGTGGGCAAGATGGTGTGCAACGAAGTGTGCGCAATCCTGGGTCTTAAGGAACGGCCCGAGGGCGAATGGATTGCCACGCGCAAGTCCATACCCAACCTCAACATTATAAGCTTTGAGGACTGGGCAAAGCTCTGCGAGGAAGATCCTGCGTACGGGCGTGTAATATGCAGGTGCTGCCGCGTGTCTGAGGCGCAAATAATTACGATGCTCCATCGACCGATTCCTGTACGCTCGCTCGATGCCATAAAGCGTCGCACGGGCGCGACCATGGGGCGGTGCCAAGGTGGGTTCTGCTCGCCCAAGATAATGGAGATCCTGGAGCGCGAGCTTGGCATGGAGCCAGAGTCCATAACGAAGGCCGGTCCGGGGTCAGAGATCCTGGTCCAGAAGGGAGGCGAGTAGCATGGAGCAGCATGACGTCGTGGTTGTGGGCGGAGGACCCGCAGGTCTTGCCGCTGCGATATCTGCCTACGAGGCCGGAAGCACGGATGTGGTCGTGCTGGAGCGAGACGTGCAGCTGGGCGGCATCCTTAACCAGTGCATACACAACGGCTTTGGACTCCATACGTTTAAGGAGGAGCTAACCGGGCCGGAGTATGCCGCCCGATATGAGGACCGCCTCAAAGAGCTTGGAATTTGCTGTCTTATGGACACTATGGTGCTGGATGTTTCGCCCGAGCGCGTGGTTACCGCGGTCAACACGGATCGCGGGGTGTTCTCTATACAGGCAAAGTCGGTGGTTTTGGCAATGGGTTGTCGCGAGAGGCCGCGTGGCGCGCTCAACATACCCGGTTTTCGTCCGGCGGGCGTGTTTACGGCAGGCACGGCGCAGCGTCTGGTTAACATAGAGGGTCAGATGCCTGGCAAAGAGGTAGTAATACTGGGCTCTGGCGACATTGGACTCATTATGGCAAGGCGCATGACGCTGGAAGGCGCTCACGTTGCCTGTGTGGCCGAGCTCATGCCATATTCGGGCGGCCTCAAGCGCAACATAGTGCAGTGCTTGGACGACTATGGAATCCCCCTGCTGCTGAGCCATACCGTTACGCGCGTGGAGGGAAAGCGCCGCGTGGAGGCCGTGTGGATTGCCCAGGTCGACGAGAAGCTCAGGCCTATTGCGGGCACCGAGAAGCGCTATCCATGCGACACGCTGCTCTTGTCTGTTGGTCTTTTGCCCGAAAACGAGCTTTCGCGTGCGGCTGGTATCGAGCTTTCGCCAATTACGCGCGGTCCCGTGGTGGACGAGCGGCTTCAGACCAGCGTGGAAGGCGTGTTTGCCTGCGGCAACGTTCTTCATGTGCACGACCTTGTTGACTACGTGAGCCAGGAAGCGGCAATGGCGGGACGCATGTCTGCGCAGTATGCCCAAGGCGATTCGGGTGAAGGCTCGGCGGCACGTGGGATACCCCTCGTGGCACAGGGAGGGGTACGCTACACGGTACCTGCGTTTATTGCTCCCGAACGTATGGACCAAAAGACGACCGTTCGCTTTAGGGTAGACAACGTGTACAAAAACAAGTTCGTTTGCGTATACCTGGACGACCAGAGGATCATGCGCAAGAAGCGCCAGGTTCTTGCGCCTGGCGAGATGGAAGAGGTCGTGCTAAAGCAAGAGCACTTTGCCGAGCGCGACGGAGTCGAACGAATTGTTGTTACGCTTGAGGAGGGCTAAACATGGCTAGGGAAACATGCGAGCTCACATGCATAAACTGTCCGCTGGGTTGTCCCCTCGTGGTTACGCTGGAAGACGGCAAGGTGGTGTCCGTAACGGGAAACACCTGCAAGAGGGGAGAAGTCTACGGTCGCAAGGAGGTAACCAATCCCACGCGCATAGTTACCACCACGGTTCCCGTGGACGGGAGCGACCGCGAGCGCATGCTTTCGGTAAAGACCGCGTCCGACGTTCCCAAGGAGAGCATATTTGCCGTTATGGAGGCGCTTGCAAATGTACGCGCACAGGCTCCCGTGCAAATAGGCGACGTGGTACTTGCCAACGTGTGTGATACTGGCGTGGACGTGGTGGCAACAAAGAGCGCTTGATGGTACCGTAATCGGATGACGGCCTCTAAACACCGCATAAGATAGGAGCGCTATGAACATTGATGTAAAGAACACAGCAGTGCTTGTAATAGACGTGCTGGTTACGGAAGGCGACGACACCCTTTACAACCCGAGCCCCGACGAGGAGCGTGTGGTGCGTAACTCCGTCCGGGTAGTGGATGCGGCGCGTGCCGCGGGTATGCCCGTGGTCTTTTGCGACGACGCGCACATTCTGGGAGTCGACAAGGAACTCGAGCTGTGGGGCGAGCATGGGGTAGCCGGGAAGGCCGTACCCAATCCGGCGCTCAAGGCGGGCTCGGGTAGCCGTGACTTCATAATAGAGAAGCGCCGCTACTCGGCCTTCTTTGGAACGAGCCTGGACCTGCTCCTGCGCGAGCTGGGCATAAAGACCGTAATTGCCGTGGGGGAAGACACCAACATCTGCGTGCTCCACACGCTGGCAGATGCATATTATCGCGGGTACGAGTCCGTTGTGGTCGAAGACGCCACGCGTACGTTCCTATGTGGGACGCAGGAGGCGGGCATCGAGCACTTTAGGAAGTGCTACGGCTCTGCCATCGTAAGTGCGCAGGCGTTTGTGGAGGCTGTGTCTTAGCGTGCGCCCGACCCGAGCCGTGCCGTAAGGGGATACTCCCCATCGGATGCATCGCGAGCAGGGCATCTATGCATGAGGAAGGCTATCCGCGATGTACCCGGTAGGGGAGTATCCCCTTACGGCACGGCTTGCCACTACGAGTTTTGGACTGTCTAAGGGGGAGAATGAACAACGATTCTGAAAAGGGCGTTGCTCCAACAAAGGGCATATGGAAGCGGTTCTTGCTGCTTGTGCCGCTTGTTTTGGTAATGGTGCTTGCCTCGCGGGCGTACATTCGCTCTGTGGCGAGCACCTATGTGGCATATACGCCTGTGCAGATGCAGGGAGCGGACTTCTCTGCCTACAACGCGTCCGATGTGGTATGCGGCACCCCTGGAGTCGTGGAAGTGGCCGACATCCGTCACTTTGCCAATGGCGATGCATCCGTGACCTTTAAGGCACTCTCCGATGGCGAGACCGACGTGACCCTGGGTAAGGGAGAGACGCAGGCATTCTGGTTTGTACAGGTAAAAGATGGTGCGATTATAGAGGGCGGCGTGGACTTTACAGGATGGGAGTCCATACACATATGCGTGTGCATATTCTTTGCCGTTGCCTGTGCGCTGTTTATTTCGGCCATTATTCGTCTGTGGCGTAGGGCGTGGTATGGCTACGAGATGATAGCTTGCGGTGGTGGCCTGGTATTTTGTCTCTTCCAGTTCGCGTTCTTTGTCTACCTCCTTGTTCGGGGGAGTTGCAGGGCATTTAGCGATATGGCATACCTGCTAACCGAGATGGCGGGCTGGTTCGTTTTGATCTCGTTGGTGCCAATGGGCATCCTTGCGGCCCTTGTGTCCATAAGCAACATATGGCTCATCCGTCACGAGGGGCGAAGGCCGGTAAACCTTCTAGGAATCGCGGCCAGCGTGTTATGGATCGTGGCGCATGCTGTTTGGTTCTTCCTAAGGGACAGCGAATTTACGCTTGGCATGGACTACGTGTATTTTAAGCTCGTTGACTCGGTGATTGCCGTTGGAATAACATTCGGAGAATGTCTACTTGTTTCCACGATCGTGTGCGGATGGCTCGCCTCTATCCATGCTCCCAAGCATGGCGCAGACTACATAGTCGTGCTCGGCTGTGGCATCAGGCCAGATGGCACCCCGTCTCCTCTGCTTGAGGGACGTGTGGACCGAGCCATTGCATACGACAAGCAGTACTCTGTGGCTGGCAACGAGTCCGCGGTCTTCGTGCCCAGTGGCGGCCAAGGGCCGGATGAGGTAATGAGCGAGGCCCAGAGCATGGGCAACTATTTGGTTTCCAAAGGGGTTGGCCGGGAACGCATGGTTCTTGAGGACCGGTCCACCACCACGCGAGAGAACATGGCTTTTTCGCGAGAAGTTATACAGGAGCATGCGGGAAGGGATGCCAACGAGCTGAGCGTGGCGTTTAGTACCACTAACTATCACGTTCTTCGCGGGTATGTATGCGCCCATATGGCTGGAATGGCGGTCGAGGGAATGGCCAGCAAGACCAAGATGTACTTTTGGCCAAACGCCTTCCTGCGCGAGTTTGCCGGCCTCCTGGCTCACCAATGGAAGGGCGTGCTGTATACGTACTTGGTTGTCGCAGTTATATACTTCCTTGCCGAATACATTCTGTTTATTGGATAGCGTTTGGCGACATTCGCCATTGCATACTGGAAGGGGTCCTCGTGTCACAAATTGACGCATACGCACAAGGCTCGCTGGGCATGCTTGCGCCAGACTTCGACGCCGGGGCGCAACCCCTGGAAGGGGAGCAGTCCCTGGAACTCTTTATGGAGTGGGTGGAAGCCCGAGGACTGAGCCTTTGGGACCATCAGGAGGAGGCGCTACTCTCCATTGCCATGCAAAACCACGTTATCCTGGGCACTCCCACTGGTTCCGGCAAGTCACTCGTGGCGCTGGGCATGTGCTTTATGGCGCTTTGTGCCGACTTTACCTCCTACTACACCGCCCCCATAAAGGCGCTGGTAAGCGAGAAGTTCTTCGACTTGGTTGATGTCCTTGGCCGAGACAACGTGGGAATGATTACAGGTGACGTGTCCATTAACCCAGGGGCGCCCGTCGTTTGCTGCACTGCGGAGATTCTGGCAAACCAGGCGCTTCGCGAGGGGGAGGAGACGTCCATCGCCTGGGTGGTTATGGACGAGTTCCATTACTATGGCGATCCCGACCGCGGTTGGGCGTGGCAGGTACCGCTGTTAGCCATGCCGAGTACCAAGTTCCTGCTTATGAGTGCGACGCTGGGAGACGTTTCCGAGATTGCGGGGTCGCTGGAAGAGCGCACAGGTACGTCGGTGGACTTGGTGCTCGACGCGCCTCGGCCTGTTCCGCTGAGCTATGAGTTCGTGGAAACGTCGCTGGAAGCAACCGTGGAGCTTGCCATACGGGAGGGCAGGGCGCCTATCTACATCGTGCATTTTGCTCAGGATGCCGCGCTCAAGAGTGCGCAGGGGCTTTCGAGCTATGGCGTGTCCACGCGCGAGCAGCGTGATGCTATAAAGGAGGCGTGCAAGGGCACGCGCTTTACCACGGCGTTTGGAAAGATCCTGCGTCGGTTGCTGCAAACGGGCGTGGGGGTACATCATGCGGGTATGCTGCCGCGCTATAGGCTGCTGGTAGAAAAGCTGGCGCAGCAGGGCCTCTTGCCCGTTATCTGCGGCACCGACACCTTGGGCGTGGGAATAAACGTGCCCATTCACACGGTGTTGCTCACGGCGCTCGCAAAGTACGACGGGCGAAGGCAACGGCGGCTCAACGCGCGAGAGTTCCACCAGATTGCCGGCCGTGCCGGGCGTGCAGGCTACGACGACGAGGGCGTAGTTATTGCTCAGGCAACTGTGTACGACATAGAAAGGGCAAAGGCCCTGCAAAAGGCCGGGGGAGACCCGCGTCGTGCTCGAAAGGTTCGTGTGAGCAAGCCTCCCGAGGGGTTTGTCGGCTGGGGAAAGGCCACGTTCGACAGGCTGGTGGAGGCTGAGCCCGAACCATTGCGCCCGCGCATGAAAATAACCCATTCCATGGTCCTTGCGGAAGTGTCGCAGGGTGGCGACGCCCGTGAGCGGGTACGGGGGCTCATAGATGCATCCGCGCAGACCGAGGAACAAAAGGAGGATTTGCGCACGCGTGCGGACGAGATTTTTGCCACGCTTATGGATGCCGGCGTCGTGGTGTGCGAGGAGCTTGAGGACGGGACGGCGGACTACTACACGACGGTGGACGTTCCGGACGACTTTGCGCTGGACCAGCCACTATCGCCCTTCTTGCTTGCCGCCATTGAGCTTTTGGATCAAAACGACGCCAACTACGCGTACGACGCAATTTCTCTAATCGAGTCCACGTTGGAAGACCCGTACCAAATACTCCGGGCGCAAGAGAAGTCAGCGCGCGGAGAGGCGCTGGCCCGCATGAAGGCGGACGGCGTGGAATACGAGGATCGCATGGAGCGGCTTCAGGACGTAACGTACCCCAAGCCGCTCGAAGAGCTCATAGAAGCCGCGTTTGCCCAATACTGCGAGAAGGTTCCCTGGGCAAACGACTACGAACCCAAACCCAAGTCCGTTTTGCGCGACATGCTGGAGACGGCGTCGGACTTTAAGAGCTACATACAGCGCTGCGGCATTGCCCGAGCGGAGGGAATACTGCTGAGGTATTTGTCAGAGGCCTTTAGGGCGCTTGATCGCACGCTTCCCCTGGAGGCGCGCGACGAACGCCTGCAGGACATCATAGCTTGGCTGGGTCTGGTGGTCCGCTCCGTGGACTCGAGCCTGGTGGACGAATGGGCGCGTTCCGGCGAGCTGTCGAGCGAGGCCATGGCGCCGCCCAGCGCGGCCGACCAAGTGGTTAAGGACAGGCGAGCGGTCACGCTGCTGGTGCGCAACGCGCTCTTTGCACGCGTTCGCCTTGCGGCGCACGACGACTACCGCGCGCTCGGGGACCTGGACGGCGACTGGGGCTGGCGTATGCCAAGGTGGAAGACGGTGCTCGACTCCTTCTTTGAGGAGCACGAGGAGGTTCTACTGGATGCCGATGCCCGTTCCACGGCGTTCTTTGAGGTGGACGAGTCCGACGAGCAGTCCGACCACGTTTGGCATGTGCGTCAGATGTTTAACGACTCAGACGGCGACAGGGACTTTGGCATCATGGCAGACGTGGATCTGGATGCCACCCAGGAAGCAGGCGAGGCCATCTTCGACAACTACCGCGTGGGCTTCTACGAGGACATAAGATAGAGGGGTGTGGTCTCCCGTAAGGTGGGGTGCCGCTTGGGGATACTCCCCCTGCGGTACATTGTGGACAATGTACCGCAGGGGGAGTATCCCCAAGCGGCACCCCATCCACGACGCACCCGAGCTGTCCCCGCCGTGCTTCTCAACGTTTTGCAGTTTGGCTATACTTGGTAACATTCGTCAAATGATTCCACAGGTTCACGAAAGGAGCCTTAATGGAAGGCAGGAGCTACCTGTTTACTTCGGAAAGCGTTACCGAAGGGCATCCCGACAAGATGGCGGACCAGATATCCGACGCCATCCTAGACGCCATACTCGCGAAGGAGGCCCGTCTGGAGGAGCAGGGATACGTGGCGCCCAATGGCATTGCCGCTTCCTTGGCCGATGCTCGCTGCGCGTGCGAGACGTTCCTAACCACCGGCACCGTTATCGTGGCAGGCGAGATTCGCACACAGGCGTATGTGGACGTGCAAAAGATAGTGCGCGAGGTCGTAAGGAGCATTGGCTACGACAGGGCCAAGTATGGCTTTGACTACGAGACCTGCGGCGTTATAAACATGATTCACGAGCAGAGTCCCGACATCGCGCAAGGTGTGGACGGAACGTATGCAAGGGGCGACGTGGACGATCTGGATAGGATTGGCGCCGGCGACCAGGGAATGATGTTTGGCTACGCAACGGACGAGACCGAGGTGCTTATGCCAATGCCAGCGTTTCTGGCACAGAGCATGGCGCAGCGGCTTGCCGCCGTGCGCAAGGACGGTGTCCTGGATTACCTGCGGCCGGACGGCAAGACGCAGGTTACGGTGCGCTACGAGGATGACGCGCCCGTGGAGGTTACCGCGGTCGTGGTGTCCACGCAGCACGATCCCAACGTCAAGGACATGAAGTTGATAGAGCGCGACATGGTTGAGCATGTTATCGCACCCGTGCTCGACGGGGTCGGTATAGCGTGGAAGGATGCCAAGATATACGTCAACCCGACGGGAAGGTTTGTTGTGGGCGGTCCCATGGGCGACACGGGCCTTACCGGTCGCAAGATTATTGTGGACACATACGGAGGCATGGGTCGCCATGGTGGTGGTGCTTTTAGCGGAAAGGACTGCACTAAGGTGGACCGTTCCGCGGCATATGCGGCTCGCTGGGTTGCGAAGAACGTTGTGGCGGCAGGTCTTGCTCGAAGGTGCGAGGTCCAGCTTTCGTATGCCATTGGCGTAAGCCATCCTCTTTCCATTATGGTGGACACCTTTGGCACAGCCTCGGTGAACGAGAGAAAGCTTGAGAGGGCGGTCTCGCAAGTGTTCGACCTGAGGCCTGCTGCCATTATCCGCGACCTCAAGCTTCGGCGGCCCATATTTAGGAAGACTGCCGCCTACGGTCACTTTGGACGCGAGGATGCAGACTTTACCTGGGAAAAGACCAATCGCGTAGAAGAGTTGCGCGCCGCCTTGGCGTAAAGCTTGGCTATGACGCGCGCGCAAGACATCGTAGACCAGATCTTGTCTGATGAGCGGTACGTAAACTCGCGCATTTTTTCCGAGCGAACGTATACGGACGAGCCCATCTTGCGTGCTGGGGCGCGCAAGACGGCGTGTCCGCATCAGGAAGCGCTCTTTTCCGAAGACGAGGCTATTAAAGACGTCGATAGGGGAGTGGGCGTACATCCCGATTTGCACGCCAGGCTCCAACAGGCCCGCGCAAGGCGTGCGCTGCCGCCAGAGTACCGCAAAATGCGTCGCATGGCAGGTTCCCCAAGGCGTGGTGGAACTTCTAGCTGGAGGCTCTTTTACGAGCAGGGCAAACTGATGGAGGACTTCGAGGACGACTTTGACGGGGAGTGCTCCTTCGACTGTTATTTTCCAACGTACGAGGCAATGAGCGACTTTCAGCTTAGGTGCTATTTTGGTTGGAGAACGCGACTCAGGCACGGAGAGGTAACATACGCGACGCTTCCCTTCTTGTTCGTGCACGCCTACGAGCTGCTATGCGGCATCGGAGCCCCAGAAGGCATGCCGGGGCTTGCCGAGCTAGACGAATTTGCAGAGCAATATAAGGGTATAAGCCAGGCGTTTGATTCCTACATGCGGCGATGGAGGCACGACTATATTGTGTTCCATGGCCTGGACGCCCAGTTGCTCGCCCCTCTGCCCAACGACTTTGGATCAAAGAATGTCGTAGTGCTCAGGGCAGCCGAGCGGGTGCTGCTGGACAACCGCCTTTCCGAATGGCCCGTTAAGCACTTGGACGGGATGCCTACGCAGGAAGAGTTGCTGGATGCTCTTGTGGCGTTATCGCGCTATCGTGCAGACCGATCTCGCTTTGTACGCGAGAACAAAGAGGCTGTTGCACAGATTACCTGCAACGTGTTTGCCCGCATGGTGGCGCATTGCAACAAGCGTCGCAAGACCAACTACATCGACGGCCTCTTTGGGCCAGCCACTGGCAGAAGCTACTTTATGTTCCCTTCGGCCGTTTTCTGGACCGGAAAGCGGCATGAGGACGTAAGGTACGAGGCGTCAGCTGGCGAGGTCTATATATGCAGTCGTGGTTTTTGGACGCGCGAGTACCCATGCCGACGTACGGATAAGAGCAAAGAGCTCGGAGCCCTGTTGCACGCCATAGACGCACGTACCAGACTCGCCTTTGGTGATGCGCACCCGCTTAAGGAGAAGCCGCTTCCCAAGTATCAGGCAAAGTTCGTGGACGAGGAAATCGAAGCGTATTTGGCGCGCAAGAAGGCAGCGGAGGCCGCTCACATACGAATAGATCGCAATTCTCTTGCCGGAATACGCAACGCGTCCATTCGTACGCAAGAAGCGCTACTCACCGAGGACGATATGGACATCGAGCCGGCGGAAAAGCCTAAAGCTGCACCTCAAGTAGTGGTTGAGGTTCAGGCACAGAGGGCGCCAGCCAACACGCTAGGCCTCAGCGAGGAGCATCTGCAGCTGTTGCTGGCGCTCTTGGACGGAAGCCCTCTAGAGCAGTATGACGACATGTTCCTTACGCTTGCCGCAGACTCCATTAACGAGGCGCTGCTAGACGAGATAGGCGACACCGTGGTGGAGTTCGACGGGGGAAGCCCCGTGCTCGTGGAGGACTACATACAGGACGTAAAGGATATGCTGGGATAAGCTACTTCCATTCGGGCACGTTGCAGGGTGCCGTGAGTCCTCACTCAAACCGTCTCGTTTACGTACTTTACGAACACGTGTACGCAGTGTATACTTGTGTATTCGAACGAGCGAGGTGGATTATGGCGGATACCAAGCAGGGTCAGCGCGTACCAAAGCGCATAGCAACAGTTCTCATAAACTCCCTCAAGGGCGGTGTGGTGCCCCGTGTGGGACTGCCCTACATTACGGTTGGGCGCGAGGCAGAGATAGGAGCCTTGCTGCGGGACTTGAGCATAGTGTCCGAGGGTGGAGCTTCGTTTAGGTTCGTAGTGGGACGCTACGGCAGCGGAAAGAGCTTCCTACTTCAGACGATTCGAAACCATGCCATGGGCAAGAACTTCGTGGTCGCAGATGCAGACCTTTCCCCGGAGCGCCGGCTGCAGGGAACAAAGGGACAGGGGCTTGCCACGTACCGAGAGCTCGTTCGCAACCTTTCCACCAGGACCCGGCCGGAGGGCGGTGCGCTTACGCTTGTGCTCGATCGCTGGATCGCTGGCATACAGAGTGCCGTCGCGCAGGACGGAATCTCTCCGGACGACCCCGGCTTCAACGCCGAGGTGGAACGTCGCATCTACGTGGTTATAGACGACCTGCAGCAGATGGTACACGGGTTCGACTTCGCGCGCGTGCTCTCCATGTACTACCGCGCGCATGTGGAGGCAGACGACGAGACCAAGTCTTACGTCTCAAAGTGGTTCCGTGGGGAGTATCGCAACAAGACCGAGGCAAAGAACGAGCTTGGGGTAGGCTGCATAATCTCGGATGACGATTGGTACGACTACATAAAGCTGCTTGCGCGGTTCTTGGTGGGCGCAGGGTACGAAGGGCTCGTGGTGCTCGTGGACGAGCTGGTAAATCTGTACAAGATCCCACATGCCATTTCGCGCCAATACAACTACGAAAAGATCCTTACCATGTACAATGACGCCCTGCAGGGCAGGGCGGAACACTTGGGTGTAATTATGAGCGGAACGCCGCAGTGCGTGGAGGACCGGCGTCGCGGGCTGTATTCCTACGAGGCGCTGCGCTCCAGGCTCACGCAGGGCAGGTTCGGGCGCGAGGGCATGGTGGACCTCCTGGCTCCCGTAATTCGCCTTCAGCCCCTCACGCACGAGGAGCTTCTGGTGCTGGTAGAAAAGCTGGCCAACATCCACGCCGACCTGTTTGGCTACACTCGCACCCTTACGGAAGACGACCTTATCGTGTTCCTGCAGCTTGAGTTCGGGCGCGTGGGGGCGGAGTCGCACATAACGCCACGCGAGGTCATTCGCGACTTTATTGAGATGCTCGACATAATGTGGCAGGATCCAAGCATTACCGTTGCGGGGCTTCTTGGGTCGGGCGACTTTGTGCACGCGCGTCCCGAGGGCGAGGAGGGCGAGGCCGCGAGCTCCGAATATGCCGAGTTCACCATCTAGGGGCAACGCCGCTATGAGGGGAGCTTGACTCCAAGCGCTAACTTATAAGTTGAGGTTGAGGGTGGGCCATGTCTAACGTATTTGATCGCTATGCGCCGTTTGTGCAGGACTTCATTTATGCCCACGACTGGGAGTCGCTCAGGGGTATTCAGGTGGCTGCAGGAGATGCCATCTTTAACACGGACGAAAACGTCCTGCTTACATCCTCCACCGCATCGGGCAAGACCGAGGCGGCATTCTTTCCCATACTCACGCTCTTTGACGAAGACCCGCCAGCCTCCATTGGCGCGCTCTACATCGGGCCCCTTAAGGCACTCATAAACGACCAGTTCTACAGGCTCGAAGACCTTTGTCGCGATGCGGGAATACCGGTGTGGCACTGGCACGGCGACGTGAGCGCATCGCATAAGGCACGCATGGTAAAGAAGCCCAGGGGTGTGCTGCAAATAACGCCGGAGTCGCTAGAGGCAATGCTCATGCACAGGCATGCGGTTGTGCCAAAGCTGTTCTGTGACCTGAGGTTTGTGGTAATCGACGAGGTGCATTCGCTGCTAAGGGGAGATCGCGGTGGGCAGACGTTGTGCCTGCTGGAAAGATTGCAACGCATGGCACGCTGCAATCCAAGGCGAATAGGGCTCTCTGCGACGATTGGCGACCCTGAGGCATGCGGCAGGATCTTGTCCAAGGGAACGGGGAGGTACACCATCGTTCCTCGGGTGGAGGAGGCGGGGCAGGTCTGGCGCCTGTCCATGGAGCACTTTTACACCTACGGCCCCCAGGCCACGGAGCAAGTGGGGGCGGTGCGTTCTGCCGGGGGCTCTTTGCATGTGGACGCCATCGTGGAGAAGGTCGAACCGGTTGGACTGCCTGGCGATACGCCAACGCCAGAACGAGGCGATGCCTCTGTCGTCGAAGCGGCAACTTTGCAAGCCGATGCCCTCGAATCCGACGCTAACCCCGCTCCTGCGAACGCCGATCCTGGCATCGCATACATCTACGAGCACTCGCAGGGACACAAGTGCCTCGTCTTCTCCAATTCGCGCGAGGACTGCGAGGCCGTTACGACCTCCTTGCGAAGCTACTGCGAGGCAAACGGGGAACCTGACCGCTTTCTAATCCATCACGGCAATCTTTCGTCCAGCTTTAGGGAGACGGCGGAGGACCTCATGCGCGACGAGGAGCTTGCCCTTACCACCTGCACGACGGCAACGCTCGAGCTTGGCATAGACATCGGGAGGCTGGAGAGGGCCTTCCAAATAGATGCGCCCTTTACGGTTAGCGCGTTTTTGCAGCGCATGGGCAGGACCGGAAGGCGCGGCGAGCCGCCCGAGATGTGGTTTGTAATGCGCGAAGACCCGCCAGAGCCGCGCGCGATGGTAAGCGAGACCATACCTTGGAAGCTCTTGCAGGGCATAGCGTTGGTTCAGCTCTACGTGGAGGAGCGTTGGGTGGAGCCACCGCGCCCGGACCGCCTGCCGTATAGCCTTTTGTATCATCAGACCATGGCAACGCTTGCCTCGAGCGGGGAGCTGAGTCCCGCTGGGTTGGCCAGCCGCGTTCTGAGTCTGGCGTATTTCTCAAACGTGAGCCAGGACGACTATCGCGTTCTTCTGCAACACATGCTGGATATGGACCACATAGAGCGCACGGAGACGGGTGGGCTCATTGTGGGTCTGGCAGGCGAGCGCGTGACCAACAACTTTAGGTTCTACGGTGTGTTTGTGGAAAGCGAGGAGTATACTGTCCGCTCGGATTCCCAGGAGCTCGGAACCGTGGTGCAGCCGCCGCCGGTTGGCGAGAAGCTCGCCATAGCGGGGCACGTGTGGATTGTGGAGGAGATAGACCACAAGCGCAGGCTTGTGTACTGCACGCAGGTTCGCGGAAAGGTGCCGGCATATTTCGGAGAATGCCCTGGTGACATTAACACGCGCGTGCTCGAACGCATGCGCGAGGTATTGCGCGAGCACAAGGACTATGCCTATTTGCGCAAGAACGCCCGCGCGAGGCTGGCGCATGCACGGACCGTGGCTATGAACGCGGGGATTACGCGCGCCCCGCTCATCAACCTGGGAGGGGACATGTGGGCGCTCTTTCCCTGGCTGGGTACCTACGCGTTCCTGGCGCTGGAGCGGGTAATCAAGCTCCGTCTTCCAGCAAGCCTGGGCATTAAGGGCGTGGACGTGTCGCGGCCGTACTTTATACAGTTTAGGATGAAGGCGGGTGCCGAGGAGTTTTTGGACGCACTGCAAAACGCTGCGTTGCAGGACTTCGACCCCTTGGAGCTCCTGTATCCCGCCGAGGTGCCGGTGTTCGACAAGTACGACGAGTACGTGCCGTCCGAGCTCGTACGCAAGGGCTTTGCCTACGGCGTCCTGGACGTGGACGGCATGCGCGAGCGCGTGGCAGAGTGGGGCGTGGGCATGCTCGACCAGATCTGAACCTATCAAGAGGGTTACTCCCCCTTGCTAGGCCAGCCTCGTCTAGTTAGCATCCGCAATCGCTTCGGAAAGCTCCTCGGTAATGGAGCAGAAGAAGTCCGCGCTCCAGACGTCAAGGGAATGTGGATCACGGATAAACGGCAGGACATCTGCCTTGGCTTGGACATAGTCTATGCTTTCGAAGCGCTCGCACAGGAGCCGGGTCGCGTCATCCAAACCAAAATCCTGGCCCGACGCAACCTGGCCGGTCTGCTGCAGCTTTGCCCCTAGATGCGCCACGTTAACGGGGATGTTTCTCGAGCGGTAGAACACGTAGTCATAGAGGTCGCGCCCCTTGACGCGTGACCTCCATGCGCGTGCTATGACAGCATGTGCCTTGCCCGCAAGGAGCGACGGTGTATCGTAGAGGCCGACCTCGTAGGGCGACGGCAAAAGACGGTATTGTCTCTCGAATGTCGCATGTGGTGCGGGGTCGGTGTCGAGCTCAAGTTTTATGCGCAAGAGCTCGCCAGGGGCTATTGCATTCGCCACTCCGTCGTCGGAGAACAGCGTGATCAGGCATTCGCGCGTATTGCTCTTGAGGAACGCGGACTTGATGGCAGACCTGCCCGTCTTGCGCTTTTCCTCAGCATGGAAATGAAGGCTCCAAGCCTCGCACTCTCGTTCGGCCGAAGCGAGATATGGACCAAGGTCAAAATTCGCATCTGGCTGCCGCAGCGAAAAGTCCATGTCCTCCGAAAAGCGGTCGAGGCCGTAAAAGATACGTAGGGCTGTTCCTCCGTAGAACGCGGCGGGACCGAAGAACCCCGCACGGCTCAGGCCGCAGAGAATAACCTCTTGGGCGACCTGCCTGAGCGCCAGCTTGCGCTGCTCGGCTGTAGATGACTCGTAGGGTTCAAGCATGGCGTCGAGCATGGTTTTCATCGGCGCATCCCCCTGAGGTAGCTGGCGAGGCGCATTACGTTGCGGCAGCGATAGCGCCGCGCCAACATTGCGACTGCATTCAAGTCGAGCGACCCTAGGGAATCCTCGCCAATCCGAAGGTCGTCGAGAAGAAGCGTCTCGAACTCCACCTTGTTTGCAACGGGTGGCAACTTGTACAGCTTGTCGCAGAGCGACTTCTCGGGGGTCGCAATCCAGTACGGGTAGCCTGGCTCGCGTACCAACTCCACACAAAGGGAGAACACGGAGACGGGAACGTCTTGGTAGTCGTACCGGCCGTATGCGTTCTCGTAGCTACGCGACTTGCGCTTTGCGCAGGTGGCAGATGTAAAGACGTGCACGGCTTCGGGAATGAGGCCATGACGCGCCATTGCGTACTCGAACGAAAGGTACGAGGGACCATAAATGCTTGGCGCCAAACCGCAACCTGCCACCGTGCGGTCCGTCTCGTAGAGCCCCCGGCGAACTTGTATGAGTTCACCGGCGTCGACCATACGGCCTATTCTATTGCGTGGATTCCCATACTCGGAAAGCCGGTCTTCGAGCATACGAGTAGTCAAGAGCATATTTGCACCTCCTAGTACCATATTACAGGATTAATCGGAGTAAATATGTGTTGTTTGCACGTGTATAGCCCTTGCAAAGGAGGAGGGCTACGAGCTTTCCGAAGATGAGCTGGAGGGGATTGCCGGCGGATCTTGGGGAAGATGGTTGGATTGCACGAGCAAGGACTGCGACAAGGCATACTGCAATTCTTACACGATCAGCTAGAGTCCGAAGGCTCTCGGAGGGCTTCGATGGGGCGGCGGGACCGTGATGTCGCTAGCTGCGGCATTTGGCTGTGTAGGTAAAGATGAATCCTAAAATTGACACGGGGGTGGCCTGGTGTGCCCTGAGCGTGCCGGAGGACATTGCGCAATCGAGCGCACGCGCGTTTGTTAACGACTGGGCAGCTCGGGTTCCGGTACAAGAGGATCGCAGGCGCCTACCATCCGAACCAGTCGTCTTCTTCGTCGAGATACGAGCCGGCCTCTATTCCCGCGTCATCGGCAAACGCCCTTAGCTCGTCGTCGTCCGCGAACTCAATGTTGCCCAGCAGATCCATCGCTGCCGCATTGCCGTTGAAAGCGGCGGTCCCGTAATAGTCGAGCAACTCTTCTCGTAAGAGCTCGCTCCCGTTGTCCATGTTGCGCCCCTTCTGCTGCTTCCATCTAAATAAGAGTATACGTGACGCAATGGACGGGAACGCTTGGGCAAGGGATAGCTGCGAGCAGGCCTGCTTAACGCTACAAATGCGAGTCCAGTGGTCCGAACTCGCGTATCATGGCATCCCTGCTTACCACCCACTGCTTGCCGAACTTGCAGACGTCCACGCCGCTCCTAAGCCGACCGTATGCAATTGCTTTTCGAAGCGTGCTCTCGTGTAGCCCCCAGATGGCTGTTGCATCCGAGCACGCCATAAGACCATCGAATTCGGTGTCAACAACCTGTCCATTGCGAAAGAGCTCGTTGCACGAGAGGTCTAGATTGTCGTCCCACACGATGCCGTGTCCTCCCACGTCCACATGCACTCGTGCAAACAGGGCATCATTCGACTGGAGCGCCTGAAACGCGGGCCACTTGTCGAACAGCATGCTTACGTCATACGTCTTGGATACTCCCTCGGCAAACTGGACTATGAGCATATACGGCTTGAGTGCCGTTACGGAGTTGACTTTGTGAAAAGCGACCATATTGTTTAGCTCCCTATGCCTTGGGGTCAAATCGCGTGAAGTCTTGCGTCTCCCAAATGTGCAGTAAATCCGACTGATGTTCGAGCACCCATTGCGAAACGATGGCCTTCCTCTTGGGAGGGAAGGACCCGTCCAGGACTTCTCCCGTCCGTATGTCCACAGCTATTATGTAATCGCCGTAAATGGCATGCACGTGCGGGGGATTATGTTCTTCCTGCTGGAAGTACATCCTTATGATAATGCCGTCCAGTCTTGCAAGTACTGGCATTCGTTACCCCCAAAGAATATTCACGATACCGTGAATATTCTAACATACTAACAAAGGTTTTGGCGATTCCGTTTTCACCTTTGCCATGGAGGTAAAAGCATGCTTGCAAGGACCAATCTCCCCACCCTCTGCGTACCGACGCCCGCGGTGCAATTGTTGTCCAGTACGCCTCGTATGATGTCGACAAACACGGGGAGGACCCGCACGATTGCAAGGAGGCAACCATGTACGAGATGTCACGAGAGTACCTGTCCTGCCACGTCGCAGGCTTCAGCCACTGGTATGGCGTGCAGGTAATGAACAAGCTGCGCCCGGGCAAGAAGCTCAAGCTGCAGGGCGAGCCAGACAACCCCTACGACCCCAACGCCATTGCCGTGTACTGCGGCAAGACCAAGATCGGTTTCGTTCCCATGGCAAAGAACGCCGAGCTGTCGAAGCTCCTGTACTTCGGGTATGGGAAACTGTTCGAGGCGCGCGTGTCTTCTACGGACTGGACGCAGCACCCCGAGGCCCAGGTGAGGATGACGATATTCGTTAAGGACGGCAGGTAGGTGAAGCTGGCACTTGCACGAGGCCGTGGAGGGGAGTAACAGACGCGCGCTGTGACGGGCCCGACGTCGACGCGCTGCGCGATCGGCTTGTGAAGGGGTGTGTCACGGCCTTTGCCTCCAATAGCGAACGGGTCGAGCTCTGCCAACGCGCCGTAGTGGCATTCGCCGATTAACCGCACCGCGCATCGGCTCGGCAAGATCCAACCACGCATAATGGAAGCAACTTTGTATAGCATACGTTTTGCTAAGGAGGATCAAATGGCTCTGTTTGGAAAGCTGTTCGAGAAGAAGTATTGCTCCGTGTGCAATGCGGAGCTGGGAGTTTTTGGCAAGACGAAGCTCTCTGACGGGCTGCTGTGCAAGGAGTGCGCGGGCAAGCTTTCACCATACTTTACCGGTGCGCGTCAGACGACCGTAGACAAGATTCGCGAGCAGCTGTCGTATCGCGAGCAGAACAAAAAAGAGGTGGAGAAGTTCAACCCCACCCGAACCTTGGGGACAACCACAAAGATTTACATAGACGAGGACGAGCAACGGGTAATAATCACGCGTGCGTCGGACTGGAGGTCGTCAAACCCCGACGTCTTTGAATACGATCAGATTACGGGCTGCAGCTACGAGGTAGACGAGACCAGTACGGAACAGAAGTACAAGGACGCGGACGGCGTAGAGCAATCGTACAACCCGCCACGGTTTGACTACGAGTATGACTTCTACATAAACATCCTTGTCAACCACCCCTACGTGAACAGCATTCGCTTCAAGTACAATCGCAACACCATCGAGCGCAAGGGATCTGCGGAATACATGAGCGCCGAAAACGCATGCAAGGAGATATCCGAAGCACTAACGCAAGTTCAGGAGGGCGTACGAGCGGCCAAGCAACCCCGCGCCGCCATACAGTGCCCGCACTGCCTGGCAACCACCGTGCCCGACGCAAGCGGGCGGTGCGAGTACTGCGGTGGCGCTCTGACGTAACCAAGTTTTGCAAAAGCGCTATTATATGTAGCAAATTGTTGAGCCGAGCAATCCCTGCGGTATGGCAGGGGAACGGAGGATAGAATGGGACTTCTTAAGGCAGGCATAGGCGCCGCATCGAGCGCGCTTTCGGATCAGTGGAGGGACTACTTCTACTGCGATTCCCTAAACGCGGACGTGCTCATGACCAAGGGAAAGCGTCGCGCCAAGAAGGGCACGAACAAGGGTAGCGAAAACGTTATTACCAACGGCTCAATTATTGCCGTTAACGAGGGCCAGTGCATGATAATCGTCCAGCAGGGCGAGATTCTGGAAGTGTGCGCCGAGGCTGGCGAGTTCGTGTTTGACTCTGGCACCGAGCCCACGGTACTCTATGGTGGCCTGGGCGAGGGCATAAAGAAGACCTTCGAGCGCATTGGTTACCGCTTTACCTTTGGCGGCAACGAGGCCAACGACCAGCGTGTCTACTTCTTTAATACCAAGGAGATTATGGGCAACAAGTTTGGAACGCCCACGCCTGTTCCCTTCCGCGTCGTAGACATGAACATTGGTCTGGACACAGACATTTCTGTACGCTGCAACGGCGAGTACTCCTACAAGATCGTGGACCCGCTGCTCTTCTATAAGAGCGTTGCCGCAAATGTAGAGGGCGACTTTACGCGCGATCGCATAGACAGCCAGCTTAAGAGTGAGTTCCTTACCGCTCTGCAGCCGGCCTTCGCAAGGATTTCCGAGCAGGGCGTGCGCTACAGTGCCGTTCCCGGCCATACCATGGAGCTCGCGGCTGCACTCAACGAGGTCCTCTCTGCAAGCTGGACCGAGCTTCGCGGCATTAAGATCGCAGCCATTGGCATTAACTCCATCGCTGCCAATCCCGAGGACGAAGAGCGCATTAAGACGCTGCAGATGACGGCAGTCATGCGCGATCCCAACATGCGTGCGGCCAACCAGAGCATGGCAACGGGCGACGCCATGCGTACCGCCGCGGCAAACGAGAACGGTGCCATGATGGGCTTCATGGGTATGAACATGGCGCAGCAAGCTGGCATGGGCATGAACCAACCTGGAATGTACGACGGCGTTGGCCAGCCGTATCAGTACCAGAACGCCTACGGCGTGTCTCCCAACGGCGGCTTTGGAAGGCCGCAGGCACAGGGAGGCTGGACGTGCGAGTGCGGCACGCAGAACCAAGGCAAGTTCTGCATGAACTGCGGCAAGCCACAGCCCGCCCCGCAGCCTGCTGGTGGTTGGGCATGCCCCAAGTGCGGCGCTCAGAACACCGGAAAGTTCTGCATGGAGTGCGGTACGCCCAAACCCGTTGCGGATAACGGTCCCTGGACGTGCGAGTGCGGCACGCAGAATACGGGCAAGTTCTGCATGAACTGCGGCAAGCCACGCGCGTAGCGAAAAAAGACGTATTGCGCCAAGTTGATTGACGGAGGTTATAAGGAATATGCGTAAGGCAAAGATGTTTCTCGTGGGGATCGCTTGCGTAGTGGCGGCGGCGGTGGCGTTGTTCGGCTGCGCCAATGCCGCAGAGCAGGGCAAGAAGAACTTTGCGGGAACCTGGGAACTGGAGAGCATGAATAGCAATGGCCAGACGTTCTCGGCCGAGGACATTGCCAAGCTCAAGGAGGCCGGCCTGAGCATATACCTTACGCTCGGCGAAGACGGCAACGCCCAGCTAAGCATGTATGGCACGCCGGTAACGGCAAAGTGGACCGCAAAGGATGCCACGAATGCGAAGCTGACGCTCGACAATGCCGCCCAAGGCACCGGAGGTAATGGCATGGCCTCTGAGCAGAGCATGAAGCTCGAGGGAGACAAGCTGGTAATGGAGGCCGCCAACTCTTCCATAACAATGAAGAAGTCCGATGGCGTGCCGCCGCAGCAGCCTGCCGCCGCAAGCACGAGCAGTGCCAACAGTGCCAGCTCGAGTGCCTCGGCGAGCAGCAGCCAATCCGCAACGGCGCAGAACTCAGCGCAGGAATCCAGCTCGAGCACAAACGAGGAGGCAGCAAACGAGTCCAGCGCCTCCACGGCAAAGGCCGAGCAGACGGAGGAATCTGAGTAGCAGCTAAACGAAGGTATGCGAGGGGGAGTGCCGCGAGCCTGTTTGCGAGCAGGTATCGCGGGCGCTCCCTCTCGTTGTTGCATTGGTGGTTTATATGCAATATGCGTCCATTATTCCCGACATATCAACCAGAGCGCTGCATGATTCCTACGTGTATGCGGTACCCGCAGAGCTCGAAGGCCGTGTGGACGTAGGTGCGACGGTATTGATAACGTTTGGAAAGAGGCCGGTTGTCGGCTATGTGGTTTCTCTGTGCGACACTGTTCCAGCACAGATGACAACTACGAGCATACTTCCCGTACAACAGCTTTTGGCAGAGTCTGCTTTCGACTCCGTTGGCTCTAAGCTCGCAGACTGGATAGCTCGCGAGTACGCATGCAATCCATGCGACGCACTGCGACTTTTTCTTGCTCCCGGGCAGAAGGTGCGCGTACGTCGAAACGACGAATCGGGAAAGTGGGAGCTGGAGGACAGGGGCGCGAAGCCCATAGACGACAGATGGGTAATGCTGTCCGACGCCGCGGCAGAATACGTTCCGCGTGCAAATGCGTCGCGGCAAAGAGCGCTTATAGATGCGCTGCAAGCCGGGCCGGTGCGCATGGTCGAGCTCAATGCCATTATTGCGGGTGCGTCTGCCACGGTGCGCGGACTGCAGAAAAAGGGTATCGTGGAGGTTGTGGAAAGACGCCACGTTAGGGGTCAGGAACACACCACGCTTTCGTCTGCACGATCGCCAAGGCCGCAGTCGCTTACGGATGGGCAGGTCTGCGCACTCGATGCCATACGCGACGCCCGTCGTAGGGCGTTGGGTGACGTCGTGCTCGTGGACGGAGTTACGGGCTCCGGAAAGACCGAGGTGTACCTGCAGGCAATCGAGGAGTCGCTTCTAGATGGCAAGGGCGCCATTGTGCTCGTGCCCGAGATCTCGCTTACCGCACAGACCGTAGGGCGCTTTAGGGCACGGTTTGGCCAAAGCGTGTCGGTGCTTCATTCAAGGCTTTCGGTGGGGGAGCGTTACGATCAATGGGATATGGTGCGACGCGGCGAGGCGCGTGTGGTCGTTGGCGCGCGGTCGGCGCTCTTTGCGCCCCTTTCCAACGTGGGGCTCATAATAATCGACGAGGAACACGAGGGCTCGTACAAGCAGGACAATGCGCCGCGCTACCATGCGCGCGAGGTTGCGGCAGAGCTTGCGCGCATGCGCGGGTGCGCGCTGGTGCTCGGATCGGCCACACCTTCGCTCGAGAGTCTTTACAGGTGCGATGGCGCTACATGGCGAGGCGTGCATTGGACGCGCGTGAGCATGCCCGAACGGCCTGGTGAGGCTATGATGCCCGAGGTGCAGGCCGTAAACATGGCCGAGCAGTTTAGCAGGGGAGGACGCTCGGTGTTCTCTGCGCCTCTTGTGGAGGCAATTAAAGACGTGGTCGCGCGGCGCGAAAAGGCCGTGCTCATGCTCAACCGACGTGGCTTTGCCAGCTTTCTTATGTGCCGCGAGTGCGGATGTGTGCCGGAATGTCCGCACTGCTCCACCTCGCTTACCTATCACGAACGCAATCACATGCTAGCGTGCCATACCTGCGGACGAGGGTGGCCCATACGTGCCTGGCCGGATCCGGCAACGCAGTGCCCCAACTGTGGAAGCAGGTACATGGGCGCCTTTGGTGTGGGAACGCAGCGAGTCGAAGACGAGCTCAATGCGCTCATAGCGCGCGAGTGCGGAGGCCTTGCCGTAGACGTGCTCCGAATGGACGCGGACACAACGCAGGCCAAGGGCGCTCACCAGCGTATACTGGAAAGTTTCGACGTGTCCGAGTGCGCAATACTCGTTGGCACGCAAATGATAGCCAAGGGACTCGATTTTCCCGACGTAACGCTTGTGGGTGTAATAAATGCCGACACCACCCTTAAGCTTCCCGACTTTAGGGCGGGGGAGAGAACATACGACCTGCTGGAGCAGGTTGCGGGTCGCGCCGGTCGCGGTAGCCGCCGTGGCAAGGTAATCGTGCAGTCATATTGGGCGGCTCACCCTGCCATACAAGCGGCAGTCCAGCACAACAGGTCTCTCTTTTTGGAGGCGGAGCTTTCCGAGCGGTCTGCGGCCGGATATCCGCCCTATACGCGACTTTCCAACGTTACGGTATGGGGACGCAACATCAAACAGGTGGAGTCCACCTGCCAAAGTCTTGCCCAACGGGTAAGAGAGTGCGTGGGATCGGAGTGCGGCTGGGAGGTCGTTGGTCCGGCAGACTGCATAAAGTCCCGCATTAAGGACAGGGTACGCAAGCACTTTGTAGTTAGGTCTCCCGTAGCGTCGAACGTGGGCGAGCTGCTGGGCACGTGCATGCGCGAAGCGTCCATCCCCCATGGCATAAGCGTTGCGGTAGACGTGGATGCCCATGACCTTATGTAAGTGGAGCAAGCATAAAGGGATAAAGCGGGGACCGGGACGGGGGCGGTCCGGAAGTGAGCCCGCGCGCAGTTCCGCAGCGAGCGAAGCGATGCGAGGACTGTTTGAGCACGGGCCACTTCTGGGCCGTCCCCGTCCCGGCCCCCGGCGCCGTACGGTACACACCGCATTGTATGTGGAGGTTCGATACGTTGGTAAAAACCAGCCTGTGACGGTTACAATTACCACGACTGAACGAAAGACCAACAGGAGGTTGGCCCATGGCATCTATTGACGACATCGTATTGGCGCCCGACGACAGGCTCAAGACGGAGTGCGCCCCCATCGAGGAGATAACCGACGACATTCGAAGCCTGGCGGAAAGAATGCTCGAAGACATGTATGCGACCGAGGGCTGCGGACTGGCTGCTCCGCAGGTCGGAGAGCTCGTGCAGCTGGTGGTTATCGATGTGGATTACACCAAGACCAAGAAGAACCCCTACGTGCTCGTTAACCCACGCATAATCGTTGCGGACGGAGAGGAGCGCGAGACCGGCGAGGGCTGCCTCTCGTTCCCCGGCATTACGGTGCGCGTATCGCGCCCCAGCCACGTGGTGGTGGAGGCACGCAACCTCGATGGCGACCTTATGCGCTACGAGGCGTCGGACAACCTTATGGCAATATGCCTGCAACACGAGATAGATCACCTGCACGGCATCACCATGGTGGATCACCTCAAGCCGCTCGCCCGCATGCGCAAGATGCATGAGTTCGAGGAGGCGCTCGCGGCGGGCGCGCGTCCTGGCGACGTGGAGGCAGACGAATAGGAAAGGGGCATCGCATGCGTGTTGTCTTTATGGGAACTCCCTCGTTTGCCGTTCCGTCACTTCGTGCCCTTGCAAAGGAACATGACGTCGAGCTTGTGGTTACGCGGCCTGATGCCGTGCGCGGGCGCGGAAGGCGCCTGCAGCCGTCGCCGGTAAAGGCTGCAGCCCAGGAGCTTGGGCTGTCCGTATTGGAAACAAGGCGGATTGGCAACGAGGAGATTGAGCACATTTCAGGCGTGCAGCCGCAGATAATCTGCGTGGCGGCGTACGGCGCGATTCTTCCGGACGAGCTACTGGAAATACCGACGCTGGGAACCGTAAATGTACACGCCTCGCTGCTGCCTCGTGGTCGTGGCGCCGCGCCCATACAGCGTGCGGTGCTTGAGGGAGACGAGTTTGCCGGCGTTTCCATTATGCGCATTGTGCACGATTTGGATGCCGGCCCGTATTGCAGCCAGGCGAGTTTGGCCATAGAAAACAAGCCGTGTGTCCAGGTTATGGACGAACTGGCAAATTTGGGCGCGAGCGAGCTTATTGATGCGCTGGAACAAATTGAGCAGGGTACGGCGGTGTGGACAGAGCAGGACGCGGCCTTGGCAACGTATGCGGCAAAGGTCGAGAAGCACGAGATGCTGCTTGATCCCAAAGACCCCGCCATGGTCAATCTTCGCAGAGTAAAGGCGTCGCTCGACGCGGCTCCGGCACGTGCGATGGTTGCAGGAAGAGGATTGCGCGTGCTCGACGCGCGCGTATATGCAAAAGACGTTGACAAGGGCGCCGTTTATGTTCGCAAGGGCGAGGTCGTTTTGGGATGCGGCGAGGGTGCGCTGGAGCTGCTTCGCATAAAGCCCGACGGCAAACGAGAGATGGACGCCTCGTCTTGGGCCAGCGGCCTTCGTGGTGTAAACATTACCTGGGAGAGGGCGTAGCTGTGGCCAATGCGCGCGTGTCTCGCTCTCGCATGGCAGCGTTCAAGGTACTGGGCGAGATAAGGCGCAGGGATGCCCGTGCGCGTGAGGTGCTACGTTCCTCAAAGGAGTTCATATCGCTGGAGGCTCGCGACAAGGCTCTCGCAACGAAGCTCGTGCTGGGTGTTCAGGCGAGCGTGGGAATGCTGGATGCTTGCGTTAACGCGTATATACATCGTGGACGCCTTGAGCCAAAGGTGCGCGATGCGCTGCGTTTGGGAACATACGAGCTCATGTTTTTGGATACGCCTCAGTCTGCTGCGGTAAGCCAGGCGGTCGAGCTCGTGCGAACAACAGCTCCGAGGGCCACAGGACTTACAAACGCCGTGTTGCGAAAGGTGGCAACGAACGGCGTGCAAGAACGCAACGAATCCCTGGCGCACGTTCGTGGCGGCAACGCAAACACAGATGAGCTCGCTCTTACAAGCGGCTATCCAGGATGGCTGCTCGAACAAGTCGCGCAAGATCGTGGTGCATCGGCGGTGCATGGGCTTGCGCTATCCGCGTTGGAGCCTGCTCCAATATACGTAGCGCCAAACGAGGCATTAAATACCGTCCAGGACGTTATGCGCATGCTAGAGGAGGCAGGCCTCGAGCCCCATCCAGAAGATGCTTGCGCAATTAGGCTAAACGCCCCCTCTGGCCTTGCGACCTCAGGCATGGTGGAAGACGCCACGGTAGTGGTAAGCGATCTTTCGGCCCAGCGCATAGCACGTATGGTGGCACCTGAGTGCGATGCACGCATGTTGGAAGTGGGCCAGGGTCGGGGAACAAAGTCGATCCTTATGCAAAATGCCTCACTACGCGCAGGCGCAAAGCTTTCTATAACCGGCGTGGACGTCGAGGAATTCAAGGTTCGCGTGGCGCAAGAGCGTATGGTTCGTGCGGGTGTGCAAAACTGCGTACAATGCCATGTGTTTGACGCGCTCGCGCTTGCGAGCAACAACATTCCTGCGTCCCTATCGGGCTCGTTCGATATCGTGTTTGTGGACGCACCATGCTCTGGCACCGGAACCATGCGACGCCATCCCGAAATACCCTGGAAGCTCGGTCGCACAAGCATAGATAACCTCTCGTCACTGCAGCTCAGGATGCTAAAGGCCGCGTCGGCAAGAGTGGCGCCGCATGGACTGCTCTACTATGCGACGTGCTCTGTGCTCAAACAGGAGGACGAGCAGGTTGTGAGGGCTTTTCTCAACAGCAAAGAGGGTTCGGAGTTCGAGCTGACAGGGGAGCCGTTTGTATCCATACCAACGGTAAACGGCCCCGACGGCCACTTCTGCGCCGCATTAAGAAACAAGACAGAGGACCACAACTAAGGGACTGTCCCTAACCCGTGGTCCCCAGCTGGCGAATTCCACGCGCTCGCGCTTGAGCCCGGACTCTCTTGCAGCGAATCACGAGCGAAGCGAGTGAGCGAGCGCAGCGAGCGCTGAGCATGCAAGAGAGCCCGGGCTCAAGCGCGAGCGCACCGCGGGCGCGAATCACGAGCGCAGCGAGCGCTGAGCATGCACGAGAGCCATGACGCCGTCGGGAGCGCGTCGCGGGCGCATTATTTATCAGAGGACTTGGCGGAAGAGGTTGCCTTTGAGTTGGTGCTCTTGGAATCTGACGACGACGTGGAAGACGAGCTTGTGGCACTGGTCGCGCCAGACTTGCCACGCTGGTCGGTGTTATAGAAGCCCGAGCCCTTAAACACGATGCCCGACGCACCAAACACCTGTTGGGCCTCGTTCCCACATTCGGGACAGGTAATCGTGGGATGTTCGGCCATGGGATGTTCCACCTCAAATTGAATTCCGCAAGCGGGGCAGCGATAATCGTAACGAGCCATGTGGTTCCCTTCGGCAATGTTCAAAATTCCGATGCAATAGCTTACCATACGAAGCGGAAAGAGGTGGCCAACCATCCGAGGTTAGGAGCTGCAAACATGGCTTTGCGAGGAGCGATATTCGATTGCGACGGAACGCTATTGGACTCGATGCCCATGTGGACAGAGCAGTGCGTGGGGCTTTTGGAACGCTACGGCGTACACGATGCACAAAAGGTGTTCGAAGAGCACGAGTCGTTGGATATGGACAAAAAGTGCTTTTGGTACCACGAGAACCTTGGAATAGGCAAGAGCGGCGAGGCTCTTTTGGATGAGCTTTGGGAAAGCGTGAGGGCAGCGTATCGCAGGGACGTGAGACCCTACGAGGGAGCGCGGGAGTTCCTGGAGGAGCTTAGATCGTGCGGTGTTCCCTGCATTACGCTAAGCTCCACACCAACCAGCCTGCTGCGTGAGGCGCTTGAGGACCATGATCTGCTGGAGTACTTTGACGACCTTCTGTTCGTGGGCGACGTGGGCCGAGGCAAGGAATACAGTGACTGCTACTTAGCCGCATGCAGAAAACTGGGGTTTGCTAAAGAGGATACATGGGTGTTCGAGGACGCTCCGTTTGGCGTTCGGT
The DNA here is from genome assembly GCA_902793465.1 of uncultured Coriobacteriaceae bacterium. Taxonomy (GTDB): domain Bacteria; phylum Actinomycetota; class Coriobacteriia; order Coriobacteriales; family Atopobiaceae; genus RUG440. The sequence goes on along the minus strand of CADBDT010000007.1, from coordinate 24,045 downwards.
CTGCCGTGAGGGCAGGGATGCCCACGGTCGCCATTCTTAACGACCACGACGGACGCGACGAGGGCTTTATGCACAAGTGGGCCACGCTTGTTTGCAAAACATACGTTGGCCTTAGCGCAAGGGACCTCGAAGCCTTGAGCCCGCGCGTTATGGATGCGCTCGTGGTTGCCGGCTCTCCAGAGCCGAGTTCGTCCGCACACGTATCTGCCATCGCAAAGCAGGCAGACTTCGTGGTCGCGGCAGACGGAGGACTAGACGTACTGCAACGGGCAAATGCAACTGTAAATGCATACTGTGGTGACAAGGACTCCGGGAGCGCAGAGGCAATAGCCTGGGCGCTACAGCACGGCGTCCCGATGGACGTTTATCCCACGGCAAAGGACTGCCCCGACTTGGAGCTCGCCATACTGTTGGCACGCGACGAGGCGGACAATCGCGGCGCCGCATTGCGACTCACGCTTACGTGTGCCTCTGGGGGACGAGCGGATCATGCTCTGGGCGTCTATGGCACGCTGGCGGCAAATGCAGACGTGTGCCCAACCCTTAGCGAGGACTCCTTCGAGTGCAAGGTGCTTTCGCCACTTGGACAAGACACCTGGAGCATCGAAGGGCGTGCCGGCGCAACGCTTTCGGTAATACCCATTGATGCAAACACAAGCGTGACCGAGATGGGAATGGTCTGGAATCTGGACCATGAGGCAATGGGTGTGCTTGCGCCAAGAGGCGTCTCTAACGTCGTGGAAGACGACCGCGCGCTCGTTCGCTGCGACTCCGGTACGGCTGCGGTGTTTTTGCACAGAGGGTAGTGCCTCACATAACAAATGGCGGAGACATGGCGACTCCGGACGGCTAGAGGGGATATGAGTGCTAGATTCATATCCACAACATAATGCTTGACCTGCAAACAAAGGGGCATTAGACTTTGCAATCGTGCTTGTCTGCTCCGCGCGCATGTATAAATGCGGGTAGCACCCGTTTTATGCTTGCACGCAATCAAGCTTGTGGTATAGTACCGATGTTTTGTGAGTCTGCGCGCCAGCGGCCACATCTTTGCCGAGGCGCCGCCATTGGAGGTTTTGTCATGTCCAAGGTATGTGAGATCTGCGGCAAGCATCCTGTTGCCGGTCGTTCCATTTCCCACTCGTTCCGTACGGTTAACCGTAAGTTCCGTCCCAACATCCAGCGCGTTACCATTGTTAAGGATGGCCATAAGCGCAAGATGAACGTATGCACGCGCTGCCTCAAAAAGGGCAATCTCGCTCGTAGCTAGTTGGAACAAACGCAGCTCACATATAGCCAAATTATATGTAGGACCGTCGAAGGCGGTCCTTTTTTATGGGGTATACAAATCTGCGCTGGGCATTTGATATAATCACAGCGTTTAATTTATCGTCACAGAGGAGACTACCATGGCAACAAAGGTTCCCGGTTCCCTCAGAGTATCCAACGACGTTATTGCAGACTTGGCGGGCTATGCAGCGCTCGAGTGCTACGGAGTCGTAGGGATGGCCGTAACCGACGAGGAGCAGGGCGTTGCGCGACTGCTTCCAATGTATCGTCTACGCAAGGGCATAGAGGTTGCGCTTGAGGACGGAGTTATTCTTGTGGACTTGCACGTTGTTTTGGAGCAGGGTGTAAACATGTCGTCCGTTGCGCAAAACCTCGTGAGCACGGTTAAGTTCATCCTCAACCAAATCGCGGAGATCTCCGAGGCGGAGGTTCGCGTTCATGTAGAGGGGATGCGCAAGAACTAGCACCGCTCTTTACTTTTCTGTAGGTCAACAAGAAGCCGAGAGGTCTCAATCTTCATGATTTCCAGTGTAATCCGAACCTGTTTCCCTGCTGCGGCGCAAGTCGTGTCCGATAAGGCAGAAGAGATCAACAAGCTCAACGTGTTTCCCGTGCCCGACGGAGATACGGGAACAAACATGTCGCTCACCCTTGCGACAGTGGTCCACGAGATCGAGTCGCTGCCCGACAGCGCGTCTATGGACAACATAGCCCAGGCCATTACGCATGGTTCCCTTATGGGCGCACGTGGTAACTCTGGTGTTATTACAAGCCAGATTCTGCGTGGTGTTGCAGAGGGTCTTGTTCCCGTGAGGGAGGAGCATGCGACACCGTACGAGATTGCTGCTGCGCTTCGCAACGGTGTTGTGGTTGCGTTCAAGGCAGTGCGCAAGCCCGTTGAGGGAACAATACTCACGGTTTTGCGCGACATATCCGTAAAGGCCGACCAGCTTGTTAAGGTTCGCGACATAACCGTGGACGACATGCTGGACCAGCTTGTGGTGGAGGCATACGAGTCCGTTTCGCGTACGCCCGACCTGCTTCCTGTTCTTAAGGAAAACGGAGTGGTGGACTCCGGCGCCTATGGCCTTGCAACCTTCATAGAAGGATTCGTAAATGCCTACAGGGGGCGCACCGACGCGCTCACCGACTTCCAGACGACGATTGGCGTCGGTACCGCCAAGGGTGACGTTGCAAACGTTGTTGACATCGAGATAAACGACGACTGGGAGGGCTCGGAGTTCCGCTACTGCACGGAGTTCCTCTTCCACGCGGATTCCCCTCACTTCGACGAGGACGCATGCCTTCGCTACTTCTCGAGCATGGGCGACTGCGAGCTGCTTGTTGGGTCCAACCCCGACTTTAAGTGCCATGTTCACACAAACAGGCCAGATCGCATCCTTAGGCACATGCTCCATCGCGGCCAGGTGTTCAATGTGTTTGTTCACAACATGGACCTCGAAGCCCAGGAGCGCACCGAGGGCATTCGTGCCGACAAGCAGGAGGAGGCGGCTCGCAAGGAGCTGGGGTTCGTCGCTGTTGCAGCCGGTCCTGGTGAGGCCGAGATCCTTACGTCGCTTGGCGTAGACGTTGTTGTGTCCGGTGGCCAGACCATGAACCCATCCACCGCAGACATACTGAGCGCCGTTGAGTCCTGCAATGCAAACGAGGTCGTTGTATTGCCCAACAACGGAAACATACGTATGGCGGCGGAAGCGGCTGCTAGCGCATGTGAGTCCTGCAAGGTTTTCGTGGTTCCCACGCGCACCGTGCTGCAGGGTTTTGCGGCAATGTTTGTTGTAGACGAAGAGTCGGACGCCCAGCAAAACGTGGAGTCCATGACAGAGGCCATAGAGGACGTGCGTGACGGCGAGGTTACCACTGCCGTACGCGATTCGCAGGCTGCCGACGGCTCTCCCATACACGCCGGCGACGTAATGGGCATAGAGGGCGATGCGATAACCGTTGTGGGGTCTGCGGTCGATGCGGTAACGCTCGAGCTCATAGACCGCATGCAGGAGGACGAAGAGGGCGACACCCTTACCATACTGGCTGGTAGCGATCTTTCGGACGAGGGGTTTGAGGACTTGCAAAAGCGGATTGCCGAGCGTCAGCCAGACTTGGAAATCGATGCCCATCGCGGGGATCAGCCGCTGTATCCGGTTATCTTCTCCATAGAGTAACGTGTTGCACAAAACGCAAACAAAAGTGAGTGCGAGCGAGGCGAGCGCGCGTGTTATGCGCACCGCCTCGCTTTCTAGCGATGCGGGCTGCTTGCGATACGTAAGTGGTAAACGCCGCCAGGCAATGGAGAGACTTGGAATACATCGCGTAAGAGACGTTTTGCTGCGGCTGCCCAATCGCTATCTGGACTTTACCAATGTGGTAAGCATCGCCTACGCCGACGTGGGAAGCGATGCCACGGTTGTTGGTAGGGTGGATCGCATGGTACTCAAACGGCCCAAGCCACGCATGCAGATCGTAGAGCTCAGCGTAATGGACGACACGGGAGTGGTTATAGCATCGTTCTTCCGCCAACCGTGGATTGCAGAACAGGTTCACGAGGGCGACCTGGTGGCGCTTTCGGGAAAGATCAGCTTTGCATATGGCTTTAAGCAGCTAAAGGCACCGTTCTACGAGGTGGTGGAACAAGAGGGGTCCAGCGGCTCATATGCACGCATTCTGCCGGTTCACCCGGTTGGCGAGGGCATAAGCGCCTCGTGGATGAGGCGAATCATATCTGCCGCAATTGCCGACGCAGCCGATGTGTGCGACCACCTGCCGTCGGAACTCGTAGCGCGACGAGGCCTTATGTCGTTTGCTAGGGCCATACGCGAGGTTCACTTTCCCTCATCGCTCGATGCGGCGGAGGAAGCGCGGCGGCGACTTGCATACGACGAGCTCCTAACGTTGCAGCTAGCCTTGCTAACCCGTCAGCACTTGCAGCTCTTGGAGACGACGCCTTACGTCCATAAGGTCAACGGACCCCACATGCATGCCCTTCTAAAGGCTCTGCCATTTGAGCTTACCGACGAACAGAAGCAGGCGGCGCGCGAGATCTTGCGCGACATGGCGGCAGAGCGCATAATGAACCGACTGCTCTTGGGCGACGTGGGCACGGGCAAGACGGCGGTTGCGTTGGTTGCCATTGCCGCTGTTGCCGACACGCATACTCAGGCGGCAGTTATGGCTCCCACATCCGTCCTCGCGCGACAGTATGCAGAGAAGCTCGGCGGGTTGCTGGAGTCTGCGGGCATAAGCTGGGCACTGGTTACCGGTTCGACTCCAAGCGCGCAGCGAACTGCCATTGCAACGGAGGTTGCCCAAGGAAAGCTCTGCTGCGTATTTGGTACAACCGCGCTCTTGTCTGACAACATGGAGTTTGCAAACCTGTCGCTTGTTGTAATAGACGAGCAGCACCGGTTTGGCGTAAACCAGCGGTCGGCGCTCCGCAAAAAGGGTTCGGCGGCTGACCTGCTCACAATGACTGCAACCCCCATTCCACGTACGCTTGCGCTGTCGCTGTATGGGGACCTTGAGTGCTCGCGCATAAAAAACAGGCCTCGACCGGGTGCGGGCATAAACACCAAGGTAATACCGCCCGAGAACTCGGACCTTGCATTCGGTGCCATAAGGGATGCTGTGGCAAACGGGCATCAGGCATATGTAATATGCCCGCTGGTAGACGAGCGGGACGATGGGAGCGAGCTCGACGATGTGCCGGAGCGCTCGCAATCCGGCGCTCGCAAGTTGCATGCGGCAACGACCACGCTCGAGGAGCTTAAGAGAGGACCTCTGTCCAACCTGCACCTCGACCTGCTAACGGGAAGAATGAGCGCGGAGGACAAAGACGATGTAATGAGCAGGTTTAGTTCCGGAAACACGGATGTCTTGGTGGCAACCACGGTTGTTGAGGTGGGAGTGGACGTTCCCAACGCCACGGCAATGATGGTATACGACGCCGACCGCTTTGGTCTTGCGACGCTGCACCAGCTGAGGGGTCGCGTGGGCAGAGGGGATGTTTCCGGTAGCGTGTATCTTGAATGTGCCGCACGTAAGGGGTCGCCAGCTCGCGAACGACTTGCTGCACTCGAGGCAACCTCCGACGGTTTTGAGCTTGCTGAGCTCGACCTAAAGCTGCGTCGAGAGGGCGAGGTACTTGGATACAGGCAGCATGGTGGCATTACGCTGCAAGTATGTGACTTAGACTCAGACAAAGACCTCGTTGAGGCCGCCCATACAGACGCACGGATTATCGAAAAAGATGATCCCACGCTTTCCAGCGCAATGTATGCGAGCTTGGCCATTGAGTGCAGGGATAGGTACGGGGCGTACTTCGAGGAGATGGATCGCGCATGAGAATCGTAGGCGGCAAGTGGCGGGGTCGTCCCATAAGCACACCCGAGGGCCGTGCTACCAGGCCAACGACCGATCGCATGCGTGAGTCGCTAGCCTCCATGGTATTGTCGGCATTCGATTTGGACCTCATGGATTGCTCGATACTGGATGCCTTTGCGGGATCTGGTGCCGTTGGCCTTGAGCTGCTCTCCCGAGGGGCGTCGCATTGCACGTTTTGTGAGAGCAACCGACGTACTGCGGGAATCGTACGCCAAAACTGCAAGTCACTGGGTGCCAATCCAGATACGTGGAACGTTGTGGTTGGGGACGCTCTGCGACTGTCCAAGCGAAGCCATTTGGATGGAAGTCCGTTTTCGCTTGTGTTCTTGGATCCGCCTTATGCAATGCTTGCAGAGGACGTGTCCAAGCTGGTGTCCGATCTTGATGCTTTGGGTATGCTCGCGCCGGAATGCATTGTGGTATATGAGCGAGCATCGGGTTCAGACTCGCTCAATGTTAATGGCTTTGTAAAGGTGCGGAGCAAAGACCACGGCGGCACGAGCGTGGATTTGTTTAGAAGGGGAGACACAGAATGAAAAGCGAAGTTACGCATGTGGTTTTGCCTGGCACATACGACCCCGTTACGCTCGGGCACCTGGACGTAATACGACGTTCGGTGCGGTTGTTCCCAAAGGTTACCGTGGGCGTTGCGGCTTCTAGGTCAAAGCGTGGTGTGGGAACGGTCTTTTCGCAGGATGAGCGAGTGGACCTCATACGGCAATCGTTGGAGGAGCTGCAAATTGCAGGCGTTAGCGTGCTTCCCTTTGATGGGTTGCTGGTTGACTTTTGCCACAGCATAGGTGCCGGGGGAGTGGTAAAGGGTCTTAGGGCCATGACGGACTTTGAGGTTGAGCTTCAGCAAGCCGATCTAAATGCACATCTTGCACCGGATTTGGAGTCGGTGTTCGTTATGGCAAGCCCACAATACGGCTACGTTTCGTCATCCATAGTGCGCGAGCTCGCATCTCTGGAATCGTCTGTTGAAGGACTGGTAACTACGTGTGTCGCACGCCGTTTAAAAGAACAATACTCGTGCAAATAGCGTATTCGAGTAACAAATGAAACGCGTTTAGCCTCCTCGTGTTTCTTTTTATTTGTTATCTGCTAACATAGCAATGCATAGTTTGCCATCGTGAGAGGAGTCCTGGTATGGAGCCGGGAGAGGAAATTGAGGCCCTAGTCGACGAGCTCGAGCAGATAGTTGCCGATGCGAAGTCGCCTTTCGGTGGCGGCGGTGGGCAGCGCAAGATCGTTGAGGCACAAGACATATACGAGATACTCGACGAGATTCGTCGGGTGTTTCCGCAGGAGTTCATGGATGCACGTCGTATTTTGCGCGAAGAAGGCGAGATGCTCGACCGTGCGCAAAAGCAAGCCGATGCGATTATTGCCGACGCGCAGCAGCAGGCTATGGTAATTGCTGGCGACCAAGAAATCGTACGTCTTGCGCAGCAGCAGTCCGAGACCATACGCGACGCTGCGCAGCAATACGAGCGTGACACTCGCTACAACGCGGAAGAGTATGCAGACACTGTGCTCGCACATCTTGAGGACAACCTGCGCTCGCTTACGGGAACCGTAACGCGCGTGCGTCAGACGCTTAACGAGAACTCTGGTGCAAACAACCAGTCTGGCAACTCTGTAAACTGGTAGGTTTGAGGGCCATATGGATCCAATAATCGTTACGCTTGACGATCGGCTTGCCGACGTTGGCGATACGTTACCCATAAGTGGGCATATTGACGTAACGTCTTTTGAGCTTTCGGACAGAAGCCTTACCATACCTGCCGGTATGGACTACGACCTCATGCTTACAAATGCAGGTGAGGGAATACTTGCAACCGGCATCCTGCGTGCTCGTGTGGAGGCAGAATGCGATCGGTGCCTGGACGAGACCGTTTTGGACTTGGCTGGAGGCGTTGAGGAATACTACCTCTTTTCCGAGCCCGACGAAGGTGTTCTCGAGGAAGACGAGGAAGAGGGTCCCGACTATTCGTTGGTTGGCCCAAATGCGACCATCGATCTTGCCGAGGCGCTCAACACAGCGTTCGTGATGGAGGTTCCATACGTTATCCTTTGTTCCGAGGACTGCAAAGGACTCTGTCCGGTGTGTGGCGAAAACCTAAACCACGTTGACTGCGGACATGCGGAGCAGATGAATGCCAAGGCAGAAGAGGAGCGTATGGCCTCTAGCCCGTTTGCAATACTCAAGGATCTGGACGTTTAGGAACGTTGCGGGCAACATGCACACGTGAATCATTGTGTTTGTATGTTGCACGTACAATACCTTGTGCTAACATTACATACTGCTTGTACACAGCAAGACCGTCCGACTCGCGTCGGGCGTTGCTCAATGGATAAGAGAGGTTCACGATGGCAGTACCCAAGCAGAAAAAAGGCCGCGGCGCTACGCACACACGCCGTTCCGCCAATAGTAAGCTCGCCACACCGGCACGCTCCGAGTGCCCGCGCTGTGGTGCACCAAAGCTTCCGCATCATGTGTGCCCAAGCTGCGGCTACTACAAGGATCGCGAGATTGTTGTTACCGAGTAGTCCCGTGCAATTATAAAGCTGGGGGGCCGATCCCTTTAGAGGGGTCGGCCTTCTTTAGGTTAGTTGAACACCTAGAGAGGAGAAGCCATGACCACAATTTGCGTAGATGCGATGGGTGGCGACGAAAGCCCCGAGGTCGTGTGCGAGGGTATAGCAATGGCACTTGCCGCCGATGAGGACCTAACTGTGCTGGTTGCTGGCAACGACGAGATTGTTACGCCCTTTTGCCAGCAGACGGAGCGAGCAATACCGCTGGTTACCACCGAGGTAATAGGCATGGCCGAACATCCCGCCGAAGCGGTAAGGAAGAAGAAGGATTCCAGCATTGTAAGGGGATGCGCTGCCGTGAGGGCGGGCGAAGCAGAGGGTTTCTTCTCCGCAGGTTCCACGGGCGCCATATTTGCAGCGGCTACCATGGGTGTGGGACGTACCAAGGGAATCAAACGACCCTGCCTTGCGTCGTTTCTTCCGGGTTTGGATGGACATCAGACCGTATTTTGCGACCTTGGTGCCAATGCGGACGTACGCCCAGAGATGATCGTGCAGTTTGCGCAAATGGGCGCCGCATACGCGCAGGTGGAGCTGGGCATAAAGAATCCGCGTGTGGGACTTTTGTCCAACGGCGAAGAGGAAACAAAGGGCTCGGAGATGGCTCTTGCGTTCCACGAGGCGCTTGCGGGTGCGTCGTGTGGCTTTGCGGGCAACGCGGAGGGAACCGACCTTTTGCTTGGCAACTTTGACGTAATTGTTTCCGACGGCTTTACCGGCAACGTGGCACTCAAAACGCTGGAGGGTACGGCCAAGTTCATACTCAAGAGCCTCAAGGCATCAATAGAGCACTCGCTTCGCGGAAAGATTGGCGCGCTCCTGCTTAAGCCCGCGCTTAAGGACATCCAGGCGATGCTGTCTGGCGACGACCACGGTGGAGCAATACTTCTTGGACTCAAGGCGCCGGTGCTCATTGGACACGGTGCCACAAGCGCACAGGCGGTTGCCGCAGGAACAAGGGCATGTGCCTCTATGGTTCGCGGTGGCCTTGTGGACAAAGTTGCCAACACGCTTGCGCAGAGCGAGCAATAGTACAATCTTTACGGACGACGCCCATTTTGTGTGGGCATAGCGGACAAAGGAGAACAGAATGAACCGCGCAGACGTGTTTTCTAAGGTAAAAGCTCTCGTATCCGAAACTCTTGAGGTTGAGGAGAGCAAGGTTACCGAATCGCTTCGCTTTGAGGACCTGGGAGCCGATTCCTTCGATCTGCTCGAGCTCGTTACCGCTATGGAAGACGAGTTTGGCCTTACCATGGATGACGACTCCCTTGCCAACATAGCAACCGTTGGCGATGCCGTAGACGCAATCCTCAACGCTGAGGAGTAACATAAGGACCCCTGTTTTGAAGCTTCATGCACGTATTAAACAAATAGAGAAGATTTGTGACCACTCCTTTTCCAACAAGGAGCTGGTCGCTTCTGCAATAACGCATGCCTCCGCAGCCGAAGGCAAGCCCGTGTCTGCTTCCTACGAGCGACTCGAATTCCTTGGCGACTCGGTATTGGGAACAATAGTTGCGCTCTATGTGTACGAGCGCTTTCCAGGTATGAACGAGGGTGAGCTTAGCACCATGCGCACAACGCTCATAGCTGGCGAGACCCTTGCCGCCATATCCGAAAGCCTTGGAGTTGGCCAATATGTGCTGCTTGGCCATTCCGAGCTTGGTACTCACGCGCGTGGAATGCGCAAGGTCTTGGAGGATGTGTACGAGGCACTGGTTGGAGCACTTTACCTGGACGGCGGGCTGGACGTTGCGCAGGACTTCGTGTACCGCACATTGTTGCGCTTTGCCACGCCAGACCTCGCCCGACGGCCCATGTCGCCAAAATCGAGGTTACAGGAGGTCACGCAGCGCGATTTCCACTGCGGGCCCACCTACAAGGTAATCGGGGAGGCCGGCCCGGCGCATACTCCCACCTTTACCGCGGTTGCGCTCCTAAACGGGAGGCGTATTGGAAGAGGAAAGGGTTCCACGAAGAAGGAGTCCGAATCGGCTGCCGCGCTAAACGCATTGCGGATCCTTGGGTACGACCATGAGGCAAACGTAGAGTTTAGCCAGTATGTAAAAGACGCTTCGGGGGATGCAGATGTATCTTAAGTCGCTTGCCCTTAGAGGCTTTAAATCCTTTGCAGACAAGACGACGATGGTCTTCGACCCAGGCCTTACCGTAGTCGTGGGACCCAATGGCTCGGGAAAGTCCAACATATCCGATGCTATCCTTTGGGTTCTTGGCGAACAGAGCGCAAAGATGCTGCGCGGACAGGCCATGGAGGACGTTATATTTTCCGGATCGTCTGCGCGACAGTCTGTGAACATGGCCGAGGTAACGTTGGTGCTCGACAATACCGATGGCGTCCTTCCCGTGGACTACACAGAGGTTGCGGTTACGCGTCGCGTATACAGGTCGGGTGAGTCCGAGTACCTCATAAACAACGCGCCGTGCAGGCTCATGGACATAATTGACATTCTCCATGACTCTGGACTCGGCAGAGAGATGCATTCAATAATTAGCCAGGGCAACCTCGACTCAATACTTTCGAGTCGTCCCGAGGAGCGTCGCGAGCTCATTGAGGAGGCTGCGGGCATATCCAAACACCGCAGGCGCAAGATTCGCTCTGAACGCCGCCTAAAGAGCATGGACGACAACCTAACGCGCGCTAAGGACATAAACCGAGAGATTCAGCGACGCTTGAGGCCACTGGAGCGTCAGGTTGGCAAAGCGCGCGAGGCGCAGGAGATCTCTGAGGCGCTAAGGGAAGTGTCGCTCATACTTGCCGTGGACGACCTTCGCGTGCTGCAGACACGACACTCGGGCATTGTGGCAAAGCTGCGGGAAGGCGAAGCTGCCACATCGCTTGCCAAGTTGCGGCTGCAGCAAAAGACGAAGGAGCTCGAGCGATACCAGAGCCTGTTGGAAGAAAAGGGCATCTTTGTTGGGGACCTTGGGGCCCAACGCACCAGAATTGCCGACCAGCTTTCGCGTCTCGATGCAGACATGCGCCTTCTTGCCGAAAAGAAGCGCAACATGTCTTCAAGAATAATCGATCTGGAGTCGAGTGCCACAACCGCCGAGCACGACTGTGTGCAGGCGGAGCAGGAACTCGTTAAGGTACGTTCCGAGCTCGGCGAGGCGCGTGTGGAATGGGACGAGCTAAAGCGTCAGGTTGACGAGCTGGTTCCTGCGGCGCGCGAGGCAAAGGCAAGGCGAAAGGAATTGGGGAGGAAGCTCGCCCAAGCCCAGGCGGACCAGCGGGCCGCGCAACGGACTGCCGACCAGGAGACGCTTGCCCATGCCAAGCTGCGAGATCAGGTTGGCAACGCGCAGGTGGAGGACGAGCTCTTTAGGAGTCGTATATCCCAGCTGGACAGCCAAATAGAAAACTGCGAGGAGCGTCTTTCGGAGCGCGTAAACCACAAGAGCGCGCTCGAGGGGGACTTGGATAGCGCAAACACGCAGGCAAGCGAAGCGCAGGAGCGCATACGTACCCTGCAGGAAAGGCTTACGGTCGCACGTAAGGAGGAGCGCGAGGCACGCGAGCTCCTTACGCGGCAACAGGCTTCGCTTACGGCCTTGGAGTCGGTCGATGAACAGGTAGAGAAGGCAAGCCCCATTGTGGCGGCGCTCATGGACAAAAAGAATGCCAAGGATACGGTGCAATGCCGTCTGGCAGACCTCATTGAGGCCCCCCGCGAATACGAGGGGCTTGTGGAGCAGCTGCTTGGAGAAGACCTGCTTGCCTTAGTAGTCGAGGGGTCTGCCGAGGCTTCTGGCCTTGTGCAGGCTGCTTTGAGTCTTGAGGGCACGAGTGGACGAGCCACCCTGCTGCGCAAGAGTGTACAGGCACCTTCTGTGCGCGACAATGCGCCGGGCGAGTCGCTGCTAGCCAAGCTCAACGTAAGAGATGACGCCCGAAGCCTCGTTGAAGCTCTTCTTTGCGATGTTCGTGTTGTTGCGGATGTTGCCGAGGCCTTGGATGCCCACGATAGGGATCGCTCGTGCACCTATGTTACGAAACAAGGCCTGGTCGTGCTGCCGGATGGTAGGATTGTTGTTGGCACCGGCTCTGAAGCCGAAACGGGATCCCTCGAAAGAAAGAGGCGCATTAGGCTACTCCGCGAGGGCATGGATAGCTTGGAGCGCAGTCTTGAGGAGGCTACCGAGCGCGTTAATGCAAGTGAGGCGGACCTTGCGGGCGCAAGGGACCAAAACGCTCGTGCAAAAGGCGAGTCTGCCAGATTAAAGGGCGAGCTTTCGTCCGTGACCTCCGAGATAGGCAGGTTGGAGGGTCAGCGCGATTCTGCGCGCAAGGAGCGCGAGCGTGTGCACAGGCAGCGCGAAGAGGCGTCCTCCAAGGCCGAAGATGCTCGTTCGGCAATCGAGCGACATAAGGAAGCGGCAGAAAAAGCCGCCGCAGAGGCAACGGAGCTTACCGAGCTCGTAAGCCGCCTAACGGACGAGCGGTCCGAGGCGTCGCGAAACGAGGCAGAATGCGACCGTAAGGTTTCGGATGCGCGTCTGAGGCTTGCCACCGTGCAAGAGAGGAAGAACAACCTCATCGTACGCGAGGAGGACCTTGCCAAAAGGGCAAGGCGACTGCGCAATGCGTCTGAGGCTGCTCGAGGCGACGTTATAGACCTCCGTGCCAAACTAAGGCGCGTGGACCCTCTGCAAATGCGCTATGACGCCATCAAGGAACGTGCGACCGCGTGGCAGGCTCGACTCGAGGACCGTGCCTCCTTGGCAGAGGCAGACTCAGAGTCGCTTAAGAGCACGATTGGCGAGGCGCGGCAGAAGGTGGACTCTGCGCGCGAGCAGCTCGAGCGCGCGCAGCTTGAGACGAGCGACCTTAAGGTGGAGCAGGGTAAGGTGGAGGTTCAGGTTGAATCTGCCGTATCTGCCATCGAGGCTCTGGGAGAGAACATAAACGAAGCGCTCAGCACTCCGGCACCAGAGGATCGCGAGATGTGTGAGGCGCAAAAGGAAGAGCTAGCAAGGCGGCTTCGTGCCATCGGACCGGTTAACGAGGTTGCGATGGACGAATACACGCAGCTCAAGGCACGCGCAGACTACATTTCGGAGCAGGTAAGTGACCTCGAGAGTGCGCGTAAGTCGCTTGCAAAGATTACGGCTGCCATCGAGCGCAAGATGCGTCGACAGTTCCTTGTTGTGTTCGACCAGGTAAACGCGAACTTCTCTGAGGTGTTCTCGCTGTTGTTCCCAGGCGGCACAGCTCATCTGGAGCTTACGGATCCAGATCACCTTTCCGAGACCGGAATAGAGGTCATTGCGCAGCCACGGGGTAAAAAAATACAAAAGATGATGCTAATGAGCGGTGGTGAAAAGAGTCTGACCGCACTTGCGCTCCTGTTTGCCGTATATCGTACAAGAACGGTTCCGTTCTACGTGTTCGACGAGGTGGAAGCTGCGCTCGACGACTCCAACCTTGGAAAGCTGCTCGACGCAATAGACGAGCTGCGCAAGACCACACAACTCATAGTAATATCTCACCAAAGAAGGACGATGGAAAACGCCGATGTGTTGTATGGCGTGTCCATGCAGGCCGACGGCGTAAGCCATGTGGTATCGCAGCGGCTTGATCATACTGGAAGGATGGTGAAGGCTTAATGGCTTTGTTCGATAGGCTCAAAGAGGGGCTTTCTCGCTCCAGAGCAACTATGAACGAGATCTTCTATATGGGTGGTCAGGTAGACGACGCCTTTTGGGAGGACTTGGAAGACACGCTCGTTATGGCCGACATGGGTGCCGAAGTTGCCTTTTCGGTTACCGATGACCTGCGTGAGCAGGCGGCGCGCGAAAACCTTACGCGCGCGGACCAGATTCGAGATGCTTTGGCCACGCGTATTGCCGGAGAGTTTACACCACGCAAGTGGGATCCCTTTGACTATCTTCCCTCGTGCGTGCTGTTTGTGGGAATAAACGGCGCAGGCAAGACCACAACTGTGGGAAAGCTTGCAAAGGTTGCGCATGACCAGGGAACAAAGTGCCTCATCGGCGGTGCGGATACGTTTCGTGCCGCGGCAATCGAGCAGCTGGAGATTTGGGCCCAGCGCTCTGGGATCCCCATGGTAACGCGCAAACGCGGCTCTGATCCTGCCAGCGTGTGCTTTGAGGTGCTCGAGCAGGCAGAAAACACTGGAGCCCAGCTCGTGCTCATAGACACGGCTGGCAGGCTCCACACGTCCGCGGACCTTATGAGCGAGCTCGGAAAGGTCGTTCGAGTTACGCGCAAGCGTGCAAACATGCCTGTAAAGGTCATTCTTGTTGTGGACGCAACCACGGGACAAAACGGGTTGAGTCAGGCAAAGGAGTTCAACGACGCGCTCGATCTGGACGGTCTCATTATTACCAAGCTCGACGGTACGGCAAAGGGCGGCATTGCCGTTGCCATATCCCACGAGCTCAAGCTTCCAATCCTGCGAATTGGCGTGGGAGAGGCAATAGAGGACCTGCAGAGGTTTAACGCAAACGACTTTGCCCGCGCACTCGTGGGTGCTGGAGAAGGGAACTAACACATGGCAGTCTTTAGCAGTCTTTCCGATCGCCTGCAAGATACCTTTGACAAGCTGCGTGGCAAGGGTCGGCTTACCGAGGACGACATAAACGTAGCAATGAGGGAAATACGTCTTGCCCTTCTTGAGGCGGACGTTAACTTTAGGGTGGTACGTGCGTTTGTGTCTCGCTGTCGCGAGCAGTGCCTTGAGGCGGAGGTCTTGTCTTCCCTCAATCCAACGCAAAACGTAGTGCGAATAGTCCTAGACGAACTTGTAAAGCTATTGGGCTCAACCGACGCAGAGCTGCAACTACCTGCAACGCGTAAGCCAAACGTAATAATGCTCGTTGGTCTGCAGGGCTCTGGTAAGACAACGGCGGCGGCTAAGCTAGCTTATCTTCTTAAGGGCCAAGGCAAAAAGGTCCTTCTTGCAGCCTGCGACGTGCACCGCCCCGCAGCGGCCGACCAGCTGCAGACGCTTGGTGACGAGATTGGTGTGGGCGTTTGGCGCGGCGACGGAAAGGACGCCGTGACAATTGCCACCGATGCCGTCACTCGCGTTGCGGCAGAGCAGAACATCGACGTGGTTATTGTCGACACCGCAGGACGTTTGCAAATCGACGAGCAGATGATGCAAGAAGCGGTTGACATCCGTGATGCTGTACGTCCCGACCAAATTCTTATGGTCGTGGATGCGATGACCGGACAGGACATTGTAAACGTGGTCAACGAGTTTAACTCTCGCATGGACTTTGACGGCGTTATTATGTCCAAGCTCGACGGCGACGCACGAGGCGGCGGCGCGCTTTCTGTACGCGAGGTAACTGGCAAGCCAATTATGTTTGTGAGCCAGGGAGAAAAGCCCGACTCGCTTGAGGTGTTCCACCCCGACCGCATGGCGCGTCGTATTTTGGGAATGGGCGACGTAATTGGCATAATCGAAGAGGCCGAAAAGCTTTCCGACGAAAAGAGCATCGCAGATGCAGAGCGCATGCTCATGGAGGGCTTTACCATGGACGACATGCTCTCGCAGCTTCAGCAGGTGCGCAAGATGGGCGGTATGCGAAAGCTCGCGGGAATGATACCTGGCGTGGACAGGGCTCTGAGTCAGAGCGGTGCAAACGTGGGAGACGAGCAGATCGTACCTATCGAGGCAATGATCCACTCCATGACCAAGGAGGAACGCGCAAAGCCTCGCATCATTAACGGACAGCGACGCAAGCGCATAGCCCAGGGATCTGGCCACACCGTGCAAGAGGTAAACGTTCTTATTAAGCAATGGGAACAGATGGACAAGATGATGGGCTCGCTTAGGTCCATGGCCGTAGGTGGCAATCAGCGCCAAATGGGACGTGCGATGGGAAACATGATGCGCAACATGGGGATGGATCCCCTAGAGGCCGAAAAGCTCGCGCGTATGGGCGGCACAGGTGGAGCGGCTGCAAATCGTCAGCAGCGGCGCAACAACTCTCGTCCTAAGAAGAAGGGCAAGCAGAAGAAGCGTCGTCGCTAGGCAAATAAATAGTGACCACAAATAGTGGAAAGTCCCTTAGTTGTGATTGTGCAAAATCACAACTAAGGGACTTTCTATTTGTGGTAAAAAGAGCAGCGAGTTAATTGCAGCAATTAACGATTGGTAAAGGACGGGGCCGCGCCTCATATGAGGCGCGGCCCCGCACGCTAAAGCAATATTGCAGCCCGTGCTTACCAGTGGCAAACCACTACGTCGCCTACGTTGGTAATCTGATAGAGCTGCTCTGCTGCGCTGTAAGGCAGGTTAACGCAGCCATGGCTGCCGTTGTACTGGTAGATGTTTCCACCAAAGGCGCCACGCGAGGTCATGTCGTGCAGTCCCTCGCCGCCGTCGAACGGCATCCAGTAAGTAACCCAGGTGCGGTAGTCTGCCACACCGTCACCGTCGTAGTCGCGACCTACGAGCTCCATGGGAGAGCTCTTTAGATAGATGGAGAACACGCCGGTTGCTGTGCCACCGTTGTATATAGGGTTGCCGGACACGCAGTCAGACTCCCAAATTACGTTGTTCTGATCATCGTACATGCGAACATACTGCTCGGAAAGGTCGATGTCTATGTAGCGGTTTGGCCAGTCCTTTCCGCCGGGTGCCCAAAGTGCAGCCTCCTTCTTCATGGGAACGTCTACAGAATCGGATTTTCCGTTGCGAAGGTTCTCGGCAAGAATGCCAGCGAGAGCTTCGCCGTCTAGGCACCAGCCGTAGTCGTATTCGGCGGTGCCGCCCTCAACAGTGATCTCCTTGCCATCGGGACGTGTAAAGGTGCGCTTGGTCCCGCTGGTGTCAAATTCGTTGGAGAGCGAACCCTGTGCCCACTCCTTAATGGCATCCTCGTTAACGGAAATCTTGGTTTCCTCGTTGAGCGACAGCCAACTTGCCATTAGGTTCTTGTCGATGGTCTTGGCATCGTTGTTGGCAATGCGAAGCTTAATGGGCTTGGCAAGCATCTTGTTTACGGTGTCGATGGCTGCAAGGAGCTGCTTGCTATCCTTTGTTACAGTAGGCTGCACCAAGTCGTTCTCTGCAAGCTTTATGTCGGCTTGAAGCGTGCTTACGCCCGCCGCAATTGTCTTTAACGCAGTGTCGCGCTCTATGGACGTACCAAGGGCGTCGGGTACAACGACAAACGATCCAGACTTATCGTCGTAAGCCATAGTTGCGTTGGTGGGACCAGTGCTGTTCTCGTTTGTTTTATCGATGGCTGCGCCAATGATTTCGTTGAACTTGCCTTCATCGAATGTGATGGCCTTTTTGACCTCGTACTCGTGTTTCTTGTTGAGCTCCATTGGCCAAGACCAGGCCGCAATCTGCTCGGCAGCCTCCTTGCTGTAGGCGTTCCCGTCGTATACAAGGTTGATGTCCGACCCCGATAGCTTGAGGTCCATACCATCGCCGCTTATCTGGCCCCTATAGTTGTCGCCAATGCTGCTTACGTACGACGAGAGGTCTGTTACTGCCATACCAGATACGTCTTCGCCGTTAACGGTCGTATTGGGCAAAAAGTGTGCGGTAAAGTACAAGCTCACAACTATATATATAAGAGCGAGCGCTCCGACAAATGCCAAAAGTGCAATAAGTACACGCTTGAGCACTTTTCCGCCAGAACGGGATTCTCCCGATGCGACCTCTTGGGTATAGTTCGTTTCGTAAGAGTAGGCGCCTTCCGCTATTGGCTCCGAAGCAAGTGGCGAAGGTGCGTAATCGATGTCGGGTTGTTCGGTCAAAGGAGCGGTAACAAGCGTGTTGAGCGCCTGTTCCTCGTCCGCTTTCTCGTCAATGGTGTTGTCCACCGGGGTGCTTACCGGTGTTTCGGGCAAATCTATTTCGTTCTCCACGTTGAGCACTGTTGTCTCAAATGGATCCGAAGGTTGTTCGGTACCCTCGTTCGATTCCTGTACGTCATCGCTTGGGCTTACCGAGATTTGGGTTGTGGGCTGGGCTTCCGGTGCGGTAGACCAAAACGAGCCAGTGGAGGGTCGAGGTGCGGCGTCTTCCTCCGCTGCTTCGCCTTCGTGCGTAACAATAACCGTCTCGTCGGCACTAGCGCTCTGCCGCCCGTCGGATGTGGTGGCTGAGAATTGATCCTCGTCAAATGACGGGAGTGCGTCCAGCAACTCGCGCGAACGCTTTTCGGGCGCAGAATCGAGGTTTTCTTCGAGGTTGTTCTCTTCCATTAATTCTTCTCTTTCCATGAGGAACTGTATGATTGAGAATAGGGGCGCAAGGCCCGTTTGACACATGCAGGGTATGTTACCCCATTGCAATAAAAGCAATGCGAGATATGGACGGCTCCATGACAATTTTACGCCTGAATCACATAGCCGACACACGCCTTAATGCATACGTCGGTCTAACCAATCATCAACTAAGAAATACGCTTGACCCCCAGCGTGGTTTGGCAATCGTAGAGTCCGAGATTGCCATTCGAACAGCGATAAGCAACGGTGTCGAACCGCAGTCGTTCCTTTTGGACGAAAAGAAGCTCGAGGCCATGGAGGACTTGCTCGCTACGATTTCGAGCGATGTTCCGGTGTTTGTCCTCCCGCCAGACGAGGCCCAGAAGCTTACCGGTTATCGGGTTACTCGCGGTGCACTTTGTGCCGTACGACGTCCAGCATTGCCGAGCATGGAAAGCTTGATGGACGAGTCGCGCAAGATGGTGGTCTTGGAGGGGATTACCGACACCTCCAATGTGGGCGCAATATTTCGCAACGCCGCCGCTTTGGGAGCGGATGCCGTATTGGTTGCGCCAACATGTGCCGATCCCTTGTCCCGAAGAGCCGTGCGGGTGTCCATGGGCAACGTGTTTGGCATCCCCTGGACCCGCGCGAGTGGATGCTGGCCATACGATGCCATGGAAATGTTGCACGATAGGGGATTCGACCGCATTGCATTGGCGCTCGACAGCCGTGCAGTATCGTTGGAAGACGTTCGTGCCTCGTGCGAGCGCATTGCGCTCCTGTTTGGCACAGAGGGGACGGGGCTGGATGCTAAAACGCTAAGCCTTTGCGACAAGACAGCAATAATACCCATGGCTCGTGGCGTCGATTCGCTTAACGTTGCGGCGTCGAGCGCCGTAGCAATGTGGGAGCTCTTTGCAAGGTAGTGCTGCACCAAATGAGTCTCGGGCGTCGCGGCAGGCGGCAATTGGGAGGCGGGCCAATACCCGAGGTGGGTCACGAGGGCGGCGGCGTGGAGAGAGCCGTGCTCAAACAGTCCTCGCGCGGTATGATGCACAAACCTTCTTGGTTACCTCGCGCTGCGGAACTGCGCGCGGCCTCTCTCCACGCCGCCGCCCTCGTGACCCACCTCGGGTATTGGCCCGCCCATTTTCCGTCTCTAACGTTTAGTCCTCAGCTTGGCTCAGGAAGCGTTGAGTGCGGATGTCTTGGGGATGGTCTATAACCTGTTCGGCGGGGCCTTCCTCGGCAATCTCGCCGTCAAACAGGAACGCTATGCGATCGCTTACGAGTTTTGCGAAGCCCATCTCGTGGGTTACGATGCCCACTGCCATGCCGTTGTCGGCCAAGTCGCGTATGAGCCTTTGCATCTGCGCCGTAAGCTTTGGATCCAGGGCCGAGGTGGCTTCGTCGAAGTACATTACGCTTGGGTTCATGGCAAGAGCACGTGCTATGGCAACACGCTGTTGCTGACCGCCCGACAACTGGTTGGGAACCTTCTGCGCGTGCTCCGTGAGCCCAAGCTTTTCGAGCAGAACGCGAGCCTCCTCGTCTACCTCCTCGCGAGAGCGATGCTGAACGACTATAGGCGCATCGGTAATGTTTTGATATACGGTGTAGTGAGGAAACAGGTTATAGTGCTGAAAAACTATTCCAAATCGCATGCGCGCGGCTTGCTCCGCCTCGGCGCTGTAGCTTGCGGACGCTCCCGCAGACGTGCATACAACAAGGTCTCCATACGAAAAGTCCGCTGAGTCAAATCTGTCGAGAATGGTCATGCAACGCAGCAATGTAGACTTGCCAGCGCCGGACGGGCCTATGAGCGAAAGAACCTCACCTGGCTGTATTTCTACCGAAACGTCGTTGAGCACGACCTTATTGCCAAACGACTTGCGAGCGTGCCTTACCGACACCGCGGGCATCGAAGTTATCTTAGTCATGATAGTACCCCAGTTTTCTCTCTGCGCGTCTCATAAGGAACTCTATGAGGAGACAGGTTACCCAGTAGATTGCGGCGGCAATTACAAAGGGAATCATGTTTCGCTGCGACGCAACGAGCGCACGACCTGTGGTAAACATTTCTGCCACGCCAATGGAAAAT
Organism: uncultured Coriobacteriaceae bacterium; assembly: GCA_902793465.1. Classification (GTDB taxonomy): domain Bacteria; phylum Actinomycetota; class Coriobacteriia; order Coriobacteriales; family Atopobiaceae; genus RUG440. The sequence continues at coordinate 3,427 of CADBDT010000007.1, read as the reverse complement.
GCCAGCGACGTGTCCTTTACAAGGGTTATGATCTCGTTTCCCATGGCAGGAAGAATGCGTTTGATTACCTGTGGCAGGATAATTCTAAAGAACGTTTGGGACGAGGAATAACCGAGTACCTGAGCGGCCTCGTATTGGCCAATGGGCATGCTCTGTATGCCCGAGCGATATATCTCCGCAAAGTAGGCAGTGTAGTTTATTACAAAGGCAATCAATACGGCTATAAGCTGAAAGCCAGGACCAGTTTGGATGCCAAATCCGTAGTAGGGAATAAAGAATACCGCAAACATTTGCAGCATTAGGGGAGTCCCGCGCATGAGGGATATATATAAGGTCGAGATAACGTTAAGAATCTTGACCTTGGATAGTCTGGCAAGTGCCACCAGAACGCCAAGAGGCACCGCAAACACAAGCGTCACAAAAAAGATCAAGAGGCTTGTGCCGTAGCCTTGGATTAGCATTCCGAACATGGTCGTAAGTTCCATCAAACGTCCTTTCGAGTACCTAATAGCACGCAACCACCAGGGTTCTTGAGCCTAGTGGTTGCAGAGTCACACCGTGTCAATAAGTCTTGCGACAAGGCCTATCCCTCGGGCAGGCACCAATTGTTAAAGCTAATTCCTTGGTCTGCGTACTTTTCGCAAATCTTCTTAACGGTACCGTCCTTAACGAGCTCCTGCAGCGTGCTTTCCACCTCGGCGGCAAGGTCCACATCGCCCTTGGCAAAGCCAACGCCGTAATGCTCTGAGTTGAGCTTTTCGTCAAGTATGCGGAACGTGCTTGTTTTTCCGGCTGTGTGGAAGTTTGCAACGGGCTCGTCTACGGCAATTGCGTCGTATGTGCCCTGCTCGAGCGACATAAAGGCAGTGTTGTACTCGCCAATAGTCTCGGGCTTTCCGCCTGCGAAGGTGGCAGCAAGACTGGCTTGTCCCTCGGGATCGGCAAGAAGCTTTTCTGCTCCGGAATCCGTCTGAACAACAACCTTCTTGCCAGCGAGGTCGGTAAGTGCCTTAATGTCGGAATCTGCCTTTACTACAACCACGTTGCAGTTGTTCATGTATGCATCCGTAAACGCATAGCTGTCCTCGCGGCCCTCGATGGTAAAGCCATTCCATATGCACGTAATCTGTCCGCTGTTTAGCATTCCGTCCTTGGCGTCCCAGTTTATGGGTACGGCCTCGAACTGCCAGCCCTTCCTGTCGCATACGGCCTTGGCAAGGTCGAGGTCAAAGCCCGTGTACTCGCCGTTGTCTCCCACATAGCCATAGGGTGGGAAGTCCTGGTCGAAGCCAACAATAAACTTTCGCTGTGCCGCTGCGCTGGCATTTGCGTTGCCGGAATTGCCGCATGCTGCCAAAGAAGCAAGCGCAGGCAAGGCAACAACGGCGCCAAAGCCCCTGAGGAGCTGCCTGCGATTGAGTTGATAATCAGAAACGGTCATGCGCTATCTCCCCTCTATTTAAGTGAGCTGGAGTTTAGGATACCTACCCAATAATGTATGTCAAGTAAAAGTGCTGTTACGCAAAAGTGCTGTTACACGATACCGGCAGCGGCGGCAAGGACCGAAACGACCGTTTTTGCATCCTCAATTAGGCCGGCTCTTACAGCCTCCAAAACGTCCTCCACGGGCAGCCATACAACGTCCACAAGCTCGCCCTCGTCTGGATGAGCGTCGCCCTGGCGCAGATCGTGCGCAATATAGATGCGCGTCTTCTCGTTATTGAATCCGGGTGCCCCCGCAGAGTTTGCAAGCAGTTCGAGCCTTCCTGCAACCATTCCCGTCTCCTCCTCGAGCTCGCGCGCAGCACATACGGCTGGATTCTCGTTGGGATCGAGCTTTCCTGCCGGAATCTCGAGCGACATTCGACCCAAAGCAACTCGGTACTGCCTTACGAGGCATATCTTTCCGTCACGGACCGCACAAACGCCTGCGCCGCCGTTGTGGCGTACGATCTCGCGGCGGTCAAGAGTGCCGTCTGGGAGCTCGACCAAAAGGTGCTCGACCTCAAAGATCTTTCCGCTCCACTCGTGGTCGGTACGTACCACTTTTTCCACCAGTCGGCTATCGGGCTCTAAGAGTTCTTTGATGCTGTCCAATCCCATAGCGTCCTCCTAGTCCATATTGTTTCGCATCTTGGCAATTGTGAACAATAATAAGCGTATGACTCGCTATTATGTTCTAATCAGAAACACTCGCGTCAACGGATGGTGCAATAAGATGGAAGGCTCAATAACAAAGCATCGCATTAACGGTCGCAACGGCGAGAGAATATATGTGGAGGGGGAGGACATCTGTTTTAAGACAGGTGGATCTGTAGAAAAAATTCCCCTTGAGGTGCTTGCGGGCATAGAGCTTACCAACACAGAGCAGGCGCGAGCTGCAGTAAATGGTGAGGACCTTGTTCCACATGGCGCTTGGTGCGAGGAGATGCCTTCCGTCGGAGGCAAATCCGTGTTTGTTGTTGTGCGTGGGCGCGCAAGCCTCTGGGTTATGGAGATCAACAAGAGCCAGATTCCCAACGCAAGGCAATTCATTAAGGATGTAAAGCCCTCGGAAGAAGATGACGAGAGCAAGCTTTGGGTTCCAAACCGCGCAATAAACACTCCGTTAGGCGCTGTGTTTACCATTGGAACAATTGTGGGCATCCTTCTTGCCATCTTTTGCGTGTTTAGTTGGAATCAACCGCTTATTGGCCTCATTATTGCCGTTGGCGTAATCTTAATGTTCGTAAACATTAAGTAGTGCGCAATTCATGCTGCGCTTGTTGGCAATATGACTCTGGCAACAACTGAAAAAATGGGTCGCTGGGGTGCTTGCCAAACTTTTTTTAAAAAAGTTTGAGGAAGGGCTTGCATTACGGCGGTTGGTTGTGGATAATAATCTGGCTTGCTTCAAGTGGCCAACATGGTGGGTGTAGCTCAGTTGGCAGAGCGCCTGACTGTGGCTCAGGAGGTCCAGGGTTCGAGCCCCTGTACCCACCCCATTCGAAGCAACACCATATGTGGGCGGTTAGCTCAGCTGGCAGAGCAGGGGACTCTTAATCCCAAGGTCCAGGGTTCGAACCCCTGACCGCCCACCACGAATTAACGAGGTCAGGCAATGCCTGGCCTTTTTTGTTGGGATTCTTGCGCAAAATGCATGTTGAAGCGGGTAGTGGATGGCGATTGTACGCAGACGCGTGCGTTTGGCGCGTATCTGCGTTGCGAAATGCACGTAGATGCGTCACGTGGTCTGCGGCTACACGCAAACACATGCATTTGAGGCACGATACGGACTGCAAATGCACGTCGTTGCGGGTAGTGGACGGCGACTGTACGCAGCGACGTGCGTTTGGAAGGCGCCCGCGCCCTCGCGGGTTCGAGTCCCTGTTAGTTCATGCGAAAAAGAAAGGCTCCCACGGTGGGGAGCTCGTTTATATTCTGGTGC
>CADBDT010000006.1 GCA_902793465.1 uncultured Coriobacteriaceae bacterium | reverse complement strand
AAAGCGCCAGCGCAGTGCGGGCAGCGAGTTGCGCCCTCCTTTACCTCCTCCAGGCAGAAGGGGCAAGTGGGAGCGGCGGCCTCGGCCTCCTCTTCCTGCTTCTTGGTAATGGCGGCGGTGGCCTCCTTAAGCTTGTTGAGGCTCTTTACCATGGCAAAGACGATAATCGCAACAATAAGGAAGTTGATAACTGCCGCGAAGAAGGCACCAATGTTGATGTTTGTGCCAGGAATCATAAGACCCGAGACGTCGGGCGCGCCGCCTGCGGCCAGCTGGATAAGAGGCTGAATTACGTCGTTGGTAAGGGCGGTAACTATGCCGGTAAACGCGCCGCCAATAATGACGCCTACGGCCATATCCATAACGTTGCCCTGGTTAATAAACTCTTTGAACTCTTCCATCAAACTCATGGTACGACCTTTCCTAGAGACTTTTGGTGCGTGTAGATAATGCCACACTGTGAAGGATTTGTGAATAGAAATAATAAAATAGAAACGGTGTGCGGTGTATAGGCAGTCGAGGCTCTTACGGGGATGTCCCCAGGCGTACGTTCCGGGAGGCCTGTCCGAAAACAGGGTGCCGTCAGGGGATACTCCCCTACGGGTACATCGCGGACGGACTCCTCGTAAGGAGAAGACCTGCTCGCGATGTACCCGATGGGGAGTATCCCCAGACGGCACCCCACCTCGTCAAAAGGTTTCGGGACAGCCTCCCCTTGTTAGGTCAAATATCCAACCAGATGGTAAAAGGCCCGTCGTTTGTTAATGATACCTGCATGCTGGCGCCAAATACACCTTGGCCCACATGGCTTACGTCCTGCCTTGCCAGTTTGCAAAAGTACTCGTAAAGCTCGTTTGCGAGCGCGGGGGGAGCGGCTTCGGTAAAGGACGGCCTGTTGCCGCGCTTGCAGTTGGCAAACAGCGTAAACTGGCTAATTACGAGCAGCTCTCCGCCCACGTCCATGAGCGAGAGATTGGTCTTTCCCTGCTCGTCGGCAAAGATGCGCAACCGGGATATTTTGCGCCACAGCCGCTCTGCGTTTTCCTTGGTGTCCTGTTGTCCCACACCGAGGAAGACCAGCAGGCCGTGGCCACACGACCCAACTATCTCGTTTTCCACAGTTACCTGCGCGTCCAGGACGCGTTGTATGAGTGCACGCACGCAAAGCTCCTCTCGTCGCTGCCTGGTCGATGCTAGCGCAGGCTGTAGAGTGCGGCAAACTTATGCGTGAGGTAGTTGGCATAGTGGCGCGGGGTAAAGGCCTCACCGCATGCGTCCTTAATAATCTCGGAGGGGTCCTTGGAACGGCCGTACTGCCATACGCGCTCGTGCAGCCATGCGCGAATGGGCTCTAGGTTTCCGGACGCCAACACACCGCTCCAATCCATGCCCTCATCGATCATCTTCGCGCGCATCTGCGCGGCATAGGCGTTGCCCAGCGCATAGGTGGGGAAGTACCCAAAGTCACCCTCGGCCCAGTGCACGTCCTGCAGCGCGCCGTGCGTGTCGTCGGGAACGTTGGCGCCTATATAGCGCGAGTAGCGGCTTGCCCACAGCCTGGGGACGTCGCGTGCGGTGGCTTTGCCGCTTACCAGAAGCTGCTCGATCTCGTAGCGAACAATAATGTGCAGGGGGTACGTGAGCTCGTCGGCATCCATGCGAATGAGAGAGGGGACCACACGGTTAACGGCCCTATACAGCTGATTGGGCGTCACGCGACCCATCTGGCCAGGGAAGCGCTGCTTCATGAGTGACAAGAGCACGGGAATAAACGCGCGGTCGCGGCCTATGTAGTTCTCGAACAGGCGGGACTGCGACTCGTGTATGCCCATGGACGTCCCGCCCTTAAGCGACGTACGGTTGAACTTGGGGTCCACGCCCTGCTCGTACAAGTTGTGACCCAGCTCGTGCAGCATGGTGTACACGTTGCACATAACGTCGTCTGGCACAACGCGTGCGGCCGTAATGGCATAGTTGCTGGTCATGGCGTCGGAGAAGGGGTGCTCCGTGGATGCGAGGAAGTGCGCCTTCTGGTCTATGCCCTGAAGCTGCATTATGTCGTGCGCGAGCTCCCACTGGCGTGTGGTGTCAAAGCGCCCCTCTATGCAGTTGCGGCTTAGGGTGCGGCCGCTCATGGAAATTGACGAGAGCAGCGGTACCACGCATTGCTTAACGCGGGCAAAGAAGTTGTTGTAGAAGGCTCGGTTGGTGCCCTTTTCGTGCATGTCGAGCATGGTGTCGTAGGGGTCTGCATTGGGATCGATTGCCTCGGCAACCCTGCGGCGCAAATTGACCAAGCGATCGAGGTAGGGCGCAAAGGAGGCCCAGTCGTTGTTTGCCTTCGCAGCAAGCCACGCCTCGTAAGACTCCGTCTGTACGTGGACGAGCCTTGCCTGCAGGGATGCGGGAACGCTTACCAGCTCGCGACGGTCGCGCGCAAGAACCGCCACCTGCTTTGCCACAAGGGGATCGAGCTTTGTCGACTGGTTGGCAAGCCGTTCAACCATGCCGCCTACCTCGGGCTTGCTTAGCAGCTCGTGGTCTTCCTCCACGAGCACCGCCAGCGCCTCGGCACGATCTGCCGCGGCCTTGGGGGGATCTATCGATTCGCCAAACGTCATGATCTCGGTAGACGCGTAGCGATGCGCATAAAGACGACGCTCCACCTTGTTGAGCAACGCGAGGTCTTCCTTGAGGGAGGGAACTCGGGTCGGCTTTGTCGTGTCGGGCGCCGGCTGCGTAGTTGCCGAGGCGGTCTCGGGCTCTGGCTCCGCTTCCACAAAGGAGCCGAATGTGTAATCTTCTGCCTCATCTAAAACAGGCACGCCGGCAGCCTCGAAGACCGTTTGCATAACGGCGTCCAGCTCTTCCTCCTGCTTGAGCGCGCGCCGCAGCGGCTCGTCTTTGGGGTCATTGTTGGGAGCGGCGTCGGAGTCGGTTGTCTTGTCGGCTTCTTCTTTGGGCTCATCTTGCTTTGCCTTAGGTGCGCCTTTGTCCTCTGGCGCCTCTTCTTTTGCAGAAACGGACGCAGGGGTGGTGCTGGTCTCGGGCTCCGGTTCTGGCTCCGGCTCCGGCTCCGGCGCAGTGGCAGGCTCGGTCTCCGTCTCCGTCTCTGGCTCTGGCTCGGTGGCGGACTCCTGCTTGATTGTTTGTGCTGGCGCGGACTCTGGATTCTGCTCCTGATCCTGCTCTGGTGCGGCCTGGGCCTCGACCTCCTGCTTTGCATCGGTTGCGTCCTCCGCATTCGACTTGGCGTCAGCCTCGGTCTTGGCGTTCGAGTCGACCATGTTTGCAGGGATCTCCTCTGCCTCGTCCTCTAGCATCGAATCAAGCTCCGAGCCCTGTTCTGGCGTAAGCGCGGCGTTGGTGTGTTCGTCCAATGCTACATCGCGCTCCGCCTCCGTGTTCTGTTCGGTCTCTTGCTTTGCCTCTTCCTCGGGTTCCAAGCTGAGGTTCCCAACCGCCTCTTGCTCGTCTTCGGGGCCGCTTGCAGTATCTGGTTGGGCCGTGGGCTCCACATTGAGCTCTAGGCTCGACTGCGGCTCTACCTTGGGTTCCGGCTCTGGAGTGACCTCAGGCTCTGGCGCGAGCTCCAGTATCTGCTGGGTTTCGACCTTCTTTGGCCTTTTGGGCCTTTGCCTGCGCGTAGCGTTTTGATTGGCGGGTGCGCCGTCGGGCACTCGCGAAGTCACGGGGTTCATCAAAAACGAAGGAATGTTGAGCGTTTCCTGCTTGGGGGAGGGAACGGCGCGTTTTTTTGCCATGAATAACTCCGTCCTGCGTGCGAATTGGTGTTACCAGTGTACAACGCAAAACGAAATCTGGCCGAGCAAACTGGCGACCGCCATGGAGCTTTCTTTGAAACCCGTTTGGAGGGGACCACAAATGGGGGGCAGTCAATGGGGGCAGTCCCTTAGTTGTGGCCACGCGAAAACCCAGCTGAATAAACCGCTATTTATCCCGTTGCTCTATAAAATTGAACTCCCGTATTGAACTTTTTTCTCATAATGATAAGGTGAGTTCAATTTATGAGAGACAAAATTGAACTTTGGAGCAAAATGACGCAAGAAACGTTTGCCATCCGATTGCGACAGGCGCTCGAGGAGCGCGGTCTAAAGCAGGTTGACCTGCTGCACATAGCGCAAGCGCAGGGACAAAAGCTTGGAAAGAGCCAGCTTAGCCAATATCTAAGTGGCAAGACCATACCGCGTTCCGACATGCTGGCCTTCCTTAGCACCGCCTTGGAGGTGTCGGAAGAATGGCTTGCTACCGGTCAGAGCACCGATTCTCAAACAAACAGTCCTTTTACAGCGGAAGAAGTCCAAACAAAAGAGGAGCCCACCATGCGACGTTTTAAGAAATCAAGCAAACTCGACAACGTGTCCTACGACGTACGCGGCCCCGCGCTCGACGAGGCAATGCGCATGGAGGAGGACGGCATTCACATCCTTAAGCTCAACATAGGAAATCCCGCGCCGTTTGGGTTCCGCACGCCCGACGAGGTGGTGCAGGACATGGCCAGCCAGCTACGCAAGACCGAGGGCTATTCCGACAGCCGTGGACTCTTTGCCGCTCGCAAGGCCATTATGCAGTACGACCAGATAAAGCACATTCCCAACGTAACTATGAACGACATATATACGGGAAACGGCGTAAGCGACCTCATTAACATGGTTATGCAGGCCATGGTGGAAACGGGCGACGAGATTCTTGTTCCGAGCCCCGACTATCCGCTATGGACAGCGTGCGTTACGCTTGCTGGCGGCAAGGCCGTTCATTACCTGTGCGACGAGCAGGCAGACTGGCTGCCCGACATGGACGACATGCGCTCAAAGGTTACAAGCAACACCAAGGCCATCGTAATTATCAATCCAAACAACCCCACTGGAGCGCTGTACCCACGCGAGATCCTACAAGAGATCGTTCAGCTTGCGCGGGAGCATTCGCTCATTATCCTTTCGGACGAGATTTACGATCGTCTGATAATGGACGACGAGGAGCATGTGAGCATAGCGAGCCTGGCACCAGACCTCTTTTGCATAACGTTTAACGGGCTATCCAAGAGCCACATGATTGCTGGATGGCGAATCGGCTGGATTTCCATAAGCGGCAACAAGCGGCTGGGCCGTGACCTCATGGAGGGTATAAACGTTATGAGCAACATGCGTCTGTGCTCAAATGTCCCCGCGCAATCCATCGTGCAGACCGCGCTGGGAGGCCATCAGAGCGTAAAGAGCTACGTAGTGCCCGGCGGTCGCGTGCGCAACCAGCGCGACTTTGTGTACGAGAGGCTGTGCGCCATAGACGGGGTAACGGTGGTAAAGCCAAAGGCTGCGTTCTACATCTTCCCGCACCTCGATCCCCAGAAGTTCAACATTACCGACGACGAACAGTTCCAGCTGGACCTGCTGCAGGACAAGCACGTGCTCATTGTCCCTGGCAGAGGCTTTAACTGGAACACGCCGGGCTACTTCCGCATCGTCTTCCTGCCGCGTCGCGCCATCCTGGGCGAAGCCCTGGACAAGATAGCCGACTTCTTGACCTACTACCGGCAGTAGGCTGGCAGGGAGTTGGCGCAGCAGGGCGCTGAGCCCAGAGAACGGACAGGTCGGTATGCTGTCCGAAAACTCGTGATGGAATAGGGTGCCGTGAGGGGATACTCCCCATCGGGTACGTCGCGGGTCGGGATTCCCTTGCGCATCGGTCTATCCGCGACGTACCCGTAGGGGAGTATCCCCTCACGGCACCCCTCTTCGGACAGCCTGTCCTGGGTGCAAAGCCCACTATCCTTCGCAGAGAACTGCGCGCGGGCATCCTTCTGCACCGTCCTCCGCTTGAGCGTCCTCTGGGCTCAGGCGCTGTCCGTTTGCTATCCCTCGAACGGCACCACGTGCGAGACGGCGTCGTTTAGGTGAACCTTCGCGTCGCCGTTGTCCAGGTCCAGCAGCTCGTAGCGCCAGTTGCCCATGCCGAGCTCGTGCATGTAGGAGAGCTGACGGAAGCCATGGCGGCTGGTCATGCGCTCCACGAGGTCGTGGTTGTGTACGAGGCCGGCGTTTGTCATGGCTACCACCAGGTCGACGCTCGCGGAGTCTATGGCGCAGATGTCGGTGGAGGCAAGGATGCCCACATTGGGCGTTACCACGGGCTGTGCCGCAGTTCCTTCGCAGTCGCAGCTTACGCTCATGTTGCGCAGAACGTTTACGTATACGATCTTTTTGCCAAAGTGGTCTATGGTGGCCTTGGTGGATTCGCTTATCTTCTCCATGAGCTCCTCGTTGTCCACAGACCACTGGCCGCCCCAGCTTGCGCCGTTGTCCGAGGTCTGGGCATGAATCCACTTCTTTCCCTCCTTGCCGGAGGCGCAGCCGATACCCAGGTTTTTGTTGGAGCCGCCAAAGCCGCCCATGGTGTGGCCCTTAAAGTGGGTAAGAGTAAGCATGGAGTCGTAGTTCTCCAGATTCGCGCCCACTGCCATGGTGTCAAACCACCTGCCGCCCGCAACCGGCCACTCCACGTATCCGTTCTCGTCGGTAATGTCTACGGGACAGAAGGTCCAACCATTGTGGGCAATGGTGTCGCGATGCTTCTCGGTTGTGTCGCGGTCGCCGGCATAGTACGTGTTCGTCTCTACGATTACGGACTCGGGGAGATCCTTTTCCACGAGCTCGGCAACCCAGGGCCGTGGAATAATGTTGGGACCGTCCTTTTCGCCTGTGTGCAGCTTTATGGCCACACGACCGTCCAGCCTTTTTGCCACCTTCGCGAATGCCTTGCGCAGGCCGGCGGCGCTGAGGTCGCGGGTAAAGTAGACCACGGAGCTGTTGCCGTCGCGCTCGCTTGGAGCTACGTAGGTCTGTCCGTTTGTTGCGGGTGTTGAGTTGTGAATGGCCATACTATCCTCCACATAGTCGTTATTGCACTATAATTAATTATATACAAGAACGCCGCGTGTCTTTTGCAGACAAAGGCGTACGGAAGAGCGACGGGGGAACGAACGTGTGCCATCGGGTGTCTCCGCTCATGTTTGAGGAGCTGCAGCTCGCGCTGGACGATCTGCGGGTTTCGGGAAGGGCACGCGTGCCCCGGCGCAAGCCTTCCGTGTCTGTGCCCGATGCGTATCCAGGCAAGGAGGTTCCCCTGTTCGTGGCCGACCAGGCGGGTGGCTTGCAGGTGGCGTCGCTCGTTTGGGGCTTCCAGATATCGGTGCGCGGAAAGTCCAAGCTTGTGTTTAACACGCGAATGGAAACGGCACTGAGCCAATCCCGCGAAGGTAGGGGATTGTGGGCAAACGCCATGAACAACGGTCGATGCCTGGTTCCCGTACGAGGGTTTTACGAGTCGTACACAAGGTCGCGCGAAAGGCGAGCGACCGACGTTCGCTTTACCATGCCTGGCCGGGAGGTCTTCTTGCTGGCTGCCGTCTTCGACCAGGGGAGGTTCTCTGTCGTTACCACTCAGCCCAATGCCGATGTGGCACCAATTCACAGCAGGATGCCGCTAGTGCTGGGGCCGGGGGAGTCGTCCCTTTGGCTTGGTGGGCAGTTTGGGAGCCTTCGGGATAGGAGCGCCATTCGACTCGAGGCTGTGGTGGAGGACTAGCTCGAGCTGGGTGGAATGGGGCACGCCGTTTTCGGACAGCCTAGCGCTGCCATCGTGCGCCTTTGACCTAAATGCCATATCCAGGTTGTGCGTAAGGGTCTAGTATAGAGCGCAGGCTCAACTATATATGTGGTTTTTGCTATGCGAAAGGAACATTGCTATGGACAAGGTACTGGGCATCGATATTGGCGGAACGAGCATTAAGGCAGGCATGTTCTCTACCGAGGGCACGCTTGAGGCAGCGACTCAAATTCCCACGGGCGAGATTGTGAGCGAGGCGGCGTTCGCCGTGGTCACAGAGGGGCTCAAGAAGCTCCTGGCCGACAACGGCGCCTCTGCCGACGACGTTGTGGGCGTAGGCCTGGACGTTCCCGGACCCGTTGACGACGACGGCAAGGTGGGCATGCTCGCAAACATAGAGCTCGATCCCGAAGGCCTGCAGGCCGCGCTCAAGCGCACCTTCTCTCGCGCTAACCTCGCCTTTGTAAACGACGCCAACGCTGCGGCTCTTGGCGAGCTGTGGCAGGGTACGGCAAAGGATGCCAAGAGCTTTGTGCTGGTGGCCATTGGCACCGGTGTGGGCGGCGGCGTGGTAACGGACGGCAAGATTGTGTCCGGTGCATTTGGCGCAGGCGGCGAGATTGGCCACATTACGGTTAATCGCAACGAGAAGGACAGCTGTGGCTGCGGACGTCAGGGCTGCCTTGAGCAGTACGCCTCCGCATCGGGTATCGTGCGTGTGTACAAGCAGGAGTGCGAGAAGCTGGGACAGGACCCCGTTGCCCTGAGTGGTCCGACCGATACGCTTTCCGTATTCAACGCATGTCGTGATGGCGACAAGGCCGCGCAGGCTGCGATTTCCTGCATGTGCGACTGCCTGGGCTATGCCATGGCTCAGATATCTGCGATTATCGACCCGCAGATGTATTTGCTGGGCGGAGGCGTAGCGGGCGGCTTCAACCTCTTTGCAGAGGAGCTGCGCGCCGCATTCCGCAAGTACTGCCTCGCCCCGTCCATCGGCACCCGCATTCTTCCAGCAAGCCTCGGCAACGATGCCGCCATGTACGGCAGTGCCTACCAAGCCATGAAGGGATAGACAATAGCGGCGGGCGGAGGGCACTCCGTTCTCCCGCCGCGAATTCCATGCGTCCCGGCGGCCCCCGAACTCTCCCGCCGCGAATCACAAGCACGTGGCAGCCGCCGAATTCTTCTGCAGCGAATCACGAGCGAAGCGAGTGAGCGAACGCAGTGAGCGCTGAGCGTGCAGAAGAATTCGGCGGCTGCCACGTGCGCCATGCGGGTGCTGGGCGTGCGGGAGGGTCCGGGGACCGCCGGGGCGCGCAACGTGGGCGCGAATCACGAGCGAAGCGAGTGAGCGAACGCAGTGAGCGCTGAGCGTGCAGAAGAATTCGGCGGCTGCCACGTGCGCCTGCGGGTGCTGGCCGTGCGGGAGGGTCCGGGGCTGCCGGGCGCGCAACGTGGGCGTGCCACGTGCGCGCAAACTATGTAACAATTGCTGGACTTCTCGTATAATAGCCCACGTATTTAAACAAGGCATGAGGAGGAAACATGAGCGTTGCGATTCGCTATCAATCGCGTGGTGGTCACGTGCGCGAGATGGCCGAGATCATCGCCGAAGGCGTTGATGTTGAGCCTATTTCGATCGATGACCCCCGTGCCCCCATTACCAAGCCGGTTGACATACTGTTTATTGGTGGTGCTCTATACAAGTTTAGGCTCGATCCCGCCATGGAGGAGTATCTGGAAAGCATTCCTGAGGGCATGGTTACCATTGCCATCGTGTTTGGCAGTTCCGCACTCACGCATAGGCCCATATTCCTTATTCAGGAGCGGCTAAAGGCCAAGGGAATCGACATCCATCCCATGGCAATGTATATGCGCGGTAAGCCGAAGCCATATCTCCACGAGATTGGTGGCCCGTGGGCAAAGCGCGAAGTTGCCAAGATCGAGAAGCAGATTGCGGAGGGTACGTACGGCGAGAAGCCCGAGGCGCCTATCGTCCAGATGATACGCAATCACGAAAAGAAGAAGCAGGAAGAGGCTCAAAAGGCCAAAGCACAAGCCGAGGAAGCCAGTGTGAGCAACGAGGCCGGGGAAGCCGACGCCAAAGCCGAAAAATAGCACTCACAAGGGCTTGTCAACTGCAAGCAATAGGCTGTTCCACACATTATTCGTGGCAAAGACGACCCCCTAGCATGCTGCGGTCATAGCAGTATGTGCGGGGGTCTAACTACATGTGTTGGGAAGTGACAGATAGGGTAAAGGTGCAGCTGAGATGGAGGCCGGATGCAAATTGGGCGCTGGGTTTTGCATGGCGAGCTTTTAGCTGCCCTTCGGGGACGACAGCCGTGCTGTGGGCGCCAAGCGCATTGCCTGGGGGTATTATGGTAAAAGCACATTCACCAAAATACGAAGGAGGCCTCCATGGCAACTTTTGCGATTAAGTCCGACAAGCTCGTCCTGCCCGGTGGAATCGATGGCTTTGGCTTCCTTATGGTGGAGGACGGCAAGTTTGGCCAGGTGTTCGTGGACGAGCCGCAAGGCGTAAGAATCGTGGACCGCATGGGCTGCTGGGTGGCTCCCGGTCTGGTGGACACGCACATCCACGGCTTTATGGACCACGACGTAATGGATTGCGACCCGGCAGGCGTAGTGGCCGTTAGCGAGGGGCTGGCGCATCACGGAACCACGAGCTGGCTTCCCACCACGCTGACTGCAGGGGTGGACGACACGCAGAATGCTTGTGCGAGCGTTTGCGAGGCGCAACGCATGCAGCAGGAGGACGACGGATTCCTGGGTGCCAAGATCCAGGGAATCTTTCTTGAGGGCCCCTTCTTTACCGAAGAGCACAAGGGCGCACAGAATCCGCGCTACCTCATTGATCCCAAAATCGAGCTGCTGGAGCGTTGGCAGGAAGCTGCGGGCGGGCTCATTGCAAAGAGCGCACTCGCTCCCGAGCGCGAGGGCACTGCAGAGTACATAACCCAAGCCACTGCTGCGGGCGTACGCTGTGCCATAGGGCATAGCTCGGCAACTTACGGACAGGCTGCCGCTGCAGTTTTGGCCGGCGCAAAGATTGTGGTGCATACCTTTAACGGCATGGCCGACATGGCCCATCGCGACCCGGGTATCGTGGGTTGCGCCATGACGAGCCAGGGCGTATATGCCGAGCTCATTTGCGATGGTCTGCACGTGGACCCTGTGGTGGTCGAAACGCTGGTGCGCGCGAAGGGTTGGGAGCACGTGGTGCTTATTACCGACTGCCTGAGCTGCGGTGGCCTGCCCGATGGCGACTACTTTATTGGCGAGCTTCCCATCCAGTTGCGCGACGGAGCCGCCTACCTAAAGAATGGTGGCAACTTTGCCGGAAGCACCCTTACCCTTGCTCGCGCGGTCAAGAACGTGGCTGACTGGGGAATTGTTACCGCGGAGCAGGCCATTCGTATGGCCACGGAAGTTCCCGCACGCTCGCTGGGTATGGGGGACCGTTGCGGCTCCATCCTTCCTGGTCGCGCAGCCGATCTTGCGGTCTTCGACCCCGAGCTCAACTTGGTCGAAACATATGTTGACGGCCATAGAATTAGGGAGTAGGGGTGGCCGGTTGGAAGGATGCCGCGGATCGCGACATGCATGTTCGTGGTCAGCTGTTTAACCTTGCAAAAGGACCTCTGCCCCTTACATGGTCCACATCCGAGAAAGACCCACGAAAGGGCTTGCTAAAGGTTTTGCGTGTTCTGCGTCCTCCCAAGGACGTGAAGGTGCAAAACGTGTATGTGAAGCGCGAAGACGGAACAAGGCTGCGTCTTCTGGTGTTGCATGCCATGGTTGGCGCCCATGGGGGCGCGACTCCGCGAGACGCCACCGGCGTGCTGTGGATCCATGGCGGGGGATATGTTACGGGAGCTCCGGAGATAGCGTATATTGGCATGCCACCTTACATGCTGCGCGAGCGTCCTTGTGTTGTTGTGTGCCCGCAGTATCGCCTTGCCGGACAGATGCCCTTTCCTGGCGGGTTGGAGGACTGTCGTCTGGCGCTGGAGTGGCTGCATGGCAATGCAGGCGACCTGGGCGTACGGGAAGATCAGATTTTTGTTGGTGGCGAGAGCGCAGGCGGTGGGCTTACGGCCGCACTTTGCTTGTATGAGCGCGACCTTGCGCGTGCCGGGCGCTCCAGCGTACCCATTGCGTGCCAGATGCCGCTCTATCCCATGCTGGACAACAAGCCCACCCCGTCGTCTGCAAACAACAGCGCGCCAGTATGGGACACGCGCCTAAACCAGCAGGCGTGGGACCTCTATCTAAAGGAAATGGACCGCGAGCGTATAACTCCATATGCTGTTCCCGCACGAGAGACGTACTACCAAGGTCTTCCACCTGCAATCTCGTTTGTTGGAACCCTGGACCCGTTTTTGGACGAGACGGTGTCCTATATGGGGGCGCTGCGCAGTGCAGGCGTGCCAACCGACTTTCGCGTGTTTAGAGGCTGCTACCATGCGTTCGACATGCTGAGCGACTCCCAAAAGGGGAGGGAGGCACGCGATTTCTTTCTTAGGCGCTTTGCCCATGCATGCGACACCTATACAACCGATTAGCGAGGTAAACAGTGGCAGAAAACAACATTAGGCTCATCCTTACGGACATTGACGGAACCATACTTCCATATGGCAGGACGAGTGTGAGCGACCGTACGCGCGCGGCTTTCCACGCGGCGCTCGATGCCGGAATTCGCATTGGCCCAGCCAGCGGAAGGGGCTTCTCTCACATTCCGGAGCTCTTTGGCGGAGACGCTGCCTGCAGTGCCACGTGCTTGGCCACAAATGGGATGGAGGTGTTTTTGGACGGCAAGCTTATCCATCGGGAGCTTGTGCCGCGGGAGCCTCTTGTTCGCGTGGTAAAGATACTTGCGGACGTTCCGCATGCTGGGCTTATCTGCTTTGAGAATGGCATTCCGCAGCTGGTGGTGGGTGGCGTGGAAGATCTTGCGCAAACCTTTCCCGTTTATGCCAGGCAATCACAGGCAGTAGACGACGTGCCAAATCACAACATGGACAAGGCCAACGTGTTTGTGGCGGGCAGCCTGCAGTATACGCGCGAGGTAAAGGAGCTGTTGTCTTCGCAGGTAGATGGCGTCGACTTCGACCTGCCCATGAAGGGCTTCCTAAACATAATGCCCCCGGGATGGAGCAAGGCCAGCGGAATCGATGTCCTGTGCGATGCGCTGGGTATAGGAAAAGACCAGGTCGTGGTGTTTGGCGATGGCGGAAACGACGTTGCCATGCTCGCGCATGTTCCTAACTCCGCGGTGGTGCGCGATGCCGCCCCGGAGGCTGCTGCGGTCGCGCGCTGGCGGCTCGGGAGCTGCGAGGACGAGTCCGTTACCGCCGCGATTGAGAGCCTTGCTGCTGGCAACTGGCCGTTTGCGGACTAGCGCGCCAAAACGCACGTGGGTGCGTACAGTCGCGCGCGACGTCCCGCAACGGCGTGCATTTCCCGCCGCGGAAGGACCCCAAATGCACGTGGTTGCGTGCAGTCCGGCCAACGCCACGCACTGGCGTGCGTTTCCTGGTGCGTAGAAAGCCCAAACGCACGTCGTTGCGTGCAGACAAGCGCAACACCCCGCAATGGCGTGCATCTTGCGTGGCGGACGCGGATCAAATGCACGTAACTGCGTGAAGATAAGACGGACGTAACGCACTGGCGTGCGTTTCCCATGGCAGACACAGACAATATGCACGTGGCTGCGTGCAGTCCGGCCAACGCCACGCAACGGCGTGCATTTCCAGCAGTGGGGCCAACCCAAATGCACGTGGGTGCGTGTAGACGCACGCTACGTCCCGCAACGGCGTGCATATTGCGCGCTCAAAAACGGGAAACGTGCAGAAACCATACGCTGCCAAGCTAAGCCTCTCCAAGTTGTGCTATCCTAGCGCTTCATGGCAATGACGGAGAGGTTTGCGCGTTGAATGCCGGAGCCACAGAGAGGGCGCCCATTGGCTGAGAGGTGTCCGCAAAGGTGACGCGCAGAGTTCACTCTAGCAGCCGCGACCTCAACGGCGTCGCATGAGGCGCTCAGTAGGGAAGCCGTCCGTCCCACGACACGGGACTAACGAGTGGGGTGCTCGGACACGACAACCGATGTGCTCAACCGAGGTGGTACCGCGGATACGTCCGTCCTTGGACCTGCGCAAACGCGCAGATGCAGGGGCGGTTTTTTGTATGGAGGAGGAGTTAGCAGATGTCGATGCAAGAAGAGCTCGAGGCGATTGAGTCCAAAGTTATCCAAGACCTGGCGCAGGCCGAGTCTATGGATGCGCTCGAGCAGTTGCGCGTAAAGGTGCTGGGCAAAAAGGGCTCGCTCACAACCATAATGCGTATGATGGGCAAGATTCCGCCAGAATTGCGCCCGACCATGGGAAAGCTTGCCAACACGGTGCGCGCGAACGTGGACGAGGCGCTCAAACAACGCAAGACGGAGCTCACAAGGCAGCTCATGTTCGAGCGCATGGAGGCCGAGGCTTCCGACGTAACGTTGCCCGGCCGTCGCATAAGCCTGGGCACGCAGCACCTCATAAACCAGATTCGCGAGGAAATAGAGGATATCTTCTGCGGTCTTGGCTACATTGTGGCAGACGGTCCCTACGTGGAGACCACCTACTACAACTTTACCGCGCTCAACGCTCCCGAAAACCATCCGAGCCGCTCCGCAAAAGACTCGTTCTACGTGGTAGACAACGCGCCCGAAGGCAAGCCGCCGCTGCAGCTAGGCGACTCCGACGTCCTGCTTCGCACGCAGACCTCGGGCATGCAGGTGCACTACATGGAGGAAAACAAGCCCCCCATCTACATGATTTGCCCGGGCACGGTGTTTCGCCCCGACACGGCAGACGCAAACCACCTCCCGCAGTTTACGCAGGTAGAAGGCCTTGTTGTGGACGAGGGTATAACCTTTGGCGACCTAAAGGGCACGCTCGACTACTTCTGCCGCGAGATCTTTGGCAAGGAGCGCGCCACGCGCTACCGCCCGCACTTCTTCCCGTTTACCGAGCCAAGCTGCGAGGTAGACGTGAGCTGTGGCGTATGCCACGGCAAAGGCTGCCGCTTCTGCAAGAACGTGGGCTGGCTGGAGATCCTGGGCTGCGGCATGGTTGACCCCAACGTGTTTGAGTACGTGGGAATCGACCCCGAGAAGTACACCGGATTTGCATTTGGCATTGGCGTGGAGCGCGTGGCAGCACTTCGCTACGACCTGCCCGACCTGCGCATGCTTATGGAAGGCGACATGCGCTTCCTGCGTCAGTTCTAGCAAAGGGCACCAAGTAGAGAGCGTGACGGATGGGGGAGTCCTCGTCCGTTGTATATAAGAAAGGCGAGCAAATGCGTATTAGTTACGAATGGCTCAAAGAGCTGGTGGACATACCCGACGATCCGCAGGTACTGGTAGAGGACTTCACTCGCACCGGCACCGAGGTGGAGGGCGTGGAGCGCGTTGGCGCTAATCTGGACCACGTTGTTACTGGCGAGGTTCTTTCCAAGGAGCGTCACCCCAACTCCGACCACATGTGGCTGTGCAAGGTGGGCGTGGGCACGCAAAACGTAGATGCGGACGGAAAGCCCGAGCCGCTGCAGATTGTTTGTGGTGCGCAGAACTTTGAGGCTGGCGACAAGATTGTGGTTGCCATGATTGGTGCTGTGCTTCCTGGCGACTTTAAGATAAAGAAGTCCAAGCTTCGCGGCATCGAGTCGTGCGGCATGAACTGCTCCGAGCGCGAGCTCGGCTTGGGCGACTCCCACGAGGGCATAATGATCCTTCCCGCCGACGCGCCAGTAGGCGTGCCCTTTGCGCAGTACCGCGGCATGTCCGACACGGTCCTGGACTGTGAGATGACCCCCAACCGTCCCGACTGCCTCTCGATGACTGGCGTGGCCACGGAAGTAAGTGCCATCTACGATGTGGACACGCACATGCAAATGCCTGTCATCCAGCAGGAGCATGGGGCCGGCCCAGATGGCGAAGGCGACGTAAACAGCCTGGTGGACGTGGAGATAGACGATTCCGAGCTGTGTATGCGCTACACTGCGCGCGTCGTGCGCAACGTAAAGATTGGACCCTCGCCCGAGTGGCTTGCCAAGCGCGTTACGGCCGCTGGCGCCCGTCCCATAAACAACGTGGTGGACGTGACCAACTACGTTATGTTCCTTACTGGCCAGCCGCTGCATGCCTTCGACCTGGGCAAGCTTACCGAACGTGATGGCAAACGTCACATTGTGGTACGTTCTGCACGCGATGGGGAGCACCTTACCACCCTCGATGACCAGGACCGCGAGCTCACCTCCGACATGCTCGTTATTACCGACGACCGCGAGCGGCCGGTTGCACTTGCCGGCGTTATGGGTGGTCTTAACTCCGACATCGACGAGAACACGGTGGATGTGCTCCTGGAAAGCGCCTGCTTCGATTCGGGCTGCATTAGCCGCACGAGCCGCAACCTGGGACTTATGAGCGAGTCGTCCATGCGCTACGAGCGCCAGGTGGACGCCGCGCGCTGCAACGAGGTGTCCAACATTGCGGCGGCGCTCTTTGAGGAGTGCTGTGGTGCAGAGGTCGTGCGCGGCATGGTGGACTGCTATCCCAACAAGGTGGAGCCAGCCGCCATTGCTCTGCGTCCCAGCCGCGTGCGCGCCATCTGCGGGGCAGACATAGAGGACGAGTTCATGGCTACGCGCCTTACGCGACTGGGCTGCAAGGTGAGTGCAGGCGAGGATGGTACGTACCTGGTGGTACCTCCTACAAACAGGCCAGACCTTACGCGCGAGATTGACCTCGTGGAGGAGATCCTGCGCCTGTGGGGCGAAGGCGACGTTGAACCCACGCTACCTGCGCCGCAAAACCATGCCGGTGGCCTTACCCTGGAGCAGCACCGCATGCGCAAGATAGGTGCCACGCTGCGCGCTTGTGGTCTTTGCGAGACGAGCACCTACTGCTTCGCAGACCCGCGCGACCTTGCGCGTATGGGCATGGCCCGTGAGGTAAAGGGTACCGCTGTAAAGATTATCCGTCCGCTTGTGAGCGAGCAGAGCGAGATGCGTCGCGACCTCCTGCCCGGCCTTCTGCGTGCAGTGGCATACAACAAGGATCACGGGGTTGCCAACGTCCATCTGTACGAGATCGGACGTCTGCTGTTCGGCCGTGCCAACAAGAGCCTTCCCGACGAGGTGACCTACGTGGCAGGAGTGCTTTCTGGCTCGTGGGACAACGACGCCTGGAACATAAAGTACGGAACGCACGACTTCTTTGACGCCAAGGGTGTGGTGGAGGAGCTCCTTGATGCGCTGCGCATAACCAAGGTTCGCTTCCGTCCGACGACCCCCGAAAAGTCGTCCTGGCTGCAGCCCGGCCTTGCTGCCGAGGTGGTTTGCAAGGGCTCCGTCCTTGGCTGGGTCGGCGCGATTCATCCCATGACGCTCGATCTCTATGGCATTAGCGACACGGTGGTCGCGTTCGAGCTCAACGCAGAAATGCTGTTGCGCCTTGCGCAGGACCAGCTGCCATACGTGGACGTTCCCACGCTTCCGGGTGTGGACGTGGACCTTGCCATTGTGGTCGACGAGAGCATGACGTACGAGCAGCTCGTTCAGCGCATTACGAGTGCGGGCGGCAAACTTCTGCGCGACGTGCGCCTGTTTGACGTGTATCGCGATCCGGTGCGCGTGGGCAAGGACAAGAAGTCCATGGCATTTTCGCTCACGTATCGCGCGGACGACCACACGCTCACCTCGGCCGAGGTAGACAAGGTACACACGCGTTTGGTAACAAAGGTGCTCAAGAGCACGGGTGGCGAGATACGCTCCTAGTGGCGCACGCTAGCAGTTTTCCTAAACGATTTGACGGACAGGGGAGAGCTTTGGCTAAGGTCGGAATAATAGGCGCCATGGATGTGGAGGTGGAGCTCATTCGCGAGCAGCTCGAGGAGTTGCGCGTAGAGATGCGCGGCCGCTTGGAGTTCAACATCGGCCTGCTTGAGGGTGTGCCCGTTGTAGTGGCAATGTGCGGGGACGGCAAGGTGAATGCCGCTCTCTGCGCGCACACGCTCATTCACCAGTACGGCGTAACCCACGTCATAAATACTGGTATAGCTGGTGCGCTTGACAAGCGGCTCTCCATTGGCGACTTTGTTGTTTCTACTGATACCGTGGAGCACGACATGGACGTTACCGGACTTGGCTATGCTCCTGGACAAAACCCATTTTTGGATACGCTTGCATTTCCGGCTGATTCGCGAATGCGCAAACTGGCGATGGAGGTAATGCGGGAGGTCGTGCCCAACGCCCTCGTGTGCGAGGGGCGCATTGCCACTGGCGACCAGTTTATATGCACCGAGGAGGCAAAGAATCGCATAGTGGATCAGTTTGGTGCTGCGTGCTGCGAGATGGAAGGCGCGGCAATCGCCCATGCGTGCTACCTGGCAGGCGTGCCCTATGTGGTTATACGTGCAATATCCGACGATGCGAACAGCTCCTCTGCCGTGGACTTTCCCACGTTTAAGGAGCAAACCTCTCATCTTGGGGCAGACGTGGTTCGCGCAATGGTTGCAAGGCTATAGGGCACATCCGGCTGTCCGCCGAGCCCTTGCGTTCATCTGGCCGCTCAGCGCTCACTGCGTTCGCTCACTCGCTTCGCTCGTGATTCGCGCCAGATGAACGCAAGGGCTCGGCTTCCAGACGGCACAGGGTGCCTGAGGCGGATTATTTGTGGTTCGGGGAACGTTCCGCGCAATGTGTTTTGTGGGCTATACTTGTCTGCGTTTAAGGAGACGATTGATGCCTAGTTGGAACATACACATATCGCATGCCGAGCGCCTGTTTGAAAACGGAGCCCTGGATGCGTTTGGGGTACGCGATACGAACGCCTTTTTGTTTGGCAACGTGGTGCCCGATATTTACGTGGGATATGTAGTGCCCAACGTCACTCACAAAATACCGTACAAGGACACGCATTTTGCCGACCCCAAGTATGTTCCCGTACCCGACGCGGCGGCCTTCTATAATCTGTACGTCCGCGGTAAGGATCCGAGCGACCTTGTTTTGGGGGCTTGGATGCATCTGCTTTGCGACCATTACTACAACCTGCGCACAAACGAGTACATTGCTCGCATTGGGGTAAAGCCGGGAGAGCAGACGCGTATTCGCAAGCAGGCGGACTTCAATACATTTGGAAAAACGCTTCCCATCTCCCGGATGCCAGGGGCGACCTCGGAGCTTGTGGATGCATGCGCGAAGTTTGCGCAGTATGCCATCGAGGAGCCAGATGTCCACGAGACCATTGGAGTGTTTCGGAGAATAGTGGAAGAGAACCAGCAAAGTCTAGGTTCAAGCGAGCCCAAATACGAACTCTTGAACGCCGACTTCTTTGCCCGCACCTATGCTGAGGTAGATAATGTCCTTAACGAGTCTCTGCGGTTGCATGCCAAAGGGCTAGACCCAACGACGTGTGGGAGGCCATAGGGATGAACGCCATGCTGAGCAAGGATGGGGGCTCGCTGCTCTACGAGCAGGTGTCTAACATCGTTCGCGAAAAGATCTACGCCAAAGAGTGGGGAGTGGGCGAGCCCATTCCGTCTGAGCACGAGCTCATGGACATGTTGGGTCTTTCGCGCGGAACGGTAAAGAAGGGTATTCAGGCGCTGGTGGACGAGGGTCTCTTGGTAACCCAGCGGGGCCGCGGCACCTTTGTGGCCCAGCCGCTTATGGCTCGCCCGAGCAGCACCCGCCTCCTGTCGTTTGCCGAGTCCATGGACAAGAACGACATACCCTACGTAACACACGTAATAGAGCATAGGGTGGAGCCTGCGGGCGAGATGTGCGCTAACATGCTGGACATCGACTGCGGAACGCCGTACCTGTATCTCACACGGGTGCGATCGGTTCACGGACGTCCTGCAATGTTTATTGAGAGCCATCTTAACCTGGTAGCGTGTCCAGGGTTGGACAAGGCAGACTTCCAGTTAGAAAGCTTGTTTGCGGCGGTGGAACGCACGAGCGGCTTGCCGGTTGGAGAGTCCGAAGTAACCTACAGTGCGTGTGTTGCGGGCAAGGCGCGTGGCATGTGGCTTCAGTGCGACGAGCATGCGCCCGTGCTCAACATGGACCAGCTCGTTTGCTTGGAGGATGGAACGCCGTTCGAGTGGGGGAGTGTGTGGCTTCCCGCAAACCGTTGCGTAATTAGCAGCAAAACCATACGCGAGTCCCGTTAGCGGATGCATACACCACTAAGAGGTTTATCAGTTGTATAGTTTTATATGCAGATAGTTGCTTTAGGAAGGGGTTGGCATGTGCACGGGAATTAGGTTTACGGACAACATGGGAAACATGTACTTTGGTCGCAACTTGGACTGGAGCTGTGGCTACGGACAACGGGTGGTAATCACGCCTTTGGGTTGGGAGCCCAATTCGCCGTTTGGGGCTATAGAGGCAATAAAGCACCCCGTGTATGGCATGGGAATCGTCGCTCAAAACACCCCGTTGTATTTCGATTGTGCCAACGACGAGGGACTGGCGGTTGCGGGACTCAACTTTCCCGGATATGCGGAGTACGAGACAGACGCCGTGGCTGGCAAGACAAACGTGTGCGCATGGGAGTTTCCCCTGTGGGTTGTTGCGAACTTCACTACGGTAGACGAGGTTGAAGAGGCGCTTAAGAGCACCGCTATTGTAAACAGGCCCATAAACGAGCAGTATCCCTGCTCGCTGCTGCATTGGATAATTGGCGACAAGGACCGCAGCATTGTGGTGGAGTACATGCACGATGGTATGCATGTGTATAACGACGACCTCGACGTGCTGGCCAACCAGCCGACCTTTGCCTACCATCGCGAGAACGTACGCAGCTACATAGGATGCAGTCCCGACGTGGTTGGCCCAGTAAGTTGGCGCGGCGCAGAGCTTGACGCCTACGGTTCTGGCAGCGGGATGCGTGGAATCCCAGGCGACTGCTATTCGCCGTCGCGCTTTGTTCGCGTTGCGTACCACAACGCCCACTATCCGCAGAAGGAGACCGAGGAGGAAAACGTGAGTCGCCTGTTCCATACGCTGGGCGCGGTTTCCATGGTAGACGGGGCAGCCAAGATGGGCGATGGCGCCTACGAGATAACCGTATACACCGGTGGTATGTCTACCCGCACGAACACCTATTACTACAACACGTACGACAACCCCGCCATCGTGAGCGTGGCGCTGGCTGACTACGACACTATGGGAAGCGAGATCGTACAGGTGTAGAGTGGAGTCAAGGTGGCTCTGCTGTTTCGGACCACAAACGGGGGCTCTTGTAGGGGCAAGGCCAGTTGACTCCATCCGAAATGGCTTTGATCTGCTAGCCGTACAGCTCCTCCATTTTGCAGCATGCTGCACAGTTGACAATAATTGCAGCATGCTGCAAAATCATCCTGTATTGCAGAATGCTGCGCATACTGGAGTGATGCGTTATGCAGTTAACCTCTTCTGGCGAGGCGGGTGCCCTGGTCAAATCGCTCAGGCAGCGGCACGGCATCAGCCGAAAAGAGCTCTCGGAGAGCTCGGGCATACCGCTGAGGACGGTCTACGCGGTAGAAAACGGCGAGCTCAACAACCTGAGTGTCGACCGACTTATCGCCCTCCTCGCTGTATTAGGCGCTAGCCTGGACGTTCGTGTTTCGACTGATAGTGCCACCGAGGACGCTGAGGTAAATCGCTTGGTAGAACTGGCCGCAACGAGCACCCTCGACGCAGATAGATGGGGACTCATGTCATGAGAGGCCGCTATCGTACGCTTCTGCTCTACATCGCCGGCACGCTTGCTGGACGTGTCCTGCAAGACGAGGATGGGGCATTGAGCTTTGCTTATGAGCCCTCCTACTCAGGTCCTCCCGTATCCCTCTCCATGCGCATCGCGCCCGTAACGTATCCGCAGCGCATTATACGTCCTTACCTAATGGGTCTTCTTCCAGACGACCCTGTTGTGCGCGCAGGCATTGCGGATCGTTATGGCTGCTCGGGCGAGAACCCCTTCGCCCTACTGTTTCACATCGGTCTTGACTGTCCCGGTGCCGTCCAGCTTGTACCAGAAGCTTCTGCACATATTATTGAGAGCAGGTCCGGTAGCCTAGTTGAGCTGCAAGACTCGGATCTTGAGGAGCGCCTGCGCCTCCTGCGCGAACGTGCCTCGAGCCCGTGGGAAGTGGGCCGCATGGGACGGTGGTCCCTCGGCGGCGCCCAGTCGAAGATGGCCCTCAGACACCAAGATGGGCGATGGTTTGCCTGTGAGGGTGTTGAGCCTACGACGCACATCCTCAAGCCCGGTGTCATCGGATACGACAACCAAGCTCTTGACGAGTATCTCTGCCAGCAAGTCGCAACAAAGATAGGGCTTCCTGCAGCGCGGGTCGAATACCTCACCTTTGGTCTCGAACGAGCGATTTGCATCCAAAGATACGATCGAATCACGAATGTAAACGGAGATGTTGTAAGAGTTCATCAGGAAGACCTCTGCCAATCCCTTGGAGTTGATCCGAGTCGCAAGTACGCCGAGCAGGGCGGTCCCTCTTCTCCCGAAGTGCTGGCATTGCTGGGCACAACCGACGCCAACTCCACCCGCAACATGCGGCTTTTTGTTCTCTACTTGCTTTTTAACTATCTTATTGGTGCAACCGACGCGCATGCCAAGAACTACTCCGTTCTTTTGGGCACCCAAGGTACGGCCCTCCTGGCTCCTTTGTACGACGTCGCGTCGATTGCGCCATATCAATCGCTCGCTCCAAGACAAAGAAGGCCTTTGAGGGCGGCAATGTCCATAGGAGGCGAGAACCGATTCGGGATGCTCGGCAGCAAGAACCTCAAGTTGCTCGCGCAAAACGAAAACCTTGCATCCGCGAACGTGACGCTCGAATGGATCACCTCGTCTGCGGCGCACATGGCGTCGGAGATCCCCTCGGCACTACAGGTAGTTCTGGACGACGCAAGCAAGGCACGATTGCCTGGCGTCGAACAGGTTGGTACAGCACTCGCCCGCGAGATAGGTGCAAACTGTAGGCGATTTCTCGAGTGCCTCTGAGGCTTTCGTCTGCCTTGTCGAGGGGACATCGCCATGCAGCAAGAGCAGTTCCGCCAAATGCTGGGGAAGGGGCTGCATGTTGACTTTTGTCGTCGAAACAATGGTGTCCAAAACCAAGATCTTCAAGTACGGCCCGGTACGAGGCGAAGGTCGGGTTACGCCAGTGTTGCGGTACCCGTTACGGCAATCCCACCGTGTCATGGGAAGCCGCAACTGGCAGTAAGACGGCAAGGATGGAAGTGCGCCGAGAAAAGTTACACTTTACTGCTTTTTGTAGCGCCTAAATATCGACAGCGGTTCAGGGTTCGAGGGCGTCGATTTCGAACGCCTCGCAAGCCACCTCTTCGGTCTTCGCCTGCAGGTTTGGGTCTTCGGGTACCGCATTAAGGGTGGCCCGCCTCGTCGAGATGGTCAAGCTCGCGAACCTGCGCTTCTTCGCGCCGAGGTCGGAGCGCGTGCCCGGCGACCAGATGTGGCTCTCCCTCTTCAACGACGCCGAGGCGTGGGCGGACCCCTCGGAGCCGGAGCCCGAGCACGTCGGCGGGGACGGCTCGCCCGCGAGGCCTGGGAGGCGCAGCGGGATTCATCCTGCGCCTGGTGCAGAAGTTCCACGACGGCAACTGCAAGGACAAGGAGATCGCCAGCGACATCACGCGCG
The DNA here is from genome assembly GCA_902793465.1 of uncultured Coriobacteriaceae bacterium. Lineage (GTDB taxonomy): Bacteria > Actinomycetota > Coriobacteriia > Coriobacteriales > Atopobiaceae > RUG440. The sequence goes on along the minus strand of CADBDT010000006.1, from coordinate 59,608 downwards.
CCATCTCGGCCTCGCTGGCGCTGCGTGACAAGCGCGACCTTATCGAGAACTTTATCGCCGGCGTGAGCGTCGGCGACGATGCCCGCGAGAAGTGGCAGGAGTATTTGCGCAAGCAGATGTTGGACGAGCTGGGCGTTATGGTCAAAGACCTCAACCTCAAGCCGGACGAGACAAGGGAGCTGCTGCGGTCGGCATTCGCGGAGGGTGGCGTCCCCGAGTCCGGCACGGCCATCAACGACGTTATGAGGCCCATGTCGAGGTTCGCCCGCCGTCGTGGTGGCGTGAGCAGGGCGGAGGCCAAGGCCCGGGTCATCGAGCGCTTGAAGGCCTACTACGAGAGGTTCTGTGACTTCGTGACCGTGGAGTACGATGGGACGTTTTGTTATGAGTTTCTGAGAGCCGACTTACGGCATGTTACTCATCGAGGCCTGGTGATTGACCTGTGACAGACGGAGTCCCTCAATGAGGGGGGCTCCGTCTGTCACCGTCTCCGTTTTGTGGTCTGGGCACGTTATGTACGATCCTATCGCCTTCTGCGGCGGTCTCTGCCCTTCTGTTGGTAGTAGGCTTCCTTCGCATTGTACATTGCGTGGTCGGCATGCGTTACGAGTCCCTCGGGCGAGGTGTCGGGCCAGTCGGCACAAAGCGCGTAGCCGCAGGCAAGATGCAACTCTTGGCCTGCTTTGCCCTTCCAGGTAGACGCCTTTTGCTCCAGCAGACCAAGCGTCTCATTCGTCTGTTCCCTGTCCATGTGCGCGATCACCACGAACTCGTCTCCGCCCGTGCGATAGCAGTTTCCTGCCGAGTCAAAGACGCTTTGGATACAGTCTGCGGCTGCACGAATAAGCTCGTCGCCAGCCGCGTGGCCCATAACGTCGTTGGTCTCTTTGAGCCCGTTTACGTCCACGCAGAATACGGCGAGGTCGCTTGGCATAACGCTGGCTTCGAGCTCTGCGAGCGCTTCCGAGTACGCACGGCGACTTCCTATGCCAGTAAGGTCGTCTATCATCAGCATTGCCCGCTGTACTTCCATGCTTTGATCCTGAGCAAGTTGGAAGAACTCCCCGTTGCGAATGTAGAGAAACGCCGCGCACAAGGCGAGGGAGAGGTAGGCCACGCGTACCTCTCCGCCCATAATCTCCTGCATTGCTATGCCTGCAATAACTATCCCTAAGGTCAAATAGAGAGAACCCCGATTCTGCTTGCTAAAGGACTGGCCATATTGAACAAACAGGATTGCGATGACGGCAAACACGGCAAGATAGACCGCCACGTAAACCACGTGAAGGCTCCCGTAAACGTATTGGTTGTGCGCGTCGAGCACAATCATTTGTCCCATGGCAAAGGCTATGGTCTGAAACGCAATGTTGAAGGTGAGGAGGGCATTGAGTGCTTCTTCCCACTTGTTGTGCATCCTAAGCTGCCAAGCGATGGCGCCTCCCGCTAATGGGGTAAGGGTGTAGTCTGCCCATTTTGCCAAGAGAATGGGCAATCCGGGAAGGCCGGGAATGGTGCCGAGTACAACGCCAAGCCACTCTGCAAGTGCGGAGGCTCCAATAAGCGCAAACTCCGCATAGCAGAGCTTGCGTCTGCCCGTGCTCATGCGGTTGTTTTCGTGTACCAGTACGGTGAGGACTGCGAGCGCCATCCAAGTAATCACCATAATGGTTGTGTAGTATGTCACAAAGGTGCTCCTTTATTGCATAACCGGCTCATACGCTCTTGCTAACGTATACGTGCCGGAAAAAATGACTCTGTCTCAAAAGCCCCGCAATTCTATGGACGGCTTTGCCGTAATGTGCTTGAACACAAGAGTCATGGGTTGGGGTAAGAATCATATATAGGGTCGATGTTAGCGAAAATTCGCTCAGCGAGGGTTTTCAAGCGCGGCATTATAGTATATGCGCTTGACAGAACTGTCATTTTTTGATGGCGAGCACGTGCTCGTCACAAAAACCATGCATGTACAAAAATAGCTGAGTTTCTTTATGCTGGCCAAAATGTATGGGCGAGAGGGTAGTCGTGGGTGCATCTCGGGGTAAACCCCTGTGCGTACGCCTGCCCCCAAACAAAGATCAAAACCTTCCGGCACCATGGACAAGCGCCGTGCTCAGACAGTCCTCGCTTCGCTTCGCTCGCCGCGGAACTCCGCGCGGCTGCTTTCCATGACGCCTCGCGGTTTTGATCTTTGTTTGGGGGCAGGCGTACTCCCTTAGGGCATACACGCTGGGGTAGTACCACGCGATGTACCCACGGGAAGGCACCGGATGGGCGCGCTGCGGTGTCTCCAAAGGGCACAGCGCGCCTATTGCTCGAGACAGGCTCCGTTGCTCTCAATAATTTCCTTGTAGCGATAGTAGCTCTGCTTAATGGCTCGATCCAGCGTGCCGTGGCCATCGTTAAAGCGGTCTACGTAAACGAAGCCATAGCGTTTTTTCATCTCGCCCGTACCGGCGGATACGACGTCAATCGGACCCCAATACAGGTATCCGCGGCAGTCCACGCCGTCGTCGATGGCAAGGCCTACGTTTTTAATGTGCTCCTCTATGTAGTGAGTGCGGAAGTCGTCGTTAATGGTGCCGTCCTCGCCAAGGTTCTCGTCCAAGCCAACGCCGTTTTCTACGATGAGCAGCGGCAGATGGTAGCGGTCGTAGAGCACGTTGAGGGTATAACGCAGGCCATCGGGGTCCACGGGCCACCCCCACGGTTGCGGTGCCTTGTCCTTAAGGAAGGGGTTGTCGATGCCCGAAAGCCCGCTTGTGTCGCCACCGAGGTTGATGGCCGTGTCCACTACGGTGGAGCGATAGTAGCTAAACGAGAAGAAGTCAACCGTGTTCTTGCGAATGAGTTCGAGCTCGTCGTCGGTAAACTTAACCGTTACGCCGTCCTCGCGCCAGCGCTTATTGAGGTAGGTGGGCACGATACCCAGGCAAAACGGGTCGCCAAAGTAGAACACGTTGTTGCGCTGCGCCTCCAGCGCCACGCGAATGTTTGCGGGATCGCAGTTGTGGGGGTAGATTGCCACGCCCGAGCAGGTGAGCATGCAGCCCACCTTGAGCTCGGGATTAATCTGGTGGGCAATCTTAACCGTTTGGGCATTGGCTACAAGGAAGTTGTGGTAGGCATCCCATTGGTCTTGCAGCGTCGTGGAACCAACGGGGTCGCTGGTGTTAGCGGGGTTCTTTATGGTAAGAACTCCACCCGCCACAAACGGCATGCGGAAGAGTGCGTTGACCTCGTTAAATGTGAGCCAGTACTTTACCTTGCTGCCAAAGCGCTCAAAGCACGTGGTAACGTAGCGCCGCCAGAACTCAATGAGCTTGGGGTTGGACCACCCACCGTATTCGGTAAGCAGGTGCAGTGGCGTTTCGTAGTGGGAAAGCGTTATAACAGGCTCCATCCCAAGTTCGCGCATGCAGGAAAACATATTGTCGTAAAAGGCAAGACCGGCCTCGTTGGGCTTCTCTTCGTCGCCGTTGGGAAATATGCGTCCCCAGGCAATGGAGGTACGAAAGGCGTTAAAGCCCATTCCCGCCATAAGCTCGAGGTCCTCTTTATAGCGGTGATAGCCGTCCACGGCGGTATGCGAGAGGTATGCCTTGTTGGGATCGAGTGCCAGCTCGTACTTGCCGGTCTTGCTGTTCCACGCAATGCCGGGGTCGCGACTCATAATGCCAACTAGGACGTCGGTAACGTTGGGCTGCTTGCCATCCTCCAGCCACGCGCCCTCGTACTGGTTTGCGGCTATTGCGCCGCCCCACATAAAGTCTTTTGGAAATACCATGCCTTGCTCCTCTTTTTTGCAGTTAATGACCTAATCATAGTACCGTGCTGCGTTTTGAGGGGACTGAGGCGCGGGTGCGGAACACAATGGAATGCATGCGGGAAAGGTCTCCGGCGGTATGTCAATTAGCCCAAAGGTATAATAGGTCGCAAGTTCAAAATAGACTGTCAGATGCAGGCAAGGGGGAACACCATGGCAAACGCAGTAACAAGAAGGGGCTTTGTGGGTTTGGCCGGTGCTGCTTTTGGTGCAGCTGTGCTTTCGGCATGTTCGGGTGGCAATAACGCCGGTTCGCAGGGCTCAGCTTCGGTGGCGGCGGCTGGCGGAATCGACTACATGGTTCTTGTAAACAAGCAGCACAAGCTTCCCGATGACTGGGAGGCCAAGGTCGACCTCGTAGAGGCAAAGAGTCCTCTGTACGACGAGCCCGTTAAGGTGGAGCGCAAGGCATACGAGGCCTATTTGGCTCTTAAGAAGGATCTGGACGCAGAGGGTACCTTTGTAGACCTGGATTCGTGCTACCGCAGTGTGGCGCATCAGCAGGAGGTCATGGATGAGTTTACCAAGGAGAAGGGCGAGGAGTATGCAAAGCGAATCGTGGCAACGCCTGGTTACTCCGAGCACCACACTGGTCTTGCGCTCGACCTCTTTTTGGTAATCGATGGCAAGAACGTTGCCGAAAATGACGAAATGATGAAGCATCCCGACATATGGGAAAAAGTCCACGCCAAGCTTGCCGACCACGGCTTTATTCTGCGCTACCTGCATGAGCGCAAGATATTTACGGGCTATAGCTACGAGCCGTGGCACATTCGTTTTATAGACAACCCTGAGGTTGCAAAAAAGATTATGGAAACCGGCGTTACCTTTGAGGAATACCTCAACGAGGTTCCGGAATACATTGCGGGCTGCAAGGTGGACTACGGCACTTCCAAGACATATGCCGAGTCCGACATCGACTCCACGATAGATCCCATCTTGGGCGAGTTTGCCAACTGGAAAGGCTGCGTTATGAAGCGGTTTGTCTTTGCCGGCGACGACGCCTGCGGCGCCGAGGAGCTCGCATATGCAAACAGCCTGCGCGAACAGGGCACCGACGAGTTTGACCAGGCAATCGTTCTCGTTACCGACTTCCATTCTCCGAGCGCAGACCAGGCGCAGGGCACTGCTTGGGAGCCCGACAAAGACTACAACGACTACACGTGGCACCTGGGCCGCACCGGCGCAGACGGCGCCTGGAAGCTGCTGACCTGGGGTTATGCGTAGGACATAGCCTGTTTGTGGGGGTGCCGTAAGGGGATACTCCCCATCGGGTACATCGCGAGTAGGCCATTCCATTACGTGAAGGCTATCCGCTATGTACCCGTAGGGGAGTGTCCCCTTACGGCACACCACCCCGAGGCTCAACTGGTCTAGAATACTTGTTCACCCAATGACCGAGAGGAGCATGTATGCGAGTAGTCGTTCCCAGCGAAACAAACCAGACCCTAGACAGTCCCAGAAGCGGACACTTTGGCCACGCGCCGTGGCTTACCGTCGTTGACTTTGACGACAACATGAAGCCCGTATCCGTTACCGCGGTTCAGAATGCCGATCATGACACTGCAGGTTGCGGTGGTGTTATCGACCATGTTATGGGACTCAATGCAGATGCTATTATTACTGCTGGTATGGGTATGCCGCCGTTCATGCGCTTTACCCAGGCGGGAATCGCGGTCTACGTGGAGCGCGAAACGCCTATGGTAGGTGACGTACTGGTAAAGTTCGTGGCGGGAGAAGTCGTGCGGATGTCGGACAACGACGTTTGCAGGCATTGAGTTTGCAGGCAAAAGAGGGGGAGAGATGAACGAGTTTGAGTTCAAGCGTAACGAGCTTTTGGCAACCAAGGTAATAAAGGGCCTCAAGTCGCGCAATATGTGTGGCTACTACGCGCCAAGCAAGGACGAGGCACTCACGATTGCGCTCGAGCTTATAGACGAGGGCAACACCGTTACGATGGGTGGGGGAGAGAGCGTCCATGCCATTGGCCTTCCAAGCGCGCTCAAGCAGGGGCCGTACGAATTCATAGACAGAGACGAGATCGAGGACAAGCGCGCGGCAATGCTTGCTGCCTACGACGCGGACGTATTTCTTTCCAGCGTCAACGCCATGACGGAAGACGGCGTGCTCGTTAACATAGACGGCAACGCTAACCGCGTGTCTGCAATTGCGCAGGGACCCAAGAAGGTACTCTTTATAGTGGGCATGAACAAGGTGTGCGATGATGTGGATAGCGCCATAAAGCGTGCTCGAAACGTAGCGGCGCCCATAAACGTCCAGCGCTTTGGCCTTAACACGCCGTGCGCCAAAACCGGTTCGTGCGCAAACTGCAAATCGGCAGACACGATTTGCTGCCAGTTCCTGGTAACGCGTTATTCGCGTCACGCAAACAGGATTCACGTAATTCTGGTTAACGACATGCTGGGGTTCTAGCTGCTGCTTTACGTGAGGCCGTGACCTTTGGGGAATATCCCCAAGGGTCGCTTACCCCTTCCGTGGAACAGGGGACGTGTTTTGCGTTCCACGGGCAATCAGACGGGTCCCTTGCTGCCCCCGCACGGCATAAAGGCTCGCCGCCATGGGTCTTCGGATGGATTGACGCCGGCGCCATCCGGGCGTTACATGCCAAACGTAAGGCGTGAAACAGAACCGCAATGGAGTGAAGCCGGTGTTGTGCTAAGGTTGGCACACTAATAGCTTTGTTTCGGCGTTGTTTGTAGCTGCTTATCTTTTTTTGAGAGAGTGGGGAGGTGCCTATGCATAGTCGAGCAAGCGTGGCTGTGCGGGTGCTCCTTGGCGCTGCGCTAGGCGCAACTTTGTGCGTTGTTCCCCAGCGCGATGGCGCGGCGTTTGCGGGCGACGTCTCTGTGTCTGCCAACGCTTCTACGGACGCGTCGTCTGCACATCTTGCAGATACTGCGGTCGACTTCGAGCACGATTTAGACGACTACACCCCAAAAAGAAACAGCTACAACTTCTACTTTACCTACAAGCTCGTGCATCCCTGGTGGGATGCGGTGGCGCTTGGTATGGAAGACGCCCGCGCCAGTACCTCAAAAAGGGCGTTACCGTTACATATGAGTACCTTGCGCCTACAGGCGTCTCTGCGCAAGATCAAGAGCAGCGGTTGCAGCAGGCTGCCAAGGGACCATACGACGTCATAGGTGTGGATGTTGCGGACGAGGAAATAATAACTCCCACAATTGACGAGCTCATGGACTCGGGAAAGCGAGTCATGACCTTCTCCAGCTCCGATGCCGCTCCCGGATGCAAGCGTATTGCCTACGTGGGAAACACCCATAACTACGAGGATGGCGCGTTGCTTGCCGAGGCCCTGTGCAAGAAGCTGGGCTACAAGGGAAAGGTGGCCGTCTTGGTGGGCAGCGAGGGCGCCCCTTGTCATGAGGACCGCGCCCGTGGCGTGCAAGACACCATTGCGAAGTACGAAAACATGGAGGTCGTGGAGGTTGCCTACGATCACGACTCCATAGGTCATGCGCAACGGCTAACCGAGCAATTCCTGCAAGAGCACAAGGACCTGGCGGGGATTGCGTGCTGCAACATGAGCAACCCTGTAGGTGCGGCGCATGCGGTTGTGGCTGCGCAGCGGAAGGTGGTCATTGTGGGAATGGACCACGATAGGGAAGCGCTACGTTTTTTGCGTGATGGCGTCATATATTGTTTGGGCGTGCAGGACTGCTACTCAATTGGCTTCGATACCATCCAAACCGCCGTAAAGATTGCGGATGGCGTGCAACCGGGCAGGCTGTATCCAGAGAAGGCAGACGAAAAGACGACTCTTATCTACCAAGACGACGCGGCCGACATGCTGGGCGTGTTGTACGGCGAACACAGGTAGGGCAAGGCCGCAATGCAAAAGAAGCTAACGTTTTCCACTCAGGTAATAATAGGGGCGCTGCTTGTTATAGCAATCGTTGGTGGCACAACGGTGTGGGTTACTTCGGGCGCACGATACGCCGCAAACAACGCGGCCAACAAGATAACCGAGTTCTATTTGCGAGAATTTGCCGGTCGGCGGTCGCAGATGGCATCCGCTGCCATAGGCAAGGAGTTTGACCAGATGCGGCGTGCTCTTAAAATCGCAGAGCCGCACGACCTCGTTTCGCAGGATGCGTTGCGTGCCTTTATTGGGAAGGTGGAGACCGCATACGGTATAGACCAGTTTGCGATTGTCAACGAAGAAAATATTGTATATACGAGATACTCCACTTACAGCGGAGGGAGCAGATACGACTTTCTTACCGACGGATCGCTGGAAAGCGGTGAGGTGATTAGTGCAACCGACCTGTACGGTGCAAACAAGCAGGTTTGCTTGGCAATACCCGCCTCGGGTTTGTCAATTGTTGGAAAGAACATAAAGGCATGCTTCGTGCAGGTGGATATAGAAGGTATCGTAAAAGGACTCGCGCTCGATTCCGACGCAAACCAAACGTCTTTTGGGCTCTACTATGGCAACGGCGACAATCTTACTGAGCTGAGCTTTGGCCCCTTTAGCGCGGACGATAACCTTTTGGAAACAATGCGTGGCAGCCTTGATAACAAAACGTGGGAAGCGTTTAGCAAGGATTTTTATGAGGGTAACCAAGGTGGTGTGGAGTTTAGCTTCAACGGCGCTCGGGAGATGCTCTATTACGTGCCAATTCAAGATGCCAACTGGATGCTAACGGTGCTGGTTGCCGACGACCTGATTCAAGACCAGGTGCGCAGCGTTGGTGACGAGATGATTATGCGAAGCACCATCCAGATTCTGGTTACGGGCGTGGCACTCTTTGCGTATTTTGGCGCAATAATTCGAAAAACGCGCAAAACGTCTGAGGCAATGCTCGCAATTGAGCGTCAGAACACCAAGAATGCGGGCGAGCGCGCCCAAAGGAGCGAGCGAGAGCTGGGTCAGGTAAAACAGATCGCCTATAGGGACTCGCTTACGGGTGCAAAGAGCAAATATGCCTATACCCAGGAAGAGGCCGTGGTGGACGAGGCCATTAGGCAGGGGACGGCCATCAAGCTTGCTGTTATCGTATGTGACGTTAATGGGCTCAAGTATGTAAACGATACCTTTGGACATGCGGATGGAGACGAGTACCTGCGCTCTGCCTATAGGCTCATTTGCGAAACGTACACCAACAGTCCCGTATTTCGAATTGGTGGAGATGAATTCGTGGTTCTTGCACGAGACGAAGACTTTGAGCGCCGCGAGGAACTGCTCGCTAGCCTTAACCAGCGTGTGGAAAAGAACATCGAGCTCAGCGAGGTTGTTGTTGCGGCAGGCATGGCCGAGCTCGAGCCGGAAGACGAACAGCTCTACGTTGCGTTCCACCGCGCAGACAAACGCATGTATGAGCGCAAGGCCCAGCTAAAGGAGCTGGGCGCCCGAGTAAGGGATTAGATGAACAGGGGACGGGTCCCAGTGTTCATTTTTGAACAGGGGGACACGTCTGCATCGCGCCCTAATCCTTGCTCCATTTGAGCTTCCAGGCTTGGCTAAAACTTGAGACCTTCCTCGCCACAGAAGAGTTTGGTCGATATATAACGCTCACCGGTGTCGGGCAAAACGGTTACCACGGTCTTATCTGGTCCGAGCTCGCGAGCCATGCGCAGCGCAGCCACCACGTTGGTACCGCTGGAAATGCCGCACATGAGCCCTTCCTCGCGTGCGAGGCGTCGGGTCATCTCCATTGCCTCAATGTCGGTTACTATGCAAATGTCGTCGTATATGGTGGTGTCCAGAATGTCGGGGATAATGCCGTCGCCAATGCCCATCTGCAAGTGGGTGCCAATAGATCCCCCCGAAAGAATGGCGGCGTTCTGCGGCTCCACAGCCCAAATGCATACGTTGGGGTTGGCTTCGCGCAGCACGCTGCCAATGCCGGTTATGGTTCCCCCGGTGCCAATGCCAGAGCAAAAACCATCGATGGACGAGTCCACGTCGTCTAAGATTTCCACTGCCGTGTTTTGGATATGCGCCACCAGGTTGTCGCGATTCTCGAACTGCTGTGGAACATACACGCGGTTGTCCTCTTGCGCCATGCGCAGCGCTCGTTGAATGCAGCGTTCCACGCATGCGCCAATGTCGCCGTCGTCGTGCTCCAGCAAAACCTGGGCTCCGTAGTGAACCACGAGCTTGCGTCGTTCCATAGAAACGGAGTCCGGCATAATAATTTTTGCCTTATAGCCAAGCACAGCCGCAACCAACGCAAGGCCAATGCCCTGGTTTCCGCTGGTAGGCTCCACAATAATCGAGTCTGGCCCAATGTCGCCCCGCTCCTCTGCGGCACGGATCATTTGCAGCGCCGTGCGCGTTTTTATGGATCCACCAACGTTGGTTGCCTCGAACTTTACCAAAATGCGTGCGCAGGAGGCATCGGGTATGCGTTGCAGCTGCACAAGGGGAGTGTGTCCTACGGCCTCAAGAATGTTGTTGTAAACCATGCGCCTCTCCGTAGCGTCGCGTTTTTTGCACGACCATTCTAGCGCTTTGCTCAACAAGTTGATTAACGTTTTACAAAGGGGTGAACGGGGGACGGATGAACACCAGACACGTCCCCTGTTCATCCGAATGGTTGCAATGATAAGATTAGCTCTGTATTACGAGCAATTTGCAAGGGGGCCTTGCATGAAGCCTTCTATATTTAACGCCGCCATTTGTGCGGGAATAACGGGCATTCTTTGTCTGGGTGTAGTTGGCTGCGGCCGAGCATCCCAAGCAGGTTCCTCTTCCGCATCTGCGAGCGTCACAGCTCAAGACGCCGCAAGCTCGCAGTCTTCTGTCGATACCGCGGGCGACCATAAGTCCGAGCCTCTTAGCTATACGAATGCGGACCTTGGGCTGGAGGCGGTCTTTCCCCAAAGCTTTGCGAACACCTCGTACGACAGCATGCTCTCTACGGGCGAAGAGCTTGCCATGTGCGTGGGCAACGGGTCAGACCAGCAAATCGTAATAATAAACCGAGACATGTCGGCTGTCTCCGACGTTGATTCTGTGTCTGCATGGGTGGATGCCTATTCCATGAAGCTCAAGGAAGTGCTGGAAGACAACGACGTGCAGGTAAGCATCGAATACGACAAGGGCACGCTTGGCGGCGTTCCGTGCTATATCCTCTATGCCACGTACGTGGTTGAGGGGGAGGTGTCGTATCACGAGTACTTTTTCTTCGAGGCGCCTGCCAAACAAGGCAAGGCACAAGGGCTCAACATAAACCTGCACGCACCGACCGAAGACGCCCTTGTTGCGTTAGAAAATTGCTTCCATGCTCTGGGTGAGGGGGAGTAGGGTTGAACGAGCCTTTGCAACGAAGGGGTACCCCTTCGTTGCAAAGGAGATGCAATGGCGCCATTCCAACAGGCGCTTCTAGCGTGCCCTACAGTCCGCGCTCGCAGAGGTCGCGTACCACAGGATCCTTAATGGTTACGCCATTTGCCTCGAGCTCGGCAATCTTGTTTGCAAACTGGGGCAGGTAGGCCTTGTGGGCAATAAGCAGCTCGTCTATAACCTGCTTGGCCTCGCTTCCGGCGGGAGTCTGCGGGTTGAGCGCCACGGCCTCAAGAAGGGCTCCGTAGTTTCCGGTTACGGCAGCCTCTTCCACCAGGCGCTGCATGTTCCACATAAGCTGCAGGTAGCCGCGCGCAGAGGTGGGCATGGGGCCAAAGGCAACGGGCTGTGCTCCCGCACCGCCAACGTAGCTACTCACCTGTACGACAGCATCGTTTGGCAGATCGGGCACGGCGCCACGGTTGAGCGTGGAGCAAACAATGTGCTCGTTGGCGTTGTTGTAGATTGCCGCCACAGACTCGGTTGCCACGTCCGAGTAGTGAGCGCCGCCACGTTTGGCCAAGAGTTCGGGCATCTCGGCCAACTCGGGGTCGCGATAGAGCTCAAATAGCTGGTCCTCGACCTCCTTAACCTGCTGCGCACGAGTTCCCTTTTCGGGGTCGGCGTACTCGTTTAGACCGTCCTCGAGCATGTTGGACTGCAGGTAGTAGTAGCGGTGATACCCGCAGGGAATCATGCCAAGGTGTTCGAGCTGCTCGCGTGCAAACGGAATGTTGTGAATGTTTGCTGGCGTGCCGTCGTCCTTGTTCGGATCCAGCATACCGTCTATTACCTGCCTGGTTACCTCTTTGCCGGTGGCGGCTTCAAACACGCGATGCCAGTGGAAGTGGTCGATTCCCGCAAAGCGGAACACAAGCTCGTCCATGGTCTTGTCTATGAGTTTGGGCTCGCCCATCATTGCGCCTATGGGTACGTTGCAGAGGCCTATGCAACGGTCCCATTTGCCGTAGCGAATAACGGACTCGGTTACCATGCCGGACGGGTTTGTAAAGTTTACGAGCCAGGCGTCGGGGCAGAGCTCCTTCATCTCCTCCACTATGTCTAGGATTACGGGGATGGTGCGTAGTGCCTTAAACATCCCGCCAGCTCCGTTTGTTTCCTGCCCCAGCATTCCGTAGCTAAAGGGAATGCGCTCGTCCTTTATCCTTGCCTCCAAAAGACCCACGCGGAACTGCGTGGTAACAAAGTCTGCGTCTTTTAGGGCCTCGCGTCGGTCCAGCGTAAGGTGCACCTTTACGGGTAGGCCTGCCTTGTCCCACATGCGCTGGGCTAGGGCTCCCACTATCTCGAGCTTCTCGCGACCACGCTCCACGTCCACGAGCCAGATTTCCTTAATGGGCAAACGGTCGTATCGTTTAATAAACCCGTTCATAAGCTCGGGCGTGTAGCTCGAGCCACCGCCTATGGTGGCAATCTTTAGTCCGTCCTTCATGGGAGCCCCTTTCTTGTTATTGTTTGCCATTACATGGCAAATTGTATCACAATGCCTTTTGGGTAGTAGCAATACAGGATGAGATGAAACAGCTCGGTATGCGATGCCAATGTGTGGCACGTTTGGGATAATGGACGGCAAACGTTCTAGAGGGAGGAAACCATGGCAATAGTAGGCGCGTTTGTTATGCCCCATCCACCACTCATCATACCGTCGGTCGGACGCGGCAGGGAGAAGGGCATTCAGGCTACGGTAGACGCGTGCGAGGAAGTGGGCAGGCGCGTTGCGGCGCTTGCCCCGGATACGGTGGTAATCTCTTCTCCGCATGCCACGCTGTATGGTGACTACTTTCACATATCGCCGGGGCGTCATGCGAGCGGAAGCTTTGCCGCCTACGGTGCCCCGCGGGCAAGCTATAGCGCAGCCTACGACGTGGAGCTCGTGCAAGGAATCTGCTCGCTATGCGAAGACCGTTCGATTGCGGCGGGCACGGACTACGAGCGTGATGCGCGGCTCGACCACGGAACCATGATTGCCCTGCACTTCCTACAAAGGGAATGCCCGGACTTCAAGATTGTTCGCATTGGCCTCTCGGGGTTTTCTCCTGAGGAGCACTACAAGCTGGGCATGGCAGTGCGCGATGCGGCGCAGAAGCTGGGGCGCAGGGTGGTGTGGCTTGCTTCGGGTGATCTCTCCCACAAGCTCAAAGAGGACGGGCCGTATGGCTTTGTGCCCGAGGGACCGCAGTTTGACGAGCGCATAACGCACGACTTTGCAACGGGCGACCTTGTGGACGTGTTGGCCATGGATCCGTCGCTAAGCGAGCGTGCAGCGGAGTGCGGCCTTAGGAGCTTTATGATGATGGTTGGCGCGCTCGATCGTACGGACGTTCATTGCGAGCTGCTGAGCTACGAGGGGCCGTTTGGCGTGGGATACGGCGTGGCGGCAATCGAGCCACGAGGTGAGGAAGGCGCGTGCGCGGAATGCGATCGCCTGGAGGCGTATCTTACGCGTCGCTCGCGCGACCTCGCGCAGCGCAAGCGGAACGAGGACGCGTATGTGCGTCTTGCCAGAGCATCCTTGGAAGCTTATGTGCTCGAAGGCAAAACAATCGGCGTGCCAAAGGACCTTCCGGCCGAGCTCTTGGATTCGCGGGCGGGCTGCTTTGTTTCCCTAAAGGTGGACGGACGCCTGCGTGGCTGCATTGGAACCATTGCGCCCACGCGATCCTCGCTTGCAAAAGAGATCTGTGCCAACGCAATATCGGCAGGGACGCGCGATCCACGCTTTAGTCCGGTTAGGAAAAGCGAACTGGCCGATCTCGTGTACGACGTGGACGTGCTTACCGCTCCGGAGCGCATTGAGTCAACAGCCGAGTTGGACCCCGCTCGCTATGGGGTAATAGTGAGCACGCACGATGGCAGGAGGGGACTTTTGCTCCCAGATTTGGATGGAGTGGACACCGTGGAGGAACAGGTTGGCATAGCGGCGCAAAAGGGCCGCATAGACCTGGACTTCGATGACTACTCGCTCGAGCGCTTTGAGGTGGTGAGGCACCTGTGACAAGTGCGCGCTGCGAAGTGTGTCCCCATGCATGCAGGCTTGTACCGGGCTCGTTGGGAGCGTGCAGGGCCCGGGGGAACGTTAACGGTCGGGTGCTGCCTTTGGCCTATGGACGCCTGACGTCGATTGCCATAGATCCCGTGGAAAAGAAGCCGCTCGCCCTATGGAAGCCTGGTTCCACAATCTTGTCGGTGGGTGGATACGGCTGCAACCTACGATGCCCGTGGTGCCAGAACGCAAGCATATCGCAGGTGGGGGAGAGCGAGGTTGCATGGCGCAGCGTGTTGCCCGAGGAGCTGGCGCTCCTTGCGGCGCAGGCACACGAGAGCGACGCACGCATGGTGGGCGTGGCCTACACGTATAACGAGCCACTCGTGTGCTGGGAATACGTGCGCGACGCGGCGCTGTTCGTGCGCGAGGCCGGGCTTGCAAACGCGCTCGTATCTGCTGGTTGCGTAAACCGCAAGGTGGCAGAGGAGGTGGCGCCGCTTTTGGATGCCGCGAACATAGACCTCAAGTCGATTCGGGCCGGCACCTACGCCTCCCTTGGCGGAGACCTTCGCGCAACGCAGCGTACCATAGAGATCCTGGCATGCGAGCCGGGGTGCCACCTGGAGGTTACCACGCTGGTGGTGCCAGGCGTAAATGACACACCGGAGGAGATGGAGGAGCTCTCGTTGTGGCTTGCCTCCGTAGACCCCTCCATTGTGCTGCATGTGTCACGCTTCTTTCCCGCGTGGCGCAAGACGGACGTGGGACCCACGCCTGTTGCCACGGTATATGCGCTTGCAGAGGTTGCGCGTAGCAACCTTCGGCATGTGTTTACCGGCAACTGCTAGCACGTTGGCTGTAGTTGCCCGTGGCTCTTGTAGGATTATTCGCATCGTTGGTCGAACGCGTGCATTCATAGACCTTAATCTATCTATAATGTGGTGGGTACCAACAACAGATTGGAGCAATTCATGGCCATCCCTGCCAATATAGCCAACAAGCGCACCAAAATAGTGTGCACCATGGGACCTGCAACCGAAGACGACAACGTGCTGCGCGAGCTTATTCGCAACGGTATGAACGTGGCGCGGTTTAACTTTAGCCATGGTAGCCACGACTATCACCGCAAGAACATCGAGCGCGTGCGCACGATTGCTGCCGAAGAAGGCGCAAACATAGCCATACTTCTGGACACCAAGGGTCCGGAGGTGCGTACCGGTTTGCTCGTGGATCACGAAAAGGTAACGCTCGAAGAGGGAAGCGAAATCGTTCTTACCACCAATACCGTGCTTGGCTCGTCTGAGTGCATTTCCGTATCGTACGAGGGTCTTCCCAGCGATGTGCAAAAGGGATCGACTATCCTTATGGACGACGGCCTTATTGAGCTGGAGGTCCTCAGCGTTGCCGGCACCGACATTCGCTGCCGCATAAAGAACGGTGGCGAGCTTGGCGAGCGCAAGGGCATAAACGTTCCGGGCGTCAACATTGGACTCCCTTCGGTTACCCCACAGGACGAGGCGGACATTAGGTTTGGCTGCGAGCTTGGCATCGATGCGATTGCCGCCTCGTTTATTCGCGACGGTGGCGCAGTAGAGGAGATTCGTGCCATCTGCGCCGACATGGACAAGCAGGACATTCAGATCTTCTCCAAGATCGAGTGCACACTTGCCGTGGAAAACTACGTGGAGATAATTGCTCACTCCGACGGCATTATGGTGGCTCGTGGCGACCTTGGCGTAGAGATACCCGAGGAGCAGGTGCCCCACGTGCAAAAGATGATTATTCGTCGCTGCAACAAGACCTATACGCCGGTTATTACGGCCACGCAGATGCTCGACTCCATGATTCGCAACCCGCGTCCCACGCGAGCCGAAGTTGCCGACGTTGCAAACGCCATCTATGATGGCACCGACTGCGTTATGCTTAGCGGCGAGACCGCCTCTGGCCATTATCCCGTAAGTGCCGTAAAGACCATGGCATCCATATGCCTGGAGACCGAGAAGCATCGTGGCGAGAAGCGCATTCCACCAGAGCGCCAGGGCATTCGCAATGTGAACACCACAATCGGGACCACCAGCGTGGTTATTGCCGACAGTGTGCGGGCCAGGGCCATTCTGTGCACCACGCACACTGGTCGCACCGCCCGCCTGGTTGCCGCCTCGAGGCCTCGCCAGCCAATCTACGCCTTCTCATCCATGGAAGCGGCCTTGCGACGCATGTGCTTTAACTGGGGCGTGCGTGGCATAAAGACCACCGAGCAAGAGACCCATATGGATGCGTGCTACAACGCTATAGAGATTGCAAAGCAGCTGGACTTCGTTGAGGACGGCGACCTTGTGGTGGTTATGGCAGGTGACCCGCAGACGACGCCCTACGACGACACCTACGTTTCCTCCACCAACATGATTGAGGTTGCCCAAGTTCGATAGGATCTTAAGACTACAAATAAATGACGGCCAAGAGCTGCCCAAAAAACTTTAGTGGTGGGCCTAGCCCGGAGCCTGCCCCTACGCAATGGCCTAAACCTTTCGGCGCCATGGACAAGCGCCGTGCTCAAACAGTCCTCGCATAGACTGCACACGCGGTCGCTACGCTCCTCGCGCGAGTTGGGTGCCCCTAACCTCTTTGGTTGCCCCTCGCTGCGAAGACTGCACACGCGGTCGCTCCGCTCCTCACGCGAGTTGGGTGCCCCTAACCTTTATGGTTGCCCCTCGCTACGCTGCGGAACTGCGCGCGGCTGCTTTCCATGGCGCCTCGCGGTTTAGGCCATTGCGTAGGGGCAGGCTCCGGGCTAGCCGCTATCGAACGGTCCGCCTGAGGTTCCGGTGTCGCTACTTTTGCAAGAATGAATTGCTCGTACCATTATGTTCGCCTGTCGCCGATAGCTCGCGGCCGTTTGCCCGTTACTGGGTTACTATTCAATTATCTGCGTTGTTGGCGTGGCATAGAGCCGCGCACGATCGGAAGGACGAACATGAAGCTTCTCTTTTTTGGCGCCACCGAGTATGACCGCAAGTCGTTCGACGAGGTTCTGCCCGACTTCCCCGAGGTCGACATTACCTATACCAAGACCAACCTTACGTGGCGTACGGCTATTCTGGCCAACGGCTATGACGCCGTCTGCGCGTTCGTAAACGCCAACATTAACGCTATGGCAGTGGAGATCCTTGCCGGCCTGGGCGTTAAGCACATCCTCATGCGTTGCGCGGGATTCGACGCCGTTGACCACCAGATGGCAAAGTCGCTGGGCATTACCGTAACCAGAGTGCCCGCATACAGCCCCGAGGCCATCGCCGAGCACGCCATGGCCATCGGCCAGACGGCAAACCGTCGTATCCACAAGGGCTACATCCGCGTTCGCGAGAACGACTTCTCGCTGGACGGCCTCGTTGGCGAGACGCTCATCGGCAAAACCGCGGGCATCATTG
This sequence comes from uncultured Coriobacteriaceae bacterium, assembly GCA_902793465.1. Taxonomy (GTDB): domain Bacteria; phylum Actinomycetota; class Coriobacteriia; order Coriobacteriales; family Atopobiaceae; genus RUG440. The sequence goes on along the minus strand of CADBDT010000006.1, from coordinate 42,020 downwards.
GCACCGGTCGCATTGGCGCAGCCCTCTGCAAGATCTGCAAGGGCTATGGCATGAAGGTCGTCGGTGCCGACCTCGGCCCCAACAAGGCTCTCGTAGATGCCGGGATCGTAGACGAGTACGTGCCCGTATACAATGCCGATGGCCAAATGGTATACGACGAGAAGGCCAACTGCCTTATCGAGGGCGTCGGCTTTGCAGACCGTCGCGTGAGCTACGACCCTCTGTACGAGGTTGCAGACTTCATTTCGCTGCACGCGTTCCTGAACAAGGACAGCTATCACATGATCGACGAGGATGCCGTTTCCAAGATGAAGGACGGCGTCATTTTCGTGAACACCGGTCGCGGCGGCCTGGTAGACACGATTGCCATCATCCACGGCATAAAGAGCGGCAAGTTTGGCGCCGTGGGCCTCGACGTGTACGAGGAGGAGAACGAGAACGTATACCGCAACCGCTCCGGTGAGCTCGTGGACTCCATTACGGCGCGCCTCTGCTCGTTCCCCAACGTGGTAGTTACCTCTCACCAGGCCTTCTTCACCAAGCAGGCCCTTGGCGAGATTGCTCGTGTAACGCTTACGAACGCCGTTGCCAAGGAGCGCGGCATCGACTACGTGGAGCGCTCGGTAGTAGCCTAGTACCTCGAATACGACGGTATAGCAATTGAAGGCAGTCCCTCAGTTAAAGTCTTGTTCAATGACTCGACTGGGGGACTGCTCCTGCCCCTAAAGAAGAACCAAATCCGCCAGGCGGCCCAAAAAGCAGCCACGCGCAGTTCCGCAACGAAGTGAGGACTGTTTGAGCACGGTGCTTTCTGGGCTGCCGGAAGGATTTGGCGCTTCTTTTGGGACTGCCCCTGCCCAAGATTCTTACTAACTGCCCTTGCTAACGGTGGTCATATTGAGTAGTGAGAAAAAACATGAGACAGCACTGTGCGCACTAGGTAATATAGCTATATAGACTCTTTACTTGAGGAGGTCACCAATGGGCGTGTACGATCAGGAGCAACCTTTTGATTCGCTGGACATGCAGACGTATGAGCCGGTGAGCGTTGAGGACAGGTTTGCCGGTCATTCGGTGCAAAGACCCCTTAGCAACAAGAGCGTTCCTCAGCTTGTAGGTGCGATTGCCTGTGCTGCGATTGCCATAATGTGTCTCTCTGGATTTTCGTACGTGCTATTTCTTAAGCCGTCGCAAAACACTACGGTTTTAGATGCGTACAAACAGGGTGCTGCCGAAAGCTTCGACGACAATCGTGCGGCAGTCTCGTTGCCACTGTACGTTCCTGAGCTCGACAACAGGAGCTCGCGCGTTCCCATAAAGCTCACTGGCACCACTAAGGCTGGCGAGGGCGTAGACAAAGACACGTACGTGTCCAAGGATGGTAGCGGCCTGCGACTTGAGCCCGGTTCGTACGAGATTACCCTTGTGGGCATGCCCATTGCGTCGTCTGGAGTCGTATACAGCAATCCAGCCGTTACCTTTAACGTGGAAGTTGGGGAGGATTTTTCTGTATCCAACAGTGTATCCGACTACGTTACGTTTGCTCCCATAGGTGCCTTGGCGGTAACCGACGAACAGATTGACCAAGCATGTGCCTTTGTTCGTGCCGACCCAGAGCGAACGCAGCATGCCGATTCTTTGGCGGAAGCCGCGCGCGAGCGTCGCGAAGAGGCCATAAAGGAGCAAGAGGCGGCGCAGAAGGCAAAAGAGGAAGCCGAGCGCGTAGCGGCCGAGGAAAAGGAAAAGCTAAAGATCGTGGAGAGCGAGGCCGACAAGCAGAAACAGCAGGAGAACCAGTCGCAAGAAGGCAATCGCGATAACTATAACGACGGTGGTAGCAATAATCAGGGTAGCCAAGACGACTACACTGACGGCCAACAGAGCGGTGGCTCCTCCGACAGTGGCCAGACCGGCGGAAGCGGCGGCGGTTCCAGCTCTGATACTGGCTCTGGTTCAGGCTCTGGTGGCTCTAGCGGCGATACAGGTGGCTCTAGTACGCCCATCGGTGGATCCGATGGCGGGTCTTCTGGAGGCGACAGCGGCGGAAGCTCTGGAGGGAGCGGCGATTCGGGCGCTGGCGGAGGAACCGAAGCGCCTAGCGGTGGCGGCGGCGCGGTTACGCCGACCCCTGCAGTCGCAACGCCTGAGGCAACGACTCAAACTAACCCATAGCCAACGGGATATGTATCCATAGGGAACGTGGGCCAGCCAAAAATGTGGCTGGCCTGTTCACTTTATTTGTTATGAGGAGGACCGCGTGTTCGAATCATCGTTTGCAATGGCATACTGCGTTTTTGTCGTGGCGTTGCTCGGGCTGTGCATGGGATCGTTTCTTAACTGTCTGGCGTGGCGCATGGCTCATGGGGAGTCGGTAACAAAAGGTCGCAGCCATTGCGTGAGCTGTGGTCACGAGCTTGCCGCAAAGGATCTTGTGCCAGTTTTTAGTTGGCTGCTGCTGCGTGGAAAATGCCGCTATTGCGGCACGCGCGTGAGTGCGCGCTACCCGCTGGTAGAGGCGCTCTGTGCATGCGTGTTTGTGTCGCTCTTTCTTAGGTACGGACTCACACTAACAACTGTGGAGCTCATAGCGTTTAGCTGCGCCCTTTTGGTACTTTCGCTCACCGACCTCGATATATATGTAATACCAAACTCAACCATAGTGGCAGCCATTGTTATACGACTTGCCTACATTGGCATAGGAGGCGCGCTTGGAATGCACGATGCTCTGGCATTGCTTGTTGAGTCTCTTGTGGGGGCCTTTGTTGTTGCCGTACCCGTTCTTTTGCTGTCGCTTGTAATGGATCATGTGCTTGGGCGACCGAGCCTTGGCGGAGGAGACGTAAAGCTCCTCTTTGTTGCTGGGTTGTATTTTGGTTGGCAGCAGTCCCTCTTCCTTATTATTCTGGCATGCGTGCTTGGAATCGTTTTGGCCGCGGTAGGCAAGCGCGCGACAAACGCCGGCGAGGATCCGGAAACCGGTGAGATTGCACAAACGGAGGTGGACGCGGATGCCAGCGAGGTGGTAGAAGACGCGCAGTCGCGACTCATTCCCTTTGGCCCGGCCATTGCGCTTTCCTGTTGGGTTACTATGTTGGTTGGTCCGCAAGTGGTTTCTTGGTACTTGTCGTTGGTCCATTTGTAAAGTAACGAGCGCGAGAATTCGCGTATTATGTATATATTGTTTTGCTGTTTCTTGGAGGTACGTATGGCGGCTTCTATAGTGGGAATGGACTTAGGGACAGCATCGATAAAGTTCGCTTTCCGCGATGGCGGAACGGTGCGCCTAATCTCCCGTCCATTACCGGAGAACATAATAGGCGAGGATGGCGTAATAGCGCCTCAGACGCTTGTGAGCCTTATTGCAAGCATTCGCAAGGAAGAGCGTATACGGGCGCGCGATGTAGTTATGGTGCTGGGAGAGAGTGGCTCCTTCTTTAGGCATGTTACCCTTCCGCCCATGACCGACGCGGAGCTTAAGCTAAACCTTCCCTATGAGTTTAGGGACTACATAGACGAGGACCCTGGCAACTACGTATACGATTACGCAGTGGACGAAATGGTGTCGGACGAGGAGGGAAAGCCCGAGCGGCTGGAGCTGTATGCGGCAGCGGCAAGCAAAAAGCTCATAGAGGAGCGCGCGGCCATGCTCAAAAAGGCCGGGTTCCGCCTAAAGGTGGTAATTCCCTCACAGATGGCATACACGCGACTTCTAATAGACTATCTTAACCGCAACCCCATAGAGGACGGCTTGCATCAGGTATTTATTAACATTGGCTATGAGCATGTTTCTGTGCAGCTGTTTAAGGGATCTAAGTTCAAGGCGTCAAAGACTATCGACTTTGGTTGTAGGGACCTGGACGCCGTTATTGCAGACATAAAGAACGTGGACCGTCATGTGGCAAGCACGTACAAGGCGTCCAACTTCGAGGGCGTCCTGGATGCCCCCGAGTGCGAGGCGGTGTACGACCGCTTGTGCTTCGAGATAAACAAGGTTATAAACTTCTATAACTTCTCGAACGAGAACGACGTCGAGCGCATGTATCTGCTGGGTGGTGGCGTAGAAATACCCCAGCTGCTGGACGTGGTGGTAAGGGCTTTTCCCATACCCTTGGAGCTTGCCACGATGGTCATGCCTCCCGAAATGATGGAGTTGGACAACGGAGGCTCGTACACTATGGCGATTGCAAGTCTGCTAGAGGGCGAGGCGAGCATCAATGGCGCTTGATTGGAAAAAAGAAATAAACCTGTCCTTTATAACCAGTCGCCTTAAGAAGGGCGGGAATTCTGGCGGCGGCAACGTGGACTATCCGACCAAGAGGACCATGAACCTCTACCAAACGTCCGAGAAGTCCATGGACGTTCGCTCGATTGTTATTGGTGGCGTAATTGCGCTTGTGGTAGGTGCGCTGCTTGTTAAATTTGGTGTCCTTGACCCTCTGACTGCCGTCGCGCAAAAGCGCGAGGAGCTTGCCGTTCAGCAGAGTACCGCCCAGGAGCTCTCTGCGTCTCTTTCAAACTACGGGGACATAAAGGAAGCTTACGACGGATATATGACGCGTTATGGTGGAGACTCCACCGATGCCATATCCATTCTTAATATGGTGGAAAAGCTCGTAATGCCCAAGGCGTCGGTAAGTGGAATCGTAATAGATGGAGGTACGGTAACGCTTACGCTGGAAGGCGCAACACTGGAGACGGCGGGCAGCATTGCCAAGGATCTAGAAGGCCAGAGCGTCGTTGAGCGTGTTAACGTTGCCGCTGCATCAAACCAGAAGAAAGAGGGAGAGACATCGACCACCACGCTCGTGGTTACCTTGGTGGGTTCAGAGGACAAGGAGAAATAGGGATGCTAACGTATACGTTTTCCAAACGCGAAAAGGTTCTCCTGGCACTTCTTGCCCTCGTTGCTGTGGTCATTGCATGGTATCAGCTCGTATTCGTTAGGGTCCAAACAGAAACGGCGGAGCTCGACGCCCAGATTGCCCAGGCACAGGACCAGATTGTTTCTAACCAAACAATGGCCGCGCAGCTCAAAAAAATGTCCACGGAGGTTGACGCATACAAGGCGCAGGGGATACTTCCCATTATTGTTCCCAACTACGACAACACGCAGAGCCTTATGGCATACCTCAACGGTGTTATTCCCACCGATCGCGAATACCACATAGACTTTGATGATCCCGAACTCAAAGACGACAATACCGTACATCGCGTTGGCCAGATTTCCTACGAAACGGGCTCGTACGAGGAAGCTCGTGCAGTTATACAGAACATCGCATATGGACCATACCTCTGCATTGTAGACTCGTTAGGCATCGTAAAAAAGACCACGAGCGGAAGCGGGGCCAGCACTACTTTTACCACTACGTGCAAGCTCACGTTTATAGAGAAGGCCACCAAAAACGCAAAGCCATCGTCGCAAGGCAACACAGAAAACAAGGGCCAGGACCTTAGCAAGATGAGCGACTGGAACAAGTAGCAACACAATGGGCTGCCAAAAAAACAAGACACTCTTACAGGGGTTCTCCTGGTATCTGCCGTCGGACGGGCTGCATTGGGAGCGCGTTGCGCGACGTGCGCAAGAATTGCGCGACATGGGCATAACGGCTGTTTGGTTGCCGCCGGCCTATAAAGGTGCCGCAGGGGCACAAGACGTCGGTTACGGTGTCTACGACCTGTACGACTTGGGCGAGTTTGACCAAAAGGGCTCGATTCCCACGAAGTACGGAACGCGTGAGGCATTTTTAAAATGCGTAGAAGAGCTGCACGCGCACGACCTTAAGGTCTTGGTGGACGTCGTCCTTAATCAGCGAATGGGCGCAGACGAATGCGAATGGGTTCCTGCCGTTGCCGTGGCACGCGAAGACAGGAATCGCGTTGTATCGGGCACTCAAACCATCGAGGCCTGGTCTAAGTTCACATTTCCCGGTCGGGCGGGGAGCTATAGCGACTTTATATGGGACTGGAAATGCTTCCACGGGGTGGACTACAACGCCGCAAACGGAGACAACTCCATATTTCTGTTTGAGGGCAAGCATTGGGACAATAACGTAACCCATGAATTCGGAAACTTCGACTACCTTATGGGCTGCGACGTTGACTTGCTCTATCCGCCCGTATACGACGAACTTGTTCGGTGGGGCATATGGTTTGCGGAGCTAACCAAGGCGGACGGTTTTCGCCTGGATGCGGTAAAGCACATGGAGCGAAGCTTCTACATACGCTGGCTCAACGACGTGCAGGCTGCAGTGGGCAGGGAACTGTATGCCGTGGGGGAGTACTGGGAGTCTTCCCTCGGTTCGCTCGAGGGATATTTGGGCCCCGAACGTGTTATGAGCCTGTTTGACGTGTTCCTGCACTTTAAGCTGCACGATGTGTCGGTTTCCAACGGCAACATGGACCTTTCGACAATCTTTGACGGTACGCTCGTGCAGGCGGACCCGCTCAATGCCGTTACGTTTGTGGACAATCACGACACGCAAGCCGGCCAGGCCCTGCAGTCCTACGTCGAGGACTGGTTCAAGCCTGCGGCATATGCGCTCATATTGCTAAACGAGGCCGGGTACCCGTGCGTCTTCTATGGGGACCTGTATGGTACGGATAGGGTAGATGCAGTGCCAGAGCTTGCACGCCTAATTAGGATTCGTGAGTTGCTGGCATATGGTTCGCAGCAAAACTGGTCTGACTCTCCCGATGTAATTGGGTTTACGCGTGAAGGCGTGGACGAGTGGGAGTCGAGCGGATGCGCGGTGGTCGTGTCGGATCGTGCGCAGGGACGTAAGCGCATGTGCGTGGGACCGCGCCATTGCAACGAGACGTGGGTGTGCGTGGTGGGCAATCACCCCAACGTGCAGACCGACGGTGAGGGATGGGCGGACTTCGACGTTTCTGGTGGTGGCCTCTCCGTATATGTGAGCGAGTCGGGCTCCTCTGTTCTTAGAAAGTACGAATAGGGTCATATTCCGCAGACGTACCCTTTGGGGATACTCCCCCTGCGGTACATTGCGGGCAATGTACCGCAGGGGGAGTATCCCCAAAGGGTACGTCTGCGGAAAGCAGCTGCGCGCAGTTCCGCAGCGCAGCGAGGACTGTCTGAGCACGGCGCTCGTCCCTGGCGTCGGAAGGGCTTGCCTTTGTTTAGGGACAGGAGCGTCACAACTAAACTATAATTAAGGGTAACTGTACCGTGAGGGAGGCTGCCATGAAACACACACTTTCAGCTCGCAAACGCTACCATGCTTTATGGCTATTGGCACTTTGTGCCTTCGTGCTTTTGGCGGCTCGACCAGCATATGCTGCCGACAGCGGCCACTATACCTCCAACAAGGGCAACGGAAACTTCAGCTCCATCGCCCAGTTGCAGAAGTTCCTCAACAACGGCAAGAGCTTTACTGCCATGGATATATACATGGACAGCAACTGGTCTGGCGTGCCCCTGGAGCTGCCGGGCAACTCCAACATAGTGCTTCACATGCAGGGGCACGTGTACGATCGCGGACTCACGAAGCAGAACTCCAGCGGACATGTGATAAAGGTCAACAGCAAGACGAGCCTAACCATAAACGGTGGAGCTCGTTCCAACAAGCAGGTGCGGACTTGGAACAGCAGCGGCGAGCAGAAGTCTGCCACCATTAGCGCGTGTGGCGTCATTACCGGCGGATACAGCACCAACAAGTCGGGCGGCATAGACCTGGATGGCAACACCAAGCTCACGCTCAACGACGTTACCATCGTTGGCTGTCGTGCCGAGCAGAACTGGGGTAAGGACGGATACGGCGGCGGAATATGGGCCGAGGGCTCCAATACCACCGTGGCGCTCAACAACTCCGAGATCTCCCACTGCTATGCATACAACGACGGTGGCGGTATATACGCAGGCAGCGACAAGTTCTTCCTCTTTATGAAGAACGCAAAGATCAAGGAGAACTACGCCAAGCGCAACGGCGGTGGCATAATGACCAATAGCACCGACACGGTGGTTAGCGGCAACGCGAAGACGGAGGTTTCCAACAACGCCAACGGGGGCAAGATTGGCGGCGGCGTGTATGTTAACGGTGCCGGAACGAGCGTCTCGGGCTTCCTCGTGGAGGGCAACCGAACTGCGGGAGGTGGCGGCGGTGTAGGCACGACGGACACCAACATAACGCTGTCCGGCCTTACCATTAGGCGCAATACGGCTGCACAGGCTGGCGGCGGCGTGTACATTGGCGACTTTACCAACGGAAACGCCCGTGCGATGGACAGCATTGCCGACTGCACTATTGTTTCCAACAACGTAACGCAGACCCAGCGCAAGGAGATGGCCGGAGGGGGAGTGTACGTGCGCTCCACGTCACGCGGCCCGGTCAAGGCGTTCACGCTGTTCGTTAACGGCAAGTGCGTTATTAAGGACAACGGCAACCAAGGCAACCTGATTACCGAGAACCCCAGCACATACATGACCTTTAACTTGGGTCGCGGCTCCGAGGTACGCGCAGGCTATGCGTACCCCAAGAGCGATTCGCATCAGGTAACAAGTCCCCAAGACAAGGCTCCCAACTGCCTGCGCTACCTTACGTCGGACAACGGGGGGTATCACTTCACGTACAACGATTCTGGTTCGATCCGCAAGACCTTCCTTGTGAGGGATGGCAAGACGCCCGAGGGAACGGGTTCGAGCGGACAGTCGACCAAGCAGGTTACCACCATCGCGGCGGAGAACGCGACGCCTGCGGAAGACGGAAAAATCGATGGTATTAAGCGTCTGCGCTGCTACGTGCGCTTCCCCAACGTGGAGAAGTCCGATGCCGACTCGGCTGCCCAGTTCTACTACTCGGATGGTTACTTCATTAACAGCGATGGCAATGGTCGCGATCCCATGACGTACAACGACGCCTTGTCAACCACGTCGCTGTGCATGGCCATGAGCGGCTTCTACCTCAACACCGGCAAGACCACGGACAAGGACGGCTACATAAACAAGCACGCCTCTGCACGGCAGTTTATGGCCGACATCGGCTGTGACGACCAGAAGATCTACGTAAACGACTTCAACGTGCAAAAGCCGGGAATCGGCACCATTGGCGTTACCATTGCGAGCAAGGAGCTCGTTAAGGCCGACAACACGGGCTCGGGGCAGGTCTTGGTTCCCATTGCCGTGCGTGGCGCCAACTACGAGGCGGAGTGGGGCAGCAACTTTACCCTGGGAGACGGCACCAGCTCCACCACGGCGACCGAGGCACAGGGCTTTGCCGAGGCTGCTAACCAAGTGACCAGCGAGGTCGATGCCTACCTGGCGCGCAACGGACTTCTGGAAAAGGCCAAGCAGGGCAAGGTGAGCTTCTGGATAGCTGGCTTCTCGCGTGCCGGGGCCACCTCCAACCTCACGGCCAAGCGCCTTATCGAGAAGTACGGCGTTGCCAGCAGCCAGCAATGGCAGTGCCCGGTGTTCGCCTACACCTTCGAGGCCCCGCAGGGCGGCACCGACGAGGCCGAGAACAGCAGCAACAAGGCTTCGTACTACAGCATTCACAACATAATTAACTACGGCGACCTTGTGCCGTTGGTTGGTCCGACCGAGATGGGCTTCAAGCGCTATGGCGTGGATCACTATGTTCCCGGAAAGAACCACAACACAAACGTTAAGTCGAGCACGCAAACGGTCACGCGCGCGCTTAACGGTGTGTCGAGGAGCGTTACCACCTATCGCGACAACGATCCCGAGTACTCCTACCAGTACAGCAAGGCAAACATGATAAAGCAGCTGGAATCCGTGGACCCAGCCATCGTGTACGACAACTACTTTTCCACGGCGGCCATGCACTTCTGGCCCGACATGGGACCCAAGGAGGACTCGGTTGCCAAGTACGAGAAAAAGATGAAAAAGCTCATCAGCGAGGAGGTGTTCCTGCGCGACCTGCTGGCAAACGCACAAAGATGGTGCATCGCCAACCGTGGTGCCTATGCCGCCAGCGTTCAGCCGGCGTTTAGGAGCATCGTTGCCATGGTGTTTGCCATGCCGCCCGAGCGCGCGGAGGGCTTCCTGCAGCGTGCCGGCACCATAATGAACCGCCTGCCCACCATTGGTGGCGAGCTGTCCAAGCTCGAGGTGATGAACAAGCTCATAAAGGGTTGGAGCGGCTTGGATACCAATAAGAAGAAGAGCTACGTGAACACCTTCTTCAAGCAGCTCAAGGCCACGGGCGCATACGACTACCTGACGGCCGACGAAATAAAGCTGCTCGACAAGTACGGGTACCAGCTCATGGACTTCATCTTTACGTTTACGAGCAAGGACAACGCCACCAAGAGCTACGAAACCAACACCCTTATGATGATGGGTACCATGGCGCACAACATGTCCCGCATAATGAGCAACCACTATCCCGAGCTCGCGCTTGCATGGCTGCGCTCGAAGGACAACACCTACTCTGGCATGCCGGGTCCATATGTTATCGCCAACGCCAAGAGCGTTGCAGCCCCGAAGGCAAAGGCCGGCAAGGATGCCAGCATTACGCTCGAGACGGGCAAGGAGAACAGGCTCAACGGCAAGCAGCGCATCGTGCTGGACGTGGAGAACGTAAAGGGCGAGGCCATCTACTACAAGCTTACGCGCAAGAACGGTGCCACCTCACAGAACAAGACGAAGGACATCTGCAAGAACGGCTACGACATCTACCGTGGCGGAATAGACATCGACCTTGCCGACAGGGACGTGTACACCGTTACGACATACGCCATATCGTATGGCACCAAAAGCCCGGAGGTAAGCTACGTAATAGACGGCCACGACGACACGCACAAGGTAACGGTTATAGACAACACTAGCGGTACGAAGCAGGAGCTCAGGCTGCGCGAGGGTGCTACGTATACGGTTTCGGCCGTGGTGCCTGCAAACAGGGTATTTACTGGATGGAAGTTTACCAATGCCGCAGGCAAAGACATAACGAGTCGGATTAGGCTAAAGAACGATAACGGCCAGGGCACAAACAACAAGACCATAACCTTTACCATGCCCGCAGGCAACGACATACATGAGGGCTACGGCATCCCATACAACTATGCCCTTACGGTTGCGGCGCAGTTTGTGCCACGAGTGGAGGAGCTCGAGCTCTACGCCTTTGGCATTCCAGAGGCGAGCGATAACGATAAGCAGCTGCCAACTCTTACGACGCTCAAATACGTGTACAACAACAGGAACTACTACGTAGACACCGGTATTTCGTGGACACGCGAGAACAAGACCGAGGAACTGGCCAACGTGTTGTACGAAAACACGACGTACACGGCCAAGATTGTGGTTCCCAAGGAGCATGCGAGCCTGCTGAGCAGAGAGAATGGCAAGCCAACCATAACGCTTCAGGGCAAAGACAGCGACAAAGTAAAGATCGTTGAAGACTGGACAAGCGACAAGGACGCCATCCAAGTACGTAAGACCTGGAACAGCGACGGCACGCTTACGGTGGAGGTGCGTTTTACCACTGGCAAGGCCGTTGGTCCAAGCGCCCCTCTGGATCCCGTAACGTACGACGTACAGGTTGCAGCGTACGACGTTAACAACAGCGACGCCGACGCTCTGCAAGGTGTGACTGCGGAGACCTTCACGTGCGAGTACGAGCCAGACGAGGAGGACGGTACCACGTTTGCGGTGGCACGTCCCAACGTTGCTGGCGGAGAGTTCGTTGGCTGGGAGCCTGGCGAAGGGATCGCCCCGGTGGAAGGCAAGGCGAACACCTTTAGACTAACCGCCGCCCCAGAAGAGGACTCTACCACGACCTTGTCGCTAAAGGCTATGTTCAAGCCCATCGTGTCGAGCATTACGGTAAGCGAGCTAGCCGTACCTACAACGGGGAGTCCCCTTGCCAATACGGCAAAGGTTAACGTCACGTTGGCGAACGCAGACGCAGGATTTGCTACTCCCGACATAGCTGGCGGCAGTATAGGAAACACGCTTACGTGGATTCCCGCCTCTGCCGATGGCAATGCCGAGGCCAACACTCAGTACACCGCAAAGATTGCCCTTGCTCCTAAGATTGGTGACGATAGCTGGCAGTTTGCCTATGATACAAACACTACCGTAAACTCCCCAGTGGGATACACCTTCTGTGACCCAGCACAGAATGCTGCATTTGTCTCCTTTGCTGACGCAACCGACCCTCAAACACATATCGTATCCGTATATGATGGCCCAGGCAGCACGGCGCAAACATTCGGATGGCGTGCAGGGAGTACCAAGAGCGTGATGGCCAAAGATGATCTTGACAAGCGCTTTACTGGCTGGCAAGTTACGAATGGCCAATCGGAAGATGTGACGCAAACCGTGCTCGGATCCAGCTACACCAACCGCTATGTTGAGTTTAACGTGCCCGATTACGACGCGACCTTTAAGGCACAGTACGTAGACAGGGTCGGAGCGGTTACCGCTGAGGTAGCCAAGCCTGCCGAAGGCGCGCCGCTGCCAGAAACTGGCAAGCTTACCTGGAGCAATGGAGGCGAGCAGTTTGCCATTCCGGAGATTGCATGGCGGCGCGTGGTGGGCGAACAAGCCGATGCGGTAACGAACCTCCAACGTACCATTACCTACACTGGAACCATGGTGCTGCCGCAGGATAAAGCACAGCAGTTCAAGAGCAGCGTTACCGTTACCAAGCCTCAGGATGCGGACTCTGCGACCTGGCGTCGCAACGCAGACGGCACGGCCACCGTAACCGTGGTGTTTACCAATACGGTAACGGAGCCCAAGAAGTTTAGCGTTACGGTACAGGCATTCGATGTAAACGCCAATAAAGTTCTCAAGAACAAAGACAATGCAGATATCACGCAGAGCTACACCATAGAGCTTGATGCAGACATGAAGTTCGTGCTTCCCGCACCCACGGTCGAGGGCGGAGTGTTTGTGGACTGGGTCGTACCGGAAGGATTAACAAAAGTAGACACTCAACCTGCTGGTACCGATACAGATACCGACGATTACGAGGTGGATGGGTCTTCGGCGGAGTTCAAGCTTAACACTGCTCCCGCATTCGATACCACCCCCACGTTTACCGTCCAGGCACGCTACATGCCCATCGTTAAGGCCATAACCGTGCAAATGGCTGCGCCTGTGGCGGGACAGCCTTTGGCTACCGCGAGCCAGATAACACCCACGTCCACGTTGGCCAACAACGCGTTTGAGGCTATACCGCTGGCAATCGACAACGATGACGGCAACGGACTCACATGGGATCCTGCTGTGCCAACCGATGGCAAGGCGGCCTTTAGCGAAGCATATACCGCTGCGGTAAAGGTTAAGCCGGCTGAGGATAAGCAGTTCGCCTTCGCTGACGACGTGGATGCGGCATACAATGACGGCAGCACGCTTGGCGGGCAGTCTGTCGAGACTCAGTCTGAGCCAGCCGAGGAGCAGGGACAGGACTCGCAAGAGGGCGATACGGGTGCCATGACGCCACAAGACGCCGGCGATGAGGACATGGGTGACGATGACGTGTACACTGCGCTGGTGGCCGACGACATCTTTGGGGAAAGCAAGAAGTGCACTGTCTACCTGTACTTCCCGCAGACGGCGACGAAGCTCGTCTTCGTGTGCGATCCCGTGGACGTATATGATGTGCCCTTTGGCACAGACCTTGCCAGTGTCTTACCCAAGTCTACCGAGATCATATTCAGCGACGGTTCGGTGGAGGATGCCAACATAACGTGGGGCGAGCACGACCTAGTTGTGCAGGACGTCGATGACGACGGAAACGTTACGAGCACATATAGGGTGCCGGGTACGGTGGACCTCTCTCATGCTGCCAATCCGGACAACTTGAGCAACCAGGTGGACGTGTACGTGCACTACAACCCGGAAGAGAAGGAGATCGTTCAGGCGACAGAGCCCTATGCCACCGTGGACGAGGGCACGTATCTCTCGCCTCAGACGATCTTCCTCGACACCGACGAGGAGTTTGGCCAGATAAACTATCGCATTAACTCCGATGGCGAGTTTACAGTATACAACGGCGAGCCCATCTACCTGGATACCGACAACAACAAGATTGGCAATGACGGAATGCTGTTTATAGAGGCATACACCTCTGCCGCTGGCAAGGAAAACAGCGATACGGTGGCCTACGTGTATTGGCTCGAGAACTTGGCAGACGTGCCCGAGGGCGATGAGCTTGTGTTCGACGGCGGGCCACAGGCTGGTGTATGGGGTGGCGACAACTACACGCTGCACGACCTACAGGCTCTCGAGGGCGGACCGCTTGCTGCAGACGACGGCATAGACGAGGAAGGCGATGCGTGTGCCACCAACGTGGGCAAGTATCAGGTAACTGCCAAGGTCGCTGACAACGCGAGCTGGTACGTGGAGACGCAGGCGCAGGATAGCGAGGAGCAGGACGAGGAGCATCCCACCAACGTGCCGGATAGGGCAATACCTTACGAATACGATGCGAACGACTTCGAGGAGGATAACTCCGACGACATAACTACCGACAAGAACGACAGGGTGGTCACCTTTACCATCGTGCCGGGATCCGTGAAGTCGTGCGACGTTGAGCTTCCCGCATCGGTGGCATATACCGGCTCGGCCGTAACACCCAAGCCAAAGGTCACGCTCAACGGATACGATATGGTGGAAGGTCGCGACTACACGCTCTCCTACGAGGACAACGTGGGCGTGGGCAAGGCCAAGGTCATCATAACCGGCAAGGGCAACCTCAAGGATTCCGTAACGTACGAGTTCCAGGTGGACGGCGGCAACAGCCTGCCCACAAGCTACTCTGGACACATGCAGACCAAGGGAGACCTTCCGGCCGTGGCCAATGGCACCACGCTGGGCTCCGTGGGACAGGCCAAGCGCCTGGAGGCATTTGCCGCTACCGTTACCGGTGGCACCATTGAGTACCGTGCCCACCTGCAGGGTATAGGCTGGCAGGACAAGTGGACCTCCGACGGAGCGCTCTGCGGTACCACAGGAGAGGCTCGCAGGCTCGAGGCGGTGCAGATAAAGCTCTCGCAGCGACTCTCAGATGCGGGCTATCATGTGTGGTATCGCGTGCACTCCCAAACGTACGGCTGGATGGGTTGGGCCTGCGATGGCGCGCCGGCCGGTACTGCCGGGCTTGCGAAGAGGGGAGAGGCACTCCAGATGGTCGTGCTCAAGGGCGATGCCCGTCCCACCGACTACAATCCTTCGATCACCGCCTTCCGCTCCGTACTCCAAGGCAACGCCCACGTGCGCCGCGATGGCTGGCTAGGCTACAAGCCGGCCGGTACTATTGGCACAACTGGCCAGGCCAAGCGCATGGAGGCATTCTGGCTCAAGACGCCAGCGCTGCCGTCTGCTGGTGTTGAGTACCTGTCGCACCTAAGGGGCATTGGCTGGGAGGCGTCTTGGTCTGCCAACGGGGCCATTAGTGGCACAACTGGCCAGTCCAGACGTATGGAAGCCGTGCGCGTGAAGCTTACGGGAGATGACGCCGCATACCTAAGCGTGTGGTATCGCGTCCACTCCCAGACGTTTGGCTGGTCTGGCTGGGCCAAGGATGGCGAGCCTGCCGGGTCCTCTGGCTTCGGCAAGCGCGCCGAGGCAGTCGAGCTGGTGGTCCTCTCCAAGGGTGCAGCCGCCCCTGGTCCAACCGCCAACGCCTTCCGCACAAAGTAAGGCGGGACCGGACAGCGGCGACCTATCAAGGGGAGTACCCCACCGCCATTTAGTTAAGGGTCTGGGGGAGCTGTGCACATTGGGGATACTCCCCGTCGGGTACATCGCGAGCAGGTCATTCCATTTTAAGGAAACCTATCCGCGATGTACCCATAGGGGAATATCCCCATGCTGCACAGCGTCCCCATCGTTCGTTAGGGCAGTCCCTTAGTTGTTGTTTTGGCACAAAACCTCAACTAAGGGACTGCGCCCGATTTGTGGTCGTGCTATAGTAAGTCTGCTCTTGCCAAAAGCTCGAGGAGTAAAAATGAACCCTAAACGCACCACGCTCACAAGGCGTTCCGCCTTGCGCATTCTTGCCATATCTGGCATTATGTCTGGCTTTCCAGCGGCAGCGCTTGCCGATACCCAAACGGACCTGAGCTCTGCTCAGTCGCGTCTGACAAGCGCTCAGGCAGAACTCAATGCCATTGCCACGGAATACGAGAAGATTAGTACGGAGCAGTCAAAGACGCTCGACCAGATCGAGGCCGTAAAGGCAAAGATCTCCAAGATCACAACACGTATTGCGGGACTGGAACGAAAGCTCGCCACCAAGCGCAGGGAGCTGTCGGACCGTGTGTCGGAAGAGTACAAAGACGGCAGTCGTGGCATGGTGGACCTCTTCGTTCACTCCACCTCCGTAGAAGAACTCATATCCAACCTCTACTACTACGACAAGATAACCGACGAGCAGGCCCAGCTCATAGCCGACGTAAACAGCATGCGCGAGGAGTGCGCATACGAGCGTGCCGAGCTCGAGGCGCAAGAGGCGAGCCTGGAAGAGGTAAGTCGCACCCAGGCAGACCAGCTCAAGGCCATGCGAGGCAAGCAGCAGGAGGCACAGAGGCTCATAGACGGGCTGGACAAGGAGGTTAAGGACCTCATTGTAAAGCGCGACTCAGAGTTGCTTGCCGCCCAGAAGGAGGCAGCACGGGCGCAGGCCGAGCGTGAGGCTGCAGAGAAAAAAGCCGCCGAGCAGAAGGCAGCTGAGCAGAAGGCGGCACTGGAGTCTGCACAAAAAGAGGAACAGGAGCGGCAGGCATCGAGCCAGGCAAATAGCCAGGATTCGGCATCGGCCTCGTCGGGTGACAAGACGCCCGCACCCGCCAGCGCGGAAGAGCAGGCACCCGCGCAGAGTACGGGATCTGCGGCCGCGGTCGTGGCATCGTGCCAAAGCACACCGTCGCCTGGCGGTGGGCTCTGTGCGGGCTGGTGTTCTAACGTAATGATAAACGCAGGCTATGGTTTTGTTTCGGGCAATGCCAACGACATGTATGCCGAGTTCTGCTTTAGCTCCAACCGAGCAGAGCTTAAGCCCGGCATGGCCGTGGCGGTGTCTACCCATCCGCATTCGTCTGCAGGGCGCATATACGGACACATTGGCATGTACGTGGGCAACAACACCGTTATGGACAACATTGGCTACATTCGCACCACAACGCTCGACGAATGGTGCTCCTATTACGGAGAAACCGTGCCTGTACGCTGGGGATGGCTCAACAACATAGTGCTTAGCTAGCCGCTTTTACGTGCAGTTAGGAGTATGTTACATGCAAAGACAAGAACTTTCCGAGCTTCTTGATGGCGTTGCCTCTGGCAGCGTACAGGTGAGCGATGCCATAGTTGCGCTAAGCATGGATCCGTTTACCGACCTTGGCTATGCCAAACCCGACACGCATCGCGGCGTGCGGACCGGCGTAGCGGAAGTGATATATGGCGCAGGAAAGACGGCAGAGCAGATTGCGGGCATAACGGAGTCGCTTATTGACGCCGGCCAGGACCATGTGCTTGCCACCCGCGTGGATGAGGCTAAGGCACAACGTACAATGGACCTGCTACGGCAGAGCAAGGTATGCGGTGGCATGCCGGTAGAGTACTTTGAGACACCGCATGCGCTGGTTGTGGGGTCTATGCCGCCAGCCAACGGCAATGGGTTGGTTGTGGTCGCATGCGCGGGTACCAGCGACCTGTATTGTGCCGAGGAGGCTGCCATTACCGCCCAGATGATGGGCAGTAGGGTAGAGAGGGTCTACGATGTGGGCGTAGCTGGAATCCATAGGTTGCTTTCGTATGCACCAACGTTCCAAAGAGCAACCGCAGTCGTAGCGGTGGCAGGAATGGAAGGTGCTCTTGCAAGCGTAATAGGAGGTTTGTGTGCCTGTCCTGTTATTGCATGTCCCACGAGCGTGGGCTACGGCGCTGCCTTTGGCGGCGTTTCTGCGTTGCTTGCCATGCTCAATTCCTGTTCTAGCGGAACCTCGGTGGTAAACATAGACAATGGCTTTGGTGCTGGCTACCAAGCCGCGCTCATTGACCACGCACGAACGACACCGGACCACGGATAGGGGACAGTCCCTTAGCCGTGGTCCGATCTACCAGCGAGAATTAGCCAATAAGAATCACTTGGGACTCGTGCCATGTTAGAACGGCAAAAACAAGAAGAGCCACTATTGCAATTGATATAACGGCAAAAACGACGGTCAGACCAACGCCGCGCCAGTTAACCTTACAACAGTCCTCGCTGCCGCAGCGTGGACATGTTGCGGTTTGGTTTTCGAGCTTCTTTCCGCAGTAAAGGCAGCGCATGGCTCACTTCCAACCGTCTGTATTCGTTAAGATATTAGCAGTTATGAGCGTCGTTTGCCATGTTGAGGGAGGCCGAATGGAATCAACCGCACGCAAAGAACGCGTAAGGTACGTCTTTGTGGGACGTGTGCAGAACCGAGGCTTTAGGTTCGCATGCGTAACGTGTGCACGCAAGGAAGGCCTTACGGGATGGGTAAGAAACGAGCGCAACGGAACGGTAACCGCAGAGGTCCAAGGCAGCTCCACGGGCCAGCTCGCCTTTCTAAGAAGGCTCAGCACGCTTGTGCCTGGGTTCGGTGACAACTGGAGCGTTGGCAGCGAGAAGCCCGTAAGCCTGGTAGACGACGAGCGTGACTTTGGGGTGCGACGCTACTAGGAACAAGGCATACAATGCAGGTTGTCCGAAAACGTCGTACCGCTAGGGGATACTCCCCATAGGGTACATTGCGAGAAGTCCATTCCCTCACGAGAGGCATTATCCGCAATGTACCCTATGGGGAGTATCCCCTAGCGGTACGACGAAAACTTAGGCTCTATAGAGACTATCCTGTATTGACCCTAGTTGTCCGAGCGCGAAAAGGCGTTCTTCATGCCCATGCTTGCCTCAAAGAGTACGTTTCCCAGCAGCTCGTCGGTCTCCTTACGTACCACGCGGGCCACCTCTTCGTTGGCTTCCTCGCGAGAGCCGCCGTTCTTTTGGGCACATGCAAGTATGCCAAAGGACTCGGCCACAACACTTTGCTGGTAGCGCTCCACGTGCGGAAGAGACGCCGCGTACGATGCGTCGGCCAAGGCGCCTATAAGGCGGTTGGCCCAATAGAAGCTATTGGTAGAGACGGTCTTCTGGGTGGTAGTAAAGTACGCCGGAGCCCTGTCCACGTTGGCAAATAGGGGAACAAAGGCGTTAAAGGGATTGCTGCCAAAGGCAATCCACTGTATTGCGCAGAAGTCCTCGGGCTGGTTTCCGCGAAGTTGGGTGGCGCTCAGCTGGCTTGTGCGGTTTATGCCTATGCAGCGGTACTTTCCACGCAGGTCGGGCGTTCCAGGAGCACCATAGGGGTCGTAGGGCGTTCCTTGGTAGTGGAGCGAAAGGGCATACTTTACCTCTTCCATGGTAATCCTGTGCTCCGGTGTGCGACACCAGGGAATCGTGTCTGACTCGGGATGCATGGAAGCACCCTCCTTGGCGAGGGAGCACGGGTTTAGATAGCGCTGTATTGCCCAGGCGCGAGGCGTGTTGTATATATGATCGGCATCGTCGGCACTGCCAAAGGCCAGGCGAGAATTGAATATGTTCGATACTTTGCGAGAGCTTGCAGGTTCCGTTTGCTTGTCCATGGTTAGATCGAGGTTATTCTCTTCCATAAACGCGCGTAAATCAGGTGAGCAGAGGTACTCCCTGCCTTCGCCTTCCGCATCCGTGAGGTCAAAATGGTCGATGCCCAGTTGGTTGGGCATGGTTACGTAGCAGTCGTCCGGCACGCGCTTGGCTATCCAGTGATGCCCGCCAACGGTTTCCAGCCACCATATTTCGTTGGTGTCGTGGAATGCGATCCCGTTGGACTCGTAGGTTCCGTATTGCTTAAGGAGCGACCCGAGGCGAAGCACTCCTTCGCGGGCGGTGCGAATGTAGGGGAGCATGAGCGTGACCATGTCTTCCTCGCCAATACCTCCAGAAGTCTTGTTGTCCGCTGCTGTTGGGCTGGGCACCAGCGGGTCGGCGGCAAGAACTCGTGGGTTCGTGGTTATGGTTTCGGTGGCGCTCATGCCTACGTTCGATTCATTTATGCCAGCCGCTGCCCAAATGCCCTCATCGGGAAGCGCGTTAGGCAAAGACGTGTAGCGTTGGGGATTATCGGGCAGCTGGATGCTCAGATGGCTTAGCACGCTTGTGTACGTTTTTGGCTGGTCTTCTGACAGCACAACGCAAAAGCGCTTGGGGGTAAACTCGCCGTTCATGGAGTCCTCGTTGCGTGCTACGATGGTCGATCCATCGTAGCTTGCGTTCTTGCCAACAAGTATGGTTGTGCAGGGCATGTTGCCTCCTTCGAATGATGTCTACGTGTTCGACAGTATCATAGACCTCTATAGTCTGCCCCCAAACGAAGGTCAAAACCGCGAGGCGCCATGGAAAGCAGCCGCGCACAGTTCCGCGTTGAAGTGAGGACTGTCTGAGCACGGTGCTTGTCCATGGCGCCGGAAGGTTTGGACCTTCGCTTGGGGGAGACTATAGAGGTTGCAGCTACATGCCAATGCCCATCATTACGCCCACTTGGATAATAATGGCCATAACTATAACGAAGGCAAAGGTATAGGGCGCAATCTTGCCAAGCACCTCACCGTCTTTGCCCATAAGGCCGCAGGAAGCAGTGCCGATTGCAATCGATTGAGGAGAGAGCATCTTTCCGGCGGAGATACCAAGAGAGTTGGCAGCGCACAGCCAGTACTCGTTTGCTCCGATTGCCTGGGCTGCTTGTTGCTGAACGGAACCAAACAGTACCTCGCTCGAGGTGCCCGAGCCCGTTACAAACGTGCCAAGCGCGCCGAGGACCGGTGCAACGAGGGGATACAGCCCGCCCAGCGTGTTTACGAAGAATGCGGCGATGCTCGCAATCATTCCGGAGTAGCCCATTATCTTTGCGCAGCCAAGAACCGAAAGCATGGTAAGGATGGTCTTGGACATCTGCTTGCAGGTGGACCAAAGAACACCCATCATCTCGCCAAAAGGACAGCCCTGAATAATGCCGCCAACAATACCGCAAACAAGAATGAGTACGCCCGGCGTGTTTATCCACGAGAAGGTGAGCGTTGCGTTCGGGTCGCCCTGGTAGATGTTTACGACGGACTTAATGGAAGAAAGCGGGCCATTGATAAAGGGAACCAGTTTGGAAGTAAGCACCAGCACCACAAAGATAAGAATAAAGGGCGCCCAAGCCGTAAGGGCACGTTTGGGTGTGAGCTTCTCTTCGCTCTTGGGGGTCTCGAGCGCGTACTGGGGCGGAACCTCGCCCTTCATCTTGAGTGCCACAAGGAAGGTAACGATAAGGGAAACCACTGCGGCAACGACCATTGGCAGGTCGGCGCCGATAAATGCAGCTGCGGCAATTTCCGAAACGGACACGGATATGCCGGTTATAAGCGTTATGGGTACGACGCCCTTGAGTGCCTTGGGGCCGCCGCCTACGAGCATGACCATAAGGAAGGGAGTGAGGATTACAAAGGGAGCCACCTGCAGCGCCTGCATGAGCGCAAGGTTGGTGGGGTCTAACCCCGTAATGCTTGCAAGCGTTGTGGTGGGGATACCAATGGAGCCAAACATGGTGGGTACGCCGTTCGCAAGAAGGCATGCGAGGATTGCCATGATGGGGTCGAAGCCCAGTGCCATGAGCATCGATGCGGGAATTGCCACGGCGGTGCCGAAGCCAGCCATACCCTCAAGGAAGCCCCCGAAGCACCATCCTATGAGCAGCACCAGCACACGCATGTCGCTTGACACGGACGTGAGCATACCCTTAATCGTTTCCATTGCGCCGGTGTGCACGGTGAGGTTGTACGTAAACACGGCAGCGATAATAACGATGACTATAGGCCAGATGGCCATTGCCATTCCCTCGAGTGCGGCAGTTGCCGCGTTAATGGGCGTCATCTTCCATACAAAGATTCCGAGCGCCGCAGCAACTACGAGCGCGCCAAAACTAGCCTTCCAGGCTTCCATCTTCATGCCGCATAGGGCAAGAACGAGCCATAGGATTGGCATGAGGGCCAAGACGAACATAAGTAGCATTTCCATAATGACGGTCTCCTTCCGCAGGCATGCAGTCAAAGTTTACTCCCGTCACATGGTGCGGAGCTCGACATACCGACGGACGGTAGGGAGTCCGACGTAAGGCAGGTGCGCACGTTGGGATACTCAGCAATATTACTCGTCTTATGCCGATGGGAAGCCCACGCGGCATTATTATTCACCGCGAATTACGAGCGAAGCGAGTGAGCGAACGAAGTGAGCGCTGAGCGAGTGGATAATAATGTCATGCGGGCGAACAGCCGGAAATGACCCACCCTCAGCCAATGGATTAACCCAAATACTGCAGGTGTGATGAGGTCTTGTCAGCAACCATTGCTGGCGGGCAGATGCTCTCTATGCTCGCCCGATCGCTCAGCGCTCACTTGCGTTCGCCCACTCGCTTCGCTCGTGATTCGCGTCGGCGCGAGTATAGAGAGCATCTGCCCTCAAGTAGTATGTCTAGTTTGAAATAGTTTGGCACCTATGCCCCTGCATTGCCGAGAGAGGCAGACTTGCTGCTGGAGCTGCCAGACGAGGTCGACGAGCTGCTGGAGCTTGAATCCGTGCTGGAAGATGTGGAGGACTTGCTGGAACTCGAATCCGAGCTGGAGGACGAAGAGTCGCTTGTGGTCTCCGTGCTCGTAGATGTGCTCGAGCTTCCGCTAGATTTCTTGTCTTCCGTTACGGAGCCGCCAGACTCCACAAAGTCCTTGGCTATGGCGTTCGTGATGAGGTCGATGTAGTACGGCTGGCCTTCGGGGGTTAGGTGCTCGCCGTCCGGATAGATCCATTCGGGGTGTCCCTCGCTGTACCCGTACCAGTCTATGAGCGTCACGTTGTCGTACTTCTTTGCAAAGCGCGAGATCTGCTCGTTTATTTGCTCTTGCTCGGACTCGGGGATGCGGACGTTTACCAAGTAGACCTTGCGGTCGCCGCATGTCTCTATGAGCTGCTTCATGGTGTCGTCTGTTGCAGGTACGTTGGAGAAGGAGTCCAGGATTATGATGTCTCCTACGACGCCTTGGTCAATATAGCCCTTAAGGACTTGGAGCGCCTGGTCTGGACGGCGTCCGATGTAGCTGTCCAAAAGACCGTTTGGCACGTGTTCCTTAAAGTACCAGTCTGCGTCGCCTGCAACGGAGTCTGCGATTACCGTGGGCGTGTAGATGCCCTTCTTTACAATTTCGTCGGACGACTTGAGCGTAATGCTTCCCTCGGGAATGCTGTCGGTGTTCTGCTTGGTGCTGCTCGACGACGAGCTGTTTGACGAGGAAGAGTTGCTGGACGTGCTGTCGCTGCTGGCAGCGTTCTTTTGGGCCGAAAGGTCCATGGCCTCGGCTGCGCCAACGCCCGTGCTTCGTATGGCACCCTCGGGCACTGCCGTTTCTTCGCCTACGACTGCCAGGCCAACGCCGCCAACGGCAATGCCAATCGCCAGGAGGCCTGCGGGAACGAGCGAGACGAGGCGGGCTGTGCCGCCGTATGCGAGCATTTGGTCATCCAGCACCAAGGGGATAAGGTTCTGGGAGAGCCTTTGCTCCACAAGTCGGTACGAGATCTCTGCGGCAGCAAGCGAAAGCGCTATGGCTAAGGCGATCATTACAGGTGAAGTAGTGTTGTTGGTTACCTTAAACAGCTGGAACAGGGGGAAGTGCCACAGGTACAGTCCAAACGAGCGGGTGCCCAGCCATACGATTGGCGGAAGCGCGAACACCCGCGACATGGGGGAGCGCCGCTCCAGAAGGCTTGCGATTACCAGTACCGAGAGTATGGAAACGAGGAACATGCCGCCCCTAAACAGGAAGGGCGACGTATCGGGAACCAGAACCATAATTACAATTATGGCTACGAGTGCAAGGGGACCAACTAACACGAGCGGAAAGCTGCGGACCGTAATGCGTGACGCGGTGAGTCTAACCGGCCTGGAGCCCAGTGGCCACGCAAGGCCCAGCCACGCACCCAAAAGCGGCGCAAAGGCCCTCGTGTCGGGGCCGTAGTACACGCGCGTGGGGTCTGCGTTGGGATCGAAGAACACAGCCATGAGGATTGCAGAAACAAGTGCCAGTCCCAGCGCAATCCTGCGTCCCATCCTGCTGGGCCTTCCCCGAGGGCAGGTAAGCGTGGCCACAAGGGTCCAGATAACGAAGAACTGGAAGTCTACGCCCAGGTACCACAGATGCGTTATGGGCGAGGTGCCGCCGAGCTTGTCGAAGTACGATGCGCCGCGCACAATTGCTCCTATGTTGTTTCCCATAAGAAGCGAGGGAATTATGTCTGGTCGCATCTTGGTTAGGAGCACGTGGTTAAAGACGACGCACAGCGCCACCACAAACGCAATCATTATTGCCATGGGTGGCCATATGCGAACTAGCCGCTTGAACCACAGACGGGGGAGCGAGACGCCGCCCTCACGCCGCATGGTTCTTATGACCGTGCTTGAAGCAAGGTAGCCTGTAAGCACCAAGAACACCACAACGCCCATGTGGCCGCTTGGCAGCCAGGAAACAGACAGGTGATACAGCACTACCGAAACGATGGCAAAGGCACGCAAGCCGTCCAAGGCCATATTTCGCGCGGGCTTCTGGCGGGTCTCGCTTCTTCGCGGCATATGTTAAACGCTCCATTCGTAAGTTTGTGCATACCTATAATAGCTTTTTTGCCTGTAAGGGAGTACCCTTTTTGCTCTTTTGGATGCGGTATAATAACTTGAGGAGCATTTCGCAATTATATAGGCGGTAAGGAGCACCTCACGCCACCATGGTTCCAAGGAGAGTGCCATGCTCGAACTGCAACACGTGCGCAAGTCGTATACCACTGGTACTTTTACACAGGTGGCCCTGGACGACGTAAGCCTCTCCTTTAGGGACAATGAGTTCGTCTCCATTCTGGGGCCTTCGGGGTCTGGCAAGACCACGATGCTCAACGTTATAGGTGGGCTCGATCACTTTGACTCCGGCGACCTGCTAATTGATGGGGTGTCTACGCGCGAGTACAAGGACCGCGACTGGGATGCCTACCGCAACAATCGCATTGGCTTCGTGTTCCAAAGCTACAACCTCATTCCGCACCAGACGATTCTGGCCAACGTCGAGCTCGCCCTCACGCTCTCTGGCGTGAGTGCGGCCGAAAGAGACGCGCGTGCCAGGAAGGCGCTCGAGGACGTTGGCCTGGGCGAGCATGTGGACAAGCGCCCGAGCCAGCTTTCGGGCGGCCAGATGCAGCGTGTGGCAATTGCTCGCGCGCTAATAAACGACCCGGAGATTCTTCTTGCAGACGAGCCCACGGGCGCTCTGGACTCGACGACCTCCGTGCAGGTTATGAACCTGCTTAGGGAGGTAGCGGCAGACCGGTTGGTAATAATGGTCACGCACAACCCGGAGCTGGCACACGAGTACTCCACGCGCATCGTGGAGCTTGCGGACGGCAGGATTCGCAAGGACTCGGACCCGTTTGTCCCAAACACGGCAGAAATGCGCGACGCCAAGCCCGTGCGTCGCACCTCCATGAGCTTTCTAACGGCGCTCTCCCTCTCGTTCAACAACCTTATGACCAAGAAGGGCCGCACCCTCATGACGGCCTTCGCGGGCTCGATTGGCATTATTGGCATAGCGGCAATCCTCGCTCTGGCAAACGGCGTTAACGCCTATATCCAAGAGGTCGAGGAGGACACCCTGTCCGTCTATCCGCTGCAGATAATGTCCTCGGGCTTCGACATGACCTCCATGCTGGTGGACATGCAGGGCGACATGGAGGAGGGCGAGTCCGGGCAGGCGGCAGCCGAGCAGACATCCTCTGGTTCTGCCGCGCAGGCATCCTCTTCGGGGAGTGCGGATTTCCAAAAGGCAACCGTAAAAGAGACTCCCATGGTAAACAGGATGTTTGGCAGCGTGGGCAAGAACGACCTTCAGGCACTCAAGAAATACCTGGACGAGGACGGTGGTGGCGTTAGCCGCTATGTGCAGGACATTGAGTACAAGTATGGGGTGGTGCCACAGATCTACTTGGAAAAGGGTTCCGGCGACGTCCAAAAGGTCAACCCTGACTCATCCTTTGCCGCACTGGGCTTTGGCGGCAGCTCTTCGGCACTCATGTCTTCCTCGTCGGCGTTTTCTACCAACGTGTTTGAGGAGATGCCAGAGGACCTTTCGTTGCTCGAAGATCAATTTGACGTAAAGGCCGGAAGGTGGCCCAGCCAAGCCGACGAGCTTGTCCTCGTGCTCAGTCGACGCGGTACGATTTCGGACTTTATGTCGTATGCCATGGGCTTGCGCGATCACGACGAGCTCGACAAGATGGTACAGCGCGTTGCGGACCAGGAGAGTGTCCAGGCGCCTACCGACAAGAAGACCTACAGCTACGATGAGCTTATGGCAAAGAAGTTTAAGGTGGTTCCTGCGGCGAGTCTTTACGTACACGACGACGAGTTTGGAGTGTGGACCGACAAATCCAACGACGATGCCTTTGTGCGCAGTCTGGTAAAGAAGGCGCGCGAGCTCAAGATCGTGGGCATTGTCCAGCCCAAGGAGGGCGTGGATGCAACGACCATAAACATGGGCATCTACTACACGCCCGGGCTCATCACCTGGCTCATGGAGCAGGCATCTGGCGCAAAGATCGTAAAAGACCAGCTTGCAAACCCGAGCATAAACGTAATAAGTGGCAAGTCGTTTGAAAACGAGAAGAAGCAGCGGGGCAAGGACCTAGACATGAGTTCGCTCTTCTCGTTTGACGAGTCCAAGCTGGCAAACGCCTTTGCGTTCGACACGGACGCGCTCGACTTGTCGGGCATGGACTTTTCGGGGCTCGGAGACTCGCTCGACCTTGGCTCAATGGACTTGTCGAACATGGACATCCCGCAGATCGATATGTCGCAGATGGACATGTCCAACTTGTCTGGAATCCAATTTGATATGAGTAAGGTGGATCTTTCGGGAGTCGACGTTGGGTCGCTTATGGGTGCCGACCTTACCAGTGCCTTGGCTCCCTATGTGGCCAACATAGATGCGGCCAAGCTGTTGGATGGCGTGACTCCCACCATAGACCAGTCCAAGATGCAGCCAGCCATTGCCCAGGTTATGGGTGGCTTGCCTGCATACTTGGCAGAGCAAAAGGTAAACATTACCGACCAAGCCGCCGTCTCTGCTGCGGTGGCCGCCTACTTTGCGCAGCCCGCAATTGCCTCTGCGCTCATGCAGTCGATGGCAGGAGCCGTAACGTTTGACGACGCAGCCCGTGCGCAGATTGCTGCAAACCTGCGCAAGCAGATGGGCGAAACAAAGCTTACGGACGAGGAGCAAAAGCAGCTGGACGCGGCTACGCAAAAAGTGGTCGCACAGCTGGCCGACCAGGTATCCGACCAGATGGCCGACCAGATTGGAGACCAGCTCCAACAGCAGATTTCCACTGCTATGTCCGAGACCTTTGGCGGCGCGATGCAAACGTATCTTTCTGACGTTATGAGTGCCGTTATGGTACAGCTGGGAGAGGCGCTTCAGGCCGAAATAGGGCAGAGTATGGCGGATGGCATGGAGCAGATGATGAGCAACTTTGCCAGTGCCATGAAGGTGGACGAGAGCGCCTTTGCCGAGGCGTTTAGCGTAAACAAGAACCAACAGGAGCTCTCCGAGCTTATGATGGCCATGCTTACCACCGAGCGGACGAGCTACGACAACAACCTGGTAAAGCTGGGCTATGCCGACCAGAAGAAGCCTTCCGAGATAGACATCTACCCGATCAATTTTGACAGCAAGGCGCAGGTCATCTCCATCCTGGACGCCTACAACAACGATCAGAAGTCGAAGGGGGATGACGACAAGGTAATTACCTATACCGACATCGTTGGCGCCCTTATGACCTCCGTCACCGAGATCGTAAACATGATTAGTACTGTACTCATTGCGTTTGTTGCCATCTCGCTTATAGTGAGTTCCATAATGATTGGCGTTATTACCTACATTTCGGTGCTCGAGCGAAAGAAGGAGATTGGCATCCTGCGCTCCATAGGCGCGAGCAAGCGCGACGTTAGCCGCGTGTTTAACGCCGAGACGGTAATCGAGGGCTTTGTGTCGGGCGTAATGGGCGTGGGCATAACGGCGCTCGGATGCATTCCTGCAAACATAATAGTTAAGGATATCTTTGATGTGGTGGACGTGGCGCGTCTGCCCTTGTCTGCCGCACTCATACTTATTGGGGTGAGCATCTTCCTCTCGTTTGTAGCTGGAGTTATTCCCTCGCGCAAGGCGGCGAAGGCAGACCCGGTGGAGGCGTTGCGCAGCGAATAGCGCCCGCGGGGCGCCGGTCCCGGTCCTCGGATTCTCCCGCCCGCTCAGCGCTCACTTCGTTCGCTCACTCGCTTCGCTCGTGATTCGCTTGCGGGAGAATCCGAGGACCGGGACCGGCGCGTGGATGTCGCAAGCGGGGGAGGAAATGTGTGCTCGCTTCGCTCGCGCGTTACTATAGTGGTACAATTGTTCGCATGAGTAGTGGCGGACAAAAACAGTATTTGTGCATAGACCTCAAGAGCTTCTATGCGAGTGTGGAGTGCGTGGATAGGGACCTCGATCCTATGACCACCGACCTTGTGGTGGCAGATCCTACGAGGACCCAGAAGACCATCTGCCTTGCCGTTTCGCCTTCGCTCAAGGCCAAGGGCGTGCACAATCGGTGCCGCGTGTTCCAGATTCCAAAAGACCTCAATTACATTATGGCCAAGCCGCGCATGGCTCGCTACATAGAGGTCTCGGCGCAGATCTATGAGACCTACCTGCAGTGGATGAGCAAGGACGACATTCACGTGTACTCCATCGACGAGGCTTTTTTCGACGTGACGCCGTATCTCTCGCTGTATGGAATGGACGCCCGCCAGTTGGGGGAGCGTATACGCGAGGACGTGGTTCGTCGCACGGGCATTCCCGCGACGTGTGGGGTGGGGCCAAACCTGTACTTGGCAAAGGTGGCGCTCGACATAATGGCCAAGCACAGCAAGGACTACTTTGGCGTTCTTACCGAGGAAAGCTACAAGGAAAAGCTGTGGAACCATACGCCCCTAACGGACTTTTGGCGTGTGGGGCCAGGAACGGCGCGGCGTCTTGGCGAGCTGGGCATCCACACCATGGGCCAGCTCGCGCTTGCACCCGTGGATCCCGTGTTCGACGCGCTTGGGGTGGACGCCGAGATTCTTCTGGACCACGCGTGGGGCAAGGAACCAGTGGAGATGAGGCACATAAAGCAGTACAAGCCTCAGACCCACTGCATTGCCAGCGCACAGGTTTTGAGCCGCGACTACCCCTTTGACGAGGCCCTTACGGTGGTAAAGGAGATGGCGGACGCAGTTTCTTTGGAGCTCGTCCAAAAGGGCAAGATCGCAAGCTCGGTCGTGGTAACGGCGTCGTATGGACTCACGGCAGAGGAGCGCGCGGAAATGCGAGCCGCGGGAAACGTCCGCTACTGGGGAGGGCCATCCGACGGGGGAACGCTGCGCTTTGTTACCCCAACCAACTCGCGTAGGACCATAATGGACGCCGTCGTGCATCTGTTTTGCGAGCATGTGACGCACGAAAGGGGAGTGCATCACCTAAGCGTTACGCTCGATGGCATTATGGACAGTAAGGCATCCGGCATCCAGCTCGACCTCTTTTCCAACCAGGAGACTCTTGGCCGCGAACAGCGCCGACAGGAGGCCGTGAGTGCGGTAAAGCAAAAGTTTGGCAAGAACTCCCTGCTCAAGGGCATAGACTTGTTGCCCGAAGCAACCGGTCGCGAGAGGAACCGCCAGATTGGGGGACACAACAGTGGGGATTAGCGACCAAACCACGTATGGCGGTCGTCCCAAGATGCCGCTTGAGGACCGCGCGAAGATATTTTCTCCCTTCGATCCGCTTCAAGGCTTTAGGGAGGCGCTGCGCCAGAAGGAGCGCGAGGTAGAAGCCGCCAACCTGGAGGAGTGGGAGAAGGCTGAGGGAGGGCCGGATTACAAATAGGGAACGGATGAACAGCTATAACACCTCACCACGACGTCTGCAACCGCACTAACGTTGCCTTGACAAGACTAACGATTGGTAGTTTACTTACTAACGAACGGTAGTTACTCGTCTGATTGAAGGTAGCATGGCTCGGAAAGAGGAGATACTCTTAGCGACGCTTGACCTTGCGTCCGAGCGGGGACTCAAGGCTGTGACCCTCTCGCAGATTGCTGACCGTGTGGGTATACGCAAGCCCTCTCTCTACAACCACTTTGGGTCCAAGGATCAGATTATGCAGGCGGCATATGAGTTTCTTCGCGAACAGGCGCGCGAACGCGCTGAGCTGCAGGCTTCTAAAGTGGAGCCAAGCGCGGACGAGAGTCTTGAGCAGGTTCTTGTTCGCTCCTTCGAGCAGTACGGCTCCTTTGTGCTAGACAACGATATGCTGCGGTTCTTTAAGGTGTTGTACGCGGAGCGTTCCACCAGCCCTGTGGCTGCTCAGATTATGGTAGACGAGACCAACCGCATGGTGCAGCAGGTTAAGGTGCTGTTTTACGATCTCGCTGCACATGGACGGCTTAAGGTCGATAACGTGGACATGGCAGCGCTTACGTTCGCATGCACGGTGCACACACTAGTGGACTTGCAGATGGATATGCTAACGGCGGGGGAGGCATCGGCGTCAAATGATAAAGCATTGGCGTTTGATGAGGTAAGGGCATATATCGCTTGGTTTGCGCGGCAGATGGAGCCAGGCCATGAATAGGAAGCTCATCAATTGGCTGGGACTTACGGGCGTGGTCGCGCTTTTGTCGTATGCAGCGGCGGTCATATTTGCACCAGCAGCGTATCCGGGCTACGACTGGATGGCGCAGGCTGTGAGCGACCTCTCTGCCGTGAATTCTCCGTCGCGCGATCTTTGGAACCAACTGTCCGCACCGTATAGCTCGTGCGGCATCGTGTGCGTTACCTGCGTTTGTATATACGTCTCGGAACGCAGGACGTTTTCCAGGCTCTTTAGAGTTGGCATCTATCTGTTTGCAATCATGAACTGGGTGTCGAGCGTGGGATATGGGCTGTTCCCGCTCAGCGAGGCCGGCACAGGAATGGCCGCTTTTCAGGACATCATGCATGTATATGTGGTTACTGCTGCCGTGGTGCTTATGTCCATAGTATCGCTTTCGATTCTGATAGCGGCAGGAATCCGTTGTGCCGACGCGCGGTTTGTGGGGCTTTGCGCTGGCGTGGCCCTTGCAATGATGCTCGTGGGAGCCATTGGGCAGGGGTTGGTGCCCCCGCAGTTCTTTGGCATCGTGGAGCGGTTTAGCGTGTTTGCCGCCGTTGGCTTTAACGCGGTGTTGGGCGTGCAGCTGTTCTGCGGCTTTGGGCAAAGATGAGCGGGGGACGGGTGAACGGGGGACGGGGCAGGAGATAGAGGCGGCGTGAATGGCAATAACCTCCTCCTTGGCGAGCGTTCGGATTGCTGCACTCACTTTGCGAGCTCCTTGCATACTTCTGCGTACTCGTCCATAAAGTCCACCGCAGTCCCCATCGTGAAGATAAGAATAGCCAAAGACGACGTGGAATATATACTAATTTAGGTATCGCGGCCTTCTCTGTTAGCAGGGCAAGTCTTTGAGTTGTTTGCCTTTATTATACTGGGTTGGGGAGGTACATCCGCAGCGTCTCGACAGGATCGAATTCGACTGTATCCGTGAGGGCGCTATGGAAGCAGTCGTATGCGAGTAAGGTGAGCCTGGTGTCGCTCACGATTCCAATCGCGCACGCTAGCGCTATTGCGACGTTGCTCGTGACGATCGCGGCTTCTGAATCGGGAATGCAGAGCGTGGATATAACTGCACGACGCCCCCTGTCATCAAGGCCAAGCTTCGCCAGCCCCTGTTTGGCGTACGTTGCGACGCTGATGTGGTCCTCGTAAGGTCTGGCGAGTTCGGTGACGTCGAACGCCCAGCAGCCAGCACCGCCGTAGCTCAGCGCGATCCTTAGACGCTCGTCATCTTCCTTAACTACCCACTCCTCGTCCCACTTCCACAGAAGGCCACATGCAAGCGTAAGGAAAAGGCGTCCTTGGAGTGACATATCGGTGACGATCCTCGCCGTGCCTGTTCCTGCGCATGAGGCGATAAGCTCGAGGGCACCGGAGATATCAGGATCGCCCAGAAGCAGTCGCGTGACATCTCTCATGATTGCGTCACAACGCGGGGCGTCCAAGGCCATGTGGCAGGTCACGATGGCAAGGCGAACGCACTCTTCCGCGCTTCCATCCTCGCGGCCCTCGTAAGCACCCGAGTGGCATATGTCAACAAGCGCCTCCACGACGCCGGCGGCCGCGCAGACGAGGCCTACGCTGTCTTCCAACCGTTTGGCGCATGCGAGCTGATTTTCGAGCCCGTCCGTCTTTGCCAGAGAACCATGCTGCCACTCCTGGTACCAGCTGCGGAAGAACCGTGCTCTGTCGCACCACCAGCCGTGTTCCGCCCGCGCGAAGAGCATAAGCGCCTCGGCAGCGTTAGCCAATTCGGACTCTGAGCCACTATGCCTTGCGATGAGCTTGTCGGCGAGGTGCTTTATGGCAAGATAGCGCAGTTCTGAGTATACTCGGCTTCCCTCAACGCTGTATGACGCCATCTCCACAGTATGAAGGAGGCTCTGGAACTCCCTTTTCGTGAATGACAATAGTTTTGCGTGTGTCGCACCTTGTATTCCGTGTCTCATAATTGCCTCCTAACATGCTCGATGCCAACCTAGTGGTTGTTGCATTTGCTATTGACGGCATACTATTCGTGCTGCTTTCCAGCGCCTACGGTAGCGTGGGATATCGTGTCGCGTACGATTGCAAGGCCATTCAATGTGTGCCATTTGCAAAAAATGCATTGCGGCAATTTTGCTAATCTGGCGACGGCGGCGCAGCTTCTTGTTACGAAGCCACACCGCCGTGTATCTCATAATCCGAACGATATCGATGGACGGGGCCCGGCATGTATCAACGCGTCTTTGTGTCTTCTTACACATTAGCGCTTGTAGTGGCTACGGCGCTTGCCACAAATGGAGCAGAATTCGTCTGTGATGCTGGTAAGTTCTTTAGTGTTCTTATAAATTGCCGGCTTAGTGGTTAGCACATATATATGCTTGTGATCAGAACGTGCCTTTGCCTTGGACTTTTTGCGGCTTTTTTTGGCCTTATGCTGGCGTGGTTCCTCCGGGATCACGGCGTACTTGTACTTGAGGTCTTCTTCTTTACCAAAATAACCCATATCTTTCTCCTTTCTTGGTCTGACGAAGTCTACAGTTAGACGCTAGTGCACAAACAGTCATCGTGAAGCAGCGGGCGTGTAGGTAGTGCCGTACTCGTATACGTTTTGTTCCTGAGCCCTCTATGCAGGCTTACTCCCTGTGGCGCTTGACAGCGTCCACAATCCCGTATTCGACCGCCTCCTCCGCGAAGAGGTAGTTGTTTCGCTCGGTGTCGCGCTCGATGTCCTTGAGCGGGCGACCTGTGTGCTTTGCCAGGATGTCATTGATTAGCCTGCGCACATCGAGGATGTGGTTGGCGGCGATCTCGATCTCCGTCGCCTGGCCGTGAACGCCGCCGAGTGGCTGGTGGATCATCACCTGGCTGTGCGGAAGGGCGAAGCGCTTGCCCTTGGCGCCGGCGGCGAGCAGGAACGCGCCCATGCTGGCCGCCATTCCCACGCACACGGTTGAGACGCCGCAGCTGATGTACTGCATCGTGTCAAATATTGCGAGACCAGCTGATACGCTACCGCCGGGGGAGTTGATGTACATGGTAATGTCGGATGCAGGGTCCTGGGCCTCGAGTTGGAGGAGCTCGCAGACGACGACAGCGGCCGCTTCGTCGTCGATTTCCCCCGTGACGAAGATAACGCGATCGGTGAAGAAGCTGGTGGGCAGGTCCACGACCTTGTCCTTGCTTTTGACGCTCGGTATCAGCATGGCGATCTCCAATCTAATCGTTTGTATATATCAGTGTGGTAGCTGCCCTACGTACGTGGGTTGTCTTCCTCTGGGATGTGGAAATCCACGACACGTTGTTCGGTCAGAGGCGCGGAAATGCCCTCGTCGTTGTGACGATTGCGTTCCTCGGACGTTGCGGGAGTATTGATGCGGTTTTCAATACGGCGCATGCGACGTGGCTTGGGCTTTTTCGTTTCTTTGGGTTGTTCGGCGGTCTTTTGGATGAGCTTTTCCATCCGCTGAGTCCTCGCCTGATCGGCAGCCTCCCTAATGTCGAACTTGATGCGCTTTATGCGTCTCTTTACTGGGGAGTTGCTCTTTGTGGGCGGTACTACCTCGTAGGTGCCAACGTCGCGCAGCGCCGTGACGTAGGGGCGCAGGCTGCCCGCGAACACCAAGGTCTCGGTGACGTCTTGGCGGCTCTCCAGGTGCTGCAGCTGCGGCACGCTCATAAGAGGGACGACCTTGCCGCTGGGCAGCGTGGTTTCGCCCGCGAGCTCAGAGAGGTGGCGGGCGAATTTGTAGGACCGCGATCCCATGTAGAGCCACGTGTCGATGTTGTCGAGGATCACTTCCTTGAGGTCCTCGCCGTACACTTGCGAGAGCTGGTGGTCCGACTGGAGGACGAGGTGCAGGCGTATGTTGCGCGAGCGCGCGGCGGACACGAGCGCCCCCATATCGGGGACGCGGGTGGGCAGGTTGCCGAACTCGTCGAGCACGAAGTCGACGCGGCGCGGGAGCGAGCCGCCATGCTGCGCTTGGGCGTGGCTGATGAGCGCGGACATGATCTGGTTGATTATGCCCACGACGACGGGGCCGAGCGCGTGGGTCTCGTCGGGCGAAACGACGAAGATCGCGCGTTTCTCGAGGGTGAGTGCCTGGACGGAGAAGTCGGAGCGGCTGAGTGCGTCCATGAGGCCTTGCTGGCCGAGGTATAGAGACATAGGCTGTCGGAACACAGAGACAATAGAGAGCTGTGTGTCGCGTGGTGCATATATTGTGCCACTAGCGAACTGGTGTGCGATGCTATCCTCGCCAAGGCTGTCGAAGAACTCCTTCAGTGCGGTGCGTGGACCGCTCTTCTCGTTGCCGTAACGATCCATGTAGGCTACGTTCTCGATGGTGAAGGCGTCGCGCTCGACTCCCGCCTCGAGCATTCCGAGCGCGAGCCCGAGGAAGTAGTCGGTAGCCGCGGCCGGCCAATACGGATCGTCTCCGCCCTCGAGGGGGGAGAAGATGGAGAGGCCGAAGCTGCGCAGGTAGGTGAACGCCGCGTCCTTGTCGCCGAAGTGGTACTCGTCCCAGGCGATCGAGAGGGGGTTGTAGCGGTTCGGGCTTTCGGCGGGCTTGCGCAGGTCGAGCACGTAGGTCGTGTAGCCCATGCGGTCGAGCAGGGGGCGCATAGTCTCAAGAATCTCGCCCTTCATGTCGTTCACGATTACGTTGCTGCCGGAGAGGATCTCGGACATCATCATGGGGTACACGTGACGGCGCGTCTTGCCGCGGCCAGTCGAGGCGAAGCAGACCGAGTGGGAGTCATCATCCTTTATGACTGCATGGCCGTCCTCGGCCATGAGCAGCGGCCCTCCGGCTGGGCACAGGTGCTTTGCCTTCGCCCATTCGGACTTGCCGGGCTTTTCGGTGGAGTTGATCACGCGTATCGCGCCATCGATGTCGCAGGTGACGCCGATGCGCTCTACCTCTGTCTTGGTTGCAAAACGGTCATTCATGGTTGCCTCCCTAGAATCCGATGCGATGAATCTTCGTCGTGCACGGGGCGAGCTGTGCCTGGCTCTGGAGCAGGTCCGTGAGCCCCTTACGTTTGTTGGTCCAGGCGCCGTACGCGTATGTCGCCATCGTTGCGGCGGTGGACACATACGAGTAGTTCAGAGTCTTGTCCTCCTCGAGCAGGCGTTCTATCCAGTCGGTAACGAGTGGTCTGTATCTGGTGATGGCGCTACTCGTCTTTGCCATGAATGCTTCGACAAGTGCTTCTTGGGTGGGTGGCATCACAGCCATGCGGAGAATGGCGAGCCCACAACGTGACAAAATGGACTGGGCGAGATCATCTACGAGCTCTGGTCGGTCGGTGTATGTCATGAAGATGTAGCTGCGACGCGCGTTGGGACGGACGTGGTTAAGGAACTTGACCCAACAGGGCGAGTCGAGGTCCTGGCCGAGCCAGGCGGTAAGGTCGATACAGTCGACTCCGTGGAACTCGTTAGTAATCTCAGCCGCGATTATTGGATCGTCGGTGAAGTGGGCGTAGTCCTCTGCGGAGCCCTCGTGGGGATAGTTGCGCATGAGGCGGTGTCGTGCGGGGGCATCGGCGTAGCCGGCTGCCTCGTAGGCCAGCGCGCAGAGGTCGTCGACGAGCTCGCGCTCGCCCACGTCGCGCACGACGGGGACAGTGAGGAACACCGCGGGCTTGATCTCGCTCGTGGGCCAGACCCTGAGCAGCTCAAGATCCTCGTCGGTGATGTTATAGGGTACGTGGGTCATAGCTCCTCCTTCGACTAAAGCCAATAAGTACGCATTTGTAGAAGACGTTCGTTCCTTGATTGAGGAGAAAGGTTAAGAATGGTAAATTGGAATTGGTTTTACACGTGACTTCGTCTGACTGGGCTAGAAGTTGCTTGGCCTCGCTCCTTTGCTACTAGTAGAGCTTCCTCTTACCTCTATCTAATAGTGTCTCAATTCTGGTTTGGTGCGACCAGTGGGCTACGCGGGGCATTGGTGGGCATTTAGGGGCATTCAAGAGTTTGACCTGCGGTTTTGCGGAAGGGAAAGTACATGGTGGAGCTTGATGCATACCAAGCAATTGACCTTCTGAAAGAAGTCACCCGCAAGGGATATCGTAAGCTTCAGGCAGACTCAGGCGGCGAATTGAGGGCAGGCACCCTGAAAAACTGGAGCGACGGTACTACCAAGACCGTTAGCGATGAGCTGCAAAATGTTTATCGCGACTACTTAAAGGGTTATATCGAGCGTGAAGGTATCGATGCAGTTGAGAGGTTTTTTTGGTGGGTGAGGCGCAACCAGCCGTCTGGTTCCGTTGATTTGCTCGAGGTGGTCGTTCTCTGTTGCGATATGCTTGAAGTACAAGAGGTGGATTTTGTTGCGCATACAACTGAGTATCCTGGGGCAGCAAGTGCTGCACGACTCTTTGATCGTTTGAGGCAAACCGCCGACAAGTACGGCGATGATTTCTTACACGAATTCTGCTCTGCGCTTGCTTCGTCCATTACAACATATTTGTATTTTGAGACTAAGCAGTGCCGGACAAAGGTGAGTCATTTCGGATGCGAATCTTCCCATATTGGCAAAAAGAGGAATACTATTGGGACTCACCATGTAGAGACATTGAATCAGACTCCTGCAATCAATCGAACGCCCTGGATTGAGGGGGAAAATGACATCTCTTTTGCGCTTGCGTATGGAGTAAATATCATTGGCAGTGCGCCTCAGAAGTGCAACATAGTGTTGAGGGATCCCTGTGTGTCGAGAGTGCATGCTTTTATACTTTGTTCGGAGATGGGGAGGAATACTATCCAGGACATTGGGGCGGGCGTGAGCGTCAACAGATGCGTTATTGCGGGTATGACGCCCACTTCATTGCGGGATGGTGATAGTATTGGGATTGGGACGTACAAGTTCGTATTCCACGCTCGATAATGGTTTACATTATCCATTCCACTTTATGCTGGCGAGTGTTTGGGGTGGTTCCTGCGTACTTCGAGCCGCCTGATGAGCAATGATTCTGATTTTTTGTTGCCGAAGACCTTGTTTATTCAAACATACCTGAACGTCCGAGATCATCAACCAAACGATTTGTCGCAAGTGTTGGAAATTTGAACTAGGCACACTGGCAACTGCGGAACTATGTCATCTAAACTGAATCATAGATGACCTTGCGAGTAAACCGTTTTAGCCATCCGTACTGTGAAATATGCCTTAGATTCGCGTTTCCTAAAAAGTAGTACCTTTGTTAGCGTCGAACATATTTAGCTGTTGGCGAAGAGGCGGTCGCTCTGGCCGCCACCCTCCAAGCAAGGACCTTATCTTCATGAGCGACTTGCCCAACAGATTCAGGGAGGGTGTACCCACGCAGGTCTCGCGGCGACACATGCCCCACGTGTTGTCATGCCATGTGCTGCCCTCGAGTAGGTGCATCCCTTTCGTTGTGAGGAGGCGCCTGCATAGGGCGTACGTTGCATCGTTGCGATGGTGTGCACGTACGAGTAATTGGGGACCTTGCCCTCCTCGAGCAGGCAGTCGATCCAGTCGCCTACGAGCGCGTCGTACCTGGTCACGGCGGTAGTGTAGCCGCCTTCTTCATGAAGGCGGCTACGAGAGTGCCTCGGGTGGGCCACGACACCGCCACACGGAGTATGGTAATACCGCAACGCGACATGATTGACCGGACGATCTCGTCGACGAGCTCGGGGCGGTCGGTGTGCGCCACGAGGATGTAGCCACAGCAGCCGCTCGGGCGAACGTGATTGAGGAGCTTCGTCCAGTAGGGGGAGTCGAGGTCCTGACCAAGCCAGGCGGTGAGGTCGATGCAGTCGATGCCGCGGAACTCGTTGGTGATCTCGGCTGCGACAATCGGGTCGTCGGTGAAGTGCGCGTAGTCCTCAGTCGATCCCTCATGCGGGTAGTTGCGCATGAGCCGATGGCGTGCTGGTGCGTCGGCGTAGCCAGCAGCCTCGTACGCCAGCGCGCAGAGGTCTTCAATGAGCTCGCGCTCGCCCACGTCGCGCACGGCGGGTACAGTCAGGAACACCGCGGGCTTGCTCTCGCTCGTGGGCCATGCCTTGAGCAGCTCAAGCTCCTCGTCGGTGATGTTGTAGGGCACATAGGTCATGGCTCCTCCTTTGGTAGCGGGCAACTCTTTGACTGTACTTTCACTACAAGGGGGTTGCTCCTTGCGCAAATGGGTGTGTGAGTGGCCTGGCACATGCTGCTGGAGATTTTTCTCGGCGATTAGCGTTGGCAAAAAAAGGCACCGACACCGAATTCGGCCAGGCACACTTGCTGTGGAACGCAAACACCATAGGATACATCCGACAGCAGAAGCATGGGCGACATTGTTAAGCGTCTTTGGCATCCGGAAGGTTATACCGACATATTTGATTCGATGCCCATACGTGACCGTGCTCTCTCCGAATATGCATTCGCCTTGTGCACGGCAGCGCCACGGCTCGCCCAATAGAGAATCCTTCGCTTTGGGTCAGGACATCGTCTACTACGTGTGGTTGTGGGCGCTCCTTCCAAGATCGTGTAATTTGCCTCGTTGGCAGGATAGTGCTAGGGCTCTTTAATTGCATACGAGCCAGCATTGCGTTGGCGGAATTGGAGTAGAAATTGATTAGATGCTTGGATAAGCTGAAAAGTGAGATTGGATTTTGAACGGGTCACCCTGGTTCGGCGACGAAAGAGAGAGGATGGCATCCTCTTGGTGTGGAGAGAAATGAAGCTTCAAGTGTCGGTGCGTATCTACAAGTGTTCTATTGACGGTGGCGAACAGGTTGGTGGCGACTATGCCCTGATGGATTTGAGCGACCTTGATGACGGACAGTGCTATTCCCTGCGTGCCACAGTTCAAAATAACGGTAACCATGCTCTCAAACTGCATGATGTATGCGTTTGCGTTGATGACATGGAACCGTGGGGATGGGCGGACTTCTCGCTTGAAGCTGGACAGAGCACTGTGCTTGTCGTCCCTCCTGGCAACGCGGCTCGGTTCATGGGTTTGGGCACTCATACGTCAGCCTGGTATGCCAACGGCGAGGTGATAGAAACACGTGATTTCTTGGTGACCGATGGGTCCTCATGGGCTGAACGCCTTGTTCTTGAACAAAATTACAGCGACGTTAGCGAGAAACTTTCGGGAAAGCTGGCCCCGTATGTCGGTGGTTTCTATGATATTCCCGCGACGGCAAGGGTTAGGCGGCTGAGCGTCGACGTAAAGGCTGACTTTGCGCCGAGAGGCACGTATTGTTGCACGGCAAACTGGAATATTGATCTGTCGCACTATATGGGTCGTGGCATCGATGCGCAAACATATTTTCATGGTGTTGGTGGATACTGTGGACTCCAGGTACTATCCGACGGCAGGAGAGTATCCATCTTGTCGCTTTGGGACGTGATGTGTGTTGACTCAGGCGGCAGAAGGAATACAATTCGCGCCTCGTTGCTTTATTCGAATGGCATGAGTATAAGTGACGAATTTGACAACGAGGGTACGGGCGTGCATTGTCTTGTTCCGTACGAGTGGGAGACTGGAAAATGGTATCGTGTCACGGTCAAGTGCACGCTCTCCAAGAACGACCACACTCTCATTGAGCAGTGGATTACCGACCTATCTTCGGGGGAAGACACCTTGCAATGCATATACGATACGAACTTGGTATCTTCCTCGATGATGGCTCCGATCGCCAT
Source organism: uncultured Coriobacteriaceae bacterium (assembly GCA_902793465.1). Classification (GTDB taxonomy): domain Bacteria; phylum Actinomycetota; class Coriobacteriia; order Coriobacteriales; family Atopobiaceae; genus RUG440. The sequence goes on along the minus strand of CADBDT010000006.1, from coordinate 1,579 downwards.
GTTCCTCGAGGATTTCGATGCCGCCTATGCTGGTGAGACTAGAACTATGGAGGTTCGCAACGTCTCGTATTACGTAGAGGGGTACCTACCCAAGAGGGTCGCCTCACTGCAAATGAATGCTAGAGTTGGAGAGTATGCGGGTCGTTACGCATTCGGAACTGCAGGCGAAAAGGCTTGGATGATTACCAGTGGTAAGGGAGAAGACTGGGTTTTCGGGGGCAAAGGCCAAGTTGGTGGAAACTATCGCATGGGGTGATTCGGTGCTGCGCTGTCGAGTAGGATTCCCCGTAGCTCCTCTCGTCCCTCAGGCGCACGTACACGCGGAACGGCAGTGTGGTGCTGCTTCCTTCAGTACCTTGCATCGTTCCTGAGCCAGCCGTCGATCGTCGCCGCGTGGGGCGTGAGGAGCTCGCTCTCTGTCTCGTGCGCCTTCGGGGAGAGGTCGTCCATGTCGCGGTACTTGCGCACCGTGGGCTCGGAGACGCCCGTGACGCGCGCGATCTCCGTCACCGAGTGGCCCCTCCTCCACATCTCTCGTATTTCCTGAATCTTGTCCACGCCGATCATCCTCTCTGACCTCCTCATGTCGAATACGGACGCACCGACAAGGGTAGGTCTTCTGTCCGAGTAATCGGCGGGACCATGCTCAGACCCGAAAGTTTCGTTCTCAAATCCGAAAAAGTCACGCTGCTCAAACCCGTAACTCAAAGGCTATCAAACACGCATGAGAAGTGCCTACTCACCAGTATTTATGATTCATGCATAATTATTGTGACAGGTGCAAAACGCGAGCATCTAGCAACTTCAGTTTATCGGACTGGTAATCCTCTCGCTGGCATCAGGGTCAATGGGAAGACTGACGCATGAAGTAGATGGGCTGGGATGACGGGTGGTACGGACCGGCAGGTGAATTACCAGGGATATGGAGGTGAGGGTCTAGTGCGCTGCTATCGGCGTCTATGCGGCCACCTTTACGTCTGAGCTCGAAGGTTGGTCGAGAAACGTGCGTGCGAGTTTGTGCCCGTGTTCGTCGAGATACGGGATGAATCTTTTGCCGCGCTGGTGCCAACTGACAACCTGACCTTCCGTTTGCCTATGACGTGACTTGATTCCCGACACACTCTCTTGTGGAGATTGCTTCGGAATGTAGCTGTCGACCCACAACTTTTGATGCACGAAACCACGTCATGGGTCACAATCGTGACGCCGCGTGTCTCGACCGAGGCGACGCTCTCCGGTAAGCTCCTCGTGGTGTTTGTGGCGCAGTCATCGCCGCATGTCTGCAGAGGCGCATGAGGGGGACCGGGCTCGACGAGGAGTACACACTCGAGGGCCTGCTCGATGAGGTGGAAACGTTCGAGCGCCACATGCAGGAGGGCCGCTGACCCCGCGTCTGCGCGGTCAGCAAGAGGGGGCGGGTCATCTTCGATATGCTCGGATATGACCTGCCCACCACGTCATAGGTTGGCGGGAATCTAGCTGGGCTGGTGGCTTGTTACGCCCTCGGATGCATCTGGCCGAACTCGCGCCTTGCCGGCTCTCGGCCATCCACGGCGGCGTCAACTTGCGCAAGCGAAAG
>CADBDT010000005.1 GCA_902793465.1 uncultured Coriobacteriaceae bacterium | reverse complement strand
CGTCGAGGAGGGCGATACGTTCCTGCTCAAGGGCATACTGCTTCTGTGCGTGGTCATGTGCATCTACGTTGGCTTCGAGAACGGGTTCGCCTTCTTTGTGGACACGCTCTTTACCGACGTGCTCCACTCCTCTACCGGAAAGCTTGCCCTCTCGCTCTATTGGGCAACCATGATTCCCGCACGAATACTCGCGGGACGGTTCGCCAAGTATTCGGAAAAGATTCTCCTCGGCGCCGTTGTGGCCATTCCCGTAATTGCCATACTTGTTTCGCTCGCATCCAGCGGACCACTCGTTCTGGCGCTTTGCATCCCGTTGGGCATTGCCAGTGGTGTGGTGTATCCCAGCGTGCTCACGCTCATGCTGCCCTTTGCCGGCAAGAAGACCGCTACGGCAACAGGCATGATTACCACCGCGACCGGCCTCGGTGGGTTCGCCTTTACCGCTCTTACGGGCGTTGTGGCCGACGCATGGGGCATGCGCGCCGCGCTCATGGTTCTTGCTGCCTTCTTTGTTGTGTCCATAGTTGCGGTGCTTCGCGTTCACGCCCTTCGTCGCACTATGTCATAGGTTAAGGCATTGCCACACCTGCAAAAGAGATAGACAGCGTTACGTCGTTCGCAAAAACGTGTACATTCTTTGGGGTACCTCAAAGCGTCAACTGGCCTTTTTCAATATTTGATGTAAAGAATGTGCACCTCATAAAATACGAGTTGCACATTCTTTATATCAATATCGGTAATACACCAGTTGTCTAGCGAGCGCTGCCTAAAGATTGTACACTTTTTTTCAAAGTGTCCCGCGCAATGCTATAACCGCATCCGCATAATCGATAGCCGTCTTCCCAAAGTCGTAGGAAAACCCTTTAGTTCACTATCCTGCTCTAGTCGCGCCTGTTCTCAGGCTTTACCCAAACGTGCCATTTGGGTGCCTTTGGCATCTCTTCACCACTAACGGCAGCCTTTATAACACGGCGATGCGTAAACGCACAGCCAGCCACTAGCACGCAGCCCACAACAATTGCAATTCCCTTTACGGACATAAGACCCTCTCTTTCTTGCGCTTAAATATTGCGCACTAATTGTTTGCACACTATTTATATTGGAGCTAATCCCATCCGATGTCAAGGACCATGCAACATGTACACATTCTTAACCCATCAAGGGGGAGCACCCCTCGTATAGGCATATACTTCGATATAAAAGATGCTCCCCTACCCAGGAGGTCACATGTCTTGGCCCACTAACCTACAAACAGAGCGACTCGTCCTTCGTCCCTGGACCGAGTCGGACGCGCAGGCACTCTTCCAGTACGCCTCGGATCCGGATATTGGGCCCAGAGCTGGTTGGCCCGCACACAAGACCATTGAGGAAAGCGCTCAGGCAATACGGGATGTGCTCTCGGTACCCGAGACCTTTGCCGTAACGCTACGCAAGGCAAAGGATCCGAACGAGCCCATTGGTGCCATAGGCCTAAAAATAGGCGAGGATTCCGATCTGGCAATTGGCTGCGACCAGGCAGAGCTTGGATACTGGATCGCAAAGCCGTTTTGGGGCAAAGGTTATGGGCCAGAGGCTGCACACGAAATTATGCGGCATGGCTTCTGCGATTTAAGGCTCGAAGCCATTTGGGCGGGATTCTTTGAAGGCAACAATCAAAGCAGACGCGTGCAGGAAAAGATGGGCTTCGTGCACCAGCGCACGATAAGGGACCATCCGCGCAAGCTTATGGGCGACAGCGCCACCGAATATGTTAACTGGATCACGCGCTGCGAATGGGAGGCCATGCAAGAGACCAAGCCTGCAAACGATACATCGGATTTGGCCGAACGAAACACCGCAGACCAGATAATATCTTCGCTTGCCACCATTGCCTACATTCGATCCGGCGGGCAAACGGGCGCAGACCGGGGTGCCTTGGATGCCGCTCGCGAAGCAGGTGTTCCCATATGCGGTTGGTGCCCACCGGGCGGACGTGCAGAGGATATGCCACAAGCACCCGGCTTGCTCCAATACTATCCCGAGCTCCAAGAGGGCAAGAGGCAAGAATACGCAGAAAGGACTGCATGGAACGTACGTGATTCCCACGCCACCTTAATTGTTGCGCCTGCAGGTGTTGAGCCAAACAGCGGAACCCAGATGACTGCCCAATTTGCAAAGGAGTTCGGCCGGCCGTGCCTTGTTATACAGGGCATCGAGGAGCTTGAGGCTGTACGCGCATGGTTGCTCGGGCTAGGTCGCGGCCTTACGCTCAACGTCGCTGGACCGCGCGAGAGCAAGACGCCGGGAACCTATGCGCTCACCAAGAGGATCGTTGGATTGCTGCTCGCACAGTAAGTCTCGGAAGGTGTGCCTGGAGGGCCATCCGCGATGTACTATAGTACTTGCAACTGCCTAAAGTTACTGTTTTTGGTAAAACCAACGCTCTCGTAGAGCGAAACACCCACATCGGATGCCGTAACCTGCACCACGCCGCATCCGCGAGCCTGTGCATCGTCTATTACACGACACAAAAGATCGCGCGCGATGCCCTGTCTGCGATAGGCAGGATGTGTATACATGCTTGACACAAGGCCTATGCGCCCTGAGGGGCACCCAAAGTACGGCGGCTTTTCCACTATGGAAATGCCACTCGTTGCCACAATGCGATTCTCCTCGACGGCAACCCAAGACACAAAGCTGTTATCCGCAAGGTGCCTCTCGTAGTAGTCCGTTAGCGCCGGACGTAGGTCTACGGTCTCCGATGCGCCCTCTTCGATGAGCTGCAAAATGCGCAGCTCTACGAAGGTCGGCACATCAGCTGGCGTCAGAACACGTAACTCCAGGCTCGCTGAGCGCCCAAGATTACACACCATCAGCCATTCGCTCTCGTCTGCCCCTTCGCCAACGATCCTAAAGCCTAGGCGCTCGTACAGCCGCAAAGCCGGATTTTCCTTTTGGACCGAAAGCGACGAACGCGGATATCCGGCATCACGCAACTCATCCAGCATCCGACGCATCATTGCCCCGCCCAACCCCTGGCCACGATACGCCTCCAGCACCGAGATGGAAAAGGATGGGGTGCTGTTGTCTATGTGCCCGTACTCGTCGGTCGTGCGAACCCAACAGGCGCCAACCACCTTGCCCGCAACCTCCGCGACCACCGCGCGGTCGTCCGCACGCGTTCCAAACAGCTCGAATGCGGCACGACACTTTGGGTCATCGAAAATAACCGAGCGTGGAACAACGCCCTCAAAGCCCTCGGGCACAAAGATCGCCTCGTAGAGGAAGTCCTCCAGCAGCGGCCACTCGTCTTCCGTAATATGGCGTATTGTGTAATCCATGGCAACCATTATAGTGAGCTTCGGCACTCGTCGATTCCAAAAAGCAATCGGCTATTCCTGCAAATAATGAACCGCCGGCATTGCGCTCGCGTATGATAGCCTCACAAACACAGCAAACGCAAGGAGTGCGACAACCTATGATTATAAACACCGGTGCGCGCACCGACACGGCGCAGTGGTATGCTCCGTGGCTGCTTAGGCGGTTTGAGCAGGGCTTTGTGTATGTGCGCAATCCCCTCTTTCCCCATAAGGTAAGCCGCTACGAGCTCGACCCAACCGTGGTGGACTGCGTGGAGTTCTGCTCAAAGAACTACGCTCCTCTCCTGCCGCGCCTGCACGAGATAACAAGTCGCTTTAACACGCACTTCCACTACACGATAACTGCCTACGGACCCGACATAGAGCCGGAGGTGCCCGACCTCGACGAGAGCGTTCGCACCCTCCTTGAGCTCGAAAAGCAGGTTGGTTCGCAGCGCATATGCTGGCGCTACGATCCAGTCTTGCTTTCCAACAGCTACACGGTGGAGCGCCACCTACAAACATTCGCCTGGCTCACTGAGCGGCTCGCAGGCCACATTGACAGATGCATCTTTAGTTTCGTCGAAATGTACCAGAAGCTCGAGCGCAACTTCCCCGAGTTGGAGCCCATTTGCCCCAAGGACCGCGACCGGCTTGCCGCCGGTCTTGGCAGCATTGCCGCAAAGCACGGCATGCCCATACAGACCTGCGGAAACAACGGCGTTTGGCCGCAGTATGGCATTGGCACCAGCGGCTGCACAACACTTTCGATGTTGGGCGCGGCCAACGGAGTGGAGTTCAAGAAGCTCAAGCACAAGGGACAGCGCGCCGGTTGCGGTTGCTTTGAGTCTCGCGACATAGGCGCATACGACTCTTGTCCCAACGGGTGCCGCTATTGCTATGCAAATCGCGACCATAACAAGGCACTTTACAACTACCTGCACGAGCACGACCCCGAAAGCCCATTCCTGCTGGGTTCTGAGCACGAGGACGACGAGGTAAGCTGCGCGCCGCAAAAGAGCTTGCTCATGCAAAACGCCCAGCTTTCGCTGGGCGTCTAGGGAGCTATGGGAAGGTTTGCCAACCAGCAACCTTACGCGAGCGACTCGTAGTCCTTTGCGTCCACGGGCTCCAGCCACTCGTTCCAGTCGTCCTCACCAGGCACTTCCACGGCCACATGGCTAAACCAGCTGTCGGCCTTGGCTCCATGCCAGTGCTTTACGTTTGCGGGGATGGTAACAACCGTGCCGGGCACAAGGCTTACCGCAGGCTTGCCCCACTCCTGGTACCAACCCTCGCCCGCCGTGCAAATGAGCACCTGGCCACCACCCGAAGTTGCGTGATGCACGTGCCAGTTGTTCCGGCATCCGGGCGTAAACGTTACGTTGTACAGCGGCGACGCGCAGCCTTCCTCGGTAAGCACCTTAAGGTACGTCTTTCCAACAAAGTACTCCTGGGCGGGGTTGTCGTCGCCAATACCAAAGGCATCCATCTTCTCGAACTCTGCGCGATCCATCGTTTTTGCCATGGGACATCTCCTTGTCTTCCCGTTCTGCTTTCGACCAATACCATAGTATGGCCTAAACGACCTGTGCACAAATGCCTATTGTAAATAATCTCTTATGCATGCTATGCATGGGTCGGCCATCTGCACACATACAGACAGCATTGTGATAGGACCAGTTTCGCCGAATTAAGTGCGCGCAACAATAGTGCTTAGGCTTCGTCCACAGGATCAAAGAGCCCGAGGTGAACGCAGGCGTTCCAAATCCCGTCCGTAAGAACGTCTGTTGTTATGTAGTCTGCCAGCGCCTTAACCTCGTCGCAGGCATTGCCCATGGCAACCTTGTACCAGTCGTCCACAAACATGGAAACGTCGTTGAGGGCGTCGCCAAACACAATGGCGTCGGCGTAGTCCGCACCAAGATGGTCCATAACCTTTCGAATGCCAAAGGCCTTGTTCGCAGGCTCTACAAACAAATACTCCTTGTGGAACCTGCACCACGGCAGGTCGCGCAGCGATTCCAGCTTTTGCTCGTCGGGCGCATAGCAGGCCACGTATACCTTGTATATCTCGTCGTAGTCCTCGGGATCCAGGCCTTCCACCACGCGAGCGCCCATGTACACGTCGTGCGTAAAGTCCATAAAACGATTGTCGGGAACGAGCCTTGTAACCGAGTTGTCTACCTGAAGCGCCCAGGGAAAGCCCTTTTGCTCGCACTCGCGCACGAGTTCGATTACCTTGTTGCGCGGAAGCGGCGTTATTCCCAGGAGCTCGCCGTCTATGGTCACGCCATACCCACCGTCGGAGACCATATTCGTAAATCCCATATCGCGCATCATGTCCACTGCCATGGCCTGCGACCGACCAGTGGAGATGGCAAGGAAGTGCCCTGCCTTGCGCAGCTCGTCCAGCGCCATACGCGTTGTAGTAGGTATAAACGTCTCTCCGTAACCGCCGGCAGCCAGCGTGCCGTCTATGTCAAAAAACAGATAGCGCTTCTTGGCCATATGGCATTCTCCTTGCAACTTGCGTGGCAATACTATACGCATCAAAACTACCACAATCCACGCATAAGGGCTTCGGGCTCACCTGCCAAGGCACGCACGGTCTTGCACTCAGTCCAGTTCTGCAGGCTCAATCCATTCCGAGCTGATACACTTGTTACGCTCATAAATGGTAGAGATGAGAGGATCTAGCATGAAGGTACTCATGATAAACGGCAGCCCTGTTCCCAATGGCTGCATTGCCACCGCGTTCAAGATTGCCGCCGAGGAATTTGCTGCCGCAGGCGTAGAGTGCGAGGAGGTAGTGGTTGGCAACAAGGACATACGCGGCTGCATTGCCTGCGGTCGATGCCACGAGCTTGGAAAGTGCGTGTTCGACAAGGACCTCGTAAACAAGACCGTGCCCAAGCTCGAGGAGGCCGACGGAATAATACTTGGCAGCCCCGTGTACTATGGCAACCCCAACGGTACGGTTCTCTCCTTCGTTCAGCGCCTGTTCTACAGTTCGAGCGTGGACCTGCGCATGAAGGTGGGGGCATCCATCGTAAGTTGCCGACGCGGCGGCAACAGCGCTACCTTTGAGTCCCTTAACCAGTTCTTTGGAATCTCGGGCATGCCCACCGTTCCCTCCACGTACTGGAACGACGTGCACGGCTATACCGCAGACGACGTATACGCAGACGAGGAAGGTGTGCAGACGGTACGCAACCTTGCCCGCAACATGACCTTCCTCATGAACGCCATCGCAGAGGGCGCAAAGGTCCAAGATATCCCCGATCGCAACAAGGAGATCTTTACCAACTTCATCCGGTAGCTCGCTCGGCTGCGGATTTACAAGGCAGGCTGTCTGAGAATCCGTGACGAAACGGGATGCCATTTAGTTAAGGGTCTGGAGACGCTGTGCACATTGGGATACTCCCCATCGGGTACATCGCGAGCAGGGCTTTCGTTGGAGTCCGGCCATCCGCGATGTACCCGTAGGGGAATATCCCAATGTGCACAGTGCTAGCTTGATGGCGGTGGGACTCCCCAAGCGGCATCCCCTGTTCGGGCGGTATGAGGTGCTCCGCCCTACCGGAAGCTCTTAGCCCAGTTGAGGAGCGAGTCCTTCCATATGTTGTTTGTTACGTCGCGACACATCTGGTCGGTAACGGGACCGTTTGCGGCCATCTTGGCAAGGATGACCGCCTGCAGCTGTTCCACGCTCATCTCCTCAAGCGCAATGTTGGGCACCTTGCTGGGGAGTTTGGCGGCAACGGCCGCAGGTGGCTCTTTGGCTTTGGGAGTAGCAATCTTAAAGGCCGGCGCCTTGCCGTCCACCACCTTTGTCCAAACCTCCTCGGGAGCAAAAATCTCGCCTCCGCAAGGATCCAGCACGACGTCCAGCCTTCCATCCCTGGCCTTTATCTTCTTTCCGCCCAAGAGCCCAACGTAGACGTCGGACTCCACGGGCACGCTTACGCGTCCCTCCCCTTCCGCGTTGTTTACGGCAACCACCAGCCTGCCACGCCCAAAGGCGTATTGCTCGGTCGTAAGCACCAGCTCGCGATAGTCGCCCCATGCGAGATCGTCCGCATACGTGCTGTGAATCTTGCCTAGTGCCGCGACTAGCTTGGTACAGGGGTTCTTTTGGTAGTCGTCAGCGTGCTTGTTAAGGTCGATGGCAGGACGCAACGAATCGTCCGAAAAGCGCTCCTTCTTGCCCTCAATGCCAAACTCGCTTCCGTAGTAGACGGAGGGAATGCCCGGCAGCGTGTACAGCAGAATGTGAACGGGCAGGTAATGCGCCTTGTTGAGGAGCTTTGTGCTAATTCGCTCCACGTCGTGGTTGTCAACAAAGTTGTAGAGCTTAATGTGTTCTGGCACCATGCCCAAGGTACGTCGCACGGTGTGCGCTATCTCAAAGTAGTTGTGGTCGTTATGCCCGCTGTAGAGGCCCTTGTGGAGCGCGTAGTCCGTAACGCTGTGAAGCGTTCTCTCGTTTGCCCAGCGCGAGTAGTCGCCGTGAATAACCTCGCCCATAAGCCAGAAGTCGGACTTTACCTCATCGGCGGTATGGCGCAGCGCCTTCATAAAGTCGAAGTCAAGGACGTCGGCTGCGTCCAGGCGAATTCCGTCGATGTTAAACTCGCTTACCCAAAAGCGAATTACGTCGCAAATGTAGTCGCGAACGGCAGGATTGCGCTGGTTGAGCTTTGCCAGCAGATCGTAGCCACCCCAGTTGTCGTAGCTAAAGCCGTCGCCGTACTCGTTGTTCCCCCAAAAGTTAACGTTGCAGTACCAGTCCACATATTGCGAGGCTTCGCGCTTTTCCCTTATGTCCCTAAAGGCAAAGAAGTCGCGGCCCGTGTGGTTAAACACGCCGTCAAAGACAACCCGTATGCCCGCCTCGTGACAAGCCCGTACGAAGGCAACAAGATCCTCGTTGGTGCCAAGCCGCGAATCCAAGGTCCGGTAGTCCGTTGTCTCGTAGCCATGGCCTACGGACTGGAACAGGGGACCTATGTAGAGCGCGGTAAAGCCCATCTTTTTGATGTGGTCTATCCAAGGAACAAGCGTGTTGAGCCTGTGCACCGGCTCGCCGTAGTCGTTCTTCTTTGGCGCGCCCGCAAGCCCAAGCGGATAGATGTGATAGAAAACAGCCTCGTCGTACCAAGCCATACCTAGTCCCTCTCCCTACAACGTCTGAGCGGTGCCTATCTTAGCATCTGCAACGACAGATTGTCCGAAAACGGGGGGTGCCGCTTGGGGATACTCCCCATCGGGTACATCGCGAGTAGGCCATTCCCTACGAAAAGGCCCATCCGCGATGTACCCGTAGGGGAATATCCCCAAGCGGCACGCCACTCCCACACGAGTTTTAGGACAGGCTGGGGCCATGCTCAGCAGGACAATAGGCGTCTGTAGAGCGCCTCGTCCTTGGCAAGAAACACGTTGAACACCACGTCGATCCTTGCTCCCTCATGCTCTGCCAGCCACTTGCGCACGCTGCGTACGGCTATCTGCGCCGCGTCTGCCTGCGGGAAGCCAAATACACCCGTGGATATGCAGCAAAAGGCAATGGAGCCCAAGCCGAGTCCCGCAGCAGCGTCCAAGCAGCTCTTGTAGCAGCGCGCGAGGTCCACGCGGTGGCGCGCGGCAGGCATGCCGTGGGCAATAGGGCCAACGGTGTGGATTACGTACTTGGAGGGAAGGTTGAAGGCGGGCGTAACCTTGGCAAGGCCGGTTGCTTCCTCGTGGCCCTGCTTGCGCATGAGCTCTGCACAGGCTAGACGCAGCTGTATGCCAGCAAAGGTATGGATGGCATTGTCTATGCAATAGTGGCCCGGCGCCCAGCAACCAAGCAGCTGGTTGTTGGCGGCGTTAACAATTGCGTCGACCTCAAGGCAGGTTATGTCTCCCCGCCAAAGCCGAATGCGCGAGTCCAGGCCGCAGGGCTCAAGATCCTCCAGATGCGTGACGCCCTTGTTTTCCGCAATACCTTGCAGCAGCTCGTCCTGCAAGGTAAGCAGCTCCTTGCTGGCCGGCATGGGCTCGCGCGTGTTTACGAGAGCGCGAAACGTTGCAAACAGCTCGTCCACGGAGGCATCTGCGGCAAGGCCAGCGTCCATTCCCCTCTCTTCGCAGAGCATGGGAACAAGCGTTAGCAGGAGTTCTCGCTCGCGTTCGTTAGTCATGGCAGACCTCCATGCCTAGCCTCACGAGCTGTGGGCCGTAGTTATTTTGTTCCATGTTCGTTCCTATTCCATAAAACTAGACTTATTCAAATTAATCTTAGCATTTGCGCAAACAGGAACGCGCCATACGGGCGAAAGGCAGGTCGTATGCGGGCCATAAACAAGGGACAGCCCCTACTCGGACTCTATCTGGTTTCCGGTATAGAGCTCGAAGTAGCGGCCACGCGCGGCAATAAGCTCATCGTGGGTACCACGCTCTATTATCCTCCCCTGCTCCATAACCATAATGCAGTCGGCGTCACGAACGGTAGAAAGGCGATGCGCGATCACGAACGTGGTGCGACCCTTCATGAGCGCATCCATGCCAGCCTGCACGAGCTGCTCCGTTCGCGTGTCTATGGAGCTCGTTGCCTCGTCCAATATGAGCGCCGGCGGATCCGCAACGGCCGCACGGGCTATGGTTAGCAGTTGTCGCTGTCCCGCAGACAGGTTGCCTCCGTCGCCGGTTATCTGGGTGTTGTACCCCTCCGGCAAACGCTTAATAAAGTCATGCGCGCTCACGAGCTGCGCCGCGGCAATGCACTCCTCGTCGGTGGCGTCGAGCCGACCGTAGCGGATGTTGTCCATAACACTACCGGTAAACAGGTGCGGGTCCTGCAGAACCATGCCCAACGAACACCGCAGCTCAGGCTTCCTTATCTTGGTAATGTTTATGCCGTCGTAGCGCACCTTGCCGTCGTCTATGTCGTAAAAGCGGTTTATGAGGTTGGTTATGGTCGTCTTTCCCGCACCGGTTGCACCCACAAAGGCAATCTTTTGCCCGGGGAGCGCAAAGAGGCTAATGTCGTGGAGGATCTGCTTTTCCGGCACGTAGCCAAAGTCCACGCCGTCCATTACGAGCTCGCCCATAAGCGGCATGTACGTAACGGTGCCCTCCTCCTTGTGCGGATGCTTCCAGGCCCATTTGCCGGTACGCTCCTGGCTCTCCTCCAGACTGCCGTCCGCTGCCTGGCACACGCGAACCAGCTCCACGTATCCCTCGTCCTCCTCGGGCTTCTCGTCGAGCATTGCAAGTATGCGCGCGGCACCAGCGCCCGCCTGCGTAATGGCCGAAAGCTGCTGAGAAATGCGCGTTATGGGCTCCGTAAACGACTGGTTGAGCGAGAGGAAACTTACCAAGGTGCCCAGCGAAACGAGGCCGCTGGAGACGGCGATAAACGAACCCACGATGGCGCAGAGCACGTAGCTTATTTGCCCAAGGGCATACACAACTGGCATAAGGATTCCGGCAAGCGTGTTTGCCTTGGTGGCCGAATCGCGCAGCGCGTGGTTGCGCTTGTGGAAGTCTTTGATGGCAAGCTGCTCGTGACAGAACACCTTTACGACCTTCTGGCCGCTTATGGTCTCCTCAATAAAGCCATTTACGTCGCCCAGGTTCTTCTGCTGGTCGCCAAAGTGCTTGGCTGAGGCCGCGCCAATGCGACCCGACGCAATGAGCATTACGGCCACCATGGCAAGGGTCACGCCGGTAAGGGGCAGCGAGAGCGTGATCATGGACACCAGCACCATAAGGATGGTAACGCAGGAGTTTATAAAGTTGGGAATCGTCTGGCTCATAAGCTGGCGCAGCGTGTCGATGTCGTTGGTATAGATGGACATAATGTCGCCGTGCGCGTGGGTGTCAAAGTACTGTATGGGCAAGGACTCCATGTGCTCGAACACCTCTACGCGCAGGTCGCGTAGGGTGCCTTGGCTTATGGTAACCATAAGGCGGTTGTACATGTACATGGTCAAAACGCCAATAGTCGCCACCACGGCCAGCCGTCCGATGGCCGCACCAAGCGGGCCGAAGTCGGGAGTCTGGCCTTGCTGTGCCGCCATAACCATAGGGGTAATGTAGTCGTCTATGAGCGAGCGAGTAAAGAGCGTGGACTGCACCATGGCCCACGACGAGGCCAAGATGCCCACGATTACGAGCGCAAACAGGAACTTGTAGCGCTTGAGCATAAACGAGAACACGATACCAACCGACTTGAGCGTATGCTGGCCGTCCTTCTTTTTTGCCATGCTACTCACCTGCCTTTCCGGTGCTCGGCATGTTATTGAGCTCGTTTGCGAACGCCGGGTCGAACCGCTGGGACAGCGGGTCGCGCCCTATGCCCTCCAGCTCGTCGAAGTCCGCTTCGCTGCCCTGTTTGTTCTGCGTCTCGTATACGTCGCGGTAGATGTCGCAGGTCTTTATGAGCTCGGCTTCGGGCGCAAAGGCGGCCACGCGGCCGGAATCGAGCACCAGAATGCGGTCGCAGCTACCAAAGCTGCTTACGCGCTGGCTAATTATGAGCTTGGTAGTGTCTGGGATCTGCTCGGCAAAGGCTCGCTGGATGGAGGCGTCGGTCGCCGTGTCCACCGCGCTGGTCGAGTCGTCCAATATGAGCACCTTGGGACTCTTTAGGAGGGCCCGCGCAATGCACAGGCGCTGGCGCTGGCCGCCGCTCACGTTCGTGCCGCCCTGCTCTATTTGGGTGTTGTAGCCGTCGGGCATGCGGTCTATAAACTCGTCCGCACAGGCCGCCGCACATGCGACCTTGCACTCCTCCAGCGTGGCGTCCGGATTGCCCCAGCGCAGGTTGTCCAGTATGGTGCCGCTAAACAGCGTGTTCTGCTGCAGCACTACCGCCACGGCATCGCGAAGGACCTCGGTGTCGTAGGATCTAACGTCTTGCCCGCCCACACGAACGCAACCCGAGTCCACGTCGTACAGACGGCTTATGAGGCTCACGAAGGTGGACTTTCCCGAACCCGTTCCGCCCAGGATGCCCACCGTCTCGCCCGAGGCTATGCGCAGGTCGATGCCCGCAAGAGTTTCCTCACCCTCGCCGTCGCCGTCGCCGGTACGATACCTAAAGTTAACCGCCTCAAAGTCTATGGAGCCGTCGGCTACCTTGGTAAGTGCGTTTTGCGGGCTCACGATCTCGGGCTCCTCTTCGAGCACCTCCACAATGCGCGTGCCCGAAGCCGCGCTCATGCTTACCATTACGAAAATCATCGTAAGCATCATAAGGCTAATGAGCACGTTGAACACGTAACCCAAGAGGCTCGTAAGCTGGCCGGTGGTTATCTGTCCCGCCAGGATGGAATGCGTGCCAAACCAGCTGAGCGCAATAATGCAGCCGTAGATGGCAACGCCCATTACGGGGTTGTTGAAGGCAAGTATGCCCTCGGCCTTAACAAACAGGTCGTGCAGATCGTTTGCCGCATCCGTAAACTTTTGGTCCTCGTGCTCCTCGCGCACGAACGCCTTAACCACGCGTATGGCGGTAACGTTTTCCTGCACCGACGCATTTAGGTTGTCGTAGCGAGCGAACACCTTTCCAAACAGCGGCATTGCGCGCAGCATAATAAAAATGAGAGCTGCAGAGAGTACCGAAAGGGCGGCAAGGAAGATGGCCGAAAGGCTGGGAGATATTATGACGCTCATTACCAGCGACGCAACCAGCGATATGGGTGCGCGGGTGGCGATGATAAGCGACATATTGAAGGCATTCTGCACGTTGGTAACGTCGGTGGTCATGCGCGTTACCAGGCCGGCGGTACTAAACTTGTCTATGTTGCCAAAGCTAAATGTTTGCACCTTCTCAAACAGCACGTCGCGCAGGTTGGACGCCAGTCCGGTGGACGCGCGCGAACCAAACACGGCCGACGCGGAGTCTATAGCCATCGCTGCAACCGCGCAGGCCAGCATTATGCCACCATACAGCCAAACCTTGTCCATGTTGCCCTTGGAGATGCCCTGGTCTATGAGCATGGCCATAACGTAAGGGATAAGCACCTCCATGCCAACGGCAACAAGGGTGCACACCGGCGCGATGAGCGCGGGCTTCTTATACTCCCCCAGGTGGCTCAGAAGCTTTCGTATTACATCCATAGCGCCCCCTTCTCAACTTGTGTAAATCACTTACTACCTTACGGCAAAGGGAGCGGTTTGGGGCGACAAATGGGGAACGGTCTTCGTTGTGAGCTTTGACAATGTGCCAAGCCGCCTTGGACCGTAATGACGAGGCCGGTGGTGCCGGCCTGCTGGCCGTCGTGGGCCCAGCCCAGCCAGCCGTAGGTCTGGCTGTGGACGCGGTACCACACGCTACGGCCGTCAGCCACCTTGCCGGCGAGCCTCATCTACACAGCCTCTATCGCTGACTCCCAAACGAACTGGCCAAAAGACATCTCTTTGCCGCAACATGCCCGTAACGGCGCATCCTCGGACCGCTATTCAAATTGTGGCGGTTCCGCCCCAACCAACACGGCCCGTCGTCGACTCCACGCAACGGCGTGCGTTTGTGCCACGTCCGTCTGCCCAAATGCACGTTGCTGCGTGGCGTTCCTGCCGACTACACGCAGGCACGTGCGTTTCCACCTTGCCTGGCTGTCCAAATGCACGCTGATGCGTGGCGTCTTGTCCGACTACACGCAGGCGCGTGCGTTTCCACCTTGCCTAGCTGTCCAAATGCACGCTGCTGCGTGGCGTCTTGTCCGACTACACGCAGGCGCGTGCGTTTGTGCCACGTCCGTCTGTCCAAATGCACGCTGATGCGTGGCGTCCCCGCAGACTACACGCAGGCACGTGCGTTTCCACCTTGCTCGTCTGCCAAAATGCACGCAGCTGCGTGGCGTCTTGTCCGACTACACGCAACCACGTGCGTTTCCACCTCGTCTGGCCGTCTAAATGCACGCGGATGCGTGCCGTCGCGCCCGACTACACGCAGGCGCGTGCGCTTCGGGCTTGTCAGTCACCCCTCGGCCAAAGCGCCCGGAAAGAAGCACTTCCATTCCTGGGACGGGTAAGGGGAAGGGGCGGCCAAAAGGTTAGGGACACTCAACACGCGCGAGGACTGTTGAGCACAGCGGTTGGCCGTGGCGCCTCCCGGCTTTGGCCTTTGCCTCGGGACGGGCCTCGATAGGTATAATAATCCGCATGGAAGCTATCCCCGCAAACACGCTCATCGACGTTCGCAGCAGACAAGAGTTCCGACGCTGGCTCGAACAAAACCACTCCACCGAGACCGAATGCTGGATCGAGGTCAGGCGCGGTCGTCCCACAGGCAACGATTCGTTCTGGTACCTCGACGCGGTGGAAGAGGCGCTTTGCTTTGGTTGGGTGGACAGCATCCAAAAGAGAATCGGCGGCGTGCGTCTGCAGCGCTTTACACCTCGAAAGCCCAGAAGCCCCTGGACCGAACTGAACAAGGAGCGCGTGCGCAGGCTCGAGAAACTCGGCCTCATGACAAATGCCGGCCGCGCCGTCCTGCCTCCCATGGGACCACGAAGCTTTAAGGTGGACGAGGACGTAATGCGCGCACTCAAGGCCGCAAGATGCTGGGCAAAGTTCAAGCGTTTTCCAGCTCTGTACCAACGCGTCCGCGCATACAACGTTGCCTTTTACAAAAACCGCGATCCCATCACGTACAAAAAGGCGCTGGCAAACCTTATCGCTCATACAAAGCGCGGCGAGATGTATGGAGAATGGAACGACTATGGTCGCCTCCTCGACTACTGAGCCATGGCCGTCACCCTAATAACCAAATAGAATTCTTGGAACGAAAACCTGCTTTCGTGCGTAGAATAAAGCAGAATGCAGGAGTACGTACAAGAGGAGCTTCGATGAGCAACGATGTTTCCACTCCAAACACGCAGGAAAAGTCACGCACCGCGGGCGAGGCCGGCTGGCACGTATCGCGCTATAACGTTTCTGCAAAGGTGCCCGACTCCAAGATGGTTGCCATTGCCAATCTGTTTAAGGGCAACTGTGCCGAATACACGCCCATTGAGTGCTACCTGCTTTCCGTGCTCGAGGAGCTCGACGAAAACCACCCCATTATCGAGCGCTTTGCCAAGCGCGGAGTAATTTGCAAGTTTGACGAGCGTGCGGCGCTCGAGTCCATGGGACGCGCCGCCTGTGCTGGCAGCCATGGTATCGGGCTTACCATATGCCCCACCATGGGCTGCAACTTTGATTGCCCGTACTGCTTTGAGGACCACTACCCTCGCAAGATGACACAAGAGGTCCAAGACGACGTTGTGGCCCTAGCCGAGCGCATGCTGGACGCATCCGGCTCAAAGGACATAAACGTATCCTGGTTTGGTGGTGAGCCTCTGCTTGCCCCAGATATTATCGAGTCGCTCTCCGTGCGCCTTATTGAGCTTACGGAAAAGCGTGGCGGCAATTACTCCGCAGGCATTATTACCAACGGCTATCTGCTTACGCAGGAGATAGCCGATATGCTGGAACGCTGCAAGGTAACGAGCGCTCAGATAACAATAGACGGACTGGGTGCCACTCACGACGCAACCCGTCATTTGGCAGGCGGCGGTCCCACGTTCGAGCGAATTGTTTCCAACCTGCGTAACAACAAGATGTCCTTTAGGGTAAGCGTGCGTCACAACGTTCATGAGGGCAACCGCCAAGAGGTAGACGCCCTTCAGAAGTTTATTGAGCAGCTGGCAGAAGAGTCGGGCAACAACATTACTTACTATCCTGCCCCAGTTTCCGGCAGCGAAACTGCCGACGAACGCGGCAAGCAGGTGGGGCTCCTGTGCGGAAGTGACGAGAGCGACATTTCCATACGTCAGGAAGCGTATCGATTCCATACCGGCCGAGGCAGCTACTGCGGCGCCAACAACATATGGAGCGTGGGAATCGACGAGCGCGGCAACCTGCAAAAATGCTGGGAGGCGGTGGACAAGCCACAGATTTCCTATGGCAACGCCCACGACTGGGATCCGGCAAACCCCCTGGCAACGGCCAGCAATCCGGACAACCTAACCATGTACCTCAACACTGCCTGTCCCATTCCCGACGACGAGTGCCGCGAATGCATATGGCTGCCAATCTGCGTAGGCGGCTGCCCTCAAAAGCGCCTGTTTGAGGGACGCAAGTGCATTGCGTTTAAGGACAACGCAGAAAAATACGTGCTTGCTCTGCACGCCCGTATTGGCGAGGACAAGGACAAAGACACTGACGCGGTTGAAGACTAACTACGTCCTAGGAGAGAAGCTACCTTTGACCGAAATGACAGGAGACGGCAGCGCGGTAGGCTAACCGAAAACGGGGTGGCGTAAGGGGATACTCCCCCTACGTCACCCCACTCCATAACGGGAACAGGGGGTTTTGCGTTCCGCCCCGGCAAGCTGTCCGAATACCTATCAAGAGGGGTACCCCCTCTTGATAGCCCTACGCAAGGCTCCGCGCAAAGAACTCCTGCAGCTTGTTAAACGGGATGTAGTCCCCTTCCCCACCGTCATAGAGGTCGCAGTGGTTCGCGCCAGGAATTATCATAAGCTCCTTGTTGTTGCCCTTTAGCATCTCAAACGCGCCCTCGCTAAAGTAGCGGGAGTGAGCATTCTCGCCGTGAATGAGCAAATTTCGGCCGAAACCGCACACGGTAGGGATTGCCTTGTCCCATAACTGCGCCCGCCGCCCGGCCCGAGGCGCGGCCACCTTTGCCAGTCCACGGGCGCCGTGTCTGCGGTTGGCAAATGTCACCCGTTAAAAGTGATAAGCTACTGCGCTGCGCGCGTACGCAGGCGCGTCGCGGCAAGCCACAGCAGGGCTATGAGCCCAGCGGCAACTGCCAAAAGCACCACGAACCAGATAGCAGTCTGCCATATTGGCATCTTCCACACCTGAAGAAACGGATACGGGCCGTCAAAGATGCGCAGATAGTTGCAAACATAGGCAACAACGGCGTACGCAAGGGTGGGAACCAGGGCCAAGGCGCACTCGCGTCTCCCAGGCATGGGCTCGCGCTCAAAGAGCAGGTAGCTCGCAATCGTAAGCAACGGCCCCAGCAGGTGCGTAACCGGCATGACCCCCGTAAGGAAAAGCCGTACAAAGCCGTTCTGGCCAGTCGAGCTCACCATGGGAACCAGCACGAAGGTAACCACCACAAACGTCATGAGCTGGGTTGCGCAGGCGCAGAACTTGAGCACGTGGGCGCGCACCGGATCGCACTTTCCCGCATTTGCCGCCAAACACGCAACGCCTGCGATTGCCGCCAGCAAGTTGGAGCACTGCGTGTAGTACTGGAACATGGAAAGATCCGAGCCAATAAAGCGCATTGTAAGCGCACAGCCCTCAAGCGCGACGAGCAGCAGGTTAACGGCCGTGTCTGCAGACCACGCCGTCCGTTTGACTGGCTGAACCTGCTTATTGTTGTCGTAACGCATTGCCTGCAACACCACCCTTACGACATCCCAACTACTCCTCTAGTGGCAGCATTGCCTCCACATAGCGGTGATATCTGCCGTCCTTATCGTAAGTCCGCGTAATAAGATAGCCACAGAGCATACCACGTGGCTTCTTTCCCAATCTCTTTGCCTCTGCAACCAGGCCATCGAACAGATGGCGGCCAAATCCCCAGCGCTCGCCAGCATCCACACACGTAGAAAGAACGGTCCCTGACGGAAGGGACACGCTTCCTTCTTCCGGACCTCCCATGTGGTCGTACCACTCCCCAAGCATCGCGAAGCCCCAATAATAGAGCTCGTTGTCTATGCTAGGAAAATACGCACAAGGGATGCTCAAGGCATGGTTTGCGTTTGCAAAGGCACCAGACTCAGTAAACCCATCGCCTAGCATTAGCTCGTGCATCTCGCGTCTAGGCACAAAGCGAACTGCGGGCGTCTTGCCAATTACATACTTGCCAAGATGCTCCTCCACAGAGTTCAAAAGCTCGCAATAGGAGCTAAGCATGGCAATGCGTCGCTCCAAATACGCCTGCTCTTCTCGCAAACGATCAACTCTACCGTTCACACGCGCCTGCACGTCTGCGAGCGAGTCGCCGTGAAGGATGCTTCGCACCTCAGAAAGGCTAAAACCCATAGCATGATACCGCTTTGCATCCCAAAGCAGGTTAATCTGCCAGTCGTCGTAATAGCGATACCCGTTGCCTTGGTCGATCTCGGGCTCAATGATCCCAAGCTTCTCGTAGTGACGCAGCGTGTCTCTTTTAATGTCGAATGCTCGGCAAACGTCCTTTTGCGTATACCGCATTACCAACCTCCCGCCATAGCGCCCATTCCCCGGCAGTCCGTCCCAAAAGGAGGTGACCACGCCACCATGATTTTTCCAACAAACTCCCAACCTCGCATTTGACTTGGGGGCTACCCCCACCCCTATTGTATTCTTATCGGTTTCGTCTAGAGGAGAGGAATTGGCATGAAGCTCGACACGTTGTTTTCGCCCATGAGAATTGGTACTTGCGAGATACCCAACCGTCTGGTTGTGCCCGCCATGGTAATGAACTACTGTACCCACGACGGTATGATTACCGATCAGTACGTAGCCTATATGGAGGAGAAGGCCAAAGGTGGCTGGGGACTTCTTATTACCGAGGACTATTGCGTGCAACCTACAGGAAAGGGCTACAGTCGCATTCCCGGCTTCTGGAAGGAAGAGCACGTTGCCAGCAGCCGCCGCGTTACCGACGCCGTGCACAAGTACGACTCCAAGATCTTTGCCCAGATGTACCATCCCGGTCGTCAGACCACGCCCGCAGCCAACGGCGGCGAGACTCCCGTAGCCCCGAGCCCAACAAAAGATCCCATGTGCCAGTTCCAGGCACGCGAGATGAGCATAGACGAAATCCATCAGTTGGTAGAGGACTTTGGCACCGCCGCCCGCCGTGCCAAAGATGCTGGTTACGACGGCATAGAGCTGCACTGCGCCCACGGCTACCTGCTTGCCGAGTTCCTGAGTCCTGCCGTAAACCGCCGTGTGGACCAGTACGGCGGCTGCTTTGACAACCGCGTGCGTATTGTAGACGAGATTCTGGCAGCTATGCGCGCCCAGGTTGGCACCGACTTCCCCATTCAGGCGCGCCTCTCGTCAATGGACTTTGTAACGGGCGGACGCACCGAGGCCGAGACCTATGAGCTTTGCCGTCACTTTGAGGAAATTGGCTTCGACGCACTGCACATCTCCAATGGCATGTATGCCTCGCACCCCAAAGACCAGATTATTGCGCCCATGTTTACCGACCACGCACTTAACATGGAGCGCGCCGCCCAGGTTAAGAACTTGGTAAACATTCCCGTTATCCTGGCCAACCGCATAAACGACCCCAAGATGGCCGATACGCTGCTCAAGATGGGAAAGGCCGACTTTATTGGCATGGCTCGCGGATCGCTGGCCGATCCCCATCTGCCCGCAAAGGCGAAGGAGGGCAGCTTCGAGTCCATCCGCTACTGCATCGGATGCCTGCAAGGCTGCGAGATGCCCCTGTTTATGGATGACCAGGCGGGCTGCCTTGTTAACCCGCGCTGTGGGCGTGAGTTCGAAAACGACTTGGCCAAGGCGGCCACTTCCAAGCGCGTAATGGTTATCGGTGGAGGCCCCGCAGGTCTCATTGCCGCCGAGACGCTTGCCCTGCGGGGGCACAAGCCCGAGGTCTTTGAGGCACAGGATCACCTGGGTGGCCAGTTCCGTTCCGCCGCATTCCCCGTAGGCAAGGGCGAGCTCTCGACCTTTGTAAGCAGCCTGCGCAAGAGCCTCGAGGAGCTTGAGGTGCCCGTACATCTGGGTGTTGAGGTGGACGAGGCCGCCATCGCCGCGTTTGCGCCCGATGCCGTTATTGTTGCCACGGGAGCCAAGCCGCTCGTACCGCCCGTGCCTGGCATCAACGGATCCAACGTCGTTACTGCCGAGGACGTGCTGCTGGGCAAGGTCGAGATTAAGGATGCTCCTGTTGTGGTGTGCGGTGGAGGCGAGGTTGGCTGCGAGACGGCCGAATACATCGCGGAGGTGCTGCTGCCCCACGTACCGGTAACGGTGCTCGAGATGCAGGACGACATCCTTATGGACATGATGCCGTTTACCAAGGTATGCCTCATCGAGATGATGGTACAGCATGGTGTGGCTTGGAAGACCGGCGCCACCGTAAAGGCCATCGAGGCAGACGGCGTGGTGTATACGGATGCCGAAGGCGAGCACAAGCTGCCTGCCGCGCAGGTCGTGAGCGGCTTTGGCTATCGTGCGCACAATCCGCTGGAAGAGGCCGCCCGCAAGGCATGCGACAACGTTCAGGTTGTTGGCAGCGCCATAAAAGCTGGCAATGCGCTGGTAGCTGGCAAGGAGGCCTACGCCGCGGGTCTTGCGGTATAAAAGCATCACCTACTTGCTGCTAGAAGCCTAAGGGGCAGGCCATGTCGAATACGACGTGGCCTGCCCCTCTTTTGTCGCTCTATTGCCAACGCCCGAAAGCGCACTAATCCAAGAAGCCCAGGTACTCGTCAAAAACGTTAAAAAGCATGTCCGCCGAGGATACGGGAACCTCCGCCGTGGTGTTGCCCAGCTGCGCATGCGTGTAGAGGTCGCGCGCCCGCGTAAGGACCAGCGCGCCCACCACGTCCACGCCGCTACCCAGGACGACCTCAAGGTACGGCACGTACTTGGCGGCCTGCGCAACCTCGTCCTGCTCTATAACGTCCTTCATCTTGAACTCGAGCGAAAACGCGTGCGTGGGCGTAATAACGAGCACGTCTGCATAGATGCGCACCCACTTGGCTCGCTTTATGCGCAGCTCGAAGGCAATCTCCCAGCTGTCGCAGTCCACCCCAAAGTCGTGCAGGGCGCCAACGAGCTCGCGCATGGTCTTTCGGCAGTCGGTAAAGGAATGGATAAGCCCGCGCGTGTTGTTGAGGTTTCTTCCCACACGCATGCAGCCCAGGCGCAGCTCGTCCAGCCACAGCTCCTCGTCCAGCGCGTAGAACTCGCGTACGGTTCCGTACCAGCCGCAATACTCGCGCAGGCCTTCGTGCGGAAACGTCTGCTGTATGGTGCCATACCACAGGTAATCGTCGTCGCAATAGCAAAGGTCACGAATAAAGGGGTACCTGTAGAGCTGCCGGTTTACCTCCTTGCGCGAGACGCCCAGCTCGCGCGCAATCTCGCGCGCACGTATGCCATCGTTCCTGCATATGATCGCGTACATGGAACGTCCCAGCGCATTGGCATCCATGCGTTTTATCCTCTCCCCTTTGTGGTGTATTACACTATTTGATTGTATATGTGTTTGGCTGGGTTACGCGAGGTCACATATTTGGTCCCACGCCCGCATCGAACGGCCTACGACAACGAGAATTGGAGACAAAAGCATGAAGTACGCAAAGCTTGGCACATCCGACCTCACCGTATCGCGCATCTGCCTGGGGTGCATGGGATTTGGCGACCCGACGGCAGGCCAGCACACTTGGACGGTTGGCGAGGACGCAACCCGCACAATCGTAAAGCAGGCACTCGATGCGGGTATAAACTTTTTCGATACGGCAATAGCGTATCAGAGCGGCACTTCCGAGCAGTACGTTGGGCGCGCCCTGCGCGACTTCGCGCGACGCGAGGGCGTTGTGGTGGCAACCAAGTTCCTGCCCCGCACGGCCGCAGAGATAGACGAGGGCGTATCTGGCCAACAGCATATTGCCAACAGCATCGACGCAAGCCTTTCTCATCTTGGGCTCGACTTCGTGGACCTCTACATCTACCACATGTGGGACTACAACACGCCGCTCCGCGACATAATGGAAGGCCTCGCACAGGTCGTTCGTGCCGGCAAGGCGCGCTACGTTGGCATAGCAAACGTCTACGCTTGGCAGCTGCAGAAGGCAAACGACCTGGCAGAGCGCGAAGGGTTTCCCAAGTTCGTAAGCGTGCAGAACCACATGAACCTAATCTTTCGCGAGGACGAGCGCGAGATGCTCCCCTGCTGCGCCGAGGAGGGCATTGCCCTTACGCCGTACAGCGCCCTTGCGAGCGGTCGCCTTGCGCGCCGCCCGGGAGAGACGAGCAAGCGCCTAGCCGAAGACTCCTACGCCAAGTTTAAGTACGATGCGACGGCAGAGGCGGACGCCCTCATTATCGAGCGCGTGGCAAAGGTTGCCGAGTCTCGAGGTATCTCCATGACCGAGGTTTCGCTCGCATGGCTGCTTACCAAGGTGACTTCGCCCATTGTGGGAGCAACCAAGCAGCATCACGTGGACGGCGCGGTTGCGGCCGCGGAGCTTGAGCTTTCCGCCGAGGAAATCGCGTACCTCGAGGAAGCTTACGTACCCCATGCCATCGTAGGAGTTATGGCCCAAAACAAACCTGCCGACGCAGGCAAGGAACACGTGTGGCTGTCCAACGCCAAGTATCTAAAGGACGAGCAGAAATAAAACCTATCAAGAGGGAGCACCCAACGCTATTAGTCAGTGCGACTGAGGGGATGCTCCCTCCAGTCGAACTCCCACGGCTTAACTTAATGGCGGGGGGAATACTCCTCGCATAAGCTATCCGAGCAGGGCTGCACGCAGGGATTCCACGTCCTCGGTAAAGTGATAGGCGCGCATGCCCACGCGACGGGCGCCAAGCACGTTGCGTGGCGTGTCGTCCACAAACAGACACTCCCCTGCCTCGAGCCCAAAGCGCTCGAGCAGAATGCGATAGATACGAGCGTCAGGCTTTACCACGTGTTCGTAGCACGAGACAATCGTACCGTCAAAACACGCCCGCGCCGGCAGCTGTGCTTCGTAGCGTGCAAAGGACTCGCCGGCATTTGAGAGCAGGTAGACACCATATCCCGCAGTCTTTAGGTCACAAATAAGCTCTTCCATGCCAGTAACGTGAACGCGGTGGTCGTGCCAGTGGAATACGAGCTCGTCCACAGCCTCATACAACCGACGTGGAACGCGCGTCTTGGACGACCACGCAACTGTTTTTTCGTCAACCGCGCCAGCGTCCTGCCACACCCATTCCTGCGAGCCAAACACCGCATCCGAAAGGAGCTGCGCGTCTTCCTTGGTATCGCACACGCGGCTAGCCATGGCAAGGGGATCCCACCTAAACAGAACCCCGCCCATATCGAAAACAACATTTTTAAGTGGAACAACACTCCCCCGTGGATTGTACGTAAGCATGGGAACGGGAAGCTCGCACGCCTCCACCACAGCGGCAAGCTGCTTGCTTACGGCAACGATTGCCTCCACTCCGTGGTCGATGCCGTCTGCCAACAGCGTTCGCAGTCGGTCTACGTCTGCTGAGTCCGCGACCTCGACTGGCGCGTCCGCGAGGCTGGCAATCCATGCGCGCTTCCCCTCGGGTGGCACGAACACCTGCAGGCCCCACTTAGCGAGCGCCGTCCGCAGGCCACCGGAAGCCATGTGAGCGTCGTTGCCAAGCAGGATTATTCGCGTGCAGCCCATCTTTCGCAAGTCCACGCGCAAAACGTCTGCCTGGTAGTCCAAGGGTATAGCCGGCATGGTCTTCTCCTTACAAGCGGTTGGTATTTCTTGTGCCATTATACGAAAGACGGGGTTCGGCGGGGCCTTGCCCGAGGCTGTTCGAAAGTGCCTGCCACGCTTTTGGACACGTGAGGCACAGCGAGCGGGCCAAGACACTTTCGTCGCGGCCACTTTGAGAATTCTTATAATGTATTTAACATAAAGTACCCGCATTCGCGATAGCTTAGAACCTCACGTATGCCCCGATTTGTAGTTGTGAACTCTTTCAGAAAAATGAAGCGCACACAACTACACTTGACGGTGTTCTTGAAAGCAAAACAACTGGCTTTTTACCGTTTTTGATGTACTGATTTTGTAGTTGTGTTCTCGTGAAACAGTTCTCCAGAACACAACTACAAAAACGGCCCTTTGTGCTCTGTTGCCAACTGGGCTTTTTCGAATATTTATGTATTTGTGCACTCCGTGCATTTGTTAGCGAGCGTAGCAACGTTCGATTATGGCCGTCTATCGTATGAACACGTACAAAAAGCGGCAACCTAAGAAAAGGAGGGGCGCGCCTCATCGAGCTGCGTCCCCCCTTTAGCCACAAGCCAACTGATTGCTTGAAAATATCCTAGAAGTCCACGTCCTTATCGTTGTAGACGCAGTCGAGCAGGCGCTCCATCTCCTCGGGCGTCGGCTGGCGCGGGTTGGAGCCGGTGCAGGCGTCGGCGATGGCGTTTACGGCAACCTCGGGAGCCTTGTCGAAGAACTCCTTCTCGTCGATGATCGAGGTGTCGGACTTTACGCCACCCTGGCCGTAGTTCTTGATGCCCTGCGGAATGTCGATCTTGTCGTTGATGTCGCGGATCATTTGCACGAGGGCCTGTACGAGCTCTTCCTCGGTCTCGCCGTCCAGGTGGAAGACCTCCTTGGCAATGTATGCGTAGCGGCTGCGCGCACGGTCGTCCTTGGCGTTAAACTGGATAACCTTGCCCAGGTACATGGCGTTGGCGCAACCGTGGATAATGTGGCCACCGCTAAAGGCGGCGCCGGTCTTGTGAGCCATGGAGTGAACGATGCCCAGAAGGCCGCTGGAGAACGCGATGCCTGCGATGCACTGCGCGTCGTGCATGTGCTTGCGAGCCTCCTTGTCGCCGGTGTAGCTCTTGGGCAGCCACTCAACGATCTCGCGCATAGCGTAGAGGGCGTTGGCATCGGTGTAAGGACTGGCGGCGATGGACACATAGGCCTCGATTGCATGGGTGAGCGCGTCCATGCCGGTGTGGGCGCAGAGCTTGGCGGGCATGGTATAGGTAATCTCGGGGTCCACGATTGCGACGTCGGGGGTAATCTCGAAGTCTGCGATGGGATACTTTATGCCCTGTTCGTAGTTGGTAATAATCGAGAACGCGGTTACCTCGGTAGCCGTGCCGCTGGTGGAGCTAATGGCGCAGAACTTGGCCTTGGTGCGCAGCTTGGGCAGGCCAAACACAACGCACATGTCCTCGAAGGTGGTCTCGGGGTACTCGTACTTAATCCACATGGCCTTTGCCGCGTCGATGGGCGAGCCACCGCCAATGGCAACAATCCAGTCGGGCTTAAACTCGGCCATGGCCTGAGCGCCCTTCATTACGGTTTCCACGCTGGGGTCGGACTCCACGCCCTCGAACAGTGCAACCTCCATGCCGGCAGCCTTGAGGTCGTCCTCGAGCTCGCCGAGGAAGCCACCACGGCGCATGCTGGAGCCGCCCGAAACTATCATGGCACGGCTGCCCTTGAAGTTCTTTACCTCGTGGCGAGCACCCTCGCCAAAGTACAGGTCACGCGGGTTGGTAAAACGTCCCATAAGCTCTTGTCCTTTCTCGGATTAAACCGTTCACGCTGTCGCATTATCCTACTCCATTTGCACGACACAAAGAGGGCGCACATGGGCGATAGGCGCAAATAAACGCAGCAGCGCGTAATGCGACAGTCGCAATCCTCGGCAAAGACGCTTTCCCGCTCAGAGCATAATGAGCTCGATAACAAACACCAGGATGCAGCACGTGGCCGCAACCTTAAAGAGGCTCGCCCCAAACCAAGCTGCAACGATGCCCGCAACAAGGGCAATGGCGCCCGCAAGCGGCACGTCGGTGGCCTGCACGATGGCCGGAAAGGTCATGACCGCAAGCGTCACGTAGGGAACGTAGTACAAGAACGAGCGCACGAAGCGGCTCTTTATGGGACGACGGATAAGCGTGAGAGGCAGGATCTTTACGGATAGCGTGACCGCCGACATTACGGCAATGTATATGAGGTTGCTATGCTGCATCGGCATCCTCCCCCTCCCCATGCCTCAGCTCCTCGTCCGACACGGGAAAGAGCAGCGCCGCCAGCGAGGATATGGCCACCGTTAGGATAATGGTGCGGGTCCCGGCCGAGATGCTCGCGAAAGCCGGCGCGACCGTAAAGACGAGGCTCGCAAGAAAGCTAACGACCACACACCCGAGCACGACGCGGTTCTGCCGTGCGGGAGGAATGATAATTGCCAGAAACATGCCAAAGAGTGCCACCGAGAGCGCGCTTACCGCACGCGTTGGCAGGACGTTGCCCATAACGATGCCCAGGGCGGTACCGGTGGACCAGCCCGTGAGCGCAGGGACAAACGCGCCGTACGAATAGAAGGGATCGACCATGCCGGGCCTGGCAATGGCAATGCCAAAGAGCTCGTCGGTAACGTCGAAGCCAACCAGCACGCGGTGCAGCGTCCCCGTCTTGGGAGAGAACCGCTGGCTAAGCGCCGTGCTCATTAGCAGGTAGCGCGCGTTGGTAATAAACGTTACCACCGCGAGCTCCAGGTAGGAGGCATGGGCGGCAATAAGGGTAAACGCGGCATACTCGCCAGCAGAGGCATTGTTGAGCAAGCTTGCAACAAAGCCCTCCCATGGGGTAAGGCCAGCGCTCCTTGCGGCGATGCCCAGCGAGAAGGCCACCACGAAGTAGCCCGCCCCAATGGGCACGCCGTCGCGAAAGCCCTCTTTTATCGCCTTGCCATGCCGTGCAAAAACACCGGTAGCATTTCGGGCCATCCAACCCCCTAGCCACAGAAGCGAGTCCGTACAGGGGGATGCTACCCCAAAGCTCAGCGGATTGGAACCAGCCGCATGCAAAAAAGGTTACTGTTCACGGGCCGGCCAGAATATGCCAACCTCTCAAGGGGGAGTACCCCCTTTGAGAGGTTACCGCCGACCATCGATTTACGTGGCTTGTGGCCAGCCCGTGAACAGCAACCAAAAAAGCTGTCGAGGGGCATCCAAAGTGCGGAGGAGAAAATAGCGTGGCCTTGTTAGTACTTTATAATGTTGGCACTGCAATTTCGCGAGCATAAGAAGCAGCCAGGTCAACTTTGCGGGATGCCAGCGGGGCGTCTTTTTGCCCCGGCCAGAAAGGAACATCACACATGAAGCCATTCGTGGGCACGCCAACGGACTACTCCGATCCAAAGCACTGGCTGGCCTGCCCGAACAACCCCAACAAGGACGTTGACCTTCTGTTCCTGTATCCGTCGAGCTGCGAGAACCCCATGGCGGGAACCATATGCGCGGTGGACGAACCAACCATGGTAATGTTTGCAAAACGCAACCTTGCCCAGCAGGCCTCTGCGTTCGAGCCAGTCGCCAACATCTTCGCGCCGTGCTGGCGACAGGTAAACGGCACCAAGTTATCGCAGATGAGCTTTGAGGAGGTGGACGCGGCAGAGTGGGCCGAGCCACGGACGGACGTCTACGCCGCACTCGACTACTACTTCGAGCACCTCAACCAAGGGCGGCCGTACTTCCTGGCAGGACACTCGCAGGGGTCGCGCCTGAGTTACATGGTCTTGTCGGAGTACATGAAGGAGCATCCCGAGCACTACGCCAACATGATTGCGGCTTACTGCTTGGGCGACTCCCTTACGCACAAGTACCTCGAGGAAAACCCTCATGTGCGGGCGGCGCAGGCGGAAGACGACCTGGGCGTCGTGGTCTCGTGGAACACGGAGGGGCCAGCCAACAAGGGACACGACTCCCTTGTGGTCGCGCCTGGGGCGATTTCCATCAACCCGCTGAACTGGCGCACGGATGACACCCCTGCAGCCGCGGCATTCAACCTGGGGTCCTACATGCCCTCGCTGTTGCTGCCCAGACTAAAGAAGCTGCCCGTAAACGCCGACGCCACAATTGACCTGGAGCGGGGAACCGTCGTGGTCGCAAATCCAAAGCTAGAGAAGTGCGCAATTACGGCGATTCCGGGACTCAAGAGGCTCGAGTCGGTCTTTGGTCCGGCGAGCTATCACGGGTGCGACTACTCGTTCTTCTTCCTTAACATCCGAAAGAACGCCCGCGTGCGCGCAGAGGCGTGGCTTGACCAGCGGAATCGAGACTAGCGAACCTTAACGAGGGACAGGAAGAGAAACATGCAGTTCGGCTTCTCCATAGTAGGTGTCGCTTTCCTTGCGATGCTGTTCGTGCCGAATATCAGGTGGGCAAAGAGCCGGCCTCCGGGATACGAGGAGATCTCCAGAAACGAGAACAAGGTCCTCCTCTTGTTCGAGAGAGTTGGCCAGGTACTTGCCACCTGCTCGGCTGTGGTGTTCGTCTGTCCGCAGGGATTCTCGCTTCCATGGCTTCTATGGCTTCTTATCGGCATCCTACTCATGCTCCTTTACGAAGCAGCCTGGATAAGGTATTTCAAAGGTGGGGAGAAGCTCGAGGACATGTATCGGCCTCTTGGCCCCATCCCGGTGCCCATAGCGAGCCTGCCCGTTGTGGCCTTTGCCCTTCTGGGCATCTGGCACCAGTCGCCAATAGCGGTAATTGCCGCAGTCATCCTGGGCATCGGCCACATTGGCATCCATCTGGGCCACTTGCGCGATCTCTCGGCACGCTAGCAAACAAGGGCAAGAAGACATCGCTTAGACCGAAAGGTGCACCTATGATTCGACCGGTTAGACGGCAGGATGCCGCAATCGTTGCAAGGATGTGGCGCGAGCTGCTAGACGTCCCCAATACGACGGACGAGATCGCGGCAAGTACCATACAAAGAATGGACGAGGACGATCGCTACGGAACCTACGTTGCCGTAGAGGACGGAAGGGTTGTTGGCTTCATTACGTTCGTCGAAGTCATATCGTTTGACGACCCGGACGGCTACATGAAGCTAAACGGCATCGCCGTCCTTCCGGAATACCAACATCGCAACATTGCGCACCAACTTATGGAACGCGTGGAGGAGGAAGCCCGCAAGCGAGGCGCCTCTTCCGTGGGATGTGCCACGAGCTTTGGGCGCGAAGGCTCGCAAGCGCTGCTAAAGAAGCTGGGGTA
Source organism: uncultured Coriobacteriaceae bacterium (assembly GCA_902793465.1). Lineage (GTDB taxonomy): Bacteria > Actinomycetota > Coriobacteriia > Coriobacteriales > Atopobiaceae > RUG440. Next base: position 58,264 of record CADBDT010000005.1, on the reverse strand, counting down.
CGAGAAGTCCGCCTTCTGGTTCCACAAGATCTTTTAGGCAGCCGGACGGCAACCAAGGTCGGAGGAGAAGCACATGCCCACGCAAAACCTGGATCCAAAAGCCATAGAGCAATACCTGCGTTTTTCCTATCCCCCATCGGGCACCGTGCTGCAAGGTGGAAAAAGGACGCAGTGTCCCGAGATTCGTTTCGATTCCGACAAGGATCGCAGCAAGGAAGAGTACCTGGAGGAGCTGCTTGGAATACTGGATACGATGCTCGAGGCCGAACGGGAGCTCTGCGACGCCACGTTCTTGTCTTCGGGCGTGGACTCGTCGCTTCTCGCCTTTGGAATCCATGCGAGAAAGACCTTCTCCGTGGCATACGACGACCAGGAGTTCAGCGAGTCCAACTTGGCAGTCCAGGCGGCGCAAGAGCTTGGCAGCGAACACCATGTGGCGAAGATCGGCCCTGCCGAATACCTTGAGGCCGTGGACGAGGCCATGGCAAGCCGCCCTGCTCCCACGGGAGACGCGTCGTACATCGCACTGTTCCTTGCGGCAAAAGAGGCTGCCCTGCACACGGACGTCGTGTGCTCCGGAGAAGGTCCAGACGAGCTGTTTTGCGGATACCCCTGCTACAACACGTACTTCGAGAATCCCACCGAGGACTTTTGGCTGCAGGCGAACACCATAATGGACGTGGGCCAGATTCCCAAGCTGCCCAGCTACGGCGGCGACGGATTCCTAAAGATGAACGCCTTCGACCTAAGCATTTGGATGCAGAACAACATACTCCCCAACGTGGAGGCAGCGGCAAGGGGGGCGGGAATCGCCATCCGCACGCCCTACATGAACAAAAAGCTGTGGGACTTTGCCCTCGCGCTCCCTCCCTCCCTCAAGGCAAACGAATCGATGGGAAAGCTGCTCTTTCGCGAGGCAGCCCAGAAGTACGTCGGACACAGAATTGCCTTTCGCCAGAAGAGGGGATTTCCCGTGCCGATTCGCAAGTGGATGCGCCTGGAGCCCTACGAGGCACGGATTCGGGAAACGCTCATGAGCTCGCTCGCACGCGACGCCCTTGCATGTGTGGACGTAGAGGGAATCCTTGCGGCATACTATTTGAATAAAGATGACGACGTTTGGAAACAGGTGTGGGAGATGTTCGCATTAATCCGATGGCTCGACTCCCAGGATGGAGAGTGGCGTGAGGTCGGTTTCCTTCTTTGACGACCGCTTTCCCGTAAAGACGGTCTATACGGACAACTCGGATTGGCAGCGCAATGAGGGATGGCAGCGTATCGAAAAGAGAAACGCTGTGTTCCAGGAGTGCCTTGGCACGCCCATACACCACGTATTCCATGCATACCAGGTCGACTCGGGCAACGTTTTGGTGTTGACAGAAGAAAGCGCCGCGGAGCTTGCGGGAATGGACAAGACCCAGATTCCAAAGCGATTTGGCGGATACGACGCCATGGTAACGGCAATGCCCAACATCATGCTGTGCATTTGCACGGCCGACTGCCTTCCGCTCTTTCTCTACGACCCAGTGCGGGAGGTTGCCGCAATCGCCCATTGCGGATGGAGGGGCATCTGCGACGGAATTGTACCGAACACCGTTGGCAAGATGGCCGAATGCTTTGACACAGACCCAAAGCACGTCGTGGCTGCCTTTGGACCCTGCATCTGTGGCAAGTGCTACGAGGTTGGTGGTGAGCTAAAGGAGGCCTTCGCAAGGCGGTTTTCGACGCGGGAGGTCGAAGAGCTCTTTAGGGAAGGGCGAAGAGAGAAGTTTCTTCTCGACCTAAGAAAGGCAGTCACGATGGAGCTCCGGCGCACAGGTGTGACGTCGGAGAGGATTCATGACACACGAATCTGCTCGTACGAGCGCCTGGACTATCCGTCCTGTCGAAGGGCTGGCACCCACCTGGATGCCCACCGACAGACGTTTTCGGGCATCGTACTAACGCAACGGATGGAATAGACATGATTGCTTTGGAAGAAAAACAGCCAGACGGCGTGTTTCGCAAGCCATCGCTCATCGCAGGCGCCACAAAGAAGATGGCGCTAACCTATGTGTTTGGTGCCGTATGCGCTGCAAGCATAGCCGTAGTCGACTCCCTAATCGCAGGCGTGAGCATAGGACAGGAGGCGTTGGCGGCAATCGCGGCCGCCGGTCCCCTGCTCTCGATAGACCAGATTCTCCACTGCATGCTGGGCTTTGGCATCGAGAAGCTCATGGTCCAGGCAATCGGCGAGGGAGATCACAAAAAGGCCGACCGGATCTTTGGCGCGATTCTAATTGCGGTGCTCGTTGTCTATGGTTTCGCGTGCGGGGTGCTCCTCATTATCCAGCGACCGCTTCTTCGGGCAATCATGGGAGATTCGCCGCTCGTGGATATGACAGTTCGCTATACCGCACCCCTGCTAATCTTCGCGGCCTTTTCCGAGACGCTCCTGTGCATAGAGAGGGCCTTTCGCATCGACGGGCGGGCAAAGCTGTTTTCCATGCGAAGCATCGTTACCAACATCGCGAACATTGTCTTCGACATACTTATGGTTAGCGTCTTTAACCTGGGTATTTCCGGCCTTGCCTTGGCCTCGGTCATAAGCGTCATGCTTGGGTACACCGTTACCCTTAGCCACTTCTTTAGCAAAAAGCGTACGGTCTCGCCCGACTTCTCTGTCATCCGCTCTCGCAAGGAACTGCTTGGCTACGTGAAGCAGGACATGCGTTTGGGTAGTTCTGCCACCTTGGACGAGGTTATGGACAGCATGGCAATCAGCGCGCAGACCGCCGCCATTGGTGCCATTGGCGGGCCTGGAGGACTCGCAATATGGACGGTGTTCAAGTCGCTGCGTGGAGTGGTAATATCTGCTGGCAACGGGGTCTCGGCAAGCGTCTCGGTCCATACGGGTCTGCTGTTTGGCCAAAAGGACTACGACGGCGTAAGGTACTCGGTGCGCTCGGGTATCAGGACCGCCCTCCTGCTTGCCATGGCAAGTATGCAGATCATGCTGATGTTTGCTAGCCCGCTTGCCGACATCTATAAAATCGATCCGGAGATCCAGACGCTCGGCGCTCAGTGCCTTCGAATAGGATGCCTTGCCTTTCCCGCAATCGTCTTTCTAAACGTACTGACCATATACCTTCCAAGCGTAAACGAAACAAAGCTGGCGGGGCGTCTGGTGTTTCTCGAGCACTGCCTGGCTATAGTCGCCGCTGCAATTGGGGCCTCATCTGGGGTGGCGGTCTTCTTCCTAGTGTATGTGATTGCCGTAGTCGTTACCTCGCTGGTAGCAACCTTCATGTTGGTACGCAACAAGCATTGGTTCGTGCCCAAGAGCAACCCCGCAGAGATTGTTGGCTATTCCATTTGCCTTGAGCCCGATCAGATCGAGGCACTACGCAGCAACTTGGACCAGATATTACCCAGCAAAGAATACCCCTACCAGCTTTGCTCCAGGGTATCGCTCGTGGTCGAGGAGAGCTTGAGCTACATCGCGCAGCAAAACACAGGCTCTTCAATAGATGTAGACGTCGGGGTAAAACAGGAGGAAAACGGCTTGCTTGTAATGATTACCGACAGCGGCCGACCCTACAACCCATTGGCGGAAACCACCACGCGAGACATTACTAAATCCGGCGTGCTAGAGACGAGGATTTTCCTCGGCTATTCCGAAGAAGTGGATTACGACAGGGTGCTTGACCTCAACAGGATATCGCTGCACCTCGTTGCCCCCGAAGCGACTTAGGCAGAAGGCAAAAGATGGAAGGTATGGTGCAGCCGTATTTGAGGTGGAGGCAGGATGACGCGCGCCTCAACCAAGCGGAGGCGTGGCCGACGTCGAGCTTTCCGAATGCCACGTACCACTACTTTAGGGACTGCGGTTGCCTGGTATGCGCCCTTGCGGTAATGCTCAGGCACTGCTCTTTGGAAAAGGAATCGGACGAGGGCATCTTTGACCCATGGGTCCTCAACCAGAGACTCGTCGACTGTGGAGCGTTCGATTCCGCGGCAGACTTGGAGCTCGAGAGCGTAGGGCGACTGTATCCGCTGGAGTACGTGGGAAAAGTGCCCTGCACGCATGACGCCTTGGCCAAGGTTGCAACAGACGGTTCGCCGTGCCTTGTTGCCGTACCGGGAAAGAAGGCAAGCAAGCACTTTACCACTTTGCTGCGCGTCCTGAAGAGCGACGCGAAGATATACGACCCACTCGAGGGGGTCGCAAGGCTCAGCTCATACGACCAGCCACATGAGCTTCGCGTGTTCCGATTCGCGGAAGGAACGGAGAGATAGCACATGTTACTCGGAGAGGTTTTGCAAGACGTGGACTGCTCCCTTGCTCGGGGCGCGTCCGACGACATTTGGATATCGGACGTGGCATACGACTCGCGCAATGTCGAGCCAGGGTCGCTTTTTGCCTGCGTGCCAGGCGCGGCGTTCGACGGGCACGACTTTGCTCCGTCCGCCGTGCAAAGGGGGGCGGCCGCACTCGTTGTGGAGCGCGAGCTCGACCTCGCGGTTCCACAGGTAATTGTCTCCGACGCGCGCGACGTGCTTGCACAAACAGCCGCGAACTTCTTTGGAAACGCCACGCAGCACATGCAGGTTGTGGGAGTTACGGGTACCGCTGGAAAGACCACCGTCACGTTGCTTGTTGAGCACATGCTGCGTGCGTCTGGCATGGAGTGCGGGGTGTTGGGAACCATAAGCAACCGCATGGGCGACCGCGTGTTCTCGCATCGCTACACAACGCCGGAGTCTCGCGACCTGCAGGAGATCTTCGGTCTCATGGAAGGCATGGGCGCGCGGGCGGTAGCCATGGAAGTATCCAGCCACGCCCTTCTTACGCACCGCTGCGCCCACACGCGCTTTGCCGTTGCCGCGTTTACCAACCTCTCGCGCGAGCACATGGACCTGCACAACAACATGGAGGACTACTTTGCCACCAAAACGCGTCTGTTCCTAGAGGAGGACGTCGCGTCACGCGTGGTTTGCACGTCTTCGCCATGGGGCGAGCGTCTTGCAAGGATGCTGGGCGAAGCGCATCGAGACTTCGTTGAGGTGTCGTGCGACCATGCGGCAGACGTGAACCTGAGGGAGGTTTTGTCCAACGGATTGGCGGGAAGCGTGGTTTGTGCCGATGCATTCGGTCGGGCGTTGCGCTTCGAGCTGCCGCTACCGAGCCACTTCAACGCTATGAACGCCCTCGTGGCGCTTGCTGCGGTACACGAGGTGGGCCTAAACCCTACCAGCGCTGCTGCCTCACTTGCATCCTTTCCCGGCGTTCCCGGGCGAATGGAGCGCATCGACACCGGAAGCAGGGGCTTCTCGGTCGTGGTGGACTTTGCCCACACGCCAGAGGAGCTTGCGCATGCGCTCCGTGCAGTTAGGGAAGGCGCCACGGGAAGGGTGGCGGTCGTCTTCGGCTGCGGCGGGGACCGCGACAAGGGCAAGCGTCCGATGATGGGCAAGGCTGCGACTCAGGCCGACTTCGTGGTAGTCACAAACGACAATCCCCGCACCGAGGACCCAGCTGCCATCGCAGAGCAGACGGTTGCGGGCATGGGGGCCGACGCCGCCCGAGCGCACGTCCAGCTGGACCGATACAAAGCCATTCAGGATGCCTTGGACTGGGCGCGCCCCGGCGACGTGGTGCTCGTCGCAGGAAAGGGCCACGAGTCTACACAGACCACGGGCAACAAGACCGTTCGCTTCGACGACCGTGAGGTCGTAAGGGAACTACTCAAGGGATGAGCTAATCGCAGAACTCGTCCACCGCGGCAAAGACCTTGTTGGCCGCGTCCTGATCGCCCTTGCTAAGGTAGGTGTTGCCAATCGCGGTAAGGCCGTTGCCGACCTCCTGCTTTTGGTCCGTGGCCTCTGGATATACCTGTGCAACGAACACGGCCATGGCGGCATAGACCTTTGCAGGCGTGGCGCTCTGTATATTGGCGTCTATGTAGTCAAACATGCACTTTGCGCAGAGCTTGCCAGCACGGACGTTGCCCAGTAACTCTGCCTCGTGGAACAGCCTGGCAGCCTCCCTAAAGTCCTGCCTTACCCCAAGTCCGCGGGCATAGAGGCTCGCGAGGTTGTACAGCGCCACGTCGTTACGCTCGAGCTGCAGAGCGCTCGCATAGGCCTCCACCGCAGACTCATAATCGCCTGCGTTGAGCGCCACTTGACCCAATACGAGGAGCGACTGTACGACCTCCTGCTGCGTCATGGGCTCTTCGCTATGGTCGTGGTGCTGGTGATCGTGGTGCGACCCGTGCCCATCCTGCATGTTCTCTTTGCTCATAACCATCCCCTCGTGTGTCCTTCCTAAAACTCGCGGCTACACCGTGCCTCATGGGGATACTCCCCTACGGGTACATCGCGGGAAACCCGTCTCTTTATGAGAGCGTCATCCGCGATGTACCCGATGGGGAGTATCCCCATGAGGCACGGCTTTTTAGGACATCCCCTCGCACTCCCGTACCCAAACTTGTCGCATAGCCAACGAGCGTGACTTTCGATGCAGCATCATACCGTACAATAGAGGACGACCCAACACGAGAGGAACTAAAATGGCACAGACCTTTGATCTCCGCAGCTGGATACGTTCGCAGCCCCACAAGGGATACGAAGTCAAACTGGAAGACTATGACCGCTTTGAGCTTGCAACCGACTATGCCACGGCCACGATTAGCTTCTACAACATGGCCCCCGACCCCGAAATCGTTGAGCTGAACATAGAGGAGACCGCCACAGGGGATGCCAAGTTCTTCCTGCACTTCCACCCCGTGGATCGCGAGCACTCCATCCAGCTCTTTGGCGAGATGGTCCAAACGCTTCTTTCAATCCAAAGCCACCAGCAAACCGAGATCCTGCTGTGCTGTACGGCGGGAATGACAACGTCCTTCTTTGCCCAAAAGCTCAATCAGGTGGCCGAGGCAATGGGGCTGGACTGGGTCTTTTCGGCCGTAAGCGTTACCGAGGCATATGAGCACGGGCACAACAAAGCCGCCATCCTCATAGCTCCGCAGATTGGCTACCAGGCAGAGCGGGTACAGCAGGTAATGGGCAACATTCCAGTGCTTCAGATTCCCACCGCCACGTTTGCCGCCTACGACGCGGCGGGCTGCCTTGAGTGGGTTCGCCACGAGCTCGACTCGCGCGCAAAGGAGGCGGCCGGCCAGGCAAACACCGAGGCCAGCCAGTGCACCGGCGCGGACGGCAGGATCCTTGTGATTGCCGCACATGCCGCATCGGGCAAGGCCACCATCCACCACAGGGTCTACGACCATGGCAGCATTGTGGCAGAGGGTCGCGTTATTAAATGCCGCCTTACCCTTGCCGACATAACCGACGTTATAGACACGCGCCTATGCTCGTGTAGGTCGGGCGGATGCATTGATGCCGTGGGCGTGGCGCTTCCAGGTGCGGTGCGCAACGGCTATGTTCACCTAAAGAAAACCAGGGAGGTCGACCTTACCGATGGAACGGATGGCTTTGTTATGGGAAGCTATCTCTCCGAGCGCTACGACGTGCCCATCTTCCTGTGCAACAACGCCAATGCTGCGGCACTGGGCTGGCGAGAGGCACATCCCGAGTATAGCGACGTTACCTTCTACTCGCAGGCAACCGGCTGGGCGATGGGCGGACAAGGCCATGTGGTCGGAGGAAGGCTGGTGGAAGGAGCGAGTGGCAACGCCGGAGAGATACGCCTTATCGTAAACAGGTTTTCCGTGTCCAATCCGCTGCACTACAACGCCTTCGACCCCGCCGACGTACTCGAGGTGGTGGGACAGGTGCTCGCAATGGACTGCGCGACCTTTGACCCCGAGGTAATTGCGCTGCGCTGCGACCTCTTGCCCAACATGGAGGAGGTCGCCGACGAGCTTTCCAAGTACGTCGACCGCGAGCAGCAGCCCAAGCTCGTGCACGTGTGCGACTACGACGAGCACATCCTGGTAGGCATGCTTGCCCGCTGCCGACATGAGCTAGACCACAAGTAGGGAACAGTCTCTTTGTTGTGGTCCTAGTCTGGCGCGTGCTTATCCACAAGACGTCACCGTTGACAATCCCTATGCGTATCTGTAATCGAGCACCTTACCTCCATGTTCTGGCCCGATGTGCGACTTAAGCTCTTTGTGGAAATCCGGCCAGCCGACAGTCTGCCCGAGGATTGCATTTTGGGCTATGCCGCCCTTATAAAGGGTCTCTTCTATTCGGAGGCTTCGCTCCAAGCTATCGAGAAGACCTTGGGCGTAAGCCCCGATGCGGCAAAAACGCGCGGAGCCTGGCCTCTTTCGGAGGTTGACGTAGAGGACGGCATAGTGCAGATTCAGACGCATGGCCGCGATGGCCTTGTGTATGGCAAAACGCTGCAGGCATGGGAGGACCACCTGTTCTCGCTCGCTCGCGCCGCGTTGGACGACGAGGAACGGCTGTATCTCGAGCCCCTGGAGGCCTTTGCCTCCACAAAGCCCTGGTGGAAGGTGGGATAACGCTGCGGTACGGCTTGGTGCCCCTTGGGGATACTCCCCATCGGGTACATCGCGGGTAGTTCTTTCATAGTGCAATGGGCAACTCGCGATGTACCCGTAGGGGAATATCCCCAAGGGACACCTCGTTCTTAGGCGATATGCCGCCTCTGAGGTGCTGCCCCTACTCGCCACCCTACTCTTACGCTACCGAATAGTTGCCGTTGCCATCGGATTCCACAACTACGGTGCCATCCTCGCTCGTGCGGTACGTCTCTATGCCGGCGGACTTGAGCAACTTGAGCGTCTTCTTGTCGGCCGGGTCCTTTTCCGAGTCGGTAATAATGGCAAGCTTGGGACGCACGTTATCCAACAAATCCTCGGTGTTTGACGAGCGCCGCCCGTGATGCGGCATCTTGAGCACGTCAAACTGCCCGTGGTTGGCAGCAAGGTACGCATCGATCCCTGCCTCTTCTAAATCGCCCGCAAAGAGGAAGGAATCGCGCCCGTTAACAAGGGCGGCCACGAGCGACATGTCGTTGTCGTTTCCCTCCTCCTTGCCCGTTCCGGGCTCGTACGCAACGCCAGACGGAAAGACGGTAAGGCGAGCGCCACCAATGCCAAGGGCAAGCTCCTGTGCCACGCGCTGTACCGGCGCGCCAAGCGCCTCAACGGCCGAGATGCATATGTCGTAGTTCTTGTCGGCACCTTCGTATTCGGGCAGGTAGATAGTGCCTACGCTTACGCCCTCCCCTATCGCGCGCATGCCCTCTACGTGATCGCGGTCGTAGTGCGTAATTATTATGGCGTCAAGGTTGCTCACGCCTTGGGCCTTAAGTTGCGAGAGAACGCTTGGTGCGGTGCTCTTGTAGCCCGTGTCTATAAGAACGGCCGACTCCCCCGAACGGATAAGGATGCAGTCGCCTTTTCCCACATCCATTACGGCAACGCGCAAAGTCGACGTTGAGGCCAGCGCACTGCCGGAAGCATTCGTGCGGCCCGACTCCAGCGCGCCGACCGAGCCGGCGGCAGTCTCGACCTCATTGGTCTTGCAGCAGGCGGCAAGGACCAGCAGGCAGAGCGCAAACAAAGCGGTAAGGACCGATGGCAAGAGGATGGTCTTCATGGAGCGCCTCCTTAGTCGTTGCGCAAAGTATACACTGAAGCTCATGGCGGACCACAACTAAGGGGCTGTTCCCTATTCGTGGTCCGTGTGTAATTATGGGTGTACGACGTATTTGCAGAGGAGGCCACATGCGAACGCTGCGGATATCGGTGCGCAGGCTCGTGGAGTTCCTGCTGCGCACGGGAGACATTGGCTCCACCAGCGACTTGCGCGGAAGTGTTGAGGCCATGCAGGCGGGCAGCAACATCCACCGAATGCTGCAGGCGGCAGCTGGCGAAGCCTATAAGGCCGAGGTATCGGTCGCAGGCTCCGTATTCTTTCCCAACGGCTCCTTTGACCCATACGCTGCTCGCCTAGAGATTGGCGAGGACGCCGTAAGCGACCAGCCAGGCTTTTTCCTCCACGTAGAGGGGCGGGCCGACGGCATTATCGACGACGCTGCACACCTGCTTACCGTAGACGAGATAAAGGGCATCTCGCGCGATGTAGCAGCAATTGCGGAGCCCGACCCCGTTCACGAGGCACAGGCACTCTGCTATGCCTACCTGTACCTGCGCAGCACGCGCGGGTCTGCGACGCTTTCCACAGCCTACAACGAGCAAGTGGTGGTAAGGCTCACGTATGCGAGCATGACCACTGGAGAGGTGCGCCAGATCGAGCGCTCGCATAGCATTGCCGCCATAGAGTCGTGGTTCTTCTCCCTGCTCGCAAAGGCCCAGCGCTGGGCCGCATGGCGCGTCCACCACGACGAGCTTAGAGCAAAATCTCTCGCAGCGCTTGCGTTTCCCCTCAAGGCGCGAGACGGCCAGAAACAGATAATGGATGCCGTCGCAACAGCCATACACGCGGACGGACGCCTCTACGCACAGGCACCCACCGGCTCTGGCAAAACGATTGCGACCATGTATCCCGCGCTCAAGGCCATGGGCGCAGGCGTTGCGGAGCACATTGCCTATCTTACCGCCAAGACCACAACCCGTCGCTCCGCCCTCGAGTGCCTGGACCTGCTAAGGCAAAACGGCTTGGCCGCAAACGTACTGGTGGTAACGGCGCGTAACAAGATCTGCCCACTTCGCAGCGCAAATCGTACGGCAGCCATGCGCGCCCGCCCTTTGGCATCGCTCTGCAACCCCGTAGAATGCCCGCTTGCCCGCGGCCACTTTGACGCAGTTAACGATGCTCTGTACGAAGCGATAACCACGCACGACGTTTTGGACTTCGACCGCATACGGGAGGTAGCGGCGCGTTACCACGTTTGCCCCTACGAGCTTCAGCGCGAGGTGGCGCGGTGGGCGGACGTTATAGTTTGCGACTATCACTTTGCCTTCTCCCCGTCCGCTGGCCTCCTGGGCATTTCTAGCGAGCTGGGAGGAGCCGACACCGTCCTGCTGGTCGACGAGGCGCACAACCTTGTGGAACGCATGCGCTGCATGTACAGCGCCGAGCTTGCCGTCGCCGAGCTCAAGGAGATCGAGCGGCTCGTCCGAGCAACCAGCGGCTTCGATCAGCTGGCAAATGCCCTGCACGCCGTAGTGGCCACATTCCCCGCTTGGGACACTGCCCTGCCGGATGCCACGCACAAGGGCCCGGGCAAGGTGCAGGCGCGACCGCAGTATGCGGTGGTCCACGTAAGCGAGGCGTTTTCGGATGCGCTCTCTGCGCTTCTTGCACACATGGATGTAGCTCTGGAAAAGCTCCTTCCCGCCGCAGGTGTGGCGCATGGGAACGGGCAACGACCGAGCGCGCTTGGCCAAGCGAACATAGAGACCTTCCTTGCCCTGCAAGATGCAAACTTTAGCGTTCGCGCGTTTCTTGGCGCCTTGCAGAGGGCCGAGGCTGGCTACGTTATGTTTCTTTCGCGGGCCAATAACGGCAGAAAGCTCATGATCTACTGCGTTGACCCAAGCCACGACTTGGCAGATCGCCTGGAGCAGGCAAAGGCAACCGTGTTCTTCTCGGGGACGCTCTTGCCCATGGACTACCACCGCAAGCTGCTTGCGGCACAGGAGGAAGACGCGTCCATCTATGCGGAGTCCAGCTTTGACTACAGCCGTCAGCAGGTTCTTGTTGGCACAGACGTAACCACCCGCTTTTCCAAGCGTGGCCCCAAGCTCTATGCCCGCGTAGCCGCATACCTTGTGCAGCTCGTGCGCGCACGCCCAGGCAACTACCTCGTGTTCCTCCCCTCCTATACCATGGTGGAAGAAACTGCGAAGGCCCTAGACCCGCTTGTAGGCAGCACGACCAAGGTGCTTAGGCAGCGGCCAAACATGCACGAGAGCGAGCGCGATAGCTTTGTAAACGAGTTCCGAAAACCCCACGGTGTGCAAACGAGCCTCGTTGGGCTCTGCGTTTTGGGCGGGATCTTTGGCGAGAGTATCGACCTGCCTGGCAAGGCGCTCGTAGGGGTCGTAGTGGTGGGAACGGGTTTGCCCGGAATCTCCAACGAGCGAGAGATAATAAAGGACTACTTTAACGCGCGGGGCGGCAAGGGCTTTGCCTATGCCTACACCTATCCAGGCATGGTAAAGGTGTTGCAGGCTGCAGGACGCCTAATACGTAGCGAGAAGGACCGCGGCGTGGTGCTGCTACTAGACAAGAGATTCTGTGAGGACGAGCTGCGTAAGGCGTTTCCAAAGGAGTGGAAGAACGTAAGAACCTGCACGCTCGAGACCATGGGCGGACTTCTGCGCACGCAGCCATTGAGCTGAGGCAGACCGGAAGGTGCGTCGCCCTTTGCAACGAAGGGGTACCCCCTTTGGTTAAAACCTCGCTTTAACCAAAGGGGGCACCCCTTCGTTGCAAAGGGTTTTTGGACAACCCCTTGAAGGGTCTACAGGACCGGGCGGCCGTGCTTGGCAAGCAGCTTCTGCGCCGCAACGCATGCCGCGCAGTCACAGAACTTGGCGCCCTCTTTCTTACGCTGCGTCTGACGTACCAGCATGGCAGCCGCTGCCTCCGCACCCAAAACCTGCTTGGCAGCACCCTGAGCAAATGCGAGAACCTCGTCTATCGTGGTGTGATGCTCGTCAAGAGCATCGAGCAATTTGGCGGTGGCGGCGTCTTTGTCTTCGCCTGCGGCAATGGCATCCTTCCAACCCTGCGCAGCATCGCGCGTTTGCTGTGAGCTCGACGCTGCGGCCAACAGCTCGTCGACCTTCTTTGCGGTGTAGTCGAACAATACCTTATCCATACTCGCTCCTTCGTACCTCGACCGTATACCCAATTGCAGACCAAACTGGTCGGTAATAGTATACACGTTACGGACAAACGCCCCCGTCCCCTTTGTCCTGGCAAACGGCCTAGTCTTCCAAGTGTATTGTCCAGCCGGTGTCTATCTTATGCCGAACCTTTTTCTTGGTTAGCTCGTCGAGCTTTGGCCAGTCGGTAACCTTTTTTGCCCGCTTGGTAACCAAATGCGCATGCTCTGCGCAGAGCGCAAGCGGAGTGTCGGAAAGCGAGTCGGAATAGAAGTGGTCGATTACGGGAAAGCCGTGGTCAATAATGTAGCGCGACTTTCCCCGCGCATACATGAGGTTGTTTAATAGAACGCCTAGCTCGCGGTCGTAATCGGTCCCCACGCAGGTTACACCCAGCCTACGCGCAATGGGCTCTATTAGACAGGTGGGCGAGGCGCTAATAATAAGGTCGTCTGGCTTCTTTTGCCTAAGGTACCATGAGGATATCTTTCGCGCGTTCTTGTCCCAAAAGCGCTCTATTTGGACGTCAAAGTCATCTATGTCCACAAGGAAGACAAACAGCTCGCGCAGCAGGCGGTAGCTCTTTATCTTTCCCGTCTTGTATTGGAACATACTCCTTATGGCGCGCGGAAAGTAGGTGCGCAAGAGCTTTGGGTTGCGCCTCGTGCACCACAAGGCAAAGTCGAGCGTGCAGTTAGACGGATAAATTGTGCCATCGAAGTCGTATGCGTTCATCCAAACCGTCCCAGAGTTGTTGTAAGCGACCATAGCGCACCACCATCGTAGCGCATTTGGAGCAACAGTTTTATGATGGGCAAAAGTGCTCAATAGACACATTCTTACGCAGTTACAACAGCCATCGTAAGACGTTATTATCCACGTGCTATAGTTTATGCATCCTCTGAGAAGGACTTGTTTATGAACGACTTTATTTATAACTCCCCCACCAAGTTCGTGTTTGGGCGCGGATACGTGGACAGTGTGGGATCGGAGATGGCCCAGCTTGGCTTTAGCAAGGTGCTTGTGGTATACGGACAAGGGTCGGCGGTTCGCACCGGTACGCGCGCTCGCGTGCTCGCCTCGCTCGACGCGGCGGGAATCGAGTACGTGGAGGCCGGCGGAACACGCCCGAATCCCGAGTTGCCTTTGTGCGCAGGACCATAGCGCTCGCGCGCGAAAGCGGGATAGACGCCATTCTTGCCGTGGGCGGCGGCAATACCATAGACGCGGCCAAGGCTGTGTCGTTTGGCGTGCCGTACCAGGGCGACGTGTGGGACTTCTTTGCAAACAAGCAGCCCATAGAAGAGTGCCTGCAATAAACAAGGGCGAGCCGTTTGGCGCCTTTATGCCGCTTACGATGGGCGATGCCCGCGCCATCTACGAGTCGGCACTTTAGCGTGGAGGTCGCAGTGTAGGGAACAAAGGACCGGTTGCATGGGGCGCACACGTAGTGGAACTGAGGGGATGCTCCCTATCGGGTACGAGCGGGGTGCCTAGAGGGGATACTCCCCTACGGGTACATCGCGGGAAACCCGTCTCTTTATGAGTGGACTATCCGCGATGTACCCGATGGGGAGTATCCCCTCTAGGCACCCCTCCCACACGGAACGGTGCACCCGATGGGAGTATCTCCAATGCGCACAGATTTGTATAATTGCCATACCACGACGGGAGGACGGAAGCCATGGGACTAAAGAAGTGGAATGCCGCGCTTGGCTTGCTAACCATATTCGCTCTGGTTACGCACATGGTGTACAACGTGTTTTCCTACATTACGTTCTACTACAACCCAATGCTAAAGACGCTTACAGCCTTGCCCGTAATCGTTTTCCTGTGCCTGCACGCGATTACGGGAATGTGCTCCGTCTTCTTGCTTGGCGACGGAACGCGCGTTGATCCCTACCAGAAGCAGAATCGACGGACGATAATCCAACGCGTAAGCGCCGCGCTTATCTTCCCGCTCCTTATCGTTCACCTGAACACCTTTGGCATACTCAAGGGTTCGGCAGAAAGCGGCTCGTGGGTCGTATTCGGCCTCGTGTTGCTTGCCCAGATTGCGTTCTATGCGGCGGTGCTCATGCATGTGGCAACCTCCTTCTCGCGGGCACTCATAACGCTTGGCCTTCTGACCAGCCGAGATACGCAGGCCAAAATAGACCGTGTTATGTACGTCCTCTGTGCCTGTCTGTTTTTGGTTGCCGCAATTGCAATTACCGTGGGCCAGCTGAGCATGTTCCTTCCCAAATGAGGTGCGGCATGAAAGAGGTATTGGTCATAGGGAGCGGCATAGCAGGCATGGCCTGCGCGGTACGCTGCGCAGAGCAGGGTGCACACGTTACGCTTGTGTCCCCTTATCCGTCCGAGAGATCTCAGTCCGTAATGGCAGCCGGTGGCATAAACGCCGTAACCGAGCAGTGCGAGGACGGCGACTCGGTGGCCAGCCACATAGAGGATACGCTCAAGGGCGGCTGCTGGATTGGGGGCAAGGACGCCGTAACGGGACTCTGCTCGAGCGCAAAGGACACGCTGGCGTATTTGGAGAGCATTGGGACGGTGTTCTCGCTGGACCAAGAGGGGCGTCCGCTGCGCAGGGCCTTTGGCGGGCAGTCCCACAAACGAACCTACTTCTGCGGGTCGTCCACCGGCAAGCAGATAGTCTCTGCACTTGTTATGGAGGTGCGACGCCACGAGGCAGCTGGCTCCATCGAGCGCAGGCTTCGCATGCACTTCCACTCCGCGCTCATAGAGAGCGGCGAATGCTATGGCGCGCTGCTCTACGACGAGCAGGCACGCGGGCTTGTTCCCGTATATGCGAGTGCGGTGGTTATGGCCGTTGGCGGTCAGAACGCGCTTTTTAGCAAGACCACCGGGTCGGTCCTCTGCGACGGCTATGCCGCGGGCCGGCTCTTTTTGCAGGGGGCGCTGCTCAAGAACCTGGAGTTCATACAGTTCCATCCCACCACCCTGGAGACCGACCAAAAGCGGATACTCATAACCGAGGCCGTACGCGGAGAGGGCGGGCGGCTGTTCTACGAGGACGATGGCCAACGCGTCTACTTTATGGAAGACAAGTACGGTCCTAAGGGCAACCTTATGACCCGCGACGTTGTTTCGCGCGAGATCTACGCCACGGGCAAAAACGTGTTCCTCGACATATCGTTTCTTAGCGACCGCCTTATTTCCCAGCGGCTTCAGGAGGTCCGCGACCTGTGCCGTAAGTACCGCGGGATCGATGTTTCCAAACAGCCCATTCCGGTTGCGCCGTCTGTTCACTTCTTTATGGGCGGCCTGGCCGTGCACCTTAACCACGAAACCAACATCGAGCGTCTGTATGCCGTCGGCGAATGCGCGTCCATGTATCACGGTGCCAACCGCCTGGGTGGAAACTCGCTGCTCGCGGCGCTTTATGGCGGACGCGTTGCGGCCGACGACCTTTGCGCGAGGGAGGACGCGCCGCGACATCCCGACTTTGCACGTACTCGAGCGCGTGAGCAGAGACTCCTTGATGCCGCATCGGAAAGCAAGAGCGTCTTTCCCGTAGCCTACATGCGCGACATGCTAGCCGACACCATGAGGGCACACATGGGCATTGCCCGAACAGAGGAGAGCCTGACTCAAGGGCTGGTGGATGTCGAGTACTACCAGTCGGTGGCAGGACAGATTAACTACGACACCAGCGTGTCGGCGTACGAGAACTACAGCCTGGCAGGCATTCTTGCCACCGCCCACGCCTCCCTTTCCTGCGCTCTTGCACAGAGGGAAAGCCGCGGGTCGCATTGGCGCAGCGATGCGCCGCAAACACTGGACGACTACGCCTACGCCACGTTGGTCTCGTATAACGACGGGGCCTATAACGTGTGGCTGGACAAGGAGCGGGAATATGAAAGTTAGGATCCTGCGACAGGAGTCCCCCACCAGTGAGCAGTATTGGGAGTCCTTCGAATACGACGGACCACAGGACGCATCTGTGGCTGGGATGCTCGACCACCTTAACTACAGCGACGACATCGTAAACGATGCTGGCCAAAAGACGCGGCGCATAGCATGGGAATGCTCCTGCCTTCAAGGTGCGTGCGGCGCCTGTGCCATGGTTATAAACGGAATGCCAGCCCTTGCGTGCGACACCTTTTTGAAGGACCTCGAGGGCAACGAGGTGGTGCTTCGCCCGCTAACCAAGTTCCCTGTAATCCGCGACCTCGCGGTGGACCGCACCTCCATCCACCACAACCTTAAGCGGTGTGACGTTTATATTGGCGCCTACCAACCATTGGGCAACCAGAGCTTCTCTCACCAGTACGATGCGGCCAAGTGCCTTAAATGCGGCCTGTGCCTGGAAATATGCCCCAACTACACAAACGGCAACAGCTTTTTTGGTGCGGTGTTTGCCAATGACTGCTATTTGGTATACGCAAGAAACCGCCAGAAGTCGCGCGACATAAAAAAGGTGTACGCGCACCACTTTGGAAACACCTGCTCCAAGTCGCTCACCTGCATGGACGTTTGCCCCATGGATATTCCCACCATCGCTTCGATGGCAAAGCTCAACCGTTAGAATCGTTGCGAAACACACATAAGGGACAGTCCCCTATTTGTGATTCGCCCCGCTGGGCGTCGTTGGCCAAATGGTGTAAGGACTTATCTACTAAGGGTGCGGTTGGAGGGATTGATGGTCGATGTTAACTACACGAGCCTGAGCAAGGCGATGTCCAAGGCGCTTAGGCATCGACCGGAGCGCATTGGCATTGCGTTGGCATCAGACGGCAGCGTAGAGCTGCAGACGCTTATCGATGCCCTCAACAGCCGCGGTGGATGGCCCCGCATGCTGGATGAAGACGACATTATGCAGGTGGTAGAGCATGGCTCAAAGCAGCGCTTTGCCGTGGAGAACGGACGCATAAGGGCGCGCTACGGGCACTCCATTCCTGTGCGGGAGGCCTATGACCGCAGCGAGCCGCCCGCCGTTCTCTATCACGGAACAACCAAAGTGCGGCTCGAATCCATAATGCGCGAGGGACTGCAACCCATGGGACGGCAAAAGGTACACCTTTCTACCGACGTTCCCACGGCACACCAGGTGGGCGCACGCCATGGCGGCCAAACCGTTATCCTTACCATAGACGCCTCGCGCGCGGCTCGCGACGGAATCGCATTCTATTGCGGCAACGACTCCACCTGGCTCGCGGACCACATACCTGCTTGCTATCTGGCGATTGATCGGGATAACGACTAGGGGTATGCCGTTTCGACAGCCGCCAGTGGAGGAAATGCACGTCGTTGCGTGCAATGGCTGGCAACACCGCGCAGCCACGTGCGTTTGGGCAGCCGCCGGCAGAGGAAATGCACGTCTTTGCGTGCAGTCAGGTAATACACCACGCTGCTACGTGCATTTGGGCAGCCGCCGGCAGAGGAAATGCACGCCATTGCGTGTAGTCAGGCAATACACCACGCAGCTACGTACGTTTGGGTGGCGAGGCTAAGCGGAAATACACGCCATTGCGTGTAATAGCTGACAACACCACGCACCCACGTGCGTTTGGGCAGCCGCCAGTGGACGAGATGCACGTCGTTGCGTGGTGTGGTGCGGCACTACACGCAGTTACGTGCGTTTCGACAGCCGCCGGCGGAAGAAATGCACGTCGTTGCGTGCAGTCAGGCGGCACTGTACGCAGCCACGTGCGTTTGGGTGGCCAGGCGCAGCGGAAACGCACGTCGTTGCGTGCAGTCGGGCAATACACCACGCACCCACGTGCGTTTGGGAGGCCAGGCTAAGCGGAAATGCACGCCATTGCGTGCAATGGCCGACAACAAGCTCTATAGCTCGACAGACTCCAGGTCGTCGGGGATCCACAGGTTTCCCGAGAAGTACGGCTTGCCCTCGGCGGCGTAGAGCTCCTTACGCCGAGCGAGGGTCTTGTCCTCGGTGTGGTAAAGCAGCAAATTTCTTACGCCAAGCTCCTCCGCAATCTTGCAGGCGTCCTTGACAGTGGAGTGATGTTTCTCGTAAGGGTCAAACAAGTCAGCCTGCGAGTAGAGGCAAAAGGCCTCGTGGAGCATCCACTCGGCGTCTCTGGCAAAGGGGCGACCGGCGTCGCTTAGCGGCTCGTCTCCGCAGCACACGAGGCGACGGCCCTCGTCCAGCTCCATCGAGAGGCCAAACTGCTTTGCCTTGGTAGAGCCGATGTCGAAGAACGTAGTCCGGTGGCCAATGACGTTGAGGGTCTCTCCGTCACTAACCTCCACCATGTGTAGTCGCTCGTCAATGTGAGCCGCATCCTTGTCCCGCAGGAGCTTGCCCGCAATGTCGCGCAAGAGGTCTAGCACCTCGGCGTGCGAGTAGATCCAAGCCTCGCCCTCATAGGCGCCGTGCTCCATAAATTGGCAGATCGTGCGAACCATCCACACGACGCCGAGCAGGTGGTCCATGTGCTTGTGCGTAACAAAAATGTGGCGCATGTCCATCCAGTCAAAGCCTGCGTGCTTGAGCTGGGCCAGGATGCCACTGCCACCTCCCCCGTCCACCATAAGGCACTCTTCCCCATCGTCCAGGACAAAGCAGGTGTTATAGCACTCAGTAACAAGCGCGTTTCCGGTTCCGAGCATCGTGAGCTTCATAGCTTAAGTCCTACAGCGATTGAACCATTTCATATGGGGATAGCCCGTCTTGTCGTCCTCGAACCCGACCAACCGGTAGAGCGGGTAGCCATCGTCGGTTGCCTGAAGATCCACCACAGATAAACCCAACTCGACGGCATCGTCTAGCAATGCTTCCATAACCTGCTTGGCATATCCCCTTCGCCTGCAGTCGGGCTGGGTATATACGTTGAGCACGATGCCCGTCCGGCCGCTCATAAAGGCGGGGCTCATGGGCTTCTCGATTACTACCAAAAAGGCGCAAGAGGCAATGCGCCCTCCCTCCCTGACCACGTACACGTGGAGGTCGCGGCCAAGATGCGCCGCAAAGTAGTCTGGGAGGCCGCGCCTTATGGCAGCCTCGTCGGCTCCGTCGAGCACACCAATATCCTCGGTAAGATACGCGACCCTCAGCTCCACAAGCTCGTCTGTGTCGGCTACGTTGGCTCGCTCAGCATCCATGTTTGTCACCTCCTGGCAACGATATTGCAGTTATTATACGCGGCTCGCGACTGAGGCGGATAGTATTTGCGCTACACCCGGATAACAAAACGGACCCGTATCGAGAGCCCCTCACACGTCTACGAGCTGCCCAAAGACGAACTGCCCTCCACGAACATGCACGCATATGGTACCTTAGACGGGAGATTTACCACGCTTGCTCCATGTAGTGCATTTCGTTTTTTGCGCAATGCGGAAGGAACGTAGGTTGACAGCCAAAAACTCAACCACATATGAAGGGAGAACAGTCCTATGGCAGACTACAGCGGCAAGGAGTTGACCCCGGAGCTTATCCAAAAGGCAGAGGCCTGCGAGAGTGTGGAGGAGCTCCTCGCACTGGCAAAAGAAAACGACATAGATCTTACCGCCGAGGAGGCACAGGCATATTTGGACGAGCTCTCCAGCAAGCCGCTCACCTTAGACGACCTGGACTCAGCCGCCGGTGGGTTCTGCAGGGAATGCTACGGCATCGTAAAGTGCCCGAGCAACCAAGGGTTCGAATGCGGGAACAAGGTCCCATGCCGGACAGAGGCCGACAATCCCTGTCAGACAAAAGACTGGACCCGCGATTGATAATCAATGCCTACGAGCGTTGGCTGCCAGCAAAGGAGTACCTTAATCACCTTCGCAAGCACTCCTCGTCCATCCACGAGCTGGTAGACGAGGAGTGCCTAGCTGCGTTGGACAACGTGGAGGCACAGTACGGCGAGCTACGGTCTTCTAGGGCTGGGTTGGAGGTTCGCCTCGGCAGCCAGCAGCGCAACGTGGACTACATCCTATGCACAACCGACGGCTCCCCCTTTCCTGGGTCCGCCATCTGGTTTGAGATGGACTACCAGGCATTTTGCGAGCCAGGGGAAGTCTCTCCTTGCCTGTTCCTCAACACCTGGGCGGCCTCCGACGAGGAGTATCCCGTTGCGTGGTGGGACCAGGCCCTCGAATTTGTTGCAGGCGTGGGCAGGACGAGTCGCCTAAGGCAAGGACTCCTGGACGTGATAGAGCGGTTGCCTCAGGGTGTGTGCGTTAAGCAGATTGGCGCTATGGCACGACCTGGGGAAGAAAACAGCCTGCGCATCGTGCTCATGTTCTTGGACTGGGAGCAAGTCCCCGAGACCATGCAGACCATCTGCTGGCCCGGCGACACAAAGGCGCTGGCCACCACGCTCGCCGCTTACGCGGACATGGAGTGGATGGGCGTGAACCTCGACTTGGACGAGCGGGGCATTCGACAAAAGACGAGCGTCGAGCTCGGGCCCAGGTGGCGACACCCTAGGCTCGTGGACAGGATGGTCTATCGCTTGGAGCGTTCCGGCCTCTGCCTGCCGCAGAAGGGCGACGCACTGCACCGCTGGGTCCGAATCCCGCCGGATGCCGACCCCTTTATCCAGACAACCATCAGCCACTACAAACTGGGCTTCGAGAACGGTAAGGTGTCGGAGGCAAAGGCCTACCTGCAGCAGACCCCATATCCCCTGCACCGGCTCTATCCAAAAGACTAGTTTTAGACCCTATCGCCGCACAGATGCAAGGGCGCGCCTACGAGGAGGCTCCATGAGGGTAAGCACGTACGAGATCATCCTGCCGCTCATCGGTTCGGACGAGCAACCGATTGAGGGAAAAAGGCTCCTCGTCAACGGACTGTACGGGTCTGTCGACGTGGTGGACGAGAGCACGGCCACACGGCTGCTTGGCAACAACCTGGACGAGCTGCCCGTCCCCGCGAGGGAGAGACTTGCCGCACGAGGGCATATTACGCGCAAGACCCCTCAGGAGGAGCAAGATGACGTTAGCCTGCTCGGCAACGTCTACGACAGGACTCTGGCAAGGAGCGAAACGACCCTTGCAATCCTGCCGACCTACGACTGCAACTTTCGTTGCCCCTACTGCTTTGAGAGCCATCGGCTCGCACGCGGGCAGGAATGGCTGAGCCGCAGGATGAGGCCAGAAATGGTGGAGGCCACGTTCGGGGGCCTCCAAAAGATGCAAGACGAGGGGTACCGCATAAACGCGTGCATGCTCTATGGTGGGGAGCCACTCATGGAGGGCAACGAGGACGTCGTTCGCAACATCTGCGCGCACGCGCACCAGATGGGCCTTAAGATAACGGCGGTAACAAACGGCTACGACCTGGAGGGATACCTGGACTTGCTGGAGGAGTTTGAGTTCAGCCGCCTGCAAGTCACAGTGGATGGCGTTGGCGAGCAGAACGACTGCCGACGGCGTCACCGGGATGGCGTGCCCACCTACGACCGTATTATGAGCAACGTCCGCCTTGCCCTGGACCGGGGCGTAAACGTGCAGCTGCGTGTAAATGTCAACCGCGACAATATAAACGGCATCCCAGACTTGATTGCCGACCTCACCGCACGTGGACTTACGGATTCCAAATACGAGGGCAGCGACACTGAGGAGAGGCGGGGCAGCTTCTCGTACTACTTCAAGGCAGTCTCGGAGGATCCGAGCTCCCCTACCCGCGTAACCGAGCAGGAGGTGATGGACGCGATTGTTGCCACGGGCATCCCACCCATCGAGGCGCTGGATCTCCAGAGCCAGTACAGTATGGCCATGGGCAATCTGGAGGAGATGGCGACTAAGGAGCGCTATCCCATCTGCCACAACACCTACTGCGGTGCAGAGTCGGGTGCTTTGGTCGTCGATCCCGAGGGCAAGGTGCACGCCTGTTGGGACTTGGTGGGTATGGACGTAGATTCCGTCGGGTACGTGGACGAGGAGTCCAAGAGATTCGCGTACGGCTTCGCCAAGGCTAGGTGGCGCCTGCGAACATCGACCAGGATGGAGGCGTGCATGGTTTGCCCGTACGTGTTCTTGTGCCGCGGTGGCTGCGCTTCGGACGCAAGAAGGGAATCCGGCTCCCTCTTCCACGAACACTGCGGAGAGTTCCCAGAGATATTTGCCTATGTTGCCCCTCGCGTAATGGGCAGGCGCTGGGAGAAGGACGGTAACGACGAGCTTTCTGTATCTCTGTATGGACCCCTCTCTCGGATGACACCAGAGGAACGCAATGAGCTTATGACTACGACCTCTGGCAAAAGGGCCGTAGAGCTTCTTCGGCAGACGGAGCTTGTGCGCACGAAGGAATATCCGGAGTCACAGTAGTTCTTGTTACTATTTGCCTTGGGTTCCATCCGAGGCGCCCTGTTACGTCAAGCGACTTCCTGTCCCTAAAGAAGCGTCAAATCCTTCGCGCTTGTCTCTTTATCCACGTATCCAAAGAGCTTTTTCTTGTGCGGGAGTAGCAGGACATAAAAATCGATGGACAAGGATAGCGAAGCTTCTGCAGGTTAACAATGCCAATCAAGCTAGTAACGCATAACGTGTTTATAATATCTTTACAAGCACAAACACTCATGAAGGGCTAGGCGCATGCACGACGCACGGAACCCATGGCACAGTTGCAGTAAGCGCGGCCTCGCAACTGCCTGCGCTCTCTTCCTTGCCTTGCAGTTTCCATGCGGGCTCGCGGGGTGCTCCCACCCCATTACGTCGGTCGAGAGCTTTGACGACAAGCCCGCTTCCTCCGCATCGCAACAAGAGCCTGAGCCCACAGAGTCCGATCACTTAGAGTCCCAGCCAACCGAGTCGACCCAGAGCGAGACACAAAGCGAGGGGCAAGAGCAGTCCACTTCGCTGCTCACGTCATCCGCCGACATTGGCCTCCATGCGTTGGACGACGAAGGCCAATACTACGCGTTTACCTACGGCAACGAGGCGTTTGACGCATATTACGAGCCCGACACCTGGAAGGTGTACGACTCATACAAGATTACGAACCACGACGACATCGTTCTTATTTGCCAGGCGCTCTTGGACGAGCACCCCATCCACGGCAGCGACATGGAGTCGTTTAGGGACGCCCAAGACATGGCATACGAGTGGCAACAGCACAACATTGCATTTGAGTTGCTCCCCGTTGACAGCTCGTGGCGCGAAAGCGCTCAGAGTGTCGACTTAGACCCCGACGACCAGGGCAAGTCGTTTGCAGAGATGTATGCCAGCCGACGCAATACGTAGATGGTAGCCACAACTTGGTCTGCCCCTAAAGAAGAGTCGGATCCGTGAGGCTATCCGACGCTTCTTTAGGGTCGGGGACGGCAGCGCTAGTCGAGCACCTCCACCTGCGAGGGCGAAGTGGCCTTAATGTAGCAGACGTTGTCGTGCTCGTATACTTCGCCGCTCACGGCAATTGTCTTGCCCTCATACATCGTGTCGGGAGATTCGGGAAATTCGAGCTTGTCCTCGCCGTAAACGATCATCGTAAAGCGATTTGTGTCGGGATAAGCCGCTCCCATATCAAAGTAGGTAGGATTCTTCGAGTCTTCGGTGTCAATCGTAACGTTAACGACCTGTCCGTAGATGGTAACTACCTGTCCGACGTACTTCGACGCCTCCTGCCAAGATATTGCATCCGATGGCACCTGCGGACTGCCGACGCTTGCCGACTGGTCGCTGCTAGCGGACTGGCTGCCACTCGTCGACTGGCTACCCGCCGCACTCTGCGTTGAGTCCGACGCCTTTGCGCAGCCCGAGCACAACACTCCGGCAAGAACAAGAACGACGAGCACAACAAACATCCCCTTATGTGCCTTTTGCAGGCCACTGGCTCCAAATATGTTACCCATGGTCGTCCTTTCGTCCGCTCATCACTACTAATTGATTATACAGTTATGCTCGTTAGACCACAAATGGGGATGAACGTAGTCGGCCGTCCTAGCTACTACGTCGAAATAAGCTCCTTGAGCGTCTGCAAAAGGACGTCGGGCTCCACGGGCTTGCTCAGGTGCGCGTTAAGGCCCGCCTGCATGCTGTGGCGCACGTCCTCGTCGAAGGCGTTCGCCGTTAGGGCAATTATGGGAATCTCCTGCGCGTCGGAGCGACTCATAGCGCGGATGGTCTTGGTGGCATCCAGGCCGTTCATCTCGGGCATGCGTATGTCCATAAGAATGGCGTCGTAATACCCTGCTTCGTGAGCTGCAAACATATCTACGGCCACACGGCCGTTTTCCGCATGCTCCACCTCTATCCCGTGCATGGAGAGCATCATTTCCATAATCTGGGCGTTTACGTCCACGTCCTCCGCAAGCAGCACTCGTCGCCCAGCAAGGTCTACACTCTGCTTCGGGGCATGCGAACCCTTACGCGAGCGAACCTTGCTGTACTCGTCCAGCACGCGCTCCGCGAGCAGCGGCTTGGACACAAACGCGTCCACTCCCGCGGCTTTCGCCTCGTCTACGATGTCCTCCCAGTTATAAGTGGTAAGAATAACAACGGCGTCTCGCTCGCCCACTTCCTCGCGAATCCGACGGGCCGTCTCTATGCCGTCCATGCCGGGCATCTTGCGATCCAGCAAAATAATGTTGTACGGTTCGCGGCGCACGCGGCACATCTTTACCTGCTCCAGCCCCTCCGCGCCAGAAAGCACCGTTTCGCAAACCATACCCACCTGCTCAAACACAAGCTTCGCATGCTCGCAGGCAATGCTGTCGTCGTCTATTACCAGCAGACGCAGACTCTTGAGGTCCAGCTCCTCGCCTTCCGCCTGCTCCCGTGGCAAAGACTCGGTTAGCGTTATTGTAATAACAAACGTCGTTCCCTTTCCCTTTTGGCTTTCCACCTCTATGGTGCCGCCCATGAGCTCCACAATACTCTTGGTAATGGGCATGCCAAGGCCCGTGCTCCCATATGCGCTTGCGGCAGATGCGTCCTCCTGGCTAAACGGGTCAAAGATCATGGGCAGGTATTCCTCGCTCATGCCAATGCCCGTGTCCGAGATGGTAAAGCGAAGGGTGGACTTGCCCCCGTAGCGCATGGTCGTTTGGATGGAAAGGGTTACAGAGCCTCCCTCAGGCGTAAACTTTACGGCATTGCCCAGCACGTTAATGAGCGCCTGGCGCAGCTTTTGGTCGTCTCCCACGTAGCAGTCGTGCATGTTGGTTGGAACGTGACATTCGTAATGCAGGCCCTTGTCGTTGCACTGCCCGCCAATAATCGCGTTTACCTGGTCGAGCACGTGAACGAACGAGAACTCCTCCTGCTTAACCACCATGCGGCCGCTCTCGATGCGGCTCATGTCCAGGATGTCGTTTATGATGCCCAGCAGATGATGCGCCGAGGTGTCTATCATCTGCAGGTTTTGGCGGGTGGATTCGCTTATGGTCGGGTCTGCAAGGGCAATGTTGTCCAGGCCAATAATCGCGTTCATAGGTGTGCGAATCTCGTGACTCATGTTGGAGAGAAAAGCCGTCTTTGCCTTGTTTGCCTCCTCCGCCGTGGCCAGCGCGTCTTTGAGGGCCTCCCTGCTCTCGTGGATCTCCTCCCTTTGCTGGCGCTCTCGCTTAAGTGACTCCTCGAGTTCCAAGCGGTACTCGTCCTTCTCGTCCTCCACAACATAGCTGTGCAGCAAACACGTGCCCAACATGTAGCCCATGGCATAGCATGGCAAAAGCGGGTATACAACCTGGATGCCAATAAGGGCGATCATTACGATGCCAAAGAGCCCAATGGTAAAGTTGCGACGTCGCGTTGTTCCCTGTGTCCTCGACGTCACGCGCAGCGTATAGACAGAGGTCAGGAGAAACAGAAGGATCTGCACCACAAGCGTAATGTAGCGCGCGACTTCCGCATGGTACGCGCCCGACCCATCGAACCAAAACAGGACGGGCTGGAAGAAGTTGAGGCACACGACCGCAACCTCAAAGCACACGAAGATCGTTCCCACTCGATTGAGCAGCACCCCAAAGAAGCTCGTGTCCTCAAGGTACGAAACCGCATAGCGCGTCCAGAGCATTACCGCTAGCGCCATTGCCACAAAGTGGATAACGGTATCGGCATAGAGCATCGAAATCAGCTGGTTGGATTCCAAGATGCCCCAGAGCAGATCGGTAATGTAGTAGCCCAGAACGCCAGCCAAAAAGTTGCGATAGTTGCGCCTCGTAACGCTCTGGTTGTGCTCGTCGCTGCCCCAAAGCACATCCCTGTTCATGATTACCAGGATAATAGCTGCAAGTATGCCAATGATGGAATAGGTCATAGCAGGCCTGCCTCGCTCCAGCAGTAAACGTTGCGACGTTTGTTACCAGTGTAGCGCAACGCCACGGCTTGCGCTGCTGCGGGAACAACCGCCTGGCTGAAAGAAAGCACACTGCGTGAGGTGGAAACAGGAGTCTCGCCCTAAGTTCAAGGCGTATTTGGATAATCTAGCAGAAGGTTTTAGCAAGGTCGACCTCTAGGGAGCCTAGCCCGTGAGGGAGGCTCGGAAAATGTGTACATTCTTTTGCCCGTCTCTGGATACCAACAGGCCTTTTGCAATATTCGACGCGAAGAATGTGCACCTCATAAAATACGAGGT
This sequence comes from uncultured Coriobacteriaceae bacterium, assembly GCA_902793465.1. Classification (GTDB taxonomy): domain Bacteria; phylum Actinomycetota; class Coriobacteriia; order Coriobacteriales; family Atopobiaceae; genus RUG440. Next base: position 30,988 of record CADBDT010000005.1, on the reverse strand, counting down.
GCACATTCTTTGGACCTCGTTTTGCAAAAGGCCTGTTGGCAGCAATCGCCAGCCCAAAGAATGTACACTTTTTTGTGTCGTGCGGCCTAGCCTTGGACAGGCCGCGCGGCACCGCTTGGTGGCGTAGGGTGCACGAAGGGGATACTCCCTCCAGCGTATGTCGCGAGCAACCCATCACATCATGAGCGCGCTATGAGCGACGCACACTGGAAGGAGTATCCCCTTTGTCCACCTCGTTTTCGGAAGGTCTAGCGCAGTATTGACCTATGTGCATCGCAATGGGTTCAGTGGCCCAAAGCTCCCTACGCGGCTTGGTCCAGTTGCTGGACCTGGTCGGCCTGGCCAGACTGGTCGGGGTAGTCGGTCGGAAGCTTGTCGTAGGCAGCCACGGTGTCGGAGAGGAGCTTCTTGACGTCGGCAAGCGCGTAGAGCCCGTTGGAGCCGCGGCTAATGCCCTCAAACTCGAGGTCGTACGAAGCTGGAGTGTTTGTAAGAGAAAGCAGGTCGAGGTTGCGCACCTGATCGGCTGTGGCATACACGTAGCGAATGTTGCAGAACTGCTCGCCCGAGGCGTTTTCCCATACCTCAAACAGAATCTTGCCGCCAATGGGGGTCTTCGTCTCGATGGTGCTGGGCAAGTCGTAGCTCTTTACGCCCAACGCATGCAGGAAGCTCGATTGGTTGGAGTCGTGACCGCACAGGAACGAGAAGCGGAGGTTGTCCTTGCCCAGCTCGCTCGAGACCTCGGAAACAAGCAGGCGCGCGCAGTCCACGCCCACAAGCTTGGAGTTGTAGCGACGGTCGCCGTACGCGTTCTTTACGGACGCGATCTTCTGCCACTGCTCGTAGGAGAGCTCCTTGCCAAAGGACGCGTCGGCAATGGTGTCGGCCTCGTAGTACTGCAGCGTAAGGGCGTCGGAAAGGCTGTTTGCCGTCTTTAGGGAACCGGACACGGCCGGCTCCTTGTCGAGCTCGATCGTATACTTTGCATCTCCGACCTTTAGGTCCTTGGCCTCGCCGGCCTTGTATGCCGGCGAGTTCTTGTAGTCGAGAACCTCTTGGATAAGGTCGTAGCTCTCCTGCAGGTCGGCGTCGACTCCGGCGAGGCCCTTGTCGCCACCCTGCGCCGCGATCTCCTTGGACGCCGCATCCGTGTAGCTGCCGCTCACGTACCCAAAGCGGGGCATGAAGGTCGGGTCGCGGGAATCGTACTCTCCGTGGTACTCAACGGTAGCGTTCGCCACGGGCAGAAGACCTGTGGAGAAGAACTGCGCCGTTGCGAGCGTGCGCTGGCGTGGGTTCGCATAGAAGCGCACCTCTCCCTCGGCGGGCATGTAGTTCTGTGGAATGAGCTTCTCGTTTTCCAGCCACTTGCGGAAGAACTCGCCCATTATGGTCTCGGCGACCCCACCCTTTACGGTTAGCTCGCTGCCGTTGGAGGACCAGGAGATCCAGTTGTGCGTCGTGGACTTGCTTAGCTCCTCCATGTCCTTCTCCTGCGGGGCGCGCAGGTTGTGCCGGCTCACGGCCACGACCTTCTTGAGCGTGTAGCCATCGCGTGGCTTCCAAGCGTCCGCGTATTCGGAGGTCTTGGCGGTAGCTCCCGCGGATTGCGTGCTCTGGCCATCTGCAGACGCACTGCCTGCGGCAGACGCAGCCTGGCTGCCCCCAGACGCGCTACCCACCTGCGAGGAGCACCCTACGAGCGGGCCAAACGCCAGAAGAATGGCCAGCAGGGTGGCCAAAAATATACCGTACCTGCTCTTTTTCATGTGACTCCTTTCGACTCGGTTGCTTTTTATGGTAGCACGCACGACTAGCGTGCATCGCTAGCAAACTCCCAAGCGGCCTCCACGAGCCAAATGTCGTTTGAGCAGGGGCGACTAGTTCCCTCCCAGGAAATGGAATATGTCGAATCCCGCTGGCATGGGAATGCTAAACATGAGCAACAGTCCAAACACGTGCAATGCAAGACTGTTATTTCCAAGAAGAACGTGATAAAGGCGCGACAATCACGCCTTGGGAACGACACCCCGTCCATGATGTCCTTTTATACTATGATTCCAATGCGTGGGAACCTGAGGAGCGGAGGCATTCGCATGGGAGCGATTTGGCAAATATACGGCACGGACGCGCACTACATGACCATGCGACTGCTCCAGGCATGCGACGCCATATCACTCGTGCCGTGCAATGGGTCGGTTGCACTCAAACCCAACCTCGTGCTTTCCAGCGCACCCGAGTCCGGCGCAGTAACGCATCCCGGCGTCTTGAGTGGCTGCATAGAGTACTTTCGCGCGTGCGGCGTGCAAGACATAAGCGTAATAGAGAGCAGCTGGATTGGCGACAAGACCTTGCGCGCCATGCGCACGGCGGGCTACGATGAGGTTTGCAAGCGCTACGACGTGCCGTTCTATGACCTCAAGGCAGACAAGGCCCGAGCGGTGCAGACGGCAGTGGGTCCCATGTCACTATGCGCAAGGGCGCTGGATGCCAGCCTGCTGGTGGATCTTCCCGTGCTCAAGGGCCATTGTCAGACGCGCATGACCTGCGCGCTCAAGAACCTCAAGGGATGCATTCCCGACCGAGAGAAGCGCCGCTTCCACGCCATGGGCCTCACCAAGCCCATAGCCGCCCTTGGCGCCGCGCTGCGCCCCGGCCTCGTGGTGGTGGACAGCATTTGCGGCGACCTCTGCTTCGAGGAAGGCGGAACGCCCGTGCAGACCAATCGCATGTTTGCCGGGACAGATGCCGTGCAAATTGACGCCTATGGGTGCGCGCTCATGGGACTGGGCCTGGACGAGGTGCCCTACGTTCGTTTGGCCCAAGAGTATGGAGCTGGCAAGGCCCACTGGTCCGAGGACGACCTTGTTATGCTCAACGAGCCGACCGACGCAGAGCCCTACTCCCCTCCTGCCGGTACCGTCGCCCGCCTTACGCACGGGGTGCATGAGCGCCAGGCGTGCTCGGCCTGCTTTGCCTCGCTCGTCCGCGCACTGTACGCAAGCGGTGAAACATCGGGCAACAGCATATACATCGGTCAGGGGTGGCGGGGTCGTGAGCTTGACGGACTGGGAATCGGACGCTGCTGCGCGGGAGCCAGCACGTGCGTTAGGGGATGCCCGCCCACGGCCGAAGCCATAGCGAAGGCACTGTTGGAGCAATGACTTGGAGCTCGGAAGACCCACTAGCTTTGGGAAGAGGAGTCTAAATGCGCATTCGACAAGCCACGGACCAAGACCTAAGCAGCATTATTGCGCTCTATCGCTCGACGGCCGACGCGATGGTAGGCACACCATACGACTGTCGCTGGCGGTCGGGCGGCCATCCCACGCCCGAGTTCGTTTGCGGCCTAGTCCAAGACGGGGGCATGCTTGTGGCCCAGAAGGACGGCATGCTGTTGGGTTGCGTGGGAATCGACCACGACCTTGGCCACGACTACGGCAGCCTGTCGTACCAAGTTAGCGTTCCCGACGAGCTCGTGGCGGTCATCCACCTGCTGGTAATACGCGACGGCTGGCGCCGAAAGGGCCTCTCTCGTCAGTTGCTGCGCGCCTGCCTAAGCATGGCACGCGAGCGCGGCATGCGCTGCGCCAGGCTCGACGCAACGGCCAACAACCTGCCCGCCATAGCGCTCTACCAAAGCGAGGGCTTTGTGATTGTTGGCGAGGACGTGCTGGACGCGGGTCTGGAGGACGACCCATGCGTTCCCTTTGTGGTAATGGAGCGAGTCCTGTAGTGAGCGTGCGGCAGAGGCTCCTGCATGGCGGAAACCGGTAAAAGCGCCGAAAACCGTGACCTCAGGGAATGTGCTCGACAACCAGCTCGTTTGAGCCATCCTCGAGGCAATTGTGCTCGTCCAGATGAACGTGGGCACCGGGCTGCTCGTCCGCGAGGTCCGTGAGGATGTTGGCCAAAGTGAGCATGCCCTCCCTGTTGGCAGATATTGTCGTCTGGCCGTCACGAGCTATGACGCTTACCTCGCACCCGTCAACCCATCTAATGCGCATGTCTTCCCTCCGCAGTCGAATCGCAGCCCTTTAACACTACCCCAAGAACACGTTCTCGTGACGTCGGTCAAGGTATAATCTCTCCACGCACACCAACGCCTGGCAGGAGGCCACATGGCACGCAACGTTACGCTCGAACCAGTCCATCCGAATGACATATCCGCGTTCAAGCAGCACCTACAACGGGCGTTCACGCTGGCCGCAACCGAGGCATTTCCCGACTTTCCCGAGGTCATCCCGCCCGAGCGTGACATGGACGAGTCCCTTGCCACCTCGGGGGCCGAGGCTCTGCATATCATGTGCGACGGCGAGCTCATCGGCGGAGCCATCGTTACCGGAGAGGGTCCCAGCAAGCTGCTCGATTTCATCTTCGTGGACCCCGAGCACCAGAACGAGCACCTTGGGTATGCCGCCTGGCAGGCAATCGAGGCGCGGTATCCCGACGCCGAGCGATGGGAGCTCGTCACGCCCTACCACGAGAGGCGCAACATCCACTTCTACATAAACAAGTGCGGCTTCCACATTACCGAGTACTACAACGACCGCCACTCCGACCCGCAATTCCCTCAGGACGAGGCCGGGGACTACCCTGGCGAGGATGGCGGCCTGTTCAAGTTCGAAAAGGTCGTGTCTGGCTAGCCCGAACCACGGACTAGAATCGGTGAAGGCCGGTGCAAAGAGAGCTATGGCCATCCACGGAAAACCTCACGCCTCCACGTCGCCGGCGGCACAGGTGAGGTAAAACTTGGCAGGTTGCGGCTCGCAGGCACAGAACTTCACCTTGGCATAGTTGAACAGAATGCACAGAGCAAAGCGTCCTTCCGTACCGTCATCGCGCTCGTAGCCAACATGCCGGGCAAACGCGGCACCGGCGATCATCTTCCAGCGATCGTCGACAAGCCCCCAGTTCTGGAGTGCCCGCATAACCGTTGCGCCGTAGCCGGAATCCATGCATGCATGGGCCTCGCGCGGTATGGTCTCGTTGAACGACAGAGACAAGCCAAACGTGTCGCTCAGCGAGCCATCCGGCATAATGTCGAACTGGAAGTCGATCGAAGGGGCAAGCCGCATGAACTCGGCGCAGCGCTCGAGCATGGGCTCATCGAAGGAGTCGAAGCCGATCTTGCGGAAGCAATCGCCCAGATACGCAGGGTCGTTTGCGCAGCGCATCAGCTCACGATCGGCCATGTAGCCGCCAATCCGCATCGGCGTGCCAGGTCGCCCTGGGAACAGTCCCACATAGGAAGGCGGCCATGCCTCGGGCATGCGAGAGAGCACATCCTGGTACGACTGCGCACGTGCGGCCTCGCCAATGCTCCCTAAAAACGGCGCCACCAGCTCTTGGCGATCGCGCTGCTGCAGATAGACGCCCGCACGCTCCGTCTCGCCCGTCGAGGTGTCGAGCTCTATCCCGCAGCTTGCTCTTTTGCCCTGTTTGGGAATGCCCGCAAACCAGTCGAACATGCCTTGATACCCAAAGCCCGCCCCGGGCGCAAACCGCGAGCCAGTCTCCACGCTGGCGTGTACCGACAGCAAGTCGAAGCATGGTTCGCCCAAAAGGGGGAACTCGAGGTATGCCGTAGGATAGCCGCTCCCTATGAGCGTGCGTTCGTACACGCCCCGCGCCAACCCAAAGCTGTTGCCAAACAACGCCTCTTCTCGGCCGTCTTTGGCCGCAATGGTGTAAAGGGCGTCAAACGCCTCCATCTGTCCGGGTTTTCTCATGCGTACGCCTTCGTTTGTATTCAGACGCGCAGCGACTTTGCCCCGTATCCTCGCCGCACCATTGTAAGTGGCGGGCAGACTAGTTACGTGCGCTGCGCACGTCCATGGCGTCTACATCAAAGCCGTGACGGCGCGCAAACTCCACGGTCGCGTCAACGGCATTGGTGTCGCCTGCCTCGGCAACGCGCTCGCGAAGCTTTTGGCCAAGCTGCACGTCGTCGCTAATGGCACGCATGAACTTCTTGTACTCCCTCTTGGACATAGTACTTCTCCTTCTATTGCTCGAACACGTATTGGCCGTTCATTATAGCGTATGGATTGACCTCTCAAAGGGGTACTCCCTCTTGATAGGCCAACAGCAACAACGCAGACTCGCACGCATGATATGATGAGCTTGGTCAAATTGGAGGCACGCTTTTCCTGGGCGAGCAGGGGGAACACCATGAAGAAGACTCTTATCGTAATGCGACATGGCAAGGCAATGCGTGCCGAGGCTGGCCAGCAGGATGCCGACAGAGCGCTCTCCGAGGCCGGCGTTATGGCACTCGAAGCGCAATTGCCCCGCATGCTACGCCTCTATAAGACAACGTCAGACACGGTGGCACTATGGGCAAGCCCAACAAAACGGACAAACGAAACCGCCAGGCTCCTGCACCGGGTCCTAACGGAGCGTAACGTTGTTCTTGCCCAGGATATTGAGCAACACGAAAGCCTTTGGAGACAAAACCTCGCCGACTTCCTTGCCGAACTGTACGACAGCTGCGAAGAGACAATCTTTGCCGTTGGTCACGTGCCGTTTTTGGAGAGAGTAGTAAAAAAGCTTGCGGGTGCGTCGCCGTCGTTTGCGACCGGCGGCCTCGGTTGCCTGGAAGTTGACTTCCCCGATATGGATGAGCGGGATAGGTCGATAATGTGTGGCAAAGCACGGCTCCTATGGTTTGTCCAGGGTCCCAGGTCCAGGTATTGGAACACGCTCGTAAGGCTCCAAGCGGCTCTTATGCAGACGGCTGAGGCCATAGAGGAGCGTCGGGGGGCTTTTATCGCAAACCCCGAAGACGTTGAGACAATCCACCGATTTCGCACTAACACCCGCGCCTTGCGCAGCCTCGTGTCGTTTATAAAGCCATGGCAGAACAAGGAGCAAAATACCGAGATAAAAGAAATCCTCAAGGAGATCGTTGGCTATACCTCGCGTCTGCGCGAATTGGACGTTTTTGAGGACCAGGTGCGCTCCGATCCCGATTCCTCCAACGAGCTTATTGAACTCTGCAAGAAGGAGGCATCTGTCGAGCGCAGCGAAGTCCTTAAGGCCCTCACGTCACCGCGCCTAACGGAGTCCTTCACGCGAGCCATGCTCCTCTGCAAAAGCGTTGTGTGGAAGAGGCGCTACATAAAGCACGGACTTCCTAAGAGCGAGATCCAGGCAAGGTTTGATGCCATGGTCGAGTCGGTTAAGGACGACCTTGTCAGCTTGGATTTGTTTGACGCCGAACTAACACACGACGTACGCAAGCGCACAAAGCGCGTGCGGTATGTGGCGGAGCGCGCCGCAAGCGTTCTTGGGACAGACGCCGTGGACGTTGCAAGGAACATGAACGCACACCAAGACGACCTGGGTGCCATATGCGATGCGCGAGCAAACATAAGGCTCATAGACGAGTTCCTGCAACAGGACCTACCCGATTCCGTCGTTCGCGAGCTCGACCGGTTGTTTGGCCAGAACGAGACCCTTCTCAATAATCTTCTTGAGTCCGCCCAGCTGTCGTAAGGATTCCGCATTTGACGCAAGGCCCTTACGCGCTTACACGCCAGCCACCTGTTCAATAAAGTCGGCGGCATCCGCAGGTCCCGCGCACGATCGCAGGTTGTCACGCATCTTTGCGGCGCCGTCGCGCAGCTGCTCGTCTGCCAAGGCGGCGAAAACCGCATTGCGCAGCGCAAGGCTGTCCTTTGCCACCGACTCCTCGAGCAACTTGCCTGCACCGACCTCCGCAACACGCCTTGCCACTGCTCGCTGCTCGCCAGTGAGCGGGAAGAGCAACTCGGGGACGCCCATCCACATACCCTCCGACGCGCTATTCATGCCGCAATGGGTAACGAACAAGCTCGTCCGCGAGAGCACCTCCATCTGGTCCACGTAATGCTCAACGCGCACGTTGCCAGGAACCTCCCCCAGCCGCACGGGGTCAAAGGCTTTCCCGCACGAGATAAGAAGGTCCGCGTCTGAGCCGCCCAGCGCGGCAACGAGTGCATGGTAGAAGCCGGGACGATCGTTGATTACCGTTCCGAGCGAGGCATATACGAGTGGACGGCCGCTCTTGTCCTTTGGGGCCACATCACAAACGGAAGGGCCAACAAAGCGATAGTGCTCTTTGTCAAACGTCTCGGAGCACGGCTGGAACAATCGCGACGTGTATACGATGGTGTTGTCGTCGGGCTTGTTGGTCACAATGTCGAGCGCGCTCTTTACCTTGTAGCCCAGCGGCCGCAGCTTGCGAATCTCGCGGTTCAAGCGCGGCATGCCCAAAACCATGTCGGCAATCTCGGCAGCACTGTGGCTCATGTACTTGGACGATTGCTCGTTGAATGCGAACGTTGTGGTGGAGCACACCCAGGGCAGGCTGTATTTGGCGGCGGTCAGCTTTCCCCAGAAGCACGCCGAGTCCGTAACCACCACGTCGGGTTGCCAGGATGCCACTTCTTCGGACAAGATCGGATCGAGGTTGGCAACTGTGCGGAAGGATTGCACGCTCATCTCGGTGGTGGATACGTTGCGAAGCTTCCGCTCTACCTTGGCGCTAACGGGAGGCAGATAGGCATCACAGGCCACAAACTGCGCACCCGTATCCTCGATCTTCTGGCGGAACTCCTCGAACGAATAGTAACGGACCTCGTGACCACGGCTAACAAGCTGACGCACGACCTCAATGGTCGGGTTGGTGTGGCCATAGGCAGGTATGCAAAACCAGAGCACTCTCATGGCTAACTCCTATCGAACACCGCGCTAATCCAATCGTTAAACTGCTCCTTTGGAGGGATGGCAAGACCGCGCTCAACATCTCCCAGTATTACGAGCGTGTCGCCCGGCTTAATGCCAAACATATCGCGTGCCTCCTTGGGGACGACTATTTGCCCCTTGGTTCCCACGGTTGCCGTCCAGGCACCTTTGCCTTCTGTGATGGGCATTGCTTCCTCCTTGTAAGTATTACAAATCATACTTATCATACTGCTTCGCAACTGATAAGGGCAGAGCAATAACCGCAGAACACACGCGTTGCCCGAGCCAGTCAATTTACTGCTAGAGCCCGGCTATCGGAGTATGATTTACATATGAGGATCCAATACGAGCCGAATGGATACAAACATGCCGTGTGCGCCGACACCACGAAATCTACCTCTCCGACCCACGTCGGGCGAACCCAGAAAAGATGAAAACCGTAATACGCCATCCTGTGAGGAAAGCCTAATCGCGGTTATAGCTTAGGTTTCGTGAAGAAGCATCGTCTAGCAAGCGCCGCATTACCATACGTGCTCTTACCCAGTGTTTTCTATCGAATCACACGTAACGACACGCAAACTAACAACCTTCAACAACGCCTTTTACCAGTTGTTTACCTACACCTCACACGTAAATCCACACGTAAGCACACGTAAACCGACCATAGTTTACGTGAGGTCTTCGCGTAATTCAGGGCGTTAGAGGCCCACCGAAACTACCCCTTGCAGGAATAGCAGGCTAGGTCACAGAACTGCGCACTTGCTACTGTAACAAGGAGCTACGCGTTTGGCAGACTGCCCATGGCAGCCTGTAAGGCATCGCATGCAGGGCTGCCTACGGCCTACCTCTTTGTATCCTTATCCTGGTCGTCGTCGCTCGAGCGCCGATGCTCCAGGGCCTTCGAAACAAACCGCCTGCCCGTTCTCATAACCGTTGGCTCGAGGTCGACCTCCGAAGGCGACTTGAGGTCGAGCCGCAGGGAAAGTTGCCTGAGCAGCAACATGACCACGATGGTGGCGATGGACGAAACGGTGCGGTCCAGCTCCAAGTAGCTCACAAGCAGGCAGTAACAGATCGACCCGAGTACCGCGCACAGCGCATAGTAGTTCGAGCGCCGGAACACCCGCGGCACCTCGCCAAGAAACACATCGCACAGCATGCCGCCGCCCACGCCCGTAATGGTGCCCATGAGTACAACCGATGAGGCAAAGAGCTCGTGGTTTATTGCCTTGTCGGTGCCGGCAATAACGTAGAGCGCCACCGAGATCATGTCGACCCACTCGTAGAGATTCGGAAAGTGGGATACAAAGCTGGGGAAGCAAAAGCCAATGAGCGCCGTAATAACACACAACGGGATGGGCCACGGGGAATCGAGGGCATAAACGCTGCCCACCTGCATAATAGCGTCACGCAGCAAGCCGCCGCCCAGCGCGCAGATTAGGCACATGGCCACGAATCCCACGAGGTCGAGCTTGTACTTTTGCCCCACAAGCACGCCCGCAAACGCGCCCACCACGGCCGCCGACAAATCGAGCCACTCGGGCATAGCGCACTCCCCCATTCTGGCTCCGCCCACCACACAAACCAAAGCCAATTGTAGCATCTTGCCAATACGCGGAGACAACAGTCGCGCATTGGCCAGGCCGACTAGGGCATGTTGGCAAAGATGCCAAGATTAGTTAGACGTAACTAACATTTGTTCGCAGACTGATGTATAGTTAGCTTTAACTAACTAATTGAATAATTGGAGAACGAATGAGCGGCGAATTCGTACGCATTCATAACTTACGCAAGCACTATGGCGAAGGCGAGGCAAAGGTCGAGGTACTGCGCGGCATTACCACCTCAATAGCGCAGGGCGAGGTTTGCGTGCTGCTTGGCCCCAGCGGCTCGGGAAAGTCCACGTTCCTCAACTTGTTGGGAGGACTCGAGCCGGCCGACGCCGGAACCGTGGCCATTGGGGACACCGAACTTACCACTTTGGCAGACCGCGAGCTCGTTGAGTACCGTCGGCGCCAGCTGGGCTTCGTGTTCCAGTTCTACAACCTTGTATCGGACCTTACCATACGCGAGAACATCGAGGTGTGCGAGTACTTGTCTGCCAACCCGCTTCCCGTTGACGACCTCCTACAAAGCCTTGGACTATGGGAGCATCGCGACAAGCTTCCCAATCAGGTATCGGGTGGCCAGCAGCAGCGCTGCGCCATCGGACGAGCTCTGGTAAAGAATCCAGGCTTACTGCTATGTGACGAGCCAACCGGAGCGCTGGACTACAACACCTCCAAGGAAATCCTGGAGCTCATGGAGCGGGTAAACAAGCAGTATGGCTGCACCATCGTAATAGTTACGCACAACGACGCCATCCAACACATGGCCCACCGTATACTGCGCCTTCGCGACGGGCAGCTGGTTGAGGACACGCGCAACAGCGACGTGTGGCCGGCCTCGCAGTTGGAGTGGTAGCATGCGCAATCCACTGTACCACCGCTACCCGCGCGAGCTGCGCAACAACCTGGGCAAGTACCTGGGACTCTTTTTGATGATGGTGTTTGCCGTCTCGTTTACCAGCGGCTTTTTGCTTGCCGCTGGCAGCATCGAACGCATTGTTCTAGACATGAAAGAGACCTATTGCATAGAGGACGGTCGCTTTGCTTGCGACTTCGAGCCCACAGACAAGGCACTAGACGCTGTGCGCGACCTTGGAGTCACGCTGTACCCGGACTTCTACAAGCAGGTGGAGCTCACGTTGGACGAGGGTGCAAGCACACCGTCCGACGCCATTACCGCACGCGTATACCCCAATCGAACACAGGTCAACCTCCCCGCCTACGCGCAAGGCCGTGCACCCGAGGCCTTAGACGAGGTGGCCTTCGACCGCGTGTTTTGCGAGAACCACCACCTATCGGTAGGCGACGCCGTAACGCTGTCGGGCAGACGCGTCAATGTGCCCACGCTCGACGCTGCGGCCATAGCGGCAGCGTTCGTGCAGGGCGATGCGACCACGGCAAGCGAGACCATGTTTCTGCTCGACGCAGGCGAGCTGATGGAGGACTACACACGCGCCCGCTCCGAGAACGAGCTCATATACTCGTTGCTCTCCGTGTCCGACACGGCAGCACGAATCGAGCACGGACAGGAGACCTGCGTCCCTGCAAACGAGCTCGAAGAGGGTGACCTCGTTGTGGTGCGAACCGGGCAACCCGTTCCCATAGACGGAACCGTGACGAAGGGCATCGCCATGGTCAACCAGGCCGCACTCACGGGCGAGCCCCTGCCCGTGGAAAGAACGACGGGGGACTCTGTGTATGCAGGCACGGCTGTGGACGCAGGCGAGATATTCGTTCGTGTGGACAGTCGCGCCGACAAGACCCGCCTGCGCTCTATCGTGTCGCTTGTGGAGCAATCCGAAGGACGGCGCAGCCAAACGGAGGAGCGGCGCGAGAGGCTGGCCAACTCCATCGTGCCCTGGAACTTCCTGCTTGCGGCCGTGGTGGCTCTTACCACGCGCGACATAACCAAGACTGCGGCCAGCCTTATGGTGGACTACTCGTGCGCGCTCAAGCTCACAGGGTCGGTCTCGGTCCTTTCGGCCATGAGCGAGGGTGCCCGCCACGGGTTTACGGTAAAGGGCTCGCGCCACTTCGAGGAGATCGCACAGGCCGACACCATCGTTTTCGATAAGACCGGAACGCTAACCGAGGCGGTGCCACGCGTACGCAAGGTGCTGGCAATGGGCGGTTCAGTCACGCGCGCTGCCCGCCCTCGGCAACATCCCTGAAGACGAAGGGATGCTCCCGCGCGAAGCGCTCCGCCTCACTGCCCCGCTTGCCATAGATATAAAAAGGGCCTCCGGTAAGATACTCGTCCCAATCCTTGTGCAGCCAAAAGGCGGAAGGGTCAATCTCCGTGACCGATTCCGGAATGGACACGCTTCCAAGACTCACGCAGTCCGCAAAGGCATAGGGGCCGATGTACGTAACGCCGTCCGGAATCGTCACCCGTGTGAGCGAGTAGCAGTTATAAAAGGCGTCCCGCTCGATTCGCTCCACCGTGTTCGGCAGAACCACATGGTAGATAAACTCGTTGTCCGCGAAGGCCGCCTCTCCTATGACCCTCACCCCATGGGGAACGGCGATCCTTGTGTGGCGATCAAACTCATCGTCTTTGAAGTCCCACAACACCCCGTTTTCGATGCAGAATTCCATGGTCCCCTCATCCTTGACCCCGATATGCGCCTGGGCACCTCTCCTCCGTCCTCTTCTATTTATACATGCACGATCATCGCAGGCACCTTCTCCCAAACGACAAACGGACAAACGCAACATTTCCAAAAACGGGAAATTGCATGACACATGCTGCGGCGCCGCATATGCTGTGGTCACACAGACAAGAGGAGGAGATGCATATGACAAGGGTTGCGGTCATTATCGCACCGGGGTTCGAAGAGGGCGAGGCGCTTGCCCTCGTCGACATCTTTCGCAGGGCAGAGATAGCGTGCGACATGGTGGGACTCGAGTCGCAGGAGGTGACGGGCGGCCACGGAATCGTCGTGCGCACGGACGTGACGTTTAACGGCTCGCTGGACGCCTACGACATGGTGGTGCTGCCCGGCGGCTACGGTGGCGCGGACGCCATGCGCGCCGACGAACGCCTGCAGCGGGAGCTGCGCGCCATGAACGACGCCGGCAAGTGGATCTGCGCCATCTGCGCGGCGCCCATCGCGCTCGACCGCGCAGGCATCCTGGCAGGCCGACGCTTCACCTGCTACCCCGAGACCGCCCCCAAGATCTGCGACCCGCAGGCGACGTGGGTGGACGAGGTCGTCGTTCGCGACGGCAACCTCGTCTGCAGCCAGGGCCCGGCAACGGCCTACGCCTTTGCCTACGCGCTGGTGGACGCGCTGGGCCTGGACAGCGAGCCGGTAAAGCAGCGCATGGTGTACTACAACGCATTCGACGTAGAGAGGGGCGAGTAGCATGGCAAGGGCAGCAGTGCTCATGGTGGAGGGCTACGAGGAAAGCGAGACGATGCAGATCGTGGACCTGCTGCGCCGCGCAGAGGTAGAAACGCACACCTTCCGTTTTCAAGAAGACCCGTTCGTTCGTTCCATGCAGGGCGTGTATGTGAAGTCCGACGAGGTCTTCTCGAACGAGGTGCGCGACTACGACGCGATCGTCGTGCCCGGAGGGCGCGCTGCGGCGACGCCGCTCATCAACGACGGCCAGGTTATGGACATGCTCAGGTGGTTCAACGAGCAGGGAAAGCTCGTGTGCGGCATGTGCTCGGGCACCACGGTGCTCGAGGCGGCCGGCGTGCTGGCCGGCAAGCGCGTGACCGGCTACACCGGATACGACCAAAAGCTCCTGAGCGCACGCGCGTTCGCGGCCGACGAGGTGGCCGTGTGGGACAAAAACGTGGTAACGTCTCAGGGGCCGGCGACCCCCTACCCCTTTGCGTTCAAGATCATGGAGGCGCTCGGCATCGACCCGAGCTTTATTAAGGGGCGCCTGCTCTATGCCAAGGCGGACGGCCGCTAGCCGACGTCGCCCGAGCGACACGGCACCAAGGAGGAATCGTGATCTACGACAGACTGCAAGTCGCCCTGCTCTCGACGCTGCTCTTCGAGAAGGCCGGATCCCCGTACGCGCTCATCGCGCAATACCTGCTGGCGCACGCGGGGCGACCGGACACGCTCTCGGTAAAGGCGGTTGCGCAGGCGTGCAGCGTAGGCACGGGCACCGTGTCGCGCTTTGCCAAGGACGCCGGCTTCGCCAGCTTCGCCGACCTCTGCGCCGCCTGCGCGGAGACGCGCGCGGACTTTGACCAGATGCCCGGGGACAGCGTCGGCCAGCGGGCGGAGGCGCTCGCCCGCCACGTCGCGCTCTCCGTGGCCCGCGCCGCCGCGAGCGTCGATGCGGACGCGCTGGCCCGCCTGGTCGCCGACCTGCACGCGTATGAGCACGTGAGCGCCTACGGGTTTCTTAAGGCCAACGCCGCGGCCATCGACCTGCAGGTGGACCTGCTCATGCAGGGCAAATACGTACGCACGTGCGCCACGCCCGCAGAGCAGGCGCGCCGCATCGCCGCCGCCCGCGACGACGAGCTCGTGATCGTGTTTTCCTACACAGGCACGTACTTCGACTCCTGCGACGTGGCAAACGCCCTGCGCAGGAGCGACCGGCCACGCATATGGATGGTGAGCGGCGGCGCGGGGCCTCTGCCCGCCTTCGTGCACGACCACCTGCGGTTCGCGTCCGACCACGACCGCGCCGGCCATCCCTATCAGCTGGAATGCATTGCCGGCATCATCGCGCAGGAGTACGCCACCTGACGCTTCGCCTACGCGAGGCCCTTTTGTCCGTTGGGGCGAGGCCCCTCAGTTGGTCCAGCGCGCCGAATTACGCACAACGCAGTGCAATGTGCGTAATTGGGCATCTGCGACGCTTGGCCAACTGGTCTTTTTCGATAAACTACGCACATTGTTTTGCGATGTGCGTAGTTCGCTGTTGGAACGTGGCGGTTGGCGTGGCGACTCCCCCACGGCCTTTGGCAAACATGGCCGCAAAGCGGGCGGGTGTTATGCCTCGCTCATTTCCCCTGGGAGACGAGGAAGCCCTTTATCGTTAGCAGGGCAAAGGAGATGAGCCCGGCGTATGGCTGCCTAGAAACGATGAACACCACGACGGCAGCGACAGACAGGACCATGCCCGCAACGAGGAGGCGTTTGCCCCAAGCCTGCCTGTCGAGTTTGACAAGGACCAGGCTGCAGGTCCCTTCCAGAACAATCGCGCAGATAAGGGCGACGAACGTGACCTTGAGCCAGGAACTGACTCCTGTCAGCTCAAACAGGGCGACCGTGGTGGTTGAGCCTGCGCCGCTTCCGAAGGCGGGGACGAGCAGCAGTATGGCGAGGAGCGCGTCGAGCGCACCGCAAATGAGCGTACGGTACCTTTGTGCGAACGCCCTCCTCTCGTCCACGGCCGCCTCGATGATCTCGTCAGGGCAGATCAGCTCGTCAATCGAGACAGAGAAGAACCGTGACAGCCCCTTGAGCGAGTCGATGCTCGGGTAACCCCTGCCGGACTCCCACTTGGATACGGCCGTCCTGGAGACGTAGAGCGCCTCGGCGAGCTGCTCCTGCGTGAGCGACCTCGCCTTCCTCAGCTCCTGCAGCTTCTCGCTGAATTCCATTCTCATCCCTCCGTGCGTGGTTCGGTTCTCTTCTGGTCTGCGAGCGCGACCGCCGACGCATACAGCATAAACAGCCCTGCCGCCAGCAGGACCGCCCCCACGATGTCGGTCGCCCAGTGCACGCCCGAAACCAGCCTCCCGAGCACCATGAGCGCCGAGAACGCGACCACAAACGCCGTGGCGGCATGCCTGGCGGCAGGGCATTTTGCCCTTCGACCCACCTGGAACTTAAGCGTCGGCATGACGCTCAGTACCAAAAGCGTCGTGGAAGAAGGATACGACGCTTCCATGATTCCGTCTATGGGTATGGGGCGGTAGTTGATCGGAACCATCTCAAAAAGCAGGTAGCAGATAATGACGACGACGTAGTAGGCGCCGAGCAGCAGAAGGTCGGCGTCAACCCGGAACAGGCTCCTGCGCCCGACCAGCTGCATGGCTCCCAATACGGCGAAACACATGCAGACGGCTATCGGCACGAGGCCGAGCCAGTCCGTGGCCGTGTAGATTCCCATGTGCACGCCCGTGAGCTCGTGGAACCACACGTTGAACGTCGCGAAGCCTACGTCCGTCCCGCTCTGGCCCACCGGCTGCACGTCGACGCACTGAATCAGCCCGGTCCAGAGCGCAAAGGCGGCGAGCAGCGACAACCCCGCTGCGAGGTCCCTTCTTGCCTTTTCCATCTCTCTCACTTCGATTCTCCCCTCAGTTGGTGGCCCCATGGCAAGGTGAGGGTACCTGCCGTGGGACCACCGCAAAAGAGCCGCGTCGTCACATCAGCGACACGGTCCGTGTCATCGCCCTCTAGCTGGGGTTTTGTCGCTACCTGCGCCTGAGCCTCACGGCGATGGTGCTGAGGTGATCGAGCGCGCCGGCCTCGACGGCCGCGCGGTCACCCGCGGCGTACTCGTTGTCGCACTCGATCCAGTCGGCCCACGCCTCGCGCGTGCAGGCCATCTCCTGGAGAGGAGATCTCGATTCGGTCCTGGAACATCGAGATCCGAACGTGGGCACTCACGTCCCAGGTCCTATGGACAATCGCGTTGGCAAGTGTCTCCCTGAAGGCGCTCTCCGGGATGAGCTCGTACGTCTTTCTGGTTGCGCCCTCGACCTTATCGTATTGGTAGTACTTGCGATCAAGACCTCCCCGTGCCATAGTTTGCAAACGCACTGACGGTCTTTAAGAAAGTGCTCGTCACCTTCTCTTTGAACTCAAGACTTTTCGACTCTCTCAACGGCCTCTCCCCTTTCATCCTCGCTATGCCTCAATTCCAGACGAGCGGTCGTAATTGCGGTCGTAAATTTTTGCGACCGATAACACGAGCGCTCACGTTAGGCTTACAGGCACACGAGTCCCCCCAGCGCACCAAAAGGCGCCCCACGTGTAAGAATCTCGGAACAATCGTGCTACGCGCCGTACCAGCGTGATCGGCAAACGCTCGTGGTAGCTCGTCATGGAATTCTATGCTGGAACCATGCGGCATTAGGTTCGCTCGGAGCGCGAAATGAGACCCCTCTTGTACCCGACCTGCAATTACTCGAAAACCGCGAGACACGAGAAAGGGCCGCGCGTATTATATTGTGAGAAGAGAAAGGCAGCGCGCGTCGACAGGAGGCGCGCGGAAAACCCGCCGGCCTGCAACGCCGTCGGAAGCGGGTCGGCATAGTCAAGACGCATCCGATGACTGGAAGGAGAGGGAATGGACATCAACGGCTTGTCTCCCGAGCTGCGGGAGAAGGCGCGTGCGTGTGGCTCAACCGAGGAGCTGTTCGAGCTCGCCAAGGAGGAGGGCATGGAGATTCCCGACGAGCAACTCGAAGGCATCTCTGGCGGTTGGTGCTCGGAGCACGAATGGGGCTGCCCTGCCGACAAATGTGGCGTCTACGGCATCGGCCGGTAAACCCGCCAGGCGCCAGCGCCCGACTCATCTTGACGCCGCCGAAGAACCGAGCTTGCCGCAGGCGTTGCTCGCGGCGCCAAGGACCGTTCCCGCGTCGTCCCGTAAGGCACGAATGCACGTCGCCGCAGCGCAGCGTGTCCCCAGGGTGTGGTCCTGCGACCCGCAGGGCCGGACGAGGCCTCGATCGCCCGGCTCAATCGCCATGGACACGACGGGGCTATCAGCCCTTGCGGCAAGGGCCCTGGGTTGCCCCATGAAGCGCTGGCCCCAGCCTCGACCCCGCATGGCGAGGGTGGGAGGTGTGCCTCGTACCTGCGCCACGCTCGTTGACGTGCCTGAGGTCGCGCTAACAGAAAAACTGTGAAAGCTGGGACAGGGCACCCCGACGATGCGTATAGAATGCTAGAAAGCAATGACGCCAGCGGTAAGGCAGGGGCTGCCCCGCGCTCATCGGAGCGAGGCACGCACATGAAGACACCCACAAACGACGTGGTGTGCAAGGCACTCTTCGCGAGGGCCGCAGGCCAGGGACGCGGGCCCCTCCTCTTCGGCGCCTACATCTGGAGCGTGGACGACTACTTGCGGGTGGACGAGCTGCCGGGAGGGCGCGGCTACGCCGACCTCGCGTTCGTGCCCAGGCCAGGCTCCAAGCTGCCACCCCTTGTGGTGGAGCTCAAGTGGGACAGGCCCGTGGACGCCGCCATCGGACAGATCCGCGCACGCAACTACCCCGCGGCTCTCGCAGGTCTTGCCGGAGAGTGCGTGCTGGTGGGGATCACCTACCGCGAGGGCACCGACGAGCACGGGTGCACGATCGAGCGGGTTGCGCTGGGCTAGTGGAGCGTTTCGTAAATAACTGGGCGGTATGCGTGGTCCTCCCGAGGCGGATTCGTGCCACGGCCGGCGAAGGAGTACTGGATGTACTTCGAGGCGGGCGCGGCGCATCGCCCGCAGAGAACGGTTGCTCTGCGTCTCCCGCCAAACATGCCAAGCGATGGGCCAGCGCGTCCACTGGCGTGGGTGCGGCAACATATGCTACTTCGACGGTCGTCCTTCTCGTTCTTCCTGGCAGACCTTTCTCCTAAAGGGCGTGGCCACCCGAGACCTTGATGACCTGACCCGTTAGAAACCTCGCTTGCTCGCTTGCGAGAAAGACGATCGTGTTTGCGATGTCTTCCGACTGAATAAGCTTACCCATGGGCATGAGCGGAATAACGGCCTCTTCGAGTTCTTCGTCAATCCAGCCAGTTTGCGTTGGGCCTGGCGCGACGCTGTTCACAGTGATGCCGTACTTCCCGACCTCCATGGCAATGCTGCGCGTGAGGGCTTCGAGCGTCGCCTTGCTCGCACCGTAGGTTATCTGGCCGGCGAAGACCTGGGCGGAGTCGGTGGAGAGGTTGATGATTCTCCCGTAGTCGCCGCGGCGGCGCACGAACTCGGCTGCCATGAGCAGGCTGCCCCGAACGTTGACGGCAAAGGTCTCGTCGATGACATCGGGGGTGACGGCCTCGATGGTGTCCTTGCCGGTCTCGTCGTCGGTGGCGGCATTGTTCACGAGGATGTCGACGTGTCCGAAACGCCCGATCGCCTCGTCGAAGATCTCCCTCACCTGGTTCTCGTCCGAGATGTCCTTCTCCAAAACGAGATACTGCGCATTCAGGCCGCCAAGCATCTTCTCCACTTCCGACGCATCGCCCGCATTAGCCCTGTAGTAGCGGTCGACCCCGTTCTCGCCAGCCTTCGCATCGTCGTATTCGCACAGAACCTTCTTGTACGTCAATACCACCTTGGCGCCCTCGCGGGCAAGGGCGATGGCTGTTGCCGCGCCAATCCCCTGCGGATTGTTCGCGCCGGTAACGATCGCGACTCTGTCCTTCAATCCGTAATCAACCATGCCTACCTCCGACACATGGCCAAACGCTCGCAAGCAGCTCCCTCATTCGGGAACGTTCCCCATGCATGCGCCCGCCTGACGGCATTCGTCGATATTCACAATGAGCTCGTAGTACACGCGTCCCAAGCCCTCCACGTCAACAAGGCGTCCGCTACCAAGCACGTTGCGCACTTCCTTGTTTTTGGTAACAACGCGATAGGTCACAAAGGACTTGCCTTCGTTGTCCTCTGTTCCTATTTGCGCATCGAGCTCCTCGTGCACGCGCTGTATGTCATCGGGATGCATAACACTGACGAACGTGCCTCCCGAAAGCCTCATGTAATCAGCGAAATCATCGCACTCAAAAAGACGCAGAGCCTCTTCGTTGACAAACAGGGTCTCCCAATCGTGGGAATAGCGGCTCACAACAATCGCTCCCGGAACGCTCGCCGCTATGTCGCGCGGCGTAAAGCCCAGCTGCATGCGATACTGGCCCTCGACGTCGGGCGAGTATGCCCTGCACCCCGATTTCTCCTTGAGCTTTACGGCATAGAGCGCCTGGTCGGCCTTTCTGTAGACACCCATAAGATCGTTTGCCTGGTCGGGATAAGAAGCATAGCCAGCCGACATGGACAGGTGGCAGCACTTGCCGTTGAGCGTACACGAAAGGTTGCGGGCTAGAAGGTCCCCGATCATCCTCCCGGCCTCATCCATTCCATAGCCATACAGCATGACAAGAAACTCATCGCCGCCGTTGCGTCCTACAATGGCGTCGGACGGGAACGATTCCAGGATTGCTTGCGCTAGCGAACGCAGCGCCTCGTCACCCACGTCGTGCCCATGGACGTCGTTGACGGCCTTAAAGTCGTCTATGTCCATCAACGCCAGCACGAAGCGCTCGCCAGGCCGGTCCGCCATCTGCTTGCTAATGGCAAGGTCGATGCCGCGACGGTTCAATATGCCCGTAAGCGCGTCTCGCTGACTATTCCGCCTAAGCTCCCCCACAAGGCGATGGTTAACCATGCGAGTAGCCACAAACGATGCAACTGACTCCATAAGCCGGATTACGTCCAGATCGTCGTCGAGCTCATAGTTGTCGATTACAAGGTAGCCCAACGATACGTTATCGCTCTTTACGGGCACCACCATCATGCACGTAATACCGCGCGCAGCAAGCATGTCGAGCACGCCCCTGTCGATGCCCTCCGAATTGTAGACGTCGGGCACTATGAGGGGGCCACTTGCGGTCAATCGATCCCAGACATCGAACTCTACGTCCTTAAGTCCTTGCATAACGCCTATGAGCGGCTCGACGTCCTCGTCGCACCACTCGAAGGCCACGCCCAAGGCATTTGGCTCCCTCTCTATAAGAGAAACCCGCTTGGCATGGGCAATGCGACTCAACGCCGCAAGCAGCTGGCTCATGGCAACATCGTAGCTTGCCTCTCCGCTAAAGGCGTCGGCGATGTCTATGATGAGGTCGGCCGTGTCGAGGCTCACGGTTAGCTTCTCGCGTTCGCGCTGCTCGGCGTCGGCCATGGTGAACGCGAACACGTAGTAGTCCTCGACGGAACATGGAGCGATGCTAAAGCTCAGCCAGTGGTCGATTTCGGGGCTGTACACAACGTCGTGGACGGTCTCGCCCAACAGAATAGCTCGACGGCAGTAAGGGTACCACCGCTCTTTGGCCTTCTGGACATTCTCAATGCGCTCGAGGATGGAGTGTCCCACCAGTTCCCTTTCCTTGGCACCAACCGCATCAAGATACATTTGGTTGGCATAGGCATACGCCACGTCCACAATCCGCTCGCGAGCGTCGTCAAACACCGCACGGCATACGGAGTACGCCACGGGTACGTCGCCAAACCCACCCAAGGCATTCCCAAGCAACGTGGGCACGGACGAGACCGCAAAGGCCTTGGCGTACATAGAGGAGGCAATGTGCCGTACGTAGAACTGGTACCCCGTTCCCCTCTCCAAGCTTCCCGCAATCCGCTCCCATGCCCCGCTGGCAACGGAGCGCTCGGCTGCCTCTGGAAACTCGGGATCAAGCAGGTCTGCGTTGAACGTTGTAGCCAGCATGCGCTTTCCGTCATCGAACGCAATGCCCATCCCGCGCAAAAAGACACGATAGGAATCGTTGGCACGGAGCACGCGCCATTCGTTTTCCCGCAGCTCCACCACGCCCATGGGGCGCTCCGCCAAAGACGCGGAGCCAACTATGTCCGCGCTCTTTACCTCACAGAGGTCAACGAGGTTGGCGCGCCCGACGGAGTCCCAGTATGCGAACTCCTCGTAGTGCTCACGCGGGTTTTTGGCCGTTGACTTGAGGATGTCTTCAAGGGATGTCGGACGGCAGAGCAGATAGCCCTGAAGCATGTTGCAGCCTGCGTTCTGCAAGAATTGCGCTTGGCTGTTGGTCTCCACCCCCTCGGCCAGAGTGTCGAGACCCATCCTGCTCATTCCATACAAGACGCTGGACACAACGGCCTGCGCACGCTCCCCATAATCTCCCTCAAGGCCGTGCACGAACTCCATGTCGAGCTTTATGAGATCGAAATCGAATTCCTGCAACGTGTTAAGGGAGGAGTAGCCGCTGCCAAAGTCGTCCATCCACACGTCGAAGCCAGCTTCGTGCAAAGAGCGCACCTGCTCTTTTAGGAGCTCGGGATTGGAGGACGCAGCCGACTCGGTTAGCTCCACGACCAATAGCTTGTGGTCGATACCTCGTTCGTCAGCCCGCCGCGACACCTCGGCGGCTATGTCGATCTGAACGAGGTCGTTTACCGAGAAGTTAACCGACACGGGCACGACCGGAATGCCCATATCCTGCTTGGTGCATATGTCGTCAAGCACGCAGTCGACCATATGCAGGTCGAGCTTATACGAGATTTCCGCCTTCTCGAGAACGGGTATGAACTCCCCGGGAGAGAGGAACCCGTACTGAGGGTCTATCCAGCGTGCCAGCGCCTCCTCGCCACAGATGTCGTTGGTGGCCGATCGCGCTATGGCCTGATAATAGGGACGAACCCAACCTTTGGCTATTGCCGTGTCAAGGCTTTCCAAAACGTGGACGCGAATCCGCTCCCCCTGGCTCATCTCGTTGGTAAACCAAGCGACGTGCGTTCTCCAGACTCCGCGCTCTCTGTCGCAGGCAGTCTTTGCCCTGTCGAAGCCCACGGCAGAAATGTCGTCATCGGACTCGCAGGCATACAGGCCAACGCGAACGGGCAGCTTCGCATCCAAGCTCTCGCGCTCGTAGTTCGCAAGCAGGCCCAGCACCACATCCTCCACCGTCGCTTCCTCGCCAATGGCATAGAAGTGGTCCCCGTCAAAATGTGCGCAGGCATTCCTGCCAAAGGCATCGCTCAAAAGCTGCGCAAACAGGCGCAATAGCTCGTCGCCCCCAATCCGACCATAGCGGTCGTTGTAGCTTTTAAAGCCAGTAAGATTGAAGGCCACTGCCACGGGTCGCTTGCCCTGTTTCTTGTAGGCGTGTGACTGGGCACCCGCAAGTTGATAGAAGCGATCCATGGTGGGAAGGCCCGTGAGCCAATCGACGGTCCTATTGCGCATGAGCTCCACGATAAACGCGTTGCAGATGGCACGACTGCCTTCCTGCGGCACGTACTTGCCGTGCACGGCCACGTTGGCAATGCGCCCGCGTGCCGTACGTACGCGCAGATAGATGTAGGAAGCCTCGTCGGGATCACGCGAAAGACGGTACATGAACTCGTCGACCATGGATAGGTCCTCTTCGTGGGCGATCGAGCGAAAGCCGCCCGTGTAGAACTCCATGGCCTCTTGGACCGAATCGCACTCCAGCAACTCGGCGGCATGACGATTCATGTGGACGAACTCCGTCTCGCCATCGGCATAAAAGACCATGGCTCCGCCAGGAGCTATCTCCAGATTGAGTGAGTGGTGCCCAACAACGGCATCAGAAGAGCTGTTTCCCATCCGTTCCTCCGGCAGGTGCTCGATGGCCCTATATCATCTAATAATATCGAAGGATTGGCAGCTCTTGTATGAATCATCTGGTAAACGGCTCATAAGTGATAGCTGCACTCAAATGGACGCCCAGATGTAGGCGAAAGTATCACCAGGAATAGAAAGCCATGTGGTTTCCTACCGAGAACTAACAGTATGGGAGCAGTCGATTCCGCAAATATGTGCTTAACCTGCCAAGAAATGAGCTCCTGACATATACTACATGGTGGACAGTATTGGAGACCATCGCGGGCCAAGGGCATCTTGGGCCGCTAGGCTCTTCTCGGCATTATACGTCACGTGCGGTTTTCGACGGCGGCGGTCACTGCTCATGGGCTAATTGGCTGGACTATCGGAGGTTGACGGGCACACATAGCCTCCCGACTTGCATATTACCTGCCTGCTATCGCACCCAAGCCCGTACGAGCGGAACTTATAGGTGTGCTGATCGACCGTGTACATATACCCGCAGTTTTTGCAGGTTACCACGCCGTGAAACTCGTCTGAATCTGCGCCCTCGTACACTATGTGGTCCTGAAGGTCGTGAAGACGGCCATCTGGGCAGCAATAGTCTCCCAGACTCTCGTCGACGGGTGGCTGCAGGATGGAACTTCCCTTGAGCTTTTCGACGATAGCCGACGCATGCTTGTCATCACCGAGCCATTGCGAGATGACGCTCTTGAGAAAGGCGGGATCGTCGGCGGAGGCCATCAGGGCAGCAACGGCTGTCGGCCTCATTGCCAAGGCCGTATCAAGGGCCTTGATGCAGGCCTCCGGATCACCGGCACGCACTCCCGCCTCAAAAAGAAACGACGCGCGGTCCGGGTTGAAACCGGTTTGGGCGAAGACTCCTTTAAGGACAGAGGAATCCTCCATCTTGGCGAACGCCTTCGCCGCCACCTGCTCATCCGTCGCCTTGGCGACGACTTGGGCAAGCGCCTCGTCATCCGCTATCGTCTCGACCGCCTTCAGGGCGACGTTCGCGTTCTCCGTCTTGACGGCGACATCGGCAAGCTCCTTGCCGTTCTGCATCTTCCCGACGGCCTTGAGAGCCACCGTTTCTCTCGGCGAGAGTTTGGCGACCTCGCCGAGGAGATAATTCCAGCCAGCCCAATCGACCGCATCGAGCGCAGCAAGGCATTCCGCCTCGTCATCGCCATGAAGCGCCACCTCGTACCGTGCCGCCTGATGAAGCCCCAGCTTTTCGCTGGCAATCGACCTCACGCGATACGAGGTGGCATTGGTCGCCATCTCATGAAGCTTGTTGGTGTTCGTTTCTCGCTGGGCGGCTTTGATTGCGGCCTCGTCGTCGTCCTTGCACCAAACGGGAGTCATAAACAACTTGAACGTTTTCTCATATATCCATTTACCCGCAGATGATCCCAGCGCAGAGATAAAAAGCCCCATCACGATGGTTGAGGCCAACGCGCCGTGCAAGACGAGGTCGCCGATGTCCCGCTTGCCGAAGTAGTCCCAGTGGATAGCCATGAATGCACCAACGAGGGCGAAGAGGAACGTGATGACATACGTGACCTTCCCGCCGTTGCCCCGTGCAATAGTCTCCACAATGAGTGCGACAACTGCACAGGCTGCGATAGTTATAAGTGGTATGAGGAAAAACGGGACGTTTATATAGAACTCCATGTCGGACCCCCCTATTGCGCGCCAAGTTAGATTTCACGTAACAGTAGTTGCTTTCGGCTGCCGATGGCACCTTCCTCTTTTCCCGCATAGATGCTTTTGAAATAGTTTAGCCAAACGCAACGTCTTTGCACACCCAGAGACCCCCGCGGGAGACCGCGTAAAGAGGCGCGTTGCGCAGGCTCTTCTCGCCCTTGTCGACTGATTCTTACGCTGCCGGATCAAGAGAGCCTGTTCTTATGAGATGCCCTTCCTGGACTGCGGCGAACGTAGCCACCGCGCACGCGATGACGGCAGGCGCGGTGATGCCGAAGAGAGGGATGGCAAAGGGAACGAGGAACACCACGAGCCCTGCGGCCTTGTTTGCGATGGTGTGGGGCATGACAAGGCGCTTCTCCACCACGAGGCCGCTTGCCACGTTCGCCACCTTCAAAAGGACTATCGCGGCAACCCACACCCGCAGCCATGTGGGCACGTCGATGGTGGGGAGCAGCTTTGCCAGGCAGACGATAACCAGGACAAGGTCGGCGATGCTGTCGAGCCTGGCCCCGAGTTCGCTTTCCGAGTTGGTCCTTCTCGCCACATGCCCATCGAGCATATCCGTTAGCCCGGCAAGAGCGTAGACCAAGAAGAACTCTGGCGAGAAGGCCTCCGTTGTCAGCAGCGCGACGCAAAGCACGATCCTGCATATGGTGAGCGCGTTCGCCAATGCCCCTCTTCACCTTCCAAACCTTCACCAAAGCTCTTCTTGGCATTTTAAGGCACGCGGGTGTTTGTGACGCGGGCGGATGCTTCACCTGACCTTATCGGCTGGACTATCGGAGGTGTTGGCATGGGCGCTAATGGTCTCGATGAATACTGGGTGCCGGAGCATGTGAAGGATTACCTTCGCAAGCTCGGGTTTGTCCTTCCCCTGGATGACATGGAGCCCTGGATTAGGTCCTGGGACGACTGGATGAGCGCACGCGGGGAATTCTACGACTACCGAGACAAGGACGGTATGGGGCGCGTGTATGCCGTTCACCGTAGGAGCATTCACCCTGCGATGCGCGTCTGCAAGGAATGGGGCTCTCTTCTCCTCAACGAGGAAGTCAAGGTTGTATGCGTGATCCAGTCGGTGGCCTTCTGGTTATATGCTGTTCGCTCGCGGAAGCCTGCAGGGCGAAGACCGCCGAGCGCATATATAATCCCCCCTAAGACGAAACGATCGGCCAAGAGGTGAACACCATGTCTGCAAAGAAGCTCTTCCGCGTTGTTTTAGCATTGTGCATCTGCACCATATTGGCAGGTTGCGGGGGTAGCACTGCAGCACCTGGCGCGTCGCCGGCCTGTCCGGCGGAAAGCTCTGCCGCCGATGCGGCTCCTACGCTCGCAGACTGCCCCGTATCGCACAGTCCTAAGTCCGACGGCGTCTTCATCGAGATTTCGGTCGAGGACTTCAACGCGCTTGGGTTCACGTTCGGCGACAGCGTGGACGTCGCATTCTCGAACGGCTATACGCTCAAGGGCCTCCCCTACTACAGCGACACTCTCGTTGAGCCGGGCGAGCCCCTGCTCGTCGGTTTTTCGAACCTCCCCTGCATTGAAGCAGGCGTGTTCTACGGTGACGACCTGTGGGCGACGGCCGGCCTGTCGGACGGCGACACCGCGACCGTCACGCTCGCCGAACAAGGCGCGTTCGCAGACCTGCAGAAGGCACTCGACCTATCCTACACGGACGAGCGCTCCGATTACCCAAGCGACATTGCCTTCGCGAACTTCCGTGAGCTCTCGGGCGGCAACCTCAAGCTCGGCAAGTTCTTTCGCGGGGCGTCGCCGGTGAACAACAAGCACAGCCGTGCCGCCTGCGCAAACGCCCTCATCGCCGATGCAGGCGTGCAGGTGGACTTCGACTTGGCCGACAATAGCGACGAAATAGAGGACTTCCTCGAAGAAGACGCCGAAACGGACATCGACGTTTCGCATTTCGAGGGCCTCCGCGGCGTAGGCAACGTGGTCGCAATCGATCTGAATGCCGCCTATCGATCCGAAGGGTACGGCAAGAAGCTGGCTGCCGGATTGGTAGAGCTTGTGCAGCATGACGGCCCCGTCTACATCCACTGCACCGCGGGCAAAGACCGCACCGGGTTCGTCTGCATGTTGCTCGAGGCGCTCGCCGGGGCAAACTACCAGCAGATCGTCAACGACTACATGATCACCTACGACAACTACTACGGGATCAATGCGGACAGCGATGCGGAGAGGTTCAATATCATAAAGGAGCAGAGGCTGGACAGTATGCTCCGCGACGTCGTCGGGACGGAGAAAGGTACCGACCTCGCAAACGCCGACCTTTCCGCCAGCGCCCGCAACTACCTGAAAGCCGCGGGCATGACCGACGAGCAGGTCGACCAGCTTACGGCTTACCTCTGCGCATGACGCCGCGTCCTATACATGGTACCTCGTGGCCTCTTGCCTTTTGAGCACGGCTTTCGCCTAGTCGCGCATGCGCCTGCGGGCTGCGAGCGCCAACATCGCGGCGGCTAGCTCAGCGAGCGCTGCGGGAACCGCGTACGACATGGCGTCGCCGGTCTTGGCAAGGCTCGACTTGGTCGCCCCAGCAGAGCTGCCCGATGCCGCGCTTACCCTGAACTTCACGTTCTCCACCTGCGACGAGACCACCTTGGACTCGTCGTCAAAAGAGGTGTGCGCCTGGTAAGGCACTGACGCGACGTTCCCTTCGGCGTTGAGGTAGGGCCCAAGTTCCGCACCCGAGCGCAACTTGGCATTGTAGGAAATCTGCATGGTCTTTCCGCGCAGTGCCGTGGCATCGTCTATGGCCACGGTGAGCCTCTGGCCGTCGACGGAAACCTTGGCGGAGCTAAGCGTCGCACCTTCGCACGTTACGGCGACGTCGCTGGCGTCCATCGTGTATTGCAGGACGCTCTCGAGGTCGACCCACGTGCGTACGGACGTCGCCCAGTTGGGCACCTCCTGGTTCACGGTGTAGGTAATCTCGTCAGTTTGAGAGGCGAAGGCGGAGCCTTTGCTGTTGGACATGGTTGGCACGGGATAGGCCTTCTCGGCAATGGTGGAGGTCACCGTCTGCACCTGGGAGTCAACATGGCTCGCATCGCCGACCAACTTGTAGTAGATCGTGTATGTGCCCGGATCCGTCGCGATTGGTAGCTCGGCGACGTACGTCTTCCCGTCGAGCGAGTATTGTATGGTACCGCCACTGGCTGTGCCCGCCGTAACCAACTCCTGGGGCTGGCCAGTGTAGGGAAGGCTCTTCCCCGCAGGCGACGTCGTGGCGGAGGCTGCGGTGGCCGGGAAGAGGACCCGCTTGTAGCCGCTCAGGTCCTTGCCACCCGCGCTGGCCTCAACGGACACCTCGCCCTCGGTGCCGACCGCAATGGCCGTCTTGCCCTCGGTGCCGGCAACGTCTGAATAGCCGAGGCCTAAAACAGCGTTCGTCACGCCGGTGTCCGCGTTGATGGCGCCGGCTGGACCCTGGGCGATGAAAGACGAAACCCCCTCTTCGACCACGAGCGAGGCGCTGCCGGATTCGCCATTGGAATTGATGGCGCTCACGCCGTATGCCTTGTTGCCGCTACCAGTCGCCTGAACGGAGCCTCCCTTTACGGTCATGATGCAGCCGTTGATGCCGATGGCGCTGCTTTCGCTTTCCCTGCTTTCCGCCACGACGCTGCCGTCGTTGATGACGATGCCGGGCACCAGCTCCGTTTCGCCCGACGAGGGATGGCGCACAGCGTAGATGCCGTATTGGTGGCCCTTTGCGGTGAGGCTGCCGCCGTTGACGGTCAGGGTGCCGTAATCGCAGGCGATACCGCAGGGAGCCATGATGCTTGTGGTGTAGGACTCGGGAACGGAGCATTGGGCGGAAACCTCGCCGCCGTTGATGACGATGTCGCCTCCCACGGAGATGCCGCGATATCCCCTGGCAGTGACCGTGCCGCCGTCGATTGTCACGTCACCATATTCGGCGCTGATGCCGTGAAGCGAGTGCTCGGCCCCCGTGGTTTCGGCGGTAACCGTTCCGGCATTTGCGCCGATGGCAACCGTGCCCTCGTACGAGTAGATGCCGTAAGCGTAGCCTGTCGCCGATACCGATCCGCCCTCGATGTTCACGTCGCCCTTCGCAAAGATGCCGGCGTCCCCGTCTTCTATGGCGCCGGCATTTGCGGTAAGGCTGCGCGCCCCTCTGATCGTCAGGCTCCCCGCGCAGAAGACGCCGCAGTAGTTGTGGGTTGGATCTTCGTCTTCGTCGTAGTATTCTTCTTCGTCATCTTCGTCATCTGCTTCGCCGACGATGCCTTCCGAAACGCTGCCGTCCGCGGAATCGGCGGTGACGACGACGCTGCTCTCGCCTTTAAGCTCGACTACCAGCTCGCTTTCGGCGTTCCAAAAGATCGGAGCGTGGCGATAGTAGTCCCATTCGCCATCGTAGTCCTGCAACGTTTCCACGTGGCCCGGGCCCGTGTAGCTGAACCCGCTCAGCGTTAACGTAGCGGGATTGCCATTCGCAGCCGGTACGAAGCTCCAGCCTTGGCCCGTATTGTTTGTGCTCGTGACCTGCGTCTCTCCAATCCAGAGTGGGTACGTCTCGTCGGCGGCAGGCTTCAACGCGGGAGCAGCGTGACCGGCTCCGGCGTCGTCCGCCAGAGCCTTCCCCGGACACATGCCGGGCATGAGCCCCAGCACCATGGTGATGACCACAGCTAGGCTCAGTGCGAGCCTTTGTAGTTTGCTTTCGAGAGTTGTCCCCACGTTGGTCTCCTATCCATGCGCGTGGCATGCCAATGTCATTAAGCGGCTTGTATCGATAATGCGGAATCATTCAAACCAATAGTAGCACGAGCGTCGCTTGGCGCGGATAGCCGTCGTTTTGCGACTGCATAACTCTGCGTTATGCGGACAGATTATTCTACGTTTTGCGGCCGTCCTACTCTAAGGAAGCCGTCGTTTGACGAGAACGCGTAGGGGCCGGGAATACAGCTGCTCGCGTTAGGCTAACAGGCACACGAGTCCCCAAGACGCACCAAAAAGGCGCCCCGGGACCACGTCCGGAACGCCTGGAGAATCGAACAATAATGTAGCGGTCCTATTCCTACCCAATCAGGAGAGCGTGGCTGTGGGAGCTCATGGTGGTTTGGGATGCGCTGCCGTATCCACGCTGCCCGTCGTGATTCTGGCTATCCTCCCTGTTGACATCAAGGCGACGTCACAGGCACCGTTTCCGCACCCGTGACGTCGCCTCACTCGAAGTCGGGCGACGTCATGACGTCACCAGGCTACGTTTGCGTTGTTAGCAATGCTGACTGTCAGTTCAGGGAGCCAGGAGCTCGCCCCCATCCGCCATGAAGTCCGCGAGGTTGAGGTGACGGACGCCGTCCCGCCTCTGGAGCAGCGGGTCGAGCGTGAAGAGGTACTGGGGGTAGTTGTCGCGGATGTAGGCGAACGGCCGGTACTCGCGGTCCTCAACGGCACTGGCCACTCTCATGCGGGCGCTCGGCCAACCATTCGGACGGTGCATGGCAAGACATCACCATTTGTAATTTGTAACCGCCGCTCCTTGCTCTGATAATAGAGACATACGACACAGGGAGCGTGTTGTAGCGAGGCATTTGTGGGAGGAATCATCATGATCTTTTACTTCACC
>CADBDT010000004.1:216527-280325 GCA_902793465.1 uncultured Coriobacteriaceae bacterium | reverse complement strand
ACTTCCCACCATGAGCGACGACACTGTAATAGGTGCTCTTTCGCTCATTATTTGGACAATGACGCTTATTACCACGGTAAAGTACGTCCTCATTGCCATGAAGGCAGACAACCACAACGAGGGCGGTATTTTTGCCCTCTACAGCCTGGTTCGTCGCTGCGGCAGATGGCTCATAATACCAGCGATGATAGGCGGGGCAGCACTGCTTGCCGACGGTATTCTTACCCCGGCCGTAACGGTAACGACCGCCGTGGAAGGCCTCCGAAGCATCGACTTGATATACAACATTATTGGGGACAACCAAAATATCGTTATTATTATTACCATTGCCATTATCTCTGCGCTGTTCTTTGCACAACGAGCAGGAACGAGTAGCATCGGTCGTGCGTTTGGCCCCATAATGTGTCTTTGGTTTGCCTTCCTGGGCATAGTGGGCCTCCTAAACATTGGCGCAAACCTCAACGTGCTGCGCGCCTTTAACCCCATTCGTGGCGTAACCTTCCTGTTTGACGGACATCTAAACAACGCTGGCCTCATGGTGCTGGGCAACGTGTTCCTGTGCACCACGGGTGCGGAAGCCCTCTATTCCGACATGGGTCATGTGGGAAAGTCCAACGTTTACGCAAGCTGGCCCGTCGTTAAGATCTGCCTGATTCTTAACTACCTGGGCCAGGGCGCATGGATTCTTGCAATGCGCAACAACGCGTCCCTCATTGCCATGGGAAGCGAGATGAACCCGTTCTACGAAATGCTTCCGGGCGGCTTTAGGATTTTTGCCGTGGTGCTTTCCGCCCTGGCGGCAATCATCGCAAGTCAGGCGCTCATTACCGGCAGCTTCTCCATTGTGAGCGAGGCCATTAGCTTGGACCTCATGCCTCACATGAAGATCGAGTACCCCTCCGAGAGCAAGGGCCAGCTTTACATTCCGCTGGTAAACACCATACTCTGGATCGGATGTGTTGGCGTCGTGTTGTTCTTCCGAAGCTCGGAACACATGGAGGCCGCCTACGGCTTGGCAATTACGGTTACCATGCTCATGACAACCGTGCTCCTTACGGTGTTCCTCTCTCGCATATGGCACAAGACTGCCTTGGCAATACCATTTGCCCTGTTCTTTGGTGCAATAGAGTCGTTCTTCTTCTTCTCGAGCCTTACCAAGTTCACGCACGGCGGCTATGTGACGGTAATCCTCGCCTTTGCCATATTCCTGGTAATGCTCATATGGCATCACGGCACCAGGCTCGAGATGGCACAGCGCGTAAACTTGCCAGTTGCAGACTACGTGGGACAGCTCCACGAGCTCTCGCATTTTGACGAGATTCCGTACATGGCCGACAACCTGGTGTTCCTTACCAACGATCAGAGCACCGAGGTACTTGACCGCGACATTTTGTACTCCATTTTGGACAAGCGTCCCAAGCGTGCCAAGGCCTACTGGTTCCTTAACGTGTCCGTTACCGACGAGCCCGACACCCATGAGTTCTGGGTAAACGACTTTGGGACCGACTTTATATTTAAGGTGCAGCTTCGCTTGGGATTCCAAGTTAACCAGCGCGTAAACGAGTACCTCTACCAAGTGGTAAACGCAATGGTAGAGCAGGGACGCCTGCCGGCTCAGGACCACCGCTTCTCGATATACGAGCGCACCGGCCATGTGGGCGACTTCCGCTTTTGCCTTGTTCGCAAGGTACCTTCCGTATCCAATGCGCTTTCCAACACCGAGCTTGCCGTACTGCAGGCCAAGTACCTTATTCGCGGCTTCTGCGGCTCGCCCGACCATTGGTATGGCCTGGAAAACTCCAGCGTAATTTACGAGTATGTTCCCATGTTTGTTGGAAAGAAGCCCCAGCTCAAGCTTAAGTACGTAGAGATGCCCAAGGAGTAGTTGCGATAGGGAATACTCCTTTCCGTCTGCCCCTAAGCAAAGGCCGAAGCCACGAGGCGCCATGGACAAGCGCCGTGCTCAAACAGTCCTCACTTCGTTGCGGAACTGCGCGCGGCTGCTTTCCATGGCGCCTCGCGGATTGGGCCATTGTTTAGGGGCAGGCCGTTGCAAAGGTCTCCCCTACTGCAAGAGCTTGTTTATGCGCCTGTCGTAGGTAAGGAGGCCGTTTGTCTCTTCCTCCACGTCACAAATCTGGGTGTATACAAAACCCGAAAGGCCAAAGGCCTCCAGAGCGTCGACCTCTCCAAGGAGGTTGTACAGGGCAGTCTGCCATGCGGACGCAGTCTCGTATATGTCGTATCCGTACACCGCAGAAACCGACGTGTGGCCTTCCACGGAATAGTTGAGGCCGCCAAATTCATCGATGAGAAACGCCCTGTTGTGGGGATCGTCGTACACCCGCATGCTGCGGAAGTAGTTGTGAACGGCAAAGTAGTCGCCGGCACCCTGATCGTACCATCCACTTGTGGCCACAAACGGACGCGAATCGTCTACTGCACGCAGCTTTTCTGTGTTTTGGACAGAGAGGAACTGTCCCCACGACTCGTTAAACACAATCCATGTGGCAATTGAGGGATGCGACTTTAGATGCCCAATGGCCGCCCTCGCAGTGCTTAGCCACTCGTCCCTGTACGCCTTGTCTGCCGCCCCAAGCCGCTTCCAGTTGCGCGGCTGCGTATCTTTGAAGCTCGTCCAGCTACGTCTAAACAGCGTGGGTATGTTTGCGGCCGACCACTCCCCTGGCAGATCGCCTCCAGAGACCATGTCTTGCCACACAAGCATGCCCAAACGATCGCAGTGCCAGTACCATCTTTCGCTCTCCACCTTTATGTGCTTGCGCAACATGTTAAAGCCAGCAGAGCGAGCGGTTTGGATGTCGAATACCAGCGCTTCGTCACTGGGAGCCGTCATAAGACCGTCTGGCCAATACCCCTGGTCCAAAATGCCACGCACAAACAGTGGCTTGTGGTTTAGGCAGAACCGGCGAACGCCAGCGGAGTCCTCCTCCACCCCTACCGTACGAAATGCGGTATAGCTTAGAACCTCGTCTTTGCCATAGGCTATACGCAGGTCGTATAGATAGGGATCATCCACGTCCCACAGGTGAACGTCGCCTATGCGAACGTTAACCAGAACCTCTGTTGTCTCTGCCAGTGCACTGCCAGTACCCACAAGGCCGCCCTCTGCGTCCTGCACGTCTACAGATACTGTTGACCCCGGTTCGCTTACCTCGACCTTTACGCATAGAGACCCAGCATCGGCATTGGGAAGCGCGCTCACTCCTTTGATGTATGTGCTGGGAACCTCTTCCATCCACACGGTCTGCCAAATACCGCTCTGCGCCGTATACCACATATTGCCCCTGCGAAGGCGTTGCTTGCCCCTTAGCTGCGTTCCCTGTTCGCTGGGATCTGCCACGCAGAGTTCGATGATATTGCTGCCCGCATGCAATGCGTCGGTAATGTCCACGCAAAACGGAAGATAGCCCCCCACATGCTTTGCAACGCGTTTGTTGTTTACATAGCAGGCACAAGCGTAGTCAACGGCTCCAAAATGCAGGAGGGTTCGGCATGCATTATTTGCCTCCTTAACTTCTATGGTTCTCCTGTACCAGAGCAGCTGTGTGGGCAGCAACGTTCTGCCCGCGCCCGAAAGGTTTGATTCCGGAGAGAAGGGCACCAAAATCGAGCCGTCCCATACCTTTGGAGGCCGGGCAATGCTCCACATATCTTGCGCAGAGGAGCTTTCCACAATCGCATACTCCCACCAACCGTTGAGGTTGGTCCAGGCACTGCGACGCATAGTCGGACGAGGATATTCGCCCAGCACGTTAGAGGTGTCCAATGCTTCGCCCCAAACCGTCGTGAGCGGCTCGAGAACCGCCTCCTCGGGCTCTCCTGGCTTTGCGGCAAGAACGCGACGTAAGTCGAGGTCCATATCATCCCCCATTCCAAACCATGTGCTGCGTAAGGTCCTTTTCATCTTACGCCATTCGGCGGGCGTGAGCTAATCCCCTCTAGGCACGCCATCCGGGTGCGCAGATTTGTACCTTTAGTTGTAGAGGGCGGAGGGCTTTTCGAAATGTTGGTAGTCCACGGGGGTTGGCCAGTCTCCTCCCCAAACCCAACCGTGTTCGGTAAAGAGCTGATAACACAGATCGTCGCGGTGAATCATATAGGGCTCGTACATGTTGCGATTAAGATACGAGGCCGCCTCGGGTGGATAGACGTAGTCCCTCTCGGGTATGTAGTAGGGGTTCTCAAACGTGTTTATGTCGATTGCAAGACCGTATGCATGGTTAGACAGGACGTTTGCATTAACCGCCTTCCTAAAGTTGAACGAGGAAGAGTTTCCATCGGCACAGCTTGCGTCGTCACTTCCGTCGTAGTCGTCAATCAGGTGCATCTTTTTTATTGGCCACTTGGCGTCGTAGAGCTTGTGGAAGATGTCCAGAACCTCGTCGGCAACGTTTCTATGGACCACCATCTCCCCTACCATAACCACGCCCTCGGCGTTTACGTGAAGTACCTTTAGGTAACGCAGATCGTCGCGTGGTATGGTGCAGTCTTCGCCAAACGACTTGCCTTGCATGCGCGCAAACACGTTGTCTGGTATTGGCTCGACCCAAAAGAACGCGTCCTCTCCCCCGGCATGCTCTATGTCTGTGGGCGACACCTCGGTACCCGCCACAAGTTCCCTGGGGTTAAGAACAGCCGGCTCCTTAGAAGGGGCCTGAGGCTGTGACGTACTGGAATTAGAGGAGCTCGTGGAGGCGTTGGGATTAGTGAACGTCTGGCCATCCTGTGCATAGGTGGGACTGTTTTGCGCACTGGACGTAGAGGATACCGTCGAAGCCGTCGACCCACTTGTACTGGCAGCGGGATTGGGCGCAAAACCTCCCGCCGTCCCGCATGCGGTAAGCGCAAGCGTGAGCATTGCTGCCGTGAGTGTTTGGGCCTTTCTCATTAGAACGCCTCGATTTCTGCTATTGCCGTGTCGGTCCAGTGGTTGGTGTCGTACGCGCCATCGATTGTTATCTTTACGTAGGTGGTAGCGTGTTGGCCGTCAAAGTTAATGGTCTGCCACTCCGAAAACACGTCACCCAGAGTGTAGGAGATAGAGTATCCATCCGAAAGCTCAATCGTTACGTCACTCGGTCGGTAGTTGGCGTAATAGATATCCTCGGTCTTTGGGAATCCGTTAACAATACGTACGCCACTTACCAGCTGAGGCGTGGACGACTGGATCATTACCCATTCTCCAATGCCCGCTCCGCTTCCCGCCTCGATCCACGCGGTGGCAAAGTTGCCGTCCAGCGTGTTGTAGGGGCTATAGCTCGAGGACGCATAGCCCGCTGCGCTTTGTACCGAGCTGGCGCTTGCCTCCCCAAAGGAGGGCGGGTACTGTCCCTTTGGCTTGGCCGCCTCCGCCTTGGCGGCCTCTGCCTCTGCCTTGGCCTTTTCGGCCTCTGCCTTGGCCTTTTCGGCCTCTGCCTTTGCCTTTTCGGCCTCCGTCTGCGCCGTGTCTGGAACCTCGCTCTCCGCGGCGGAAGCCTGCGGGGCTGCGGCCTCGGACGCAGTGGCAGATCCAGCCGCACTTGCGGCTCCGGCCGCACCGGCCGCACCGGCTGCGCCACCTGCACCAGATGAGAGGGCGCTCGTGAGCACGACCGCTATTATGGCAACGCCCGCGACGGCAACCAGAGCGTACGGCAGCCAACGTGGCATCCCGGAGCGCGACTGCTGGGTGGAGACCGCCGAGCTCAGGGCGTCGCTCGTGTGGACGGGCGCTGCGGCGGTGCCCGCGAGCATTGCCTTGAACTCCTCCGCGCTCTGCGGCCTGTCTGCCGGGTCCTTGGCGAGCGCGGCCATAATGGCGTCACGGACGCTTGCCGGGAGGTCGCCGGACCTAACCGTGAGCTCCGGCGCGGGCTCGTGGACTATGCGGTAGAGCAGCGTGGTTGCGTCGGAGTCCTCCAGTCCGCCAAAGGGATTGCGACCCGAGAACATCTCGTATGCCACCACACCAATGGAAAACAGGTCGCTTCGCGCGTCCACCTGCCCGCCAACCGCCTGCTCGGGCGACATGTACCCAGGCGTTCCCAGCACGGCGCCGGCCATCGTGGCATGGGTCTGCACCGCGCTCTCGGCGCGCGCGATGCCAAAGTCCGCAAGCTTAACGCGGCCGTCCGCGCTCACAAACACGTTGTCTGGCTTTATGTCGCGATGCACCACGCCCTTGGAGTGCGCGTACCCCACGCCGTCCAGGAGCTGATTGAGCGCGTCAAGCGCCGCGGGAGGCGCGAGCGCGCCGCCCTTTAGCAGCTCGCCGAGCGTGGCTCCCTCAACGAGCTCCATCACGATGGCAGGACGGCCGTCGTAGACGTCCGCCATGTAGATGCCCACTATGTTGGGGTGATTGAGACGTGCCGCCGTAACACCCTCGGACACAAACCTACGTCCCATCTCCTCCAAAACCTCGGGCGGGAGGCGCGGGTCGAAGAGCGGCTCCTTGATGGCCACCTCCCTGCGCAGGTTGGGGTCCCAGGCGCGCCACACGATTGCCATGGCTCCGCGGCCAAGCTCGCCCAGGATCTCGTACGGCCCGAGCTTCTCGCCAGTCCCGCGCACCTCGCCCGCAGAGCCAGAGAAGTCCGTCGTGCTTCCCGTGGTGCCTGCAGACGAATCGAGGGGATTGCCGCACTCGTAGCAGAACTTGGCGTCATCCGAATTGGAATGGCCACATTTGTTGCAAATCATGTTGGTCTCCCGTTGCTCAGAATAGTATGTGCTGTCCTCAAGCTGCTTATCTGCTTATCTCGAATGGCTGCTGTGTCTTATAGCCTAGTATGGCGTTAGGTCTGAGTGAAAATACTCAAGCTGCGACTCCTCGTAAGGAACCATAAACAATTCGATGCCCGGCTTAAACTTATGCATATCGGGGTCACAGACGTACGGTTTGCCATCCTGCACAATCTCTACCCAGGCATGCGGTTCCAACCCGCGTCTAGTTGGCACAGCTCCGACCTCTATATGCGCGTCGTAGCCCAGACGCCTTGCAATCCAACAGAACAGAGAGCCAAATCTATAGCAGTTGCCTTGTCCGTTGTGATACATCTCCTTGGCATACGGAATAGACCATTCGGTCCAGTCGCCATCCACATGCTCGTTCATCGATATGTAGTAATAGTTGGCAGACATGTACTCGTATGCATTGCGCAAAGCGTCTTCGCCCGTACCCGTATTGTTTGCCACTATTCCGTCGATTATTGAATCCAGCTCCTCGTCGCCGCTCTTCGACGCAACGGCCTGGGTCGTTGTAACAGCACTGGCCGGCGCAACTGGGTTTTGGGTATTGCCGGGAGCTGCCTCGCCCTTCTTTGTGAGCTGCACCTCAAGCGCGGCAAGCTGAGCCCCTGCTCCCTGCACGCCTGCAGGGTTGCCGTTGCTCGCCCAGTCCTGCCAGTCCATCCCAACGCCGCGGGCACGGTACCACACGTCGTATTCGGATGCCAGATCGCCGGTTATCACAAACTTTACGGCACCCACGCCGTCCGTCTGCGCCTCCGCGTCGCCCTGGACCCAATCCGACCACGACTCCGCACCGTCTCCCGCGCAGTACGAAATGGCTCCCGTAATCCCTTCGGTCTCCACCTTGGCGCGGATGGCGGCAACGGGCTGCTGCGCGTCCTCCTCTGTTTGCGCAGCTGCGCCCGAGCTTTGCCAGTCCTGCCATTCGTCATTTGTCTTCGTGGCATAGAGGACGGTTGCGCTCTTTGTTACAGTGGTGCTCTGCGCCGTTACGCTTGCTGCCTCGGACCCCCCTGGTGCAACGGGCTGTTGGGTAGTTTTGCTTGTTTCGACAGCCTCTGTAGAAACGCGCCCGCCGTTTTGCAGCGCAAAAAAGATCATTATGCAAACACCCAACAATAGCACTCCAAATAGGATTGCCAGGATTATGGTGTTTCTCTTACCAGAGGAATGCATCGTGCAGAACATCTCCTTTTTTTGATTTCGTAAAGCGCGAGCGAAACGAGGATACTAGAACGCTTGTATGTCGGATATCGCGGCGTCGTTGTACTTGTTCCCTGGCACAGTGCTCGTAATGGTAACCTTCACGTATGTTGTTACGTGGCTTGTGTCAAACGAGACGGTCTGCCAAGTATTAAAGACGTCATCCAAGGAGGCGTCCTTTTTGTATCCGTCCGAAAGCTCAATCGTAACCGATGCGGGACGAGGGTTGTAGTCGTAATAATCTGGATGTCTGGTAGAAGAGTAGCCGTTTCTTATATTTATGCCAGAGACAAGCTGCGGGGAACCCGCGGAAATCATAATCCACTCGCCTTCCCCACTTCCTGCCGAGCCCTCGTTCCACGCGGTCTCGTTGTTGTTGTCCAGCACGAGCTCGGCACCGTACGTCAATCCGAAGCTCGGGGGCAAGACCGAACTGGCATCTGCCATCGTAAAGACAGGCGGGTTTTGGGCCTGCGCCTTTTTCTTATCCTCTTCCGCCTTCTTCTTTTCGGCCTCGGCCTTTGCCTTCTCCTCTTCCGCCTTCTTCTTTTCGGCCTCGGCCTTAGCCTTTGCATCGGCCTCCGAAGTGGCTGTCTGTGCCGCAGAGCTCGATTCGCCAGCTGCCGTCTGAGTTTGGCTTCCGCTTGCGCCGCCCGCTGTTGGTGCACCGTTTGCGGCATAGGATCCACCTGCACCCGAAGTGGCGTTAATAACAATTACCACAGTTATAACTACGCCAACGAGCGCGACAAGTGCGTACGGCAGCCATTTGGGAATGCCGCTACGCTGCGAAGACGCGGCCACTGCCTGCCCCAGATTGTTGTTCTGCGACACGCTGGGAACCGCAACCCCACCATGGAGCATGCCCTTAAACTCCGCCGCCGTCTGAGGTCGGTCGTTGGGGTCCTTGGCAAGCGCCGCCATAATTGCCGGGCGCACGTCTACGGGCAACCCTGCCGAGGCGCTGGATGGTATGCCTTCTGGCTGCTCGTTTACCACCCTATACACAATGGTGGTGACTTCTGCCCCAGCATCTGCCCCAAAGGGGTTCTTGCCCGCAAACATCTCGTAGGCAATTACGCCAATGGAAAACAGGTCGCTACGGTTGTCCACAGAGGCCCCGCGAATCTGCTCGGGAGACATGTATCCTGGCGTCCCCAAAACAGCGCCGGCGACCGTTGCGTGCGTTGCAGACGCGTCATCCACGCGCGCAATGCCAAAGTCTGCAAGCTTAACCACGCCCTCCGAACTCACAAACACGTTGTCGGGCTTAATGTCGCGATGCACCACACCCTTGGAATGGGCGTATCCAACGCCATCCAGAAGCTGGTCCAGCACATCGACCTTTGTGGCGGAGTCCAGCACCCCATCTTCTATAAGATGCGAAAGCGTGGTGCCCTCTACAAGCTCCATTACGATTGCCGGGCGGTTTCCATCGTAGACATTTGCCTCGTAGATGGTAACGATGTTCGTATGGTTTAGCCGTGCCGCCATCTCGCCTTCTTTTACAAAGCGGCGACCCATCTCCTCCAACACCTCGTCGGAGAGTCGTGGATCAAAGAGCGGCTCCTTTATTGCCACATCGCGCTTGAGTCTTGTGTCAAAGCCTCTCCACACGCGAGCCATGGCGCCACGGCCCAGTTCGCCTCTGAGCTCAAACGGACCTAAGAACTCTGGTGATCCTTCGGACTCTACCGGCGTCTCTGCTGGTTGCTCTGCTGGTAGCTCCACCACATCTCTGCCAGGCAATTCGCTCGAGTCGATGGCGGGTGCCGCTTCGTTGTACGTGGACTCTACCAGTAGCTCCTCCTCCGGATCCCCAGCACTCTCCACGTCGTTGCCCTCTGGTTCTTGGTCGGGAGCCTCCTCCTGGCCTTCCACAGGCTCGTCTTCAATATCAGGCTCGTCTTCAACACCTTGAGAATCGCCATCGGGCTCTTGGTCAAACGTTTCTTCCGAACCTTCTACAAGTTCGTCCTCACTGTTTACGGCATCGCCTTCGGGTTCTTGCTCGGGCTCCTGCTCAAGTTCCTCGGGAAGCGTGCTTTCGTCGCCCGTTGGGTCGTTGTTGTCTGGATTGCCAAGTGGGGCTCCACAATGTGCGCAAAACTGGCCTTCTCTACTGTTCTCGTACCCGCACTCTTTGCACTTCATCTGTTGCACCTCATTCGCC
This sequence comes from uncultured Coriobacteriaceae bacterium, assembly GCA_902793465.1. Classification (GTDB taxonomy): domain Bacteria; phylum Actinomycetota; class Coriobacteriia; order Coriobacteriales; family Atopobiaceae; genus RUG440. The sequence continues at coordinate 270,193 of CADBDT010000004.1, read as the reverse complement.
AGCCGTCGATTGCCCCCACGCGATAGAATCGCGCGTGTTAGGACGGTCCGTACCCGAGACATCTGGAATTGCGCGAGCACTCGAGGACTCAGATGTGCCTGTTGTTCGCTCTCCACCCATCGCGGAATTGCCCGCGCTCACCTCTGTATTTGTTCGGTCGCCTTCGTTGTTTGACGAGAACTGCGACGTGCTTTCGACTGCGACTCCCGCCGCGTCGTCCACTAGGTCGTTTGCGCTCATTGCCAAGTGCCGTATGCTGTTTTCCCTGGTGGCAGCATCCAAATCCGACAACGCTCTAAGAAGGTCCGTATACGAATTGGAATCTATGAGGCCCGAAAAACGCGATGCAAACAGGGTCTTTCCGCGTTCGAAGGAGGCAAGGTCCCCACGAAGGTCTTCAAGATAATCGTCGGATAGCATGCGATACGTGTTGGATTCGCGTCCAAAGTTGTTGGTTGTCTGGCTCGCCTCCAAACGCACGCCAGCCTTAAGTGTTGGATCGATTGCCAGACCGAGCTGCGATTCGTTAAATCGCCATGCCAGCCCTTCCGAATCCACGTACCGCAACGCTGCATTGCCCGCCACAACGTATGTCCCAAGCTGTTCGTTGCCCGTGGATGTACCGCCATCCGGTTGCGAGTTTTCTGGATTGCCTTCGCCCTCCATTCCCGCGTTCCCACTTTCTGGCTGACTCTGAACAACTTGGTTATTGGTGCCTTGGCCGGAATCCTGCCGTGCGGCACCAGGTGAGCTGTTTGCCCTCAGGAAAACGACCACGATTACGGCAACGCATACCACAAACAGCAAAATTGGTATGAGGATGGTGGGAAGACCGCGACGCGGTGCCTGTCTCCGCGAATCGCGTCGTACGGCACCTCCCGCATCTACGGACTCGGCTTCTGGGCGCGGCGATGCGGCGGAAACGGGTGCCATTCTCATGGTGGGCATCTGTTTGCGAAGCCTACGCGTCGGCTGGCTTGAGGCATCGAGTGCCACAACAGCCGTCGAGTTGTCGTCGGTTTGGTTATCCAGCGCCGCCTTTACCGCCCGTTTGGCTGCATCCTCGGCACTGGAGGCCATCTGCATTATTTGGGCCAACTGATTTACATCCAGCACGGTGTACACGCCGTCGCTGCAAAGCAGCAAACCGTCTCCCGGCTCGATGCTCACCTCGGTTATGTCCATGGTGCTGTCGGGAAAACCAAGCGCGCGCTCGATGCGGTTTCTGTCTGGATGGTTTTGGGCTTCTTCCTCGGTAATAACGCCGCTGCTCAGCAGCCTGCCCACATGTGAGTGGTCCTCGGTAATCTGCTTAATAATTCCCTGGTGATACAGATATGCCCTGCTGTCGCCAATATGTCCTATCCATACATGATTGGGGCTCAGGAAGGCTCCCACAAACGTGGCGCCCATATTTGCCTTCCCGCGCGATTCTGTTTCGGCAACAATTGCCTCCTGGGCATTTTGCGCTATTTCGTTTAGAGCGAGCGCTGGCTCAAACTCCACTATGTTTCCCTCGGCAATCTGCAGCAGGTTGTCCAAGTACCTATCGGCAGCAGCCACAGCAAGCGAAGACGCAATGTCGCCGCCTTGGTATCCACCCATGCCATCGCTTACCATCAAAAAGGCATATACCCCGTTGGAAAACGAAGCGTCGCCCAAAAACGATCGCGAAAAATAGCTGTCTTCGTTTGCGTCGCGTGGTCCCGTTGCCGAAAAACCGCCTAATTCCATGCAAGCCCCCAATAGGTGCATGCGGCCACACGTTCTTGCGAACGAGTGGCCGCAGCTCGACTACTTTTTCTTTCCAACCGTAATTACGATAACGGTCACCAGTCCCGCGACCAAGAGCACGCCAGCTCCAATAAGGAGATAGAGGGAGATGTCCAGCTGCTCGCCGTCAACCGCGCGTCCGCTCGAGATTCCAAGCTGCTTTACGGTAAACATATGAAGTCGACCAGAATGGCCCGAGAGGTTTACCTCGTAATCACCCAATGCGGGATTGTCGTATTGCAGCGAAGTAAGCCCCGACTCCGCGCCCAGCTTGTATTGGTTGGGGTCAATAACCGCTCCGCCACACGAGAGACCAACCTGCGGGTCCGATCCTTCGGCAACTATTCCCAACATAAGAGCACTTGTACGCTCCCCCACGTTGCCAATCATCTTTGTGTTTGCGCTCTGTGCGGGGAGGTCTTCGTCTACCATCTCGAGACCAAGCGACTCGTAGTACGACTTAAGGAAGTTGACCTTAAGCTCGAATGCGTCCTTTGCCTCAAAGTAAGTTCCACCAGTGGTTTCGGCAACCGTGCGAAGGAAGCCGGCGTTGGACTCACCCACGTTTCCAAAACCCACCACGTCTATGGTCATGCCGAGCTTTTTTGCCTCGGCAACGGGTCCCGCAAGCATTTGGTCGTTGCTCATGCCGCGAGTTGCAGCGCCGTCCGACAACAGCAGCACGTGCTTTTTTGCGCACGTGGGCGCAGCCTTGAGCGTAGAAACCGCATCTTCGAGCGCAATGCCAATGTTGGTCTCGTTTTTTTCGGGCACTTGCATGGCGTCGATTGCCTTGATGGCAGCCTCGTCGTATGCCGTGGAAACCTTGTTGAGCGTCTCGCTAAACGCGGTAACCGAAACGCTCATGGGACAAGACTGCGGAAGCTGCGAGCAGGCCTTTACAGCATGCAGGTACTCCTTTGCCGCCGACTTTGCCGCGTCGAGCTTGTTCTTGCCCGGCTCGATTTCCTCAAGCATGCTGCCCGAAAGGTCGAGCGCCAGCACGCTGGCATTGTGGGTTACCGGCGACCCCTCAGAGTACCAGGAATCGTAGAACTCACGCACCTGGCTTTGAACCTCGGCCGAGCTCTCGTAGGTATCTTCGGCCGAAAGCCGTTCTGCAAAGCTCTTGTCTACCGAGCGCCCAGGATAGTTGATGGAGCTCGTTATGGGCATCCACTGACCGCTTAGGTTTATGTTTGCTCCAATGGTGGCAGTCGCCTGATGTTGCATTATTTGGCCGGTAAGAGTGGTGGGCACAAGCGTGTCGCCCAAAACTGCGGCACCGTCGGTAGCGCCAAACCCAAGGTCGCCGGCAACGCCACTAACCTGCAGTGTCTTGGTAACCGAGGGGAAGGTTCCCGCGTTGAGCTTCTTTAGATATTCGCTCGACGGAACAAGGTCGTCTGTCGTAAGCCCAACGGCTCCCGCAAGCGTGCTCCACATAGAGAGCTCGGGGTACGTCTGAAGGGCAGAGTACCCGTTTTGCGGCGTGCCGCAAAAACCCAGGCCAGCTAGGTCCGCTCGCGATGACTGCTTGTTTGTGGCAAGGTCCTCCGCATACTCGCGCAGCGGAAGGCCAGAGGTTCCCATGGCCAGCACAAAAGTACGAGGCTCTGCGCCAGACTCGCGTATTTTGTCTAGCGCCCATGCAATGTTGGAGGATCCCAGAGGCGCGCTGGCGTCGGTAACGCCCAGAACAAAGGTGCGCGGAGCTGCCTGCTCGTCCGAATCGTCCTTCTTTGCCCACCATGCAGGGCTCGTCTTGCTAATGCTAAACAGCTGGTAGGCTCCGTCCTGGGCTACCACGTCTACATCGTTGCCCAGCCAGTGGCGTGTGAGCTCTTGCAGGTCCCCAATGTTGGAGTCCACCACGAGTACAGATGGCTTTGGCTCCTTTTCCTCCGCACGCGCAGGGCTCGCAAGAAATATGGAATTGCACAAACAGACAACCCCCACAAGCACGAGTGCAAGGATGGCCCGACCCACCTTTAAAGTCGTGGTCTTTGGAAGCATGCTACTCATTTTTATTGTCTCTTCTCTGGCTTCTACCCGCGATTGCCAAAGACGAGGACTGTGTCGCCAAGCGTAAGCTGGTCGCCGTTTGCAATCTGCTGCTGGCCCACAAGGCGGCTGCTGTTGAGGAAGGTTCCGTTTACGCTGCCGGCGTCTAGCACAGACCAAATACCGTTGTTGTAGAGGAACTTTACGTGCTCGCGAGAAACCTTGCCGTCGTCTACCACCACAAAGCACGAGGGGTCGCGACCTACGGTAACGTCGTGCATGGGCAGGTTGTAGGTACGGCCGCGCGCGTTGCCCGACTGTACGGTAAGCGTGGCGCCCGAATCGGGAACGTCAATGATGGTGGCAGCCTGCGGCTTGCGATCAATGATGGTGGCAGCCGACTTTGGAGCGTTGTTTGCGCGGCGCGCGCCCGTGCTGGATGCCACGGCGCCAGAAAGCGACGATCCGCCCTGTGCAGCCTGCGGCGCCCTTGCGGGAGCGGCGGCTGCGCGCTTGGACTGCTCCACCTGGTTCTCGAGGTTGTTCATGCGGTTATCGAAGGCGCGAACGAACTCGGTTGCCGGCTTTGCGCGATGCACGGTGCTCGCATAAATAACAATAGAAACAATAGAGAGAATAATACCCACAAGAGCAATAATGGCAATAATGGGTCCATAGCCCTTTACGAGCCAGTTTACGTTCCAGTTAAGCGGCCCGGGATAAGAGATGCCGCCCTCGGCCATAAGGCGCACAAAGCAGGTGATGCCATTTGCGTTGCCGGTAAAGCGGAAAATAAAGGCAGGAATAATGGCAAAGAAGCCAATCATAGAGAGGATGCGGGGAACGAGGGCCTTCTGGTCCTTCTTCTTGGTAATCGAGTCGAAGAAGATCCAGAACATAATTGCAAGCGCCACAAGAATAAAGATGTACATGCCCCAACTAAACAGCCATTCAAACGGCGCAAGTGCCGCAAGGGAGTTGTCTACCCACTGCTTGTCGTAATTAATCTCGATAAAGGTTGTACCGCCCACAGCTATCACCTAACCCTCTTTGCCCAAACGAGCATCGAACGAATCAAATATCTTTTAACTTAGCATGTTTTCAGAGAGTTGTAACAAATATTAGGCAGTCGCAACAGATTCGTAAGCATTTGGCCTCAAGTGGGCAGGAACGAGCCGTGCGCAAACGGCGTGAACAAGGGACGTGTCAGGTGTTCAGAAATGAACACCTGACACGTCCCCTGTTCACGGCGCTTTGGCAAACCAGCAAACTAGGCGTTGCTCTCCTTGCCCACGAGCCCAAGCGCGCCATAGCGCTCGCGGAGCAGCGGCTTTTCTATCTTACCAGTGGCGTTGCGCGGAACGTCTGCAAAGATTACCTTGCGCGGGCGCTTGTAGCGCGGAAGCTTGGTGCAGTACTGCATTATGTCCTCCTCGCTCGCGGTGCGTCCCGGCTTGAGCTCAATGATGGCAGCGGCTATCTCGCCTAGACGCTCGTCGGGCAGACCTATTACCGCTACGTCCTTTATGGCGGAGTAGCCTTGCAGGAAGTCCTCGATCTGCACGGGATAAAGGTTTTCTCCGCCGGTGATAATAACGTCCTTCTTGCGGTCCACGAGCCAATAGAAGCCCTCGTCGTCCTGACGCGCCATATCGCCCGTGTGAAGCCAGCCGTCTATGAGGGTCTCGGCCGTGGCGGCGGGGTCGTTGTAGTAGCACGTCATAAGGCCTGGTCCCTTTACGCAGAGCTCGCCTACCTCGCCCTGCTCAACCTCGTTGCCGGCCTCGTTTACAATCTTGCACTCCCAGCGATACCCCGGAACACCTATTGCGCCCACGTGGTCCACGTTCTCGATGCCCAAATGCACGCATCCCGGCCCCGTGGACTCCGAAAGGCCGTAGTTGGTGTCGTAATCGTGGTGCGGGAACACCTGCTTCCAGCGCTGGATGAGGCTCTTTGGCACCGGCTGGGCGCCCACGTGCATAAGGCGCCACTGGTCCAGCTCATAGTCCTGCAGGCGAAGGTCGCCGCGCTCGATTGCCGAAAGTATGTCTTGCACCCAAGGAACAAGCAGCCAAACGATGGTGCACCTCTCGCGGCTTACGACGTCAAATATGAACTTTGGGCTCACGCCACGCAGGAGCACCGCACGAGAGCCGCAGGTAAGGCTGCCCATCCAGTGGAACTTTGCGCCCGTGTGGTAGAGCGGCGGTATGCACAGGAACACGTCCTCGTGAACGGTGTTGTGGTGCACAGCCTCCATCTCGGCCGCCTGTGTAAGGCTCTCATGGTTGTGGAGAATGGCCTTGGGGAATCCCGTTGTGCCGGAGCTAAAGTAGATTGCCGCGTCGTCGTCCGCAAACAGGGGAATCTGTGGGTCGTGGCTGGAGCACAGCGCCTCCAGTTCGCGGTAGCTCTCGGCCCACGTGGGACAGTCGTCGCCCACAAAGAACAGCAGGCGACCCGTCTGAATTACGGGAACGATGTCTTCTACGCGGCCAATAAACTCCGGGCCAAAAAAGAGCACGTCCACGTCTGCCTTGTCTACGCAGTAGGCAATCTCGTCTGCCGAGTAGCGAAAGTTTAGGGGGACGGCCGTGGCGCCCGTCTTTAGGATGCCAAAGTAGATGGGCAGCCACTCAATGCAGTTGTACAGAAGAATGGCCACCTTGTCGCCCTTGTGCACGCCACGGCTTAGCAGCAGGTTGGCAATGCGGTTGGACTTCTCGTCAAAGACGGACCAGGTAATCTCGCGCCGGTATGGCTCGTCGTCGGTGGTTTCTACCAGGTCGTACTCGCGCCACGTAATGTGGCGGTCTTCCTGTCTTTCGGGGTTTACCTCAACGAGGGCAACCTCGTTGGGATACTTTGCGGCATTGAGCCTTAACATGTCGGGGACGATCATGGTACTTCCTCCTTGTGAGCATCCATGGAGAACATAGGATACAACAGTGCAGCCTGCAACGCACTAGAACTTATCTACCACGCTGTTTGCCAATACCTCGTCTTGCAGGCGCCTAATCTCTGACGGAATGAGGTTGAGTTCGTATGGGGTCATTTGGTACACCCAGTTGAGCCAGTTGCGATACAGAAGGTTGGCATGGGCGCGCCACGTAAAGTACGGCTGGCGCTCGGGGTTGTTGTCGGGAAAGTAGTTCTCGGGAAGCTTAATGGGCTTTCCAGCCTTAAAGTCGCGCCAATACTCCTCCGCCAGCGTGTCGCGGCCGTACTCAAAGTGGCCTGTAACGTATATTTCGTGGAAGTCGCGCGTGGCAATAAGTGCGGGCCCCGTGGCAAAGCCTTCGCTCAAGACCTGGAGCTCTGGGTGCTCAACGAGGTCGGTAACCTCGATTGCGGCATGGCGCGAATGCGGCATGTTGTGCACCTCGTCGAAGCCGTTGGTAAGAAAGTTGTACTCGTCGCACAGGCGCTGAGGAAAGATGCCAAAGAGCTTGGACGGGAGCTGCCGCTTGCGAATGCCGTACAGGTGGTACAGCATGCCAAGCGCGCCCCAGCACAGGCTTATGGTAGAGAACACGTGCTTTTGGCTCCAGTCCACAATGCGACAGAACTCATCCCAGTAGTCCACGTCGTCAAACGAGAGGTGCTCGACCGGCGCACCCGTTATTATGAGCCCGTCGTAGTTTTTGTTCTCAAACGCGTCAAAGGAGTCGTAGAACTTTATGAGGTGGTCGGCCGACGTGTTTTTGGATTTGTGCGACGAAACGCGCATAAAGTCGCAGTCCACCTGAATGGGCGACTTGGATATAAGGCGCAGGATCTGCGTTTCCGTTTCGATTTTTGTGGGCATGAGGTTGAGGATGGCCACCTTGAGCGGTCGAATTTCCTGATTGCGCGCGACCTCGTCCTCAAGGGCAAATATTCGCTCCTCATGCAGGATCTTTTTTGCGGGCAATCCGTCGGCAACGTTTATAGGCATGCAAGTCCTCCTCATACGCAAACTCGCATAATCATACGCCATTTTTGTGGCCACGCACCCACCGCGCTTTGCTGTTTTAACGTTTGGCCATGTTGGACTAAAAGATGGAGGAAGCCGTGCCTGTGGTGAACCACAAATGGCCCTCAGGCTCCACCAGAATGTTCCTGGGACAGATTCGCTCGGAACGCGTATAAAATAAGATGAGAGTACCAAACGATAAACAAGAGGAGTACACAATGAGTTTCAACGATGCGAAAGCCGAGCAGGCAAAGAAGTGCGAGGCCGCCGAAGGAAAGATAACGTCCGAAGAAGAAAGCGACGTTGCGCTTACCGACGAGCAGCTAAAGGGCATCGCAGGCGGGCTTGGCTCCGATGACGGCAAGTGCCCGGCAACGGGAAAGAACCACTACTGGTACGACACCTGCGAGACGCGTCCGAGCAAGTTTGGGAGTAGCAACCCACCAGACAGGAAGATGCGCTGCAAGAATTGCGGCACGGAAAAATGGCAAAGGGTGCTGATGGCCTAAGCTCCGCCTGCGCGCTGCGTTGCACGTCCTGGTTGGACGCGTCGACAGTGTTTTAATGCTCACGTATGGAATAGGTACGCGCTGGGATTTGCGCCGTGCACAGACTCCCAAACGATCCAGCGAAAAGACATCCCCTTGCCACAACACGCCCGTCACGGCGCGCCCTCAGACCGTTAGCCAAATAGTGGTAGTTCCGCCCCACGCCAGCACGACCCACCGTCGACTACACGCAACGGCATGCGTTTGCATCACGTCCGTCTGCCCAAATGCACGCCGCTGCGTGCCGTGCACCCCGACTACGCGCAAACATGTGCATTTCCGCATCGTCTGGCTGTCCAAATGCACGTGGATGCGTGGTGTTGTGCCCGACTACACGCATGCGCGTGCATTTCGGGCTTGTTCGGTTATCCAAATGCACGTCGCTGCGTGGCGTCCCGCCCGACTACACGCAATCACGTGCGTTTCTGCCGCATACGACCAGCCAGATGCACGCGGGTGCGTGGTGTTGTGCCCGACTACACGCAATCACGTGCGTCTGGGGCTTGTCTGAGCATCTAAATGCACGCGGCTGCGTGGCGTCCACGCAGACTACACGCAACCACGTGCATTTCGGGCTTGTCAGTCGCCCCTCGACCAGAGCGTCCCAGTAACGGAAGGGCTTCTTTCTAGGGCGGGCAAAGGGGCTCCCCCTTTGCCCGCCCCACCCGCTGCGAATTCCACGCGCCCCCGGCGGCCCCCGGACTCTCTCGCAAGCGAATCACGAGCGAAGCGAGTGAGCGAACGCCAGTGAGCGCTGAGCGTGCGGGAGAGTCCGGGGGCCGCCGGGGGCGCAACGCGGGCGCGAATCACGAGCGAAGCGAGTGAGCGAACGCCAGTGAGCGCTGAGCGTGCGGGAGAGTCCGGGGGCCGCCGGGGGCCGCCGTGGGCGCACTCTGTTTTTATGGTGCAGGAGCGCAGACTACTCCATACTAGTACCCATGGTTACATCATTTGCCGAGCTCGGGCTAAACGAGCAGATACTCGCCGGGGTGGAAGCCCTGGGATTTACAGAACCAACGCCTGTACAAGCCGAGGCCATCCCTGCCGTGTTGGCGGGGCGCGACGTCGTGGCCAGTGCGCAGACGGGCACGGGAAAGACCGCGGCCTTTGCGCTGCCGGTCTTACAGAACATTATGGACGCATCGCGTGCCGCACGAGAGCAGATAGTTGCCAGGGAAGACGACTCCCCCACCGACGACGCGCAAGACACCGCGGGAGACGTACTCGCCGACGCGGCGCCCGACGACTCGCGCTCGATTCCCGTACCTACGCAGGACGGCGAACACGGGCCCAAGCGTCGACGCAGGCGCCGTCACCACCGCAAGGCGCCGTCAGACAGCACAAACGCCACACCGACGGAAGGCACAGGCGCGGCGTCCTCCGATGACGAGCGCAAGTCCACGAAGGCGCGCCCGTCACGCAGACGACGGGCAAAGTCGCGCCAGGAAGACGCAGCTCCGGCCAAGCCAAAGGGCGAAGGCAACCAAAAGCGTCGCAGGCGAAGCCGAAAGCGTCGCTCAGACGCAAAGGCCGCAGCCACACAGCGCAGCGATTCGCGCAAGAAGAATCCTGACGCCCATCCATTCGGTCCGTTTGCGCTCGTAGTTACCCCCACGCGCGAGCTTGCTCAGCAGATAGACCACGTGGTTTCGGTGGTGTGCGAGCACACGGGGCAGCGCGCGGTCATAGTTATGGGCGGCGCCAAGTTCGAGCGCCAGATTCGCCAGCTCGAAGAGGGCTGCGACATGCTGGTTGCCACTCCCGGCCGCCTTATTGACCTTATGGAGCACGACCATGTGGACCTAAGCCACGTGCAGGTGCTGGTGCTCGACGAGGCGGACCGCATGCTGGACATGGGATTTTGGCCCAGCGTAAGGCGCATAATGGCAGCCTTGCCCGCCCAGCGACAAAACCTGCTCTTCTCTGCAACCATCCCGCCAAGCATTAAGTCCACCATAGACGCTATGTTGCACGATCCCGCATACGTGGAAATCGCGCGCGTGGGATCGACGGCCGAGACCGTGGAGCAGCACCTCTGCCCCGTTACGCAGGGACAAAAGGCATCCCTGTTGCAAGAGATCATTCGAAGCGGCGGCACGGCCAGCGCAGACGCGCTCGAGCGTGTGCTCGTGTTCTGCCGCACCAAGCAGCGCGTGGACGACGTGAGTCGTACCCTCAAGAACGCAGGCATGAGCGTGGACGAGATGCACTCGGACCGTCCCCAAAAGGCGCGCGAGCGTGCCTTGGCAAAGTTCCGCGCGGGCAAGTGCCAGGTACTGGTGGCAACCGATGTAATGAGCCGCGGCATAGACGTAAGCGGCATAGACGCCGTTATCAACTTTGACGTGCCGCTTGACCCCGAGGACTACGTGCATCGCATTGGTCGCACCGGCCGCGCGGGCGCAACAGGCCATGCCTACACGTTCCTGGCACCAGACGAGGTAAGCCCGCTGCGCGAGATTGAATACTTTACCGGAAGCCTCATACCCACATGGGACCTGGAGGGATTCCCGTACGACGACGGACGCATTGTTCCCAACCCCAACCGCTCAACGATTAAACCCAAGCGAACCATGTTTAGCGGCATGAGGTCGCGCGGGCGCGGAATGGCAGGCGGTCGTTACGGACGCCATTATTAGGCACGGACTTCGGACGCCCACGCAGAGGGAGAACGCATGAAGCAGCTGCGCAACTATCCACGGCTCGTCGTATCGCGCAAGGGCGCGCGCCTGCTAAGGTCTGGGCATCCCTGGGTCTTTGCCGGCGAGGTGCTGCGCATGGAGCCGAGCCCCGTAGACGGCAGCGAGGTGCAAAACGGCGGCATCGTAGACGTGGTTGAAGAGAATGGCACGTGGCAGGGCGCCGCGCTTGTTTCCCTTGCGAGCACCATTCGCGCACGCATAGTGTCGCGCAACCCGAACGACCAGTTTGACGAGGGGTTTTGGCACAGGCGGCTTGAGTGGGCGTGGCAGCACAGGCTAAGCACGTTAAGCGGCAGGTCACTCGCGGGATGCGAGGACGACACCACCTGTTGCCGCGTGGTGTTCTCCGAGGCAGACGGGCTTCCCGGCCTTGTTGTAGACAAGTACGAGGACGTGCTGGTCTCGCAGGTGGGCACGGTTGGCATGGAGCTCCTGCGACCGATGCTCTATCCGCTGCTGCTCGACGTTGTTCGCTCCTCCAACCACGACGTGGTGGGCATCTACGAGCGAAACGACGGATCTGTGCGCGAGAAGGAGGGGCTGCGTCGCTACAAGGGATGGTGGGACGGCGCCAGCACCACAGACGAGCGCATCCTTGTACGCGAAAACGGCGTCCGTTACCGTCTGGACTTGGAAAACAGTCAGAAGACGGGTTTCTTCCTGGACCAAAAGTACAACCGGCGTGCCGTGCGCGAGCTCGCGCGCAACAGGCGCGTGCTGGATTGCTTTTGTCACGTGGGGCCCTTTGGGCTCAACGCGCTTGCGGGCGGGGCGGCATTCGTACGCTTTGTGGACGTGAGCAAGACAGCCATAGACCTTGCGAGGAGCAACGCGTCCCTTAACGGCCATGACGTCGAAGGTGATAACCCCAATGCGGCGTTTACCTGCGCCGATGTTCTTGAGTATTTGCCCACCCTGCGCAATAGGCAGCAAATGCGCGAAGAGGGCGGACCGTTTGATCTCATTGTGCTGGACCCGCCCGCCTTTACGAAGAGTCGCTCCACCGTTCGCAACGCCTCCCGCGGATATCGCGACATCAACGCCGCGGCGCTGCGCCTGCTCCCCCGTGGCGGCTACCTTGCAACCTGCAGCTGCTCCATGCACATGACGCGCGACCTCTTTGCCCAGGCCGTAGCGGAGGCGGCGCATAGCGTTAACCGCCAGCTCAAGCAGGTTGAGGAGCGCCAGCAGGCACCGGACCACCCCATTCTTTGGGGCTTTGACGAGAGCCACTACCTGGACTTCTTTGTGTTCCAGGTAGTTTGATGGCGACCTCTCAAGGGGGAGTACCCCACCGCCATTTGTTAAGGGTCGGGGGCGCTGTGCACATAGGGGATACTCCCCATCGGGTACATCGCGAGCAGGGCTTTCGTTGGGGTCCGGCTCATCCGCGATGTACCCGTAGGGGAATATCCCCAATGTGCACAGCGCTAGCTTAATGGCGGTGTGGGTACTCCCCCTTGATTGGTCACTTCCTGCGTGCGCGAAAAAAGGTGCGCAGCTCGTCTGCGCACTCGTCGGCCAGGACGTCGCCCACAACCTCGAACTCGTGGTTGAGCCGCTCGTCGTGACTCACGTCGTAGAGTGTACCCAGCGCCCCGCCCTTGGGGTCGTGCGCGCCAAACACGCAGCGGTCTATGCGCGCATTTATCATGAGCCCCGCACACATGAGGCACGGCTCGAGCGTTACGTACACGGTGCATCCCGTAAGGCGCCAGCGACCCAGCGCCTGCGACGCGCCAACCATTGCCGCAAACTCCGCGTGCGCGCTGGGGTCGTGGTCCGTCTCGCGGCGGTTATGCGCACGGGCTACAACTTGGTCGTCGCACACCACCACCGCACCAATGGGTACCTCCCCCTCGGCTGCTGCCGCGCGAGCCTCCTCCAAGGCAAGGCGCATATACTGCTCGTCGAGCACATGGGCCGCGCATTCGCTCATTGCACAAACCCCTCGTCCACGAGCAGCGGTCCGGCCTCGCCGTCTGCTGCCATGGTTGCAAGCTGGTCCGCACGCTCGTTAAGCGCGTGCCCAGCATGGCCCTTTACCCACATCCAGCGCACGGAGTGCGGCTCCATGGCAGCAAGGAGCCGCTGCCAGAGGTCGGGGTTCTTTACAGGCTTTTTTCCTGCCGTCTTCCAGCCCTTTTTTTGCCAGCCATCAACCCAGTGCTTGTTAAAGGCGTTTACCACGTACTGCGAGTCCGAGTGCAGCTCCACCTCGCAGGGTCGGCGCAGCGCCTCCAAGGCCACAATTGCGCCCATAAGCTCCATCCGGTTGTTTGTGGTGCGCTTGTAGCCTGCGCACAGCTCGCGTCGGTGCTCGGCGCCGTCGGGACCAACGTACACCAGCAGCGCCCCGTAGCCGCCCGGCCCGGGGTTGCCGCGAGAAGATCCGTCCGTGTAGGCCACCACGTGCATGAGTTGCGATGCCATACTACTTGGCCTCCGCCCAGTTGTTGCCCACCGACACGTCGGCCACCAAGGGCACGCGAAGCTCGCACACGCCCTCCATGGTCTCGCGCACCAACGCCGACAAGACCTCGATCTCGTCCTCGGGTACCTCGAAGTCCAGTTCGTCGTGAATTTGGAGCACCATCTTGGACCGGAGCCCCTCTTCGCGCAGGCGCTGCGCAACGTGGATCATGGCAATCTTTATTATGTCGGCGGCGGTTCCCTGCATGGGATGGTTCATGGCCGTACGCTCGCCAAACGCGCGCATGTTGTAGTTGCGCGAATTGATGTCCTTAATGTGGCGCTTGCGCCCGTACATGGTGGTAACGTAGCCGTTGGCGCGCGCAAACGCAACCTGTTTGTCCAAGAACTCTCGCACGCCAGGATACACCGCAAAGTAGCGGTCGATCATGTCCTGGGCCTCCTTGCGAGGAATCTTGAGCGACGTAGACAAGCCATAGGCCTGCTGTCCGTACACGATGCCAAAGTTAACCGCCTTGGCACGGCTGCGAAGCGCAGGCGTTACCTCGTCCACCGGCACGTCGAACACGCGGGCAGCCGTTGCCGCATGGAAGTCCTCGCCCTCGTTGAATGCGCGAACCAGGTGCTCGTCTGCCGAAAGGTGCGCCAGAAGGCGCAGCTCTATTTGCGAATAGTCGCAGGCCAAAAACACGCTGCCCTCGGGCACCACGAACGCCGTACGCACCTTGTGGCCAAGCTCCGAGCGGGTGGGAATGTTCTGCAGGTTGGGCTCGGAGCTCGACAGGCGCCCGGTTGCCGCAACCGTTTGGTTAAGGGTGGTGTGAATACGCCCGTCCTCGCGAATAAGCGCAGGCAGCGCATCCAAATACGTGGACTTTATCTTTGCCCGCTCGCGATAATCCAGCACGTTGGACACAAGCGAGCTCTGCTTGGCAAGGTCCTCCAGCACCTTGGCGTTGGTCGAGTAGTAACCGCGCCGCGTGCGCTTTAGCCCAAAGGTGGGAAGCTTAAGCACGTCAAAGAGCACGTGAGACAGCTGCATGGGCGAGTCTATGTTAAAGTCCTCCCCCGCCTCCTCGTGAATGCTGTCTGCCATGTTTGCAATCTCCACGCCAAGCTGCTCGGACTGCTCGCGCAACTTGGCTGGATCCGCATAGAGTCCCGTGCGCTCCATTTGCGCCAGCACTCCCACAAGGGGCATCTCTATGTTCTGGAAAAGCTCAAGCGAGCCGTCCTCGTCGAGCCTCTTTGCAAGCTCGGGACGCAGCACGCGTGCCCCAATTGCCTCCAGCGCCGCCGCGGGCACTTGGTCGGTTGGCTCGGGCAAAGGCGTTTGCAACACCGACTCCATAAGCTCCACGACGCCAAACGACGAGCGATCGGATTCCAGCAGGTAATCGGCAACCCCCACATCGAAGATGCGCGACGGGTCCATTTGTTCCTCGTCCACCAGTGCGGGCTTGGACGAATCCATGGGATATACCTCATGCAAAAGCGCCTTTACGTCGCCAGACGCAATGTGTCCCTCCCGCACGAGCTGCGCCAGGCAGGCGGAGGCCGCACCCTGCTCGAACTTTAGGAGGGCGTCGTCCAAAGACACCCACAGTACGCTGGACTCCTCTTCGTCTCCCCCACTAAAGTCCAGGGTAAGCTGGGGACGTGCGGCTGAAGCTGCATCGCGCTCCATACAGACGCCCATCCATGCCCCCTGGCCCAGCGCGGTTGCCAAGGCAGCAAGTGCAGCATCGCCTTGGGTGGGCTCGGGAATGCTTAGCTGGACGCTCTTGCCGCTTGCCGGCGCCTCGTCGCCCGTTCCCCCACCCATGCGCGCAATACGCTTTGTCATACCCGTAAAGCCCAGTGCGCTAAAGGCCGTCGTGGCCGCAACGGGGTCAAACGTGGGAAAGCGCGCATCGTTAAAGTCCATCTCTATGGGCGCGTCGGTGCGGATTATGGCCACCTTGCGGCTTAGGAGCGCATCGTCTATGTGGGCGCGAAGGTTTTCTCCCATCTTGCCCTTTACCTCGTCCGCATGCTCGATTACGCCCTCAAGCGAGCCGTACTTGCAAATGAGTTCCGACGCACGCTTGGGACCGATGCCTGGCACTCCCGGAATGTTGTCGCTGGAATCGCCCTTAAGGCCATAGAAGTCGGGAACGAGCTCCGGCGTAACACCGTGGTAGAGGTCCTCCACCACCTCGGGCGTCATTATCTGCACATCGGACACGCCCTTTTTTGTGCTCACAATGCGCACGTGGTCGGTGGAGAGCTGGTACATGTCGCGATCGCCGGTAAAGAGATACATGTCGTAGCCGGCGTCCTCGCCACGGCGCGCCAAGGTGCCCAGGATGTCGTCGCCCTCCCATCCCTCGAGCTCCACCACAGGAACCTCCAGAGAGCGGAGAAGGTCCTTTACCATGGGAAACTGCTCGCGCAGGCTGGGGTCCATGGGAGGACGCTGTGCCTTGTACTGAGGGAGCATTTCCATGCGGACCTTTGGCTTGCCCTTGTCAAACGCGCAAATAACCCCATCGGGCGAAAACGACTCCACCAACTTTATAAACATATTGAAGAACCCAAAAAGAGCGTTGGTTGCCCTGCCGTCGGGCGCGCTCATGGGTTGGCGAATGGCATGGAAGGCGCGGTGCATAAGCGAGTTGCCGTCAATTACCGCAATGGTTCGTCTCTCGTCTGGCATGAAAACCTCCTCTAAGCGTTGCGCCCCATTGTACGGCACTTCCGACTCGCGCGCGAGGGAAGCCGTGTGCTGGGCTAGGACTGCGCGCGGCGGCGGGCCGTGGGCACCGTGTACGATTCTGGGACGGATGCCTCCCTACCGTGTACGGTTTTGGCCGATAAGTGCGCACGGTAGGGAGCCAGACGTTCCATAACTGCACACGGTGACTGGTGCCGCGGAAGGGACTGCGCACGGCGGGGACCCATTCGTCCCGTAACTGTGCACGGTGGCGGGTAAGGTTTCAGCGAAGGGGCATCCCCTCGTCGAAACGCATGCAACACGTGGGGATACCATGCCTTAACTCGCGTGAAACACGAATGTGGCCGCCCAACGCCTACAATAGCGCTCGTTAGCTTTCGAAGAGAGGTCAAAATGGCACAGAACAAAGTAACGGAAGAGTACGGAAGCCTGGTGTTTAGCGACGCCGATATGCGGCAGCGCCTTCCCAAGCCCACCTACAAGGAACTCAACCGCGTAATAAAGGAGAACAAGCCCATCGACCTCGACATAGCAAACGAGGTTGCCCACGCCATGAAGGAGTGGGCGCTAGAAAAGGGCGCCACGCACTTTACCCACTGGTTCCAGCCGCTCAACGGCATTACCAGCGAAAAACATGACAGCTTTATGACGCCGCAGGAAGACGGCACGGTGCTTATGGCGTTTTCCGGCAAGGAGCTCGTACAGGGCGAACCCGACGCGTCGAGCTTCCCCAATGGCGGGCTGCGGGCAACTTTCGAGGCGCGCGGATACACGGTGTGGGATCCCATGAGCCCGGCTTTCATAAAGGACGAGGTCCTGTGCATACCCACGGCCTTTATCTCCTACACGGGCGAGGCCCTGGACAAAAAAACGCCGCTTCTGCGCTCCGAGGTGGCGCTGGAGACGCAGGCAAAGCGCGTGCTAGCGCTGTTTGGCCGCGAGCCCAAGCGCGTGGTTACCACCGTGGGGCCCGAGCAGGAGTACTTTCTTATTAAGGAGTCGGACTTCGAGGCACGCGCCGATCTACGCCTTTGCGGACGCACGCTCTTTGGCGCCGAGCCGTGCAAGGGCCAGGAGCTCGAGGAGCACTACTTTGGGGCCATACGTCCTTCGGTAAACGCCTTTATGAAGGAGCTCGACGACGAGCTATGGAAGCTCGCGATTCCCGCAAAGACCAAGCACAACGAGGTGGCACCCTGCCAGCACGAGCTGGCGCCCGTGTTCGAGCAGGGCTCTCTTGCCATAGACAACAACCTCCTTACCATGGAAAAGCTCAAGCTGCTTGCCACCAACTACGGCTTTGCCTGCCTTGAGCACGAAAAGCCCTTTGCCTACGTAAACGGCTCGGGCAAGCACGACAACTGGTCCATGTCTGCCGACGGGCGCAACCTCCTTGAGCCAGGCCCGCACCCCGAGGACAACCTGCAGTTCCTCGTGTTCCTTGCCTGCCTTATTGCCGCGGTGGACGAGCACGCCGACCTGCTGCGCATGAGCGTTGCCTCTGCAGGCAACGACCATCGCCTTGGCGCCAACGAGGCCCCTCCGGCAATCGTGTCCGTGTTTTTGGGAGACGCCCTGTCCCCCGTGGTCGACGCGCTCATTAGGAAGGAGCACGCTGAGGCGCACGAGGGCGAGCTCATGGACCTGGGCGTTCCAGCACTGCCCGACATCTTCCGCGACAACACCGACCGCAATCGCACGAGCCCGTTTGCCTTTACGGGCAACAAGTTTGAGTTCCGCATGCCCGGAAGCCAACAGAACCTTGCCGACTGCAACGTGGTGCTAAACACCGCCGTTGCCGAGCAGTGCGAGCGCTTTTGCGACTACGTGGCCAACTGCTCGGACGAGGACTTCTATGCTGTGGCAATGCGCTTTGTTCGCCACACCTTCCGCGACCACCACAAGGTAATCTTCGACGGCAACGGGTACTCCGACCAGTGGGAGGCCGAGGCCGAGCGTCGCGGACTGCCCAACCTGCGAACGACGCCCGAGGCACTGCCCGCACTTATTGACCCCGCCAATATTGCCCTGTTCGAGAAGTACAGCGTTTTGGACGAGGCCGAGTGCCACGCACGCTACATTGCCAAGGCCGAAAAATACGCGAAGCTCATAAACATAGAGGCAAACGTTATGGTTCACATGGCGCGCCACGAGTACCTGCCAGCCATTATCGACTACTCCGGCGACATAGCTACCGCCGTGGCAACAAAGGCCGAGCTCGGAATTGAGGCTGCGGTAGAAAAGCAGCTGGCTAAGACGTTAACCGCAGGCATCGACTCCATATACGAGCTTGCGGCAGAGCTGGACGCCAAGAACTCGGAGGCACGCAAGATAGCCGACCCCACCGAGCGTGACCTGGTGTATAGGGACAACGTTATACCCGCAATGGAGTCTCTGCGCGCCGCCGTGGACAGCATGGAAACCATCTGCTCCAAGGACTGCTGGCCCGTACCGTCGTACAACGACATGTTGTTTTATGTGTAGAGCTATCGGCGTACGGGGTATTGGTTTCACTCGCTCAGCTTCGCTTCGCTCAGAAGTCGCTCGTTGAAACCAATACCCCGTACGCCGACTCCGATAAGGATGCGGGGAGAAATTGATGCGCCTTCGGCGCGTTTAGGAGCTTCGCTTCGCTCAGAAGTCGCTCGTTGAAACTTGGAGCCTGCAACCGGGACTCCGATAGGGATGCGGCAGGAAAACTGGTGCGCCTTCGGCGCGTTTAGGAGCTTCGCTTCGCTCAGAAGTCGCTCGTTAAGGGGGGTGCCGTGAGGGGATACTCCCCTACGGGTACATCGCGGATAGGCCGGTTCGCAAGGGAATCCCTGCTCGCGATGTACCCGATGGGGAGTATCCCCTCACGGCACCCCCGCTACGTCACGAGTTTTAGAACAATGGCGACGATCGATATCCTACATGCTGAGGCCAAAGATTATCTCTGTAATGCCGTCCACAATTAGTGCGACGGCGGCAAGGAGCATGGCAATTTCTACAGTAAAGAACGGCAGGATGAGCACTGCGAGCCCCAAGAAGGCGGTAATGATGCCCGAAACGGTTGCAGGCAGAGCCAAGGGGCTCCCATCCCTGCGGAACGTCCCTGCCTCGAGCACGTCCAAAACGCCCGTAACAAATACGAGCGCACCAATAATGCTCCAAACCACCTTAACGAACCCGCCCGAGAAAAACGCCATCACAATGCCAAGGATAAGAAACAGGACGCTTATTGCAAGATCTGCCCTGGCGTTGTTGATGGGGTCTCCCCTCACAAAGGCGAGAACCAAGGTAACGACGCCGTATGCAACCAGAATCCAGCCAATGATTCTTACCAAAGCATCAACCGCCCCTATGGGGTTTATCAACACTGCAATTCCCAGTGCCGTCATGGCCAGGCCCGTAAGCAGAACAATGGGCTTGGTGCGTGTAAACGAGCCTCCCGACGCGGCACGTACGTTCATAAGAATCATCTCCCCAGCGAGTCCGATTGAACAGTAAGCGTTTCCAAAGCCAACATTTTTCGTACATATAGCCAAAAATACGCTACTCTGTTCACACTTAGCTAAAGTATGCCACAACAAATTGATACTTATCCTGTGTGGGGGTAAACGGAATGCCAGCAATTATCGCGCATCATTTGTTCGGCGAGGATGCCGCCTCGCTCCTGCCCGACGGGATTATATCCAGCCAGGAAGACCTCCTTGCATTTCTTTTGGGAAGCCAAGGCACCGACCCGTTTTGGGCGCGCGTTACCGCATCACCCAAAACGGCAAAGGAGTGTCACCAATTTGCGTATAAGACGCACACAGAGCACATGGGTATGGCGCTTATTGCACTGCGCAACTGCGTTAACCGGCTTAACAAGGACGACAGATCCATTGGCCGCGCCTTTACCTTGGGCATGGCAGCGCATTACATGCTGGACAGCATGGCCCACCCCCTCATATATTCTTTGCAAGAGGGTATTGTGGCTGCCGATCATACCCTCGTTGAGGCTAGAGGAGAAATCCACGCCATCATTGAGGCCGACATAGACAGCTGGCTTCTTTGGGAAAAGCGCAACAAGACGGTTCTGGACACCCCCTGCACGCTTGCGCTGGCGCGGACTGCCCGCATAGACCGCATTGTTGGCGCCATGCTCTCGCAGGTTGCGTGGGAGGTGTTCGATCTTCAGATTGGCGCCTCGGAATACGGCCTTGCCATGCAAAACTATCAGTTGCTGTATCGTCTTATAGATCCGCCGGCACAGCGCACGCTGGGCGCCCTTTCCAAGGCGGAGCTTCTATTTAGACCGCATTCGCGCCTGCTTGCGCAATCGCATAGGGTAATTACAAAGGACAAGTGCTCCTTTGCAAACCTCGAACACCGCTCCTGGAAAAATCCCAGCACGGGCGAGGTGTCTGTGGCAAGCTTTGCCGATTTGTTCCACGATGCCCTTATTGCGTGGCCGGTATTCTCAAAGCGCCTGGTGGAAGGCGACCAGGATCGCCTAAATGCCATGATAGACAACGTAGACTACAACGGCTGGCGCCATTAGGACAACGGTTGAGGGCGTGCTACGTCGCGCAGTGCGGGAGGGGGTGCCTAGAGGGGATACTCCCCTGCGGGGTACATCGCGAGAAATCCGCCTCATCATGCAAGGGCTATCCGCGATGTACCCGATGGGGAGTATCCCCTCTAGGCACCCCCTCCCTGCTTTACGTCTGCTGGTTACGTTCGCGTGCTTCTGCGGGCAGGCCGCACGTTACCCAAGGTAGCCGGAGACGAAGACTCGGCCGCATACTCCTTGCGATTGCGGGCACGTCCGGCCTTCGCGGCACGGAGGCGTTCCTTGCGCTCCTGCGCCTCTTGCTTTCTTTGCGCACGCCGTTGCATAAACGAGCTTCTCTTTGGTGGCTCGGAATAAGGCGAGGTGGAAAGATCGGCATCGACACGCCGGGCAGACGCCTGAGGCGATTGCCTTGATGTATTGGTAGCGCCGCTCTCCGCTGGCCGAGCAGCTCCCTGGGTCCTCTCTGAAGGAGTGTCTTCCTCAAATTCTCCCTCATACGTTGGTACAGACTCGCGTGTGGAGCGCGAGATCTTAAGGCGGCGAACCGGCATTACAAACAGGACGAGGGCGAGCAACGCACATATAACAAAGTCGTATATGCCAAGCTTACCCTTAACAAAATAGCTGGCCGCAAGCGTGCAGGCAACAATAAGGGCGCTTAGCACCTTGCCGTAAATGTTTTGCTGTTTTTTGGCGGTCCAAAGCGCATAGACCAAGAACGGGGATATGAGGGCAACCGCAGCCAAGGGCGCCATAAGCGACTTGGCATAGCCCTCAAACGACGCAACGGTGGTTATAAAGTAGCCTTCTATGTACCCCAAGTTAAAGGGAATCGCCCACAATACGGCGCGCAGCCTGCTCTCAATATGCACGGCAAGCAGGGCGTTGAGCAGAACCCACAGCGTAAAGTGAGAGAGAAACGAACCGGCGCCCAAAGCAAACACGTCGAATATCGTTGCAAAGATGCCCGAAAAAAGACCAATGAGAAGAAGGGCGAGCGCTTCGACAAAACCCATATGACCCCTCTCCTCGAGCCAGCACAACTCTATTAAGGTATCACATGGCGCATCTTGCCGCGCGCAGGGGCAAAACTTTTACGTGGCATCTCCGTTTATCGCGGCAAGACAGCCGGTGGTCTGTGTGAACAGGGGACGTGTCAGGTGTTCATTTCTGAACACCTGACACGTCCCCTGTTCACGCTACAGCTCGCCGTAGTCTGCCTCTTGGTGGGCAATCGCAATTTCCAGGTTGCCGTTGCGGCACCGGAGCTCGTCAATAAGGTTGCGCTGCTGGGAGAGGTCGCGCATACCAACGTTGTACACGAGCCTGTACAGGCTGCCCATATTGGTGGTCTTTACCGTTACGAGCTCGTGATACGTTGTGTAGGAATCAAAGATGTCGTCAAACAGATCGGCAAAGTCCAGGTCTTCGGGAACGGTTATGCGCACCGAGCGGTCGCAGGACTCGCCAAGAGGACCAACGCTAATTGCCTGGTACAAGAGGATTGCCACACACAGCACCGCTGTTACCACTGCCGCGCACACAAGGTATCCCATGCCTGCCACCAAGCCAACGCACATGGCGAGGAAGATAAAGGCAATGTCGCGAGCAGAACCGGGAGCGCTGCGAAAGCGAACAAGACTAAACGCACCGGCAACCGCAACACCTGCGCCCACGTTGCCGTTTACCATGGCTATTACCACGCACACGATGGCAGGAAGTATGGCCAGGGTCATAACGAAGCTCTTGGTGTGCCTGCTACGGAAGCAGTACACAAGCGCGAGCAAAAAGCCAAGCGCTAAAGAGGCCGCTATGCTTGCCAGCAAAGGCAGCAGCTCTATGGAAGTGGTAGTGGTCGTAGTGCCAAACAGAGAGTCAAACATCGTCCTTACTTTCCTTTCCTTAACGCTGTAAAAGACTCAGTTGCTATGCGAGAATTGCCGCGCCCTGAGCAGGTATGCTGCTAACGTGCCAGTTGACCCTAAGATGCCTCGCAGGCTTTGTTGCAACCGGCCTCTTGCTGAGCACTGCCTCCAGCTGATGCTTCCAGGCCATACCGACCTTGGAGAACTTAACCTTGTAGATCCCCTCGCCAGAAAAGAAATCTACAAGCCACAGCGGGATGGCGCCGCCAGCCTTTACCTCAAGCAGGGTTAGGTCGTCGTCGAGGAACTGATCGGCCTCGTCCGTATGATAAAGACAGAGGTCGTCGAGCCTGCTGCGCACGCGGCGGTCAAACGTCATGCGAAACTCGTGGTCGTCGCGTGCATAGAACGCCTCTCGGTCGTAGGCAATAAAGAACGCAGGCTCTAGCCCTCCGTAGTGGCGGCACGTGTAGTCCAGCTCGCGCTCTATTTGCGTTTGGGGGTCTCCCCTACCGGCCAGCAGCTCAAATGCCCTGGTGGCATCCATGCTGCAACGGCGTTTGTACACCACTCCGTCGTACTTCTTCTTTAGCTCCACAAACACCGGATCGCTGGACTTTGCCACGCCGTAGCTGCGAATGCGTACCTTCTCTTTGTAGTCTGGGTGCTCGGACGACCTGCGCACCAGCAGCCGCGAGGGAGTGTCGTAGTAAACGTTGCAAACCGTTGATGGCCCCCACTCGTCTGGCACCATATATCGGTCCATAAGAATGCGAAGGCGATCGCGCTGCTCGTTGGTAAGCAGATACTTGATCTCGTAACGCTTAAAGGTAAGTTGGACCATTCTTCTCATCTCCAAAGGGTTGTATCCCTGTGTTGATAAGAATGTACGACCCGAAACTCAAACCCACCTTAAAGAACCTTAACGTTCACAAACGGGCGAGATGGCTTTGGGCAACCTTAAAAAGGAGGCATGGGGTGCCGCTTGGGGATACTCCCCTACGGGTACATCGCAGATAATCCCTTCATAACGAAAGGCATACTCGCGATGTACCCGATGGGGAGTATCCCCAAGCGGCACCCTTCCAGCTTTTTTACTCGGGGAGGCTGCCAGTTTCCAGAATCTGTCCGAGCGCGTCCTCGTCGAGTACGGGCACTCCGAGCTGCTCTGCCTTCGTAAGCTTGCTACCAGCTGCGGAGCCAGCCACAACGTAGCTCGTGCGCTTGGAAACAGACCCCGTTACCTTCGCGCCTAGGGCCTTAAGGGCATCGCCAGCCGCCTTGCGGGTAAACGACTGCAGCGAACCGGTGAGCACAAACGTAAGGCCAGCCAGAGGTTGGGGCGCATCTGTGTCCGCCTGCTCCTCGCTCAGACGCACACCCGCCGCACGCAGGCGCTCGAGCACCAAAACGTTTTGCGGGGTGCCAAAGAACTCGTGGACGCTGGCGGCTATCTTGGGTCCAATGCCATCCACGGCGGCAATGTCTTCCTCCTGCGCGGCCACAAGGTTTTCCAGCGATCCGAAGTGCTGAGCCAAAAGCTGCCCCACGTTGGCACCCACGTGGCGAATACCTATGCCAAACAAGACGCGTCCCAAGCCACGGTCGCGCGATTCGTCCACCTGCTTCATTATCTTTTTTGCCACAACCTTGCCTACCACAATGTCCTCGCCGGCCTTGTTTTGCCTTCCGGTGCCCACAGATGCAAGCTGCTCCATCGTGAGCTTGTCGTAGAAGTCGGCAACGTCGCTTAGCACGCCCTGCTCCACCATTCTGCGAACGATCTCTTCTCCCAGGCCGTCTATGTCCATGGCGTTGCGGCTACCCCAATGAATGAGCCTCTCAACGGCCTGCGCCGGGCAGTCTATGGAAATGCATCTGTATGCAACCTCACCCTCTTCGCGCACCACTGGGCTACCGCAGGCTGGGCAAACATCGGGCATGTGGAACGGCTGCGCCCCGCCTGGCCGCAACTCCTTAACAGGCCCTACCACCTCGGGTATTACGTCTCCCGCCTTGTGCACCACTATGGTGTCGCCCACGCGCACATCCTTGCGTTCTATCTCGTCCATGTTGTGCAGCGTGGCACGCGCAATGGTGGAGCCCGCCACCAGAACGGGATCGAACTCGGCCACCGGGGTAAGCACGCCGGTGCGTCCCACCTGAATACGAATCTCGCGCAGCACGGTGCGCTTTTGCTCCGGCGGGAACTTAAACGCAATTGCCCAGCGCGGGGCACGCGCCGTAAAGCCCAGCGCCTCCTGCTGGTCGAAGGAGTCCACCTTTACCACTACGCCGTCTATGTCGTAGTCCAGCTCGTCGCGTTGCGCGAGCGCCTGCTCGCAAAAGGCATGAACCTCCGCCGCGCTTGTGCACCGAGCAGTGTGACTGTTAACCGCAAAGCCACAGTCGCACAACCAGCCCAAAAACTCGTGCTGGCTGTCCATGGCAAGGGGTCCGCGATCGGCCACCGCATAAATAAACGTCGCAAGATCGCGCGTGGCGGTAATCTTTGCGTCCTTTTGCCGCAGCGACCCTGCCGCAGCATTGCGCGGGTTGGCAAACGGGGAGCGACCGGCCGCGTCGTTTGCCTCGTTTAGACGCGCAAAGCTCTGCTTGGGCATGTACACCTCGCCGCGCACCTCCACGGAGTGACCAAACCCGCCGTCTGCGATGCCCTCCATGCCCTTTGGGGCAAGCATGCGAGGCACGTCCGCTATGGTAAGCACGTTGGCGGTTACCAGCTCGCCCGTCGTTCCGTTGCCACGCGTTGCGGCACGCACAAACTGCCCGTCCACATAGGTTAGGGCCACCCCCAGGCCATCGATCTTGAGCTCGCACGTATACGCCACGGGAGCCGAACTTGTTTGCAGCAAGGCCTCCTCGGTGCGCTCCAGCCATGCGTCGAGCTCGTCCAGATTCATGGCATCGTCCATGGAGTACATCCGCTGTGCGTGGCGGACCTCCTCAAACTGCTCGCCAACGTATCCGCCTACGCGCTGCGTGTAGCTCTGCTCGCTTCGGACCTCCGGATGCTGGTCTTCCAGGCGTATGAGCTCTTGCAGCAGCTGGTCAAACTCTGCATCGGTCATCGTAGGCGCGTCGAGGGCATAGTACTCGTATGCCGCTCGTGACAAGATCTCGTTTAGCTCCGCAGCTCTTTGCGCCGGAGTCTGCTGAGGCTTAGGCTCGTTTGACTGCTGTACCAAGGGTACGTTGTCACCAAAGAGCGAGGTTTGCATAGGCTGTTCGTTGTGTGCCATGTGGCTCCCATCGTATTGTTTGCGAACACGATTCTACCGCAGGGAGATGGATGTGCGGCCACAAATGGTGGGTAGTCCGAAAACGCCGTGCCGCTTGGGGATACTCCCCCTGCGGTACATCGCTCACGATGTACCGCAGGGGGAGTATCCCCAAGCGGCACGGTTCGTCATCTAAATCTCATAGCACCAAACGGGGTCCTGCTCACCCATGGTACGCACAACGATTTCCTGGTCCTTTACGCCCACGCGTGCGTTTTCGGGCACGGATTCGCACACAAATGCGCTTCCGCCAATTACCGAGCCAGAGCCAATAACCACGTCTCCGCCCAGCACGCTTGCGTTGGAGTACACCGTTACGTAGTCGCCAAGAGTGGGATGGCGCTTTTTGCCAGAAAGCAGCTGACCCTTGCGGGTGGACGTGGCGCCAAGCGTAACGCCCTGGTATATCTTGGCGTGATGCCCGATCTCGGTCGTCTCGCCAATAACCACGCCCGTTCCGTGGTCAATAAAAAAGTATTCCCCTATTACGGCACCTGGGTTTATGTCTATTCCCGTCTTGCTGTGAGCGTGCTCGCTCATAAGGCGCGGTATAAGGGGCACCTTGCGCGTGTAAAGCTCGTGAGCAATGCGATAGACCATTATGGCGTACATACCGGGATATGTAAGTATTACTTCCTCGCGACTGAGCGCGGCCGGATCGCCTTGAAAAGCCGCCTCGGCGTCCTTAAGAATAAGCTCCTGCGTCCGAGGGAGCGTATCCAGAAACTCGCTCACTATCTCTTTTGCCCTACGCTGTGCCTCTTTTTCGTTAAGGGTACCGTCCCCAAAGCACAGCGCGCGTTTTATCTGCTCCCCCAGCACGCGCTCTATGCGAAGGATTCTTTCGCCCACCAGCGCTTCCGTGCTCTTGCCTGCAGGCGACTCGTCGTCAAAGTAGCCAGGAAACAGCAGCGCGCGTATTTCCCATATGAGGTCGTAAATAGCCGTACGGCGTGGAAACACGCTCCTCTGCTCGTTAAAGAATGTCTCTACCGCCTCGTAGCCCTGCATAAGGTCTTGTATACGGCGGTCCACCATGTTTGGTTGCATGCAGCCTCCTTTTCCCACTCATAGAGGATACCATTTTCCTAGTAAAAGGGTAGGAATTAAGGCGCATGTTACAAAGAGTGGCGAAATAGGAGGAGATGTCCCCCGGCAGGCGGTCCGAAAGCGGGGTGCCGCTAGGGGATACTCCCCTACGGGTACATCGCGATAAGGTCATTTCCTTATGAGAAAGACTGTCCGCGATGTACCCGATGGGGAGTATCCCCTAGCGGCACCCCAGCACCCCACACCACCGAGAGTTCTTTAACAGCCTTAGCGGGAGCTACAGACTCTTGATTACCGTAAGCATGTTAAGGCCGTCGCGGTACTCGTAAAGAACGTCGTCCATGGTTCGCTTGACCATAAAGATGCCCAAGCCGCCAATGGCGCGCTCGTGTATGGACTTGGAAACGTCCGGGTCCTTCTGCTTGAGGGGGTCAAACGGAATACCGGAATCCTCAAGCGTTATTCGAACCGCATTTCCGTCCTGCACCTCGGATATGCGGACGTTAACGTGGCCTGGCTCTCCCTCGTACGCATAGTTGCACACATTGCTAAATAGTTCGTCCAGAGCAATGTCGATCTGCGTCATCGACCGCATGGAACATCCCATTCGCTCAAGACATTCGTTGACGGCGGTCGTAAGGGCATCGACGTTTTCGACCTTAGCCTCAACCTTCAGTTCCATGGTCATTCCTTCCAACGTAACGTATGGCCAGTACCGTTATATCGTCAAACTGTGGCGCTTCGCCCACGAAGGCATCCACATCCTTATGAACCTTCTTGCAAATGCTCTCAACATCCTCGTTCTTGTATGCATTGAGCGAGGCAAGCAACCGGTCTTCTCCAAAGAGCTCGTCGTTGGCGTTTGTTGCCTCGGTTACGCCGTCGGTGTACACAAACAGTGTATCACCAGGCTGCAGATCGAGCTCACGGGCGGTATATCGTATGCCCTCCATCCCCGCAAGCACGAGGTTGGGCCTGGCCATGCGAAGCTCGTAGTCCTCGCCCTCGTGCGCCACGGCCGGCGGGTTATGGCCGGCATTGGCAAACTGCACGTGCCCAGTGCGCAGGTCGAGCACACCGAGCCATGCCGTAACAAACATCTCGGCCTCGTTACCTTCGCACAGCTGGTTGTTCCCGCGCGTAAAGACCTCGTTGGGCTGCAGCCCCGACTCGGTAAGGCTCTTTAGAAGGGTCTTGGCCTTCATCATAAACAGCGAGGCGGGTATACCCTTGCCGCTTACGTCTGCAATAAGAAACGCAAGATGATCGTCGTCGAGCAGGTAGAAGTCGTAAAAGTCGCCTCCTACCTCCTTTGCCGCATCCATGGACGCGTAAATGCTAAAGTCCGTGTGGCTAGGGAACGGTGGGAACACCATGGGCAGCGCGCTTCTTTGAATCGTGCGCGCATATACCAGCTCGGCGTCCAGGCGCGCCGCAGCCTCGTCTATAGCGCGCCTTAGAGCGCCAACCGTTTGGTTAATGTCGTCGGACAGCGACGAGAACTCCTGGTTGTCCCGCACGTCCACCGAAGCGTTTAGGTCTCCTGCCGTAATCTTGGCAAGGCTGGAGTTAACGCGATGGATGTTGTCCACCACAAGCTTCTTTATGAGGAAGTAGATAACCGCAAAGAGGGCGGCAAACACCAGAATCTCCATGTAGGCGCTCACCAAAACGGCGGCGTTGCGGGCAAAGTTGGCTTCCTTTTGGGGAAGGATGGCAATTATGCGGTACCCTTCCGCCTCCTGGTACAGCCCGTACACGGGAGCGTCCATAAACGTTCCCGTAAAGAGCGTTCCCGGGTCGGATGTGTTTACCACCATATCGATCCCGGTATCGGCGAGCGAGACGCCATTTTGGCCTTCCCGCGCGCTAAGCACGTAGCCGTTTGCGTTGCAAATAAGCATGCTGCCCGTCTCGCCCACATGACGATTTTGCGTTATGTTGGGCATATCTGCGGCAATTTGGGTTTGCAGCTCGCTCGCGTTAAAGCCCACCTGAACAAATCCGCCCTCAACTTCTACCGCAGCGTACTTGCGCCACAGGTTTTCGTTGTATGCCATTGGTTGGTAGCTTTGCACGTACTCCGTGGTAGAGCCGTCCAAAAGAACAAGGAACTCCGCAGACTGGGCGCCGCTGGCCATGTCGAAGCCCACAAACTCGCCATAGCTGCTCGCAACAATTATCCCGTGCTCGTCCACCACGTTAATTTCCGAGACCTCTAGGTCCTGCGTAAGCGCAAACAGCGACAAGCTCTTGGCGTTTTCGACCGAGCCAACTCTTTCTGCAACGCTGCGCGCCTTTGCCAACATGCCCCTGTCCGAGGTTTCCTTTACGTCATTTTTTACGTCCTCTATGTTTACCTCAAGCAGCGCCCTGGTCTGGTTGCGACACAGCGAGACCTGCAGCGCGTAGGTAAACGCCATCGTGGCCACAAACGCAATGAGCACGGCGGCAAACATGCCCGTTTGCACTGTTTGCGAAATCTCGCGCTGGTCGCGCTTTTTTCGTATGGGCTCGCCGCTTAGCAGCGTTACGCACAAGACCGCAAGCATAACCGAAAGCCCGTTGCACAGCACCATGGGAAACGTGCATGCACGCACGACGTTAATTGCCAGTTCGGCCTGGTCGATGTTGGTTATAAAGATGAGCGTAAGGTGCAGTACCTCCGACACCGTTCCAATGGCCAAGGCCAAAAGCCACGAGGGCTTTTTGTCGTCAAACATGTACTTGCGCAGCAGCGCAGCAAACACGCCTACGGCCATGGTGGCAATCGAACACCCTAGCCGAGTAAACTCCCCACGTCCCCACAAAACGGAAAACCAGCGTTCAACACCACCAATAACGCCAGCAATGACGCCAGCCGGCCCACCAAACAGAAGGCCGGCAGAAATCGGCGCAGCATCACGGACGTTCATGGTGGCACCGTTAACGTCTATTCCAAACTCGGTGCCGGCAACGGCAATAAGGCCAAACACGACACCGATAATCAGTTGCCTAACCCAATAATTGATTTTTGTAAACGAAGTCCTCTTTTCAATTAGATAGAGGACTACCGTAGCAATTACCGGGAGAGCAGTGGCGACCGCAAATTGCAGTACGACTGTGGGGGTCACGGCTTACTCGATTGTAAGGAAGTCCACGAAACCCGTCATCTCGAACACTTCCATAATCTCGGGCTTAACGTTTCGGATTACGAGCGTGCCACCCTTACGGTTCATTGCCTTTTGCGTGGAAAGCACCACACGCAAGCCAGCACTCGAGATATATGCCAAGTCGGCAAAGTCAATTACGAGGTGCTCCGTTTCGGCGATCAGGCTTTCCAGCTCGTTGTCGAGCTCTGGAGCCGTGCTCGTATTAAGCCGACCAGAAACCGAAACTACCAGATTGTCGTCTACACGCGTACTAGAAATATCCATTGTTCCCCCGAATCGTAGAAGGTATTCTCATACTACTACGAAATGAGGCTCTTTGAGTCAAAAAAGCATTTAGTCTCAAAGCGAATATCAGTATTGGACGGTAAGAGGTCAATGGCGTTTAGAAAAATGAGAAGGTTTGGCCAGCAACTCGAAGAGGACGAGTGCGAGATCATATTGAAGACGGCACGTCGCGGCGTCCTTGCCGTGCAGGGCGACGATGGCTACCCGTACGCCATCCCGCTCAACTATGTGTACGGAGACGGCCGCATCTACTTCCATTGCGCCACAACCGGCCACAAGCTCGACGCAATAGCGGCATGTGATAAGTGCAGCTTTTGCGTTATGGACGAAGGCGAACAGGAGCCTGATGACTGGTGGTACCACGTGAGGTCGGTCGTGGCGTTTGGCCGCATTTGCCGCCTGACCAACAACGAGGATATAACTGCCGCGCTTCGCATGCTCGGCGCAAAGTACTTTCCCCGGGGCTACGATACCGAGGGCGACATAAGGAAGAACCTCGAGCGCGTGGTGGTGCTGCAGCTGAGCATCGAGCACATGACCGGCAAACACGTTCGCGAGAAGTAGCAGCCATCGACCTATCAAGAGGGAGTACCCCTCTTGATAGGTACCAATCAAGAGGGGTACTCCCCCTTGATTGGTAAGTCAGCCTACCGTTCGCAGAGCCAGAAGTGGCAGCTGTACGGCTCCACCTCGGAGCCACCGCCAAAGTCGTGATCCTCCCCCGTTATGAGGTCGACCGCACGACCGCAGTTTGCGTTAAAGTGCAGCGTAGTGGGCTCTGCCGAAGCGTTTACGGCCACAATAACGCGCTCGCCCTCGGTCTGACGCTGAAACACCAGGTGCGTGGGCTGCACCTGCAGCTCGTTGTAGTCGCCCATGGTAAGCGCCGAACTCCCGCGCTTGGCCTTTGCCAGGGCGGCAATCCAGCTGGTAAGCTCGTTCCATTCGGGCGCCTCCAGAGCGGGACGCAGCTCGTGGTCGCCAAACTTCTGCTCGCCCTCTATCCCCCACTCACTTCCATAGTAGACGCAGGGCACGCCACACATGCCAAATAGCAGGCCATAAAGCGGCTTAAGCAGCTCTTTTTTCTCTATCTGGGTCGCAATGCGCGGCACATCGTGGTTGTCCACAAAGTTAAGAAGGTGCTTGCCGGTATACAGGTCCCAGGGCTTGCTTCCGCTCTGGCGCTCCAGCGCGTAGGCAATCTCGTGCATGTTGCCCGTGTTCATGGAGCTCCACAGGCCCTTGTAGCACTCGTAGTTGGTAACCGTGTCGCACAGGTTGTCGCCCATCCACTGGTTGTAGTCGCCAAACATGGTCTCGCCCAAAAGGAGGAACTTGTCGCCGCGCTTTTGGGAAAGCTCGTCCGCTATCTGGCGCAGGTACTGCAGGAAGCCAATGTCCAGGCAGTAGGCCACATCCAGGCGCAGGCCGTCGATGTCGTACTCCTCTTCCCACTCGCGAATAACGTCGGCACAGTACTCGTTGAGGTCGAAGTTTTGGTGGTTGAGCTTAACCAGGTACGGCACGCCCGCCCAGTTGTCGTAGCTAAAGCCGTCGTTGTACTCGTTGTTTCCACCCCAGTTGATGTTAAACCAGCCGGCGTATTCGCTGTCCTGGCGCTTTTCCCTTACGTCCTCGAACGCCCAGAAGCTGCGGCCAACGTGGTTAAACACGCCATCCAGCAGCACGCGGATGCCTGCAGCGTGGAATGCGTCCACGACTTTGCGCAGGTCCTCGCCGGTTCCCAGGCGCACGTCCACCATGCCATAGTTTATGGTGTCGTAGCCGTGGGCCTCGCTTTCGAACACGGGGTTAAGAATAACGCAGCTCACGTTGAGCTTTTGCAGGTGATCAATCCAGCCGTTGTCTATAAGCTGCAGGATCCTGTGCTCCTGCACGCCGTCGTTCTCGTACGGCGCACCGGTTAGGCCCAGTGGATAGATCTGATAAACCACAGACTCGTCGTACCAGTTCATGCGTGTCTCCTCTCGTTGGCGTGCCGCCGGATGCCGCACGCGCGCTTGGAACGCAAACAAGAATGGTAGTGTAACATGCTTCGCGCGCGCAAACGCGAACGAGGGGCAATGGGTGCGTCTTGCGGAGACAAGGTGGACGGGTGGTGACCCAAATGCACGCGGATGCGGGGTGTCGCGCCTGACTGCACGCAATAACGTGCATTTCGCACACGGACGCCCCTCCAAACGCACGCGGATGCGTAGTAAGGCCAGCCACTCCACGCAATCGCATGCATTTCAACCACGGGCAGCCACCCAAATGCACGCGGCTGCGGGGTGTCGGGTTTGTCTGCACGCAATGGCGTGCGTTTCCGCTTGATACGGCGGCCCCAAATGCACGTGGATGCGAGGCGTCGCGCCTGACTGCTCGCCGAGGCGCACTTAACCGATACAGAACAAAGCCCGCAACCCTTGGCGTATTCGGCGCCATCGACGTCCCGCGAGTCCCTTGCGAGTCCCAAATGCTTCGTGCCACCCTCGGCATAGCGCAAACTTCGATTTGAGAGGAGAACGATGCAGGTTAAAAAACGCATGCGAAGCGATTGGGGAACCGTAACTCAGGTGCGCAAGGGCGTATGGCGCCTGAGGTTCTGGGCGGAAACAGACAAGGGCTACAGGCGCTGCTCCGAAACCGTTAGAGGAACAAGGCGTCAAGCCGGCGATAGGCTTGCCGAGCTGCGCGTTTTGCACGGGCATGACGCCCCGTGCCCCACAGTGGGCACATGTTGGAGACAATGGTACCTCCCCGACCGAACCCGCATGGTGGAGCAGGGCGACCTTGCGCCAGCGTCGCTCGTGCAATACCAGAGCACATGGCGATGTCACGTAAGCATGCGGTGGGACTCTGTTCCGGTAGACAAGATTCGTACGCTCGAGGTCCAACAGTGGCTATTTGGCCTCCGACGCGTGGCAGCGGAGGCAAGCCTGCACTTGCTGCGTCAGCTGCTGGACTACCCCATTCGCTTTGGGTTTATTGCAAACAACCCCTTCTCAATACGCTATTTGCTACCGTCGCGCAGCACAATCGACAAGCGCGAAGACGGCGTTTGGAGTACGCGCGAACTGGGCGAGGTGTGGCATGCCTGCCATAAGACGTGGTTCGAGCCGGCGATGCTTCTTGCGGGCTTCGGCGGCTGTCGTGTTGGCGAGGCGCTCGGCGTAAGGGCAGGCGACGTGCGTTTGGACTACGCGTGCAATGTGCCGATTGCGTTCGTACGCATCGAGCGGCAGATAAGCGCCCAGGCAGAAGAGGCCGATCGCACCAAGAACCGCTGGAGCACGCGAACCACTTTTTTGGCGGGCAGGCCCGCGGTACGCCTGGCAGCGATCGCAAAGGTGCGCGGTGCGGACGAGTACCTCACGCATCCCGAGCACAGGCCGTACGGAACGCAGCGCGAGCTGAGGCGCGCGTTCGTGGAGTCCCTCGAGTCACACGAGGTCAAGGCGCACCTCTTCAAGAACCTGCGGAAGACCTGGCAGACAAACATGAGATGGGTGCTCAGGCTCCCCCCTTGGGTGATCGAGCCCATGATGGGCCACGTGGGGCAGGGAGTGACGGGACGATACTACGACAAGCCCTCCGAGCTGGTGTTTTGCCAAATGCTCGCAGAGGCGTGGGCAGAGCATCCCTTTGGAGACACGTATGGCTGGCTGGATGAGATGGGCAGTTGGGACGATTTGGGACGCGCAGCAGCGCGCACAAGCCGTTGAGCGGCGGTTTTGTATTACGTGCGTAGACGTGATTTTGTTATCAATACCCCTCTTGATCATAGCAGTAGCACTTGCCTCTGCATATGCATTACGAAGGTTAGCTGAGTCTGTGCCTAGCAGCTCTTCTCAAACCGTGAGGTGAAGGTGGCAATATTGACGACGATGAGCATCTCCCTGAGGGCGAAGCCCTTGTTGTTGCGCTTCCCTAGCTCGGCACGCCGTTCCTCTAGGTCAAGCGACTCTTTTCTTAAAACGATAATTCAACAGTCACATGCTTGCTCGGTGGAGTCGCATGTGCGGTTGGTACACAAAAACGCTCGTTTATTTGTCAGAATTGCAGTCGTGCTTGGAAAACGAGTAGCCGAAAACCGCGGGGACCTATTCGCACTCCCTCCTTCACTCTCCTTTGGACGGCAGGTCTTCACCCTGCGCGCCATCGAACAGTGTTGCAAAGAATATTTATACCGTTTTTTCGCAACGTTGCTTACGAGTTCGCCGTATGGCTATAGCATCTTCCGGAGTCGTTACCCCAAGTCATTGTTAGCAGCAGCGCACATGGCCTTTGACCGCATGCGATATACTTACAACGCTGCGCTTAGCAAAAGCCAAAAAGAGGTGTATCGTGCTCCAGAACAAGCTAGGCATCACCAACCCCGTTCAGCTCGCCGCCGAGGAGGAGCGGGTCACAAAGATTGCCGCTCTCGCGCTCTACAGGAACGGAGCCTTGGGTGCGCTGGCTCCCGGCACGTTCTCTGCGCTCGCGGCCATTCACGCCGCGCTCTTTGGCGACCTCTACGAGTTCGCGGGAAAGGTCCGAGACGTCAACCTGGCAAAAGGGGGCTTTCGTTTCGCGTCCGCATTGTACCTGGGTTCCGCCATCAAGGCCGTTGAGTGCATGCCCCAATCGAACCTCGAGCAGATAGTCGAGAAGTATGTGGAGATGAACATCGTGCACCCCTTTAGGGAGGGCAACGGCCGCGCGACCCGCATTTGGCTCGATCACATACTAAGAACCGAGCTCGCAAAAACCGTGGACTGGTCGCTCATCGATCGCGAGGACTACCTGCTCGCGATGGAGAGAAGCCCCGTCCGCAACACCGAGATAAAAGCGCTCATTCGCGGCGCGTTATCCGACAGTCTGGACGATACAACCCTGCTGGCACGCGGCATCGACGCGAGCTACGCGTACGAGGGCTATGCGGCCTACCGGGCCGAGGAGCTGTAGGGCAGCCGCTTGGGATTGCTCCAAGCGTGGGGCTCGCCCTGCAAGCGGCACATCCCGCCATAGAACGACGGAAGGGCTGCTCATCAAAAACGCAACGTGCTCACTGGACGTCCACGAAAAGTCGCTTCGTGCGCGTTCCGACCCTCGCAGTGCGCACGTTGCGGTTTTTCCTGGACATCCAGTGCGCACGTTGCGTTTTTGATATTAGACAACCACCGACTCTACCCCTGCGTCTAGCAGGCCAGGCTCCTCCATGCCTCCACAAAGGTCGGCACAGCCAGCCCGGGCCTGCACCACATCCTATGGTCAGCGTTTCCACTAGGTGTCTATGCGGCCGGCGTAGTTGCTCGAACCATGAAAGACGCGCAGCACTGTCGCACAGTCGTCATCGACCCTGTATGCAACAATATACTTTCCAAGGACAAGCTTCCTGTAGCCCAGACAGGCGAGCATCGGGTCCTGATGCAACGGTCCGAGATATGGGCTCGAGGCGAGGGAATCAATTCCCACAAGAATGTGCTCAACGGCCGTGTCGGCATCTCTTTTGCCCGAGAAGCGCTCCAGTCCCTCCGCAATTGCGGAAATGTCCTCATAGGCGGATAGCTGTACGAGCGGACGGCTAGGCAACGCCATTGGAGCGCCTCTCCCTTAGCATCTCGCGAATTTCGTCTGTGGTAAACGCAGGCTCGCCCGCCAGCCTTCTGGCCTCAGCCTCTAGCACGGCAGCACGCTCGTTTAGGGCGCGCTCACGGTCCTCGAAGGCCTCGTTGCTCATGAGCACTACGTCTCCCTCGCCGTTGCGTGTTATGTATATCGGTTCACGGGTCTCGTGCGCCATTCGGGATATGGTCCCGTAGTCATTTCGGAGTCTCGTTGAGGACTGTATGTTCATCTCTGTCTCCAAGTATCGTATTATTCTTGCTTTATTCTAATAGTATTTTACTATATTTGCTTATTCTGCCCAGTCTGCTGAGCACTAACTGTGGTTACTACTCAGGCACCAGCGCAGATTATGGAACCGCCATCAGCATGCGCTAAAGAAATAGTGTAGGTCGAAAATAATTGGACTCTATTCACACCCCTCCTACCTGCTCTTTAGGGAAACAGGACTTCGCCGTGCGAGTGCCTGAGACAAAAAACTCTCAGACACAACCGCGAAACCAACAAATGAACGAGGGTCTTGCGTTCCAATTGCGCAGCGTTGTGAGGATTAGCTACGCAAACGTATGCGAAACCCGTGATACCATTGCTGATAGCAAAAAAGATGAACCAAGTATAACGACGTCTCAAAACTTGGAGCCCGTCCTTGCCAGATCCATTGCAACTCAGCCCAACAATCCCCACGGTTCCGCCATGTAAATCTGTCAGATAGCTTGAGTTTGACCCCGCCTTGCCAGCTGCTATACTGTAATTGTGCGGGCATGCTCGCAAAAAGCAGTGGACCCCACTGTGAGTGGGAATGATAAAAGCAGTGGACCCTACTGTGAGTGGGAATGATAAAAGCAGTGGACCCTACTGTGAGTGGGAATGATTCGAGCGGCGGGTCGCGTTTTGCGACCCGCCATTGCTCTAAAGGGAAGAAGATGCACCTTGGGATGAATCAAATACGCAACTTGCTCACTGGACGTCCGCGAAAAGTCGCTTCGTGTGCGATTCGACCCTCTAAGTGCGCACGAAGCGGTCCTTCCAGGACGTCTAGTGCGCACGTTGCGTTTTTGATGTGAGACAACCACCACCCCTGCCCCTGCAGCAATCGGGCAAGGCATCTCCATGAGCGCGCAAAGGTCGACGCAGCACACCTTTACATTAAGTATCATATATCTGGGGTGAGTAGCATGGTTGTTCAAAGAGACAATACAAAGGTGTACACCATCGATGAAATACGCAGCATCGTTCTTCCGTTTATCGAGTTGCGCGGGATGCGTTGGGCCGGTCTCTTTGGCAGTTATGCGCGCGGTGACGCCAACGGCAGCTCCGACATAGATGTGCTGGTAGACAAGGGCAACGCTCGCGCCCTTTCGGTTTTTGGCCTTGCGGACCACCTATACGAGAGCACGGGAAAAAGAGTTGATGTGTTCGACGTCTCCGAACTGTCTGATGGGCCTTTCAAGGACGAAGTGATGTCGCAGCTGGTGATGCTCGCATGACCGACGCCACACACTACGTAAAACAAAATGTACAAGTACGCGCGATACACGAGCGCAGCATAGAACGCATCGAACTCTCCTGAGATCCGTTATCCCTTATCTCGCGTCGTCACACGGCCGTTCGACGCTATCGAAAGACACACGCTTCTTCAAATCTCCTTAAAGCGCCGAGTGCATGGCGATGCACTCACGGGCAGACTTCCTGAAAAGTACGTCTTGGGGGAACGACCCCCTTTGTGTGTCCCAACGCCATCAACGCATCACAAGTCCCTTGCGAGTCCCAAACGCTTCGTGTCACCCTCGACAAAGTGCAAACTTCGATTCGAGAGGATAGCGATGCAAGTTAAAAAGCCTATGAGAAACGATTGGGGTAACGTAACCCAGGTTCGCAAGGGCGTATGGCGCCTGAGGTTCTGGGCCGAAACGGACAAGGGCTACAGGCGCTGCTCCGAGACTGTGCGCGGAACAAGGCGACAAGCTGGCGATAGGCTCGCTGAGCTGCGCGTTTTGCACGGACACGACGCTCCATGCCCCACAGTAGGCACATGCTGGAGACAGTGGTATCTCCCCGACCGCACCCGCATGGTGGAGCAGGGCGATCTTGCACCGCAGTCGCTCGTACAATACCGGAGCACATGGCGATGCCACGTAAGCATGCGGTGGGACTCTGTTCCAGTAGACAAGATTCGTACGCTCGAGGTCCAACAGTGGCTATTTGGCCTCCGGCGCGTGGCAGCGCAGGCAAGCCTGCATTTGCTGCGTCAGCTGCTAGACTACCCCATTCGCTTTGGGTTTATTGCAAACAACCCCTTTTCAATACGTTATCTGCTACCATCACGCAGCACAATCGATAAGCGCGAGGATGGCGTTTGGAGTACTAACGAGCTGGGTGACGTGTGGCATGCCTGTCATAAGACATGGTTCGAGCCTGCGGTGCTTCTTGCGGGCTTCGGCGGGTGTCGTGTTGGCGAGGCGCTCGGCGTAAGGGCAGGTGACGTGCGTTTGGACTGTGTATGCAATGTGCCAATTGCGTTCGCGCGTATCGAACGGCAGATAAGCGCGCAGGCGGAAGAGGCCAACCGCACAAAGAACCGATGGAGCACGCGAACTACATTTTTGGCAGGAAAACCCGCAATTCGTTTGGGAATGCTCGCAAAGAAGCGCGATGCAGACGAATACCTCTCGCATCCCGACTACCGAGCGTATGGCACACAGCGCGAACTGAGGCGAGCATTTGCGGAGTCCCTCGAGTCGCACGAGGTTAAGGTGCACCTCTTCAAGAACCTGCGAAAGACCTGGCAAACAAACATGAGGTGGGTGCTTAGGCTTCCTCCTTGGGTAATCGAGCCCATGATGGGCCATGTGGGGCAGGGAGTAACGGGACGATACTACGACAAGCCCTCTGAGCAAGTGTTTTGTCAAATGCTTGCAGAGGCATGGGCAGAGCATCCCTTTGGGGACACGTATGGCTGGCTGGATGAGACGGGCAGTTGGGACAATTTGGGACGCGCAGCAGCGCACGTAAGCCATTGAGCAGCGGTTTTGTATTACGTGCGTAGACGTGATTTATGAAGGACTATCTGGAGAAAAGGCGCGCTGAGCTCAAGAAGCGCGGCAACAAGGGCTTCACCCTCATGGAGATGCTCATCGTCGTCGCAATCATCGCCGTGCTCATCGCCATCGCGATTCCCATCTTTACCTCGCAGCTGGAGAAGAGCCGCGAGGCTGCAGATGCCGCCAACATTCGCAGTGCTTATGCGGAAGTCACCGCGAACTACCTGAGCGACAACAAGGCGCACAGCATTGATGTAGCTTGCTCAAGCAATTTTGGCGACTGGAAAAGCGATCCCGAAATGAAGATTGCCAACATTAAAGCTAGCGAAGTACTGAGTGGCAGCGGCTCTTCATCGCCCGTAAAAGTGGCAGTTGATGCCAGTGGAAATGTAACGATCGGCAGCAAAAAGGTCGAAAGTGGCATGACAACCACGAGCTAAAGATGGGCTATCATCGCGTCTAGCAAACAGGGACTCACCATTTGATTGAGCTGCCTCCTGTCTCTTGGATACAAGAGACAGGAGGCTCTCTTTGCAAATAAGCACAACACTTCCACGTATCAATTAAATCGAATACGTTTATTGTTGCGCAGGCCTGTTGCTATACGTTGCCGTATCTGAAGTCGCAAACAAATGGCGATCAATAGCTATTCTTGGTCGCTCTATTTACTTTGATACCAGCAATTACGATTCATGTCACTAATCTTGACCGCAACGTGGTAAAAGCCATGACCCAATATCACACATCAAACACAAACAGCAACCACATTTTTGCTGACCGTCAGTCGTACTAGATACACTATGCACCTACTCGTCCCGCGCAAAGCTCATTCCCATAAGGATGAAGAAGAGCGGTGCGGTATAGAAGCACATGTTACCAACGAGGGAGGAAGCGAAGTAGGCTAAAGCGGCAAATGCACAGGCGAGTGTTGTATCGTCAAGCGTCAGACGCTCTCTCACATTGGCAACGAGTACAGAAGCGCAGGCGCCCAGATAGCAGATTGCGGCGGGTATTCCGAAGAAGGAGGCGTACATAAGCGGCTCGCAATGCGTCCGGGGGTTGCCTGCCACCTCTTTTAGGGCATCTGCGAATCCGTCCGCTCCCCATCCAAACAACGGTCGCTGCGCAATGAATCCAACCGTTGCCTTCCATAGCCTCCACCTTCCAGAACCGGCAGCGTCGGCGTCTTTTTCTCTTCCCGATATGAGGCTTATGTCAAACAGGAGCTTTGTGAAGCTGCTAAGCATGGCTTGATCCCAGATGCTCACGATGCCAAGCAACGCAAAAAACAGTGCCATAACAGTAGCCGACGACCGCATATGCGAACGCCTGACCAACCAACATCCCACCAGCATAGCCGCAAGACCAACGATACAAGCAAGATACGCCCCAAACGTGTTGTTAAGAATGAGCACAACGGTGTTAAACACAAAAACGACCAGGTAAAACAGCCTCTTCTGGATGGTTCTCTCTAACGATAGGAGAGTTGCCGACAAGACAATGACCATGGTCAGGTAATAGCCATAGTGGTTTGTATTGTAAAAAATGCCCTCAGGCTGTTCTCGAATAATAAAGTTGGGAGCGCCATAGCTTATTGCGATCCAGAGCGCATGAATGCCAACAGGAATACTCACCAGACACAACAAATCGCACATCAGACGCCGCGGCTTCGCCTTTGACGCGTGCGACGAGGTCCAAAAGTACACCAGAACAAAGAGGGCATAAGTATTCATGCCCACCATCGAGGGATAATAACCAAAAAACCTATTCGGATTATCTTCGTTCAGCAGTGTGGACGCAAGCGCAAGTGCCAACAAGATTGCAAAGAGACAGTATGTAACAATGCGATTCTTTGGGGTGCGTTCGAGTCCACGCATATGGCGCCACAGCACGCAAAATGCAGTTCCAAGAGCAAAGAGCACGCTCAGCGGAAATATCCAAGTCGAAACGATGTCGTAGAAAACGGTGCGCACGTCGGGATGGACGTAATTATTTGCGATGCACACCGCAACGTCAACTAGAGGAGCAACGATAAACAGGAATGCAGGCACCATAGAAATGGCTCCGAGCTCATCGCACGTCGCCTGGTCAAGCCTTTGAATTATTGCATCCTTATTGAGCATGTAGGAGCTCCATTACCAACGAGAATCCGTTCGCCACATTATAGAATAGTCAATTTGGCAGGGAACGGATAAGCAGAGCTGCTCAGAAGGACGCATGAACATCCGCGGCAAACGTCAACTGCCGCAAGGAGATGAGCATCGCACATCCCTTTAGGCAGGGCAATACGCTATTTAGAACCCACTCTCAGTTGAGCTCTCATAAGAAAGCCCCTCCGATTTCTCGAAGGGGCCGTGGTTAGCTTATGGCTAGCTGCTTAGCTCAGAGTGGAGGTTTGGGCAGGCTTGCCATCAATCGTAATCTTGCTGCCGTCGTATTCAATCTTGGTATCGGCTTTATCATTAAGTGTTGATACTGTAATGCCAGCAATCGTCTGATCTTTAATAGCCGGATTTGTCCAACCGTCCTGGGTCTGTTCCTTCTTGACGGTTGCGGTCTTTGGGGTATCAGGATCGGTCAGTGCGGTGGCAACGACCTCGGCGTAGGAGCTGCGGATGTTGGCGGCGTCCGTAGCCTCACGGCTGTTCTCCAGCTGCGAGGTAAAGATAGGAATCGCGATGGCGATGAGCACGGCGATGATGGCGACGACGATGAGCATCTCCATGAGGGTGAAGCCCTTGTTGCCGCGCTTCTTGAGCTCAGCGCGCCTTTTCTCCAGATAGTCCTTCATAAATCACCTCAATTTCTGGCGCCCTCGCGCCACCTTTTGTGCCTTTTGGCACAAATCACCTCAAACGTAGATACATATTACTATCTGCGAGCTCGTTTGTCATTAGTCGACCACAGCATATTGTGTAAAACATTTTGGAAGCAAAAGCAGAGGCCTTCCTATTGTGCACTTAGATTGGAACAGTGCACATGGGTCACCCCTTGTTCGTTATTCGCCATTCCAGCCTGTGACATAATAACTTTAACGTGCGCACTGGACGCCCGTGGAAAGTCGCTCCGTGCGCACTCCGGACCTTGCAGTGCGCACGAGGTGTCTTTCCGCGGATGTCCAGTGCGCACGTTACGTTTTTGATGCCACAAGGCCGTACGGCTGAGCTGCACGGTCCGTCTGCGACGCAAACCAGCGTAGTTGCAGGAAAGGCCTCACCCACGAGGCAACCCCTACCCGCAGCCTTCCCTGCAACTGGCACCTACTGCGTCCGAGTCCAGCTCACGCTAACAGTGTTGTACTGGTTCCCAGGGTCTACGTACGTGTGAGTCGCACCGTCCGTAAGGTCGGATGTGCTAAACGAACCGTGGAAATACACGGCTGGAATGCGCGAAACGGCACCCCAAGCATGCGGCACGTAGTAATGCCCGTCGTAGTAAACGATTGCAATGGCTTTATCGCTGTCACTCTCGACATACATATACGTACCGTCAGCCGAGGTGCGCCAGGTATTTCCATTCGCCCATCCCTCAACAGCCGACCCTGCAGCCTGCGTCGCCGTTGCGTGGCTGCCCTCGGTTGGCGCGCCAGTTAGCGGCGTATTGGAATTGGTAACGCTCACAACAACAGTCCCGATACGCACATCATCGAAGTACACGTCTACCGAAGAGGTCCCTAACTTAAGATACGCTGCCGATGCATTACCATCCTGCAGCAGCACTACGTCGTTTCCTCCCGACGGATATGCGTAACGCAGATGTGCTGCGGCTCCGGATGCGAGGTTGTCGTTTCCCACCACACTCACCTGTATGGCGTTCTGCTCTGTAACGCCCACCGTCTTGTTGGCAAGCACGGTCGTCTGAAGCTGAACCTGAGCGACATCTACTTCCACGGTGCCAACAGACACTCCGTCAAAGAGTACATCCACGGTCGTCTTGCCCGGCCCCACAAAGCCTATGGTCGGCACCCCGCCCACGGTACTCGCCGATGCAACCTGAGTATTGCCAACGTTGTAGCTCAGGTGCGACGTGGCGTCAGCCGCACTGCCGTGGTAGCGATACGTAAAGCTAAGAGCCTTGGGAGCCTGGCCAACAAGACCACTGACCGACGTGGTGTTAAGCGACACCTCGTACTCGGACACGACCCTAACCAAGACCGACGCCTCAACGGGGTTGTCTCCCTCATCGGTAGAGCTGGCCGTTATGGTCGCCGTACCTGCCGATTTAAACTTAAGGCTTCCGTTCGCGTCGATCTCCACCACCGAAGGGTTGCTGGAGGACCAGCTTACGTCGCGCGTATGCAAACTGTACGTTGTGCCACCGTCGGTCGTATGCTGCAGGGAGGCCACAACGCTCTGGCTGCCTTCCTGCCCAACATAGTATGCCCCGCCGCTGGCCTCGTGGCTCAGCTTTACCGCATATTCCGACGCCGGCAGAACGATCTCAGACCCATCGTATCCGCGCGGTCCTTCTATTCTGGCACCATTCTCGTCCACCGTAAGCTCGTACACATACCACGTCTGCGGATCGTTTGGATCATAGTTGGTGGGCGCGTA
Source organism: uncultured Coriobacteriaceae bacterium (assembly GCA_902793465.1). Lineage (GTDB taxonomy): Bacteria > Actinomycetota > Coriobacteriia > Coriobacteriales > Atopobiaceae > RUG440. Next base: position 226,655 of record CADBDT010000004.1, on the reverse strand, counting down.
CCCACTTGGATAATCCGTCTCCACCACACGGTATTTCCCATACGGCAGAGTACCCACAAAATAGACGCCGGAAGGGGCTTGCGACTCGTAATAGTCCTGATCGGCAGGCCTGCCGTCGGTTATCTCGGAACCGCCTTGCTCGGTACCGTTGTCGTGATAAATCCTAAATCGAGCGCCACCAAGCGACACATAATTGCCGTTGGCAGCCTGCCCGACCTTGCGAAGGATTACCTCCCGAGAGCCCGCGGGCACGTTGTTTATAACCACGCTTTCGTCCTGCACGTAATTGTAAGTCGTCGTGTAACTGCTAATTAGATTGGTGTCGTAGTCTCCATATGGCCTCACGCGGCGCTCCACCGCATAGTACGTATAGCCATACTCGAGCTCGTCGGCGAGGGTCATTGTCCAATTGTTGTCGCGGTTGAGCGTAAAGTACGGCTTGGCATTGCCCTGCGTGCTGGGCACAGCGTCTACCTGGTACCCATAGGTCTGTGCAAGCGTCGTGTTGAGGACTTCCGCTGGTCCCTGCTCGGTATACTGCACCGTAACGTCGCCATCGCCTGCTGCGGCTTCGCCCAGCAGGTGCCATCTGCCCGACTCGGCAATTGGGTTGACAGGCGTACCTTCCCTTACCGTGAGAAGCCAGAACTTATTGTCGTACTTTATTATGTCTCCAAACTTGAGATACCGCTCTGCCAGCCCGGCATTGTCGTACACATGGATCTGGCGATCCGTGCCCGTGTAGAAGTATGTATCGTCAAGCACGCGCCCACTAAACTCTATGACCTCATTGGGCTGCACGAAACCGTCGCCTGCCATCTCGTTAAGAGTGCGGCTATTGATGGGTCGAAGCATGTAGTACCACGCACCGTGATGCGCAGAGTAGAAGAAGCCGTTGGGTTGCGGTACGGGAATAACACCAGACTGGTCGTTTCCGTTGTAGCCGGGCTTGTCCCACGGATCGTTGGCAAACAGAGTGGGTACGGCCTGCGTTTGGAACGATGCCGGTGGAGCATCCTTGCCCTCCCCCATCGATATGCCAGGTTTTACCTTAAACAGTTCGAAGTCCACTTCCAAGTCGTTGTAGTTGGACACGGACTCGTCCCAATGCTTGCTTACCTGGAAGGTGACCTTCTTGGTGTTCGTGAACTCCGCCATGGACTTCTGGGTTGCAATGGTACCGTTTTGCGTAACGGCCGGCGTGGTGCTGTAGTAGTCGCCGCGGCTGCCAAGAACCTCCCGCACGGTGTAGCTCGCGCCAACTGGCAACCCGGAGATCGTCTTGCTCTGACCATCAGCGAGCGTTATTGTGCCCTCGCCGTTCGTAAAGCTCACGCCATCGTAGGTGGCGTTGCCCGCCGCGCGGGTGAGGCCACGCAACTGGATTGCGAACGTGAAGTTTTCGGTCTTGTCGGCATCTTCGTCGCTCACAACTGCCTTGGACACCTCGAGCTCGCCCGTCTTTCGGGTGTTGGTTACGGTGACGTCCGTAATGTAGCGGCTGGGATCGCTTTCGGGCAGGGACTCGTTTGCTCCCACCGTGCCCTCTATAAACCGCGACGCGGGATTGGAGTCGAAGACAGCCGCATCGGCTCCGCTCAGCTCCTCGCGAACACGGAAGCGTTGGCCACTTGGCATGCCTTGCAGCAGCCTGCTTTGTCCGCCAAGCATGGTGATCCGAGACGAGACTCCACCCGTAAACGTCACGCCGCTGTACGTGACGTTGGCCGTAGTGTCTATTTGCCCATCGGCGTTAAGAAGCTCAACCACAAACGCAAAGCTCTTCCAGGCATCCGTTGAGAGACCGCTGACAAGCGCCTTGTTCACACGCAGCGAGCAAACCTTTACCCAGTAGATCGTGTTGGCAGCGTCGTTCTTCTTGAGTCCGCCACGCAGCTGGTTTATGTCGTTTACGAAACCGTGCAGCGTAGTCGTGCTCGTACCAGATGCGTACGTGCCAAACGGGTCGTCCTCTCCTCCGTGCTTGTCGTACAGATGCACCCCCGCAGGAACGTATATGCCAATATAAGCGCCTTCCTCGAGCCCGTTGGAGTTGATGAGTTTACTGGAGTCTCGATCCAGCTCAACGTTGCACTCGTTGCCGTTGAGCTTGTTGCCCCGTATGGTGGGGGCGCCACCAAAGTAGCAAGCAACATTGTCGGAGCTATCGAATGCTATGCCTCCGCCCTTGGACGTGGCCCTGTTGCTGGTAATACTTCCGCCCGATATGGTCGTTCGGCTCTTATTGCCCAGATACAGCGCGCCGCCCTCATGCGCAGAGCACTGCGTTATGGTTCCCGAAAGCATGTCCAGCATTCCACGCACTGGAGTGTCGGTCTTGTACCACGACAACATGCACACGGCCCCACCATTACCGGTTGGTGCCCCGCAATTGCGAATCGTTCCGCCGTTTAGTTTAAAGTTGCCATAGGTTAGGTATACCGCGCCGCCATCGCCGGTGGTTACACTGTTCTGCAGGGTTGCGCCTGCGCCCACCTCGATGGTCGTATATTTAGAACCCGAGGTGTCGTTTAGACTCTTGCCGTTCTGTAAAAGCCCTCCGCTGCAAGTAGCCTCAATTCCCCTGTTTGATCCACCATCCAGCGTAACATTGATGAGGGTAAGCGGCACCTTTGCCGTAATGAGCGGACTGTCGTTAAAGCCAAAGCCACGCATGATGGTGCATTTGGTCCCTGCGCTGCCGCGATATGGGTAGCCATCGATTTTGCCATCGTCTTTGCTCGCTGTGGTCAGAACGATCTTCATCTTTTGCTGATTGTTTAGATTGGTGGTTATGTAGCTGTTCGCAGTGTAGTTTTGCACGAGCATCTTTACGTGGAACTCATTGCCCTTGTACTCTGTGTACTCCTCCGCTCCATTGCTAACATATAGCTTAAGACTGTCGCGCGCGGTCTTTAGCATGGTAAATGCGCCGGTGTTGCCTGCGGCTGTCGTTCCATTGTCCAGATTGTCGAATACGGCGGGCAGCCACTGGTCGCCAACCTTAAAGTACAACAGCTGCTTGTCCGGCGTCGAAATCTTGCATACGGGGTCAGTCGCCCACACTATCTTCTTTCCACTGGTGTCCAGGCGATTAATTGTGCCGTATAACGTTCCGTCGTCTGCTTCGAACACGGGAACCCTACCCGTGTTGGGGTCCTTTATGAATCCGCTGGGGTTCGCTATTAGCGAGGAACCAAACTGCGTGCCAAGCTTCTTGGCATTTACCACGTAAATCTTTGCGTCGTTGCCGCCGAGGTTGCATCGCACCTTTACTGCCGCATTATTGTTCTCGGCATCGGAGCTCCAGAGGCGGAGGTTGGATGCCGTGCCAGAAGCCGTGCGGTTGTTCATGATGTTGGTGGTGTCCGCCTCCGTAGAACCCGTGGTGCCAAGCATAAGCGTTCTGCTGTCGTTCATATACACACCGGCGGCGTTTTGCTCGGCATTGGTAGACAGGCGATTGTCGGTAACGCTAGTGTTTGCCAGGCCCATGGTGGCAAGCGAATAGATGCCGCCGCCCTTATCTCCAGCCACGTTGCCGCTCACGGTCCCTCGGGTGATCATAAGCTTGGGATTATTGTCGCCGTAAGCACCGGCAGTCTTGACATACGATATACCTCCACCGTTGCCAGTGGCAGTGTTGTTCTGTATGGTGCAGCCCGTAACGGTAAAACTGTTTGCATTCGAAAGTATGCCGCCGCCGCCGTCTCCGCCGTTGGAGCGGTTGTCCGCTATCGTACAGTCGGATATGCCGAGCGTTGCGGTGTCGTTGCGGAGCGCTAGGCCTCCGCCACCGATGGCCGCTGTGTTGCCGCTTATTTGCCCACCGGTTATGGTTACGTTCTTGACTGTGGTATAGATTCCACCACCCTCGGTACCCGAGGAATTTCCCGAAACTGTGACATCGGAGGCCGCAAGCGTCATGCTTCCGGTACTGCCAGAGCCGTAAAACACGCCGCCTCCATTGCCCGTGGCGGAGTTGTTCTGAATGACACCACCTGAGATTTCGAGCATGCGGGTATTGCTGAAAATTCCTCCGCCGACACTGGGCGTGGTGCATCCCGTTATAACAGTATTGGAAACTGTCGTGCGCGAGTTGTTTTTGTTGGCGCTGTGATATATGGCGCCTCCGCCATTGCCTGCCGTACACCCGCTAATGCCCTCTTTGTCCTCTTCGGCGTTGCAGTCCTGTACCACAAGCGAGAGAGAGGCACAGTATACGGCACCACCCATTTTGGCGGTGCTGGCGTTCTTAAAGCTGCATCCCACTATCTCGGTGTAGGCACCGTTCGTGTTAGACGCGCTTACGGCGCCACCGCTGCAGTCCCTGCTTTTATCTGCGGCATTACTTGCAGTGGTGTTATTGAAGGAGCACCTTCTTACATTGGTGGTCGTTGCATTGCTGCGTAGGCCTCCCCCAAAACCATTTGATCCATTTGCATTTGCATGGCAGTCCACAAAATCGCAGTCTTCAACGGTTACCGTGCAGGGTTTGGTGGCAGGCGCTGGATTGAGCTCGTCGTAGGTGTAGGTGTTCATTGCGCCTCCGCTGCGACGCTTCGATTTGCAATGTGCGAAGTAGCAGTTGTTCACAGTGACCTCTTGCGCATCGGATTCCAGCGCACCGGCAGCATTTGCCTCGCAGTTGGTAATCTCGTAGTTGCTAATAACGACCGACGTGCCTACCGTGTACCCCTTGTCCACCCTGTGGAACACCGCACCACCCTGGTCTACGGCCGAGCAGCCATCCATCGTGTTTCGTTTAGCGCTGTTTCCAGTTAGAACAAAATGCTTTGCGTTTGTCCAAATGGCGCCGCCACCCTGACGGTTTGTCGTAGAAGACGAGACGCAGTTCTTAAAGTTCGCATTCGTAACGCTAAACGTAGTGCGTTCGTTTGTGTCGCTCGAGAGATACGTATTATTGTTGGGAGTGGAGTACTGCACGTACACCGCGCCGCCGTTTAGGGCATTAAAGTTTTTAAAGTCGGCATTCCGGATGGTAGTCTTGCAATTGAGCGCTGCGACTGCACCGCCGTCACCAGATCCAACGAGGGCCTTTCCGTCAAAGTTGAGGTCCTCTACCGTTAGCGTAGTGCCGTAATCTTGTCTCTCGTCTTTGGTTCCGTTGCTATATTTTGCTACGGCCGAGATAAACGAGCTTAGGTTGCTCGCGTCGCGACTTATGGTTGCACGTGGGTTGGGGTCGGACGGATCGTGCTCGTACTCAAACACGCCACCCTTTGCCGTGGTAAACGTGAGGTTGTACCCGTTGGGAACGTCTACGGTATCGTTTCCAGGCATCAGATAGTCCACCAGCATCTGTATGGTTGCCGTCTTTTGGGTTTGGGTCTCGTATGTTTGCACGAAGGCAACCGCCTGTCGCAGTGTGGAAAAGAGATACTCCACATTGCCGCTCGTGTCTGGGTCCGTATGGCCCGCCACCTTGGACTCGTCCAGGCCTTGAACCTCTGGCATAACAATCTTGCAGATGGGCTTGTCGTCGCCGAACACGATGGAGGTCGTTCCGCCGGCAGCAGCCGCAACGGCACCACTTCGAGAGAAGCCCGCCATCGCTTCTTGAGCGCTTATCTGCTCCTCTTGCACACCCGTTCGGCGCAGGCGTACGGGCTCCGTGATGCTTCCCTCAAACTTGCCCTCAAACGAGTAGGCTTGGCCGTTTGCACCTGGGAACAGCAGGCGTATGGACCGATTCCGTTCCAGTTGCAGGTCCTCTGCCGTAATCGGTCGCAAGCTCGGCAACGTTGTTCCGTTGATCGCCACCACGTAGCCATACCCCGCGGCCGTCGTGCTGTTTATGGCGCTGTGTCCAAGCACGGAAAGACCACCGAGGTCGATCTTGTGGTCCGTGTTGTTCTCGATGGCTATGTAAGACGGCTTGGAGTAATAGAGCACCAAGGTGTCGTTGCCAACCACCTGGCCGCCGTCACGCTTTTGGAAGCACCATTGCCCGGACGACGCATTCCAGTTTACCTGCGTTACATACTCGTCGAACGTCGTGGCACCATTGGCAAACGCACAGGCGAAGCCCGAGTCGCCGTAGGCGCGCGGCAGGCTCCCGTACAAGTCGACAGCAATCTCCGAAGCCCCGTTTTCTGCTGCAGGGGGATTGTAGTCGTCATTCGAGTATGGGCTGGTTCCCGTGACTGCCGGCGGGAACCCGCTGGCGAAGGAGTCCACGTAGTATGCTCGCACTTTTATGGGGCTCTTCCAAACGATCTTGTTGTTCTGGCCTGCGGCGGCCGCAAGGGTTGGCGTACGGTCGTTGGTAAACCTGCTTGCGTTATCGGAGTTGGTAAACGTGGCAAACTTGGCGCTGGGAACGCCCCGGTGCTTAAAGAGCGCAGAGTCTTCCGCACCAGCCGGGTACACGCCAACGCTTGCGTTGTTGGCAAGACCCGCCTCCCGTATGAGGGTGTCCGCGTCTTGGTCTAGGTACACGTTGCTCTGCTGAGTCGCATCGGCCGACCCCAGCTTGTTGTTGGCTATTTGGACGTTGCCAGACAAAAGCAGACGCACGGAGACTGCCCCCGCGCCTACGGCGCCACCCTCCGTGGACACGTTGCCAGTTATGGTCGTGCCATCACCCACGCTTGCCGTTTCGGCAGCGACGAACAGCGCCGAGCCGTTCTTTGCCTGATTGTTGCCGGTAAGCAATGTGTTGGATAGCGTTGCTCCGCCGCCAGCGTATGCTGCGCCACCTACGCCGTTCGTTGCCGTGTTGCCCTGCAGGCTGCCACCGTTGAGGGTAAGCGTGCCCGTTCCCGCATACACGCCACCTCCGTTGCGGGAAGCCACATTGCTCTGCATCGCACCGGCAGAAACGGTTAGCGCGCCAGCTGCGGCATAGGCACCGCCGCCGTCCTCCGACGCCGTGTTGCCCTGTATGCTGGGCGCCTCGTCGCCGCTTGCAGCCTTGGCAACAGATATTGCCGCATTCTGCGCATACAATGCTCCGCCGTTTTTGGCCTCGTTACTGCTCAGCTCGGCAGCGCCAGAAACCGTTACGGTTGCCTGGCCGCTATACACGGCGCCGCCGTTTCCGGAGGTCGCCTTGTTGCTGGACAGGGTAGCGCCAGAGATGTTCACGTTACCGGCATTCACGCATGCCGCGCCTCCGTTACCGCTGTCAGCCGTGTTGTTCTGCAAAGCGCCGGCAGAAGCGTTGAGCGTTGCCGTCCCGGCATAGATGGCACCGCCGCTTCCGGAAGCCGTGTTGCCGTCTTCTGCAGTCGCCCCGCCAAGAATTGCCGAGCCACCGACCTCGATAAGTGCGCTTGCTGCATAGAGCGCACCTCCGTTGCCAGACATCGCCCTGTTGGCCTTTGCAACGGCGCTGCCTCCAAAGCCTACCCTACCGGTCTCCAGATACAGCGCGCCGCCGTTTGCGGCCTCGTTGTTGCTTAGCGCGCCGCCCGTAATGTCTATGCTTCCGCTCTGTACGTATATGGCACCGCCATTGCCGGTGTTGTCGCCGCTGGCATTTGCCTTGTTTCCGCTTATGGAGCCGCTCTGTATAGACAGGATCGATTGAGTGGAACCGCTCGCAACACAGTAGATGGCACCGCCGTTTGCAGCCTCGTTGCCTTGGATGGTGGCACCGTTTATGGTTATGCTGCCACCAACGGAGTAGATTGCGCCACCGTTGCCGGAGCTCCTGGCATTTCTGAGCGTAACGCCCTCACCAAGCGTCACTGTTCCGCTGTTGCTCACAAGCGGCTCGCTTGCCTGAACGCCGTTATTGCCATCCAGAACTATGTTGCCAAGAACTAAGGTACTGTCGGCGGAATTGGTAAACATAGGCGCAGCAACAAGATCGTCCCCGCGCGTTATCGTCTTCGTGCCCGAAGCCGACGTAATCGTTATTTTACCGTCGAGCACAACGGCATCGCTTGCCGGCATGGTATAGTCCACCAGCATCTCGATGGTCGCCTCTTCCAACGAGTGCTCGCCAATGTAGCTCACGGCGTCGCGAATGGTCGTGAACTTTACGTTCTCGCCGTCCTCCTCTATTTGGCACACAAGCGGAGTCGCCGCATAGGTAGCCGTGTAAGTGACATCCCGAGTCGCCTCCACCGGCTCGGGGTTCCAAGCCTGGAAGGTGTATTTGTATTGATCGTCATCCGGCTTTGTGGGGTTCTGCTCGCCGTAGCTGGGCACTTGACCCCTGGCAACTTCGGTGGTCACCGGCTGGTCCCCGTTGTTCGTGTCCCACGTAATGTTGTAGATGCCATAGGCAAGCTTTACGGCAACGGTAACAGGCGTCGCCTCCTCGCCCTGCGTTCCACTAACCGTAAGTGTGCGCTCGCCCTCAAAGCTGCCGCTGCATGTGAGCAGCCATGTGCCATCGTCGGACTGGCCACAACCCAACGGGTCAGGATCGGCGCCAGGAGCCTGATCCAAAGACGCGTTGTCGATGGTCAGGGACTCAACGGATACACCTGCCTCCTCGAGTACGTCCATAACTTGTATGGGTTCACCTATCGTAGATATGTAGTAAACAAGATCCTCGGAGTCCTGTGGCGCAAGCCGAAGCCCCATGGCATTTGCCAAGGACGCGTTTGCCGAGGGCGCGTCTGCCACTCGCGCCGATTCCAACGCAATAACATCACTGGAATCGAAGGCCACCAACCCGTTGGCTGCGCCTGGGCCAAACAGCGATTGGACGTCTCCGTCCTTTCCCATCCTGTACCCACGAATTATCGTGCCGGCACTTCCCTCCTTCGGATCGTCGCAACGAATCCAGAGCGTATTTCCAAATGCGCGCGCTGGATCCACAGTCATCGCAAGCACTTGCGTTGCGGTTCTGTCCTCACCCAGATCGATGTTGGGGTCGAGTTCGGATGCGGATACTACGGTTCTACGCGGCGCATATACGGAGAGCACGCTTTTGTCCACGTTCCACTCAAACTTCTTCTGGCTCACCTGCGCCAGCGCAAGGTCGCCAAGCCTGTTGGCGCTAAACACCACGCGGGTGCAGAGGTCCTTGGGCTCCTTGTCTGTCTCGTCCTTCTTCGTGCCCGTCTCGTTTCGCACCGTGTATGCCTGCGAGTTTTCGTCGGCAAGAAGGGCGACTTCCAGCGCGTCGGAGGTCGGTGCCGCAATGGCATCCGTTTCCACCTCCACGAGTACGCTCCCCACGGGCTCGAATACGGTTCCATCGCGTACAAATGTAACGTTAAGCAGCTTGTTCCACATGAGCACGCTGTCTTCGCCAAGGCTGAGCGCCTGGCTGAGTCGCCCGCCGTACTGGCGCATCTGGTTCTCGTCCAGGAGCTTTTCCGTCGCATATGGCCTGCCCTTGTAGATGGTAAGTCGCTTTTCCATGTTGTCCCAGCCTGCAGGAATCTGATTGAGCTCCATCACCGAGAGCTGGACGTCTTCGGGAATGCCTGCAGAGGCACTGGCTATTACCTTTACCTTGTATGTTTTGCCGTCTGCGGATTTGAGGGTCTTTTGGAAGGCGCGCAGTCCAGATGCACCGCCACCTTCCACTGCTGGCTCCGCCATGTTCTGGCCCGTGCCCACGCCGTTCGCGTTAGCGTCTTTTGCGGCCTTAAGGGTCGTGGCGGCAATCGCGCCTATGGGTGTGACCTTGGCACCGGTGTCTTTCAAGCTGTTCGAGGACATCGAAGGGACAAACGAGGTTGCCGAAGCGGCGGCAACAAGAACCGATGCCGCTACGAAGCAAGCCAGGAACAGCAAGAAGGCTATGGACATCGATGCGCCTTGTTGCGACTGCAGTTTTGTTTTAATGCGATCGCACATGTCCCCGCCTTTCAATAATCGACATAGATACAATAATTATGGCATTTTGCTTTTTTACGAGAGCGATGCAAGCGCTGAACAGCAGGGTTTTCTTGGTATTCGGTCTATTGCGCCACATCACCGGAAGAGGGCAAAGTATCGTCCCTAGAGATTGGACGACACACAGGCACAGCGAGGGGTTGGCAGGTTGCCCACAAACGTGCGCGCAGCGCCAGACGCGACGAGGCGTAGGGCCTCTCTGCATAAATTTCGCAACGTGCGCGCTGGACGTCCGTGGAAAGTCGCTCCGTGCGCACTGCGAGGTCCGGAGTGCGCACGGAGCGACTTTCCACGGACGTC